>JANLFM010000042.1 GCA_024655865.1 Caldisericota bacterium
TGGTGGGGTTGGCTTACAATTGGATTAGCTGCCCTGGCATATATGGGGATCGTTTACTGGCTTTGGACAATGAAAACGAGGAAAACCAATATAAGGGGAAACCCGAGAACGCTCAGCCCTTCACCTTAGAAGACCATCTTTCGCTGCTGCTTTTTTCTTGAACTTATGATAGATCTCCTTCATCTGAGGATTGAATTTCCCTTAGATAATAGAAGGAACTTAATTTCCTGGATCGAAGCGCGGAGCGACTTTGACTATCCGCTGGCAAGGCCAAGTCGAGACCCTCTCCTTGAAAGTCAAAGATTAAATGGACAAGATTTCCCTTTCCTGCGTCTTTAAACATAAAGAGCAGTAGTGAAAAAGGCGCTTTCTAAATGAAGGGCTTGACGGAGAGGGGAAAGGAGATACTACAACTTTTGGCTCTGGGATGGAGCACTTCCTCAATTGCCAAGAAACTGTTGATCAGCGAGAAAACTGTGAGGAAACACCTGGAGCACATTTACAGGAAACTTAAGATCCATTCTCACATTGAGGCGGTAGCTTGGGCCTGGAGGGAGGGGTTAGTAAAGGGGCAACCCCCCTCGTTTATGAATTGTTCCTCAAAAACGGGAGGAGCTATAGGAAACGAGGATAAGAAACCTAACAGGCGATCATGAAATACGTCATTTGCCGTATTGACGGGGTAATAAATCGGCTTAAAATTTCAAAGGTATCAATTTCAAGGAAAGGAGGAAAGATAATCTTAAAGGATGAGAGAAACGAACTATTGCCATCATTTAAATGTAAAAGTTAACACTGGTTAAGGGGTGAGTAAAATGAAGCATAAAGGGCTCCTTATAGGAATGGGGGTAGTGGTTTTTCTTGTTTTTCTTTATTTTTTAGTCTGGCAAACAGGGCTTTTGCTCAGAATTTCTCTTCCTATTTATCCTCAGGGCGAAGTTTCTTTTTCCGCTCAGCCTCCTGAAATAGCTCCTCCCAAGACAGGGGTTACTCCCCAGACTGCGATCATTAGGTATGGCCCTCCCTGGTGGGCTTGGGCTGCACTTGCCTTAGTAGCCATTGCCTATTCGGGGACTGTTGGTTATTTTTTGGCGAAAAGCAGGGAAGAGAGGTAAGAAATGAAATCCTTTCGCAAGATAAAAGGTATAAAAACTTTTAGATATTTTGTCCTTATCCTGGTCCAGGTTTTTTGGCTACCTTGTCTGTAGGGAACGTTTCTGCGACACCAGACTTAATTGCTCCTGACCTTTATTACCAAACAATCAATATACCCATTACATCTGTTTGCTGGCCCTATTGTAATTACAAAGGTCCATATTATGACGTTTATTGGGCGCAGTTAACGCTATACTGGACTCCTTCATCCGCCGTGAAAAGCGCTTGGGTAGCTTTAAGATATTCAGCAACTCCGCCCGATTACTGGGGTACCATCCTGGTACCCGGCGCTAATACGATAACCTGGAGCAATATCGATCACACTAAGCCTGTTTACATTTTTGTTGCTCCGCCTGGTTTTGGATGCATCACCTATTATGGAACCCTTACCTTGGGCGTTGGTCCCTGATTTTCAAGAGACAAAGGGTTAAATGTTTGCCAACCTGCCTTGAGATATAGGAGAGAAGATCGTCTGGTATCGCCCGGAATGCCTTTGGAATTCCGGGATTGTAAAGCCTGCAAATTCTGATTTGTCCCTTTAGAAGATCTCTTAAAAAAGATTAGGCGTACAGAATTTCCCTTTCACTCGTCTTTAAAAACAAAAAGACAACGACGAAAGGTGTTTTCTCAAGATCCATTCTCACATTGAGGCCGTGGCTTGGGCCTGGAGGGAGGGGTTAGTAAAGGGGCCACCCCCCCTCGTTTATGAATTGTTCCTCAAAAACGGGAGGAGTTATAGGAAACGAGGATGAGAAACCTAACAGGCGATCATGAAATACGTCATTTGCCGTATTGACGGGGTTTCCAGTTCGTATTAGTTGTCTTAAAAAGTGTCGTTGAAAGGGGACGACGAAATCGGGGGTGTAAAAAATGAAAAAATTAGGAACCTGCAAGATTGGATTGCTTTTGGCGGTGCTTGCACTCTTATCGGGGCTCTGTCTTTTACCAGGTCAAGGTCTTTTAGCCAACTCTTCTGAATTCCAACAGCCAGAACCCAGACAGCCGATTTCCGATGAGCAAAAAAAATTAGATGAAACTGTAGAGAAAAAATTTGAGAAGTGGAAGGTTCAATTGCAGGAAGTAGGAATACTGTCAGGACAGTCTCGGATTTTAGCTGTTAATGCAGTTGACCAAATATACGATAATTGGTGCGGTCCCGCTGCTACCAAGGAAATCCTCGATTACCGAGGAGATTACCATTCTCTATCTACATTGGCAAGCTGGTTGGGAACTGACAGCACCGGAACAAGGATCGACAACGTTATTTCTCTTCTTAACGCCCACCAGTGGCGGCAGTACGTTCGCTATAATACTGATTATTACCCCACTTCCCCTTCTTGGCAGTACCAATGGTTCCTGAAAGTGTATAACGACATTTGGAACTATGCTTCTCCAAATTTGGTGCAGGTCAGGTTGGATGACTTTGATCCTTACTATATTCCAAATGGAGCTCACTACCTTGCCATTAAAGGGTTTTATTACGATACTTCTGGACAAAGCGACACAACGGTAACTTGGGTCGATTCGTATAACAAGGTTATAAATGGAGTGAATCCTTTTGGCACCCATACGATGGAATACCGGGCTTTTGCCTACAACGTTTGGGTTTCAGCTGTAGGATCTCCCTGAAATAAAGCATGAAAACTCGACTTCTGACAGTTTCCTGGATTCTCCTTGTGGGGTTTTTGGTCAGTTGCAGCTCCTCCGCTGTGAGGTGGCCTGACTCTGCTGACTTCACTCTCCCGCTCCCTTCTATCGGCGAGGGGAGTGTCTGTGGAAAAATTGACACAGGGGAGATAGTCATTTCAGCATGTGATCTTCCCCGCGGTTCTCAATACGGGAACGATCCCTACCCCAATTCTCGTTTGCTTCTTCTCCGTCCTGACGGAAGCTTGGAAGAATTCTACCGGTCTCCGGAAGAGCTGGTGGAAGCCCAGCATATAGTAGCAGAGGGCAACTGGATTGTATGGACAGTGGCTGATCGGATGTATGCGCTCGATCGAAAGTCGGGGAATAGAGAGGAAATTCCCGCCAAATTAGGGCTCATGACCAATCTTTCCCTCTCCGATGGTAAAGCTGTCTGGCGTGAGGATGAAGGAGCTCACAGTGGACATCTGAAGCTATGGGATTTAGAAAGAAACCAACTCCTGGAGCTAAAGAATATCCCGGAACCTACCTCGGACTCTCATACTCTGGCGGTATACCGCAAGGGTAAACTCTTCACCTGCACCTCCTCCGCTCTCGTACTGCTCGATTTGAAAACAGGACGGACGCTGAGGACCTTCGACTGGAAAGAAGAAAGCTGGCTTGGAACTGCAGATTTTGGTCCCTGGCGGCTTTACCTGGCCGATAACCATGTCGCCTGGATCGAGTTGGGTAAGCTGGCTTATTTGAATAAGGGCGGGACAGACATGTGCTCCCGCCTGGTATTGGTGGACCTGCAAACGGGAGAGAAGTTGATTCTGGGACAGGGAGGAAAAGAACAGCCCGAGGGCGGGAATGCTATAACCGCCGCTCTGACCGACCGGTTCATCGCCTGGCGTGGTTGGCCCAAGGATAGCTTTTCTCGCGATCCCATCGAATCAAAAATTTTCCTCTACTATTTCGCCGATAAAAGACAGGTCTCCTTCGCCGGAACGCCCGGGGGGGGTCAGGTGCCTGTCGCCCTCGATGAAGAGACAATTGCCTGGCTGACTTTGCCGCCAAAATTTTTTGAAGGCCCTAAACCGGGAGATTCTGTCTCATTGCGCATCGTTAAGCCAATGGAGGTGGCAATTCCTTAATTAGGGAAGCTTGCGATCTAGATTTTTTTAAAAGTGGAACATTCTGAAGATTTTTACGTTTTCTATATTGAGGGTGTAATTAAGTAAAAGTACCCAGTTTTTGGAAAGTAAAGGAAATGGGAAGGGCAGAAACGAAGAGGATAGTTAAAGGGCTGGTTGTGGTGGGATTGGTTTTTCTTATGATCATTGGATTTTCCCTAAGTGGGGTCGCCTCGGATGCTTACTCTGAAAGTAATTTCACTTTTTCAGAGACAGCATTTGATACCGCCTTAACTCCTGAGGAGCAGGAAACCATACAAACTATGGAAAGAGATCAGGAACTTATTCGGGCTTTCGAACAAAAAATTACTACAGATCAAAATAAGTTGTCCGGGACTGAACTTCTGCCGGAATCTTTTACTCCCATAAGAGATTGTGAACCGAAATGGTATTCCTACATCACGGTAAGCGGTTCCCTTCGTTATGGGGAATCAATTTGGTATGGACGTTACTCAGGCATGGATTCCTTGATAATCCAGGTCAACTGGGTGCCGACGCCTCTTTCACTTACTGCAGTCATATTGGATGTAACTGAGGGGACAAGCACTCAATACAGATGGGTTGGAGGTTTGGGAAGCGTCATCTGTAATGTCAATCCTTCCCATGCCTATCTGGTTGGTTTCATGAATTGCGCCGGGGCAGGCACCACCATCACCTTAAATGGAACTTTAACCCTTGTTCTCCACTGATCTTCTGGTTTTGCCTTGAGCTGATATTCCTTAAAAAAATTTTTTTGAAAAAGCTGGATATTTTGGAGAACAATTCCGTCTTTTATGTTGGAGGATGTTTGTAAGAAAAAACACTCATAACTGGAGTGAAGAAATGAAGAGATTTAAAATAAGGAAGGTAGGATTGGTCCTTTTGGCGGGTGTACTCTTGATAGGGCTCTGTTTTTTACCCGGCTCGGATCTTTTGGCTAATAGTTCATTCCCTCGTTCCTCAGGCAATGATATTAACGAAGTCAACTTAATAGGCAGTGAGCCACAACCTCCCAGCCCCGAGTTATTGGAGAAAATCGCTTATGAGGGAATGGACGAGCCAGCTGGAGAGGAAATGGCCCCCATTGGATTTCTGGAACCGTTCCCCAATCCCAAAATACACGCGAATATAAGCCTTTCTTCCTCCCTTTTCGGAACCCAGTATTGGTTTGCTGGCGTAGAATGCTGGTATCAGTTCCAAGGGGTTTACGCTTCTCTGTTAACAAGACGATCACCAATCTCGTTGAACCAAGACGACCGGATTTCAGGATGGATTGGCTTAACCTCATCTGATGGGAACACTTTTGTTCAAACTGGATGGGTTTATCTCCAACAAGGTTCTAGCGGCTATAATGGTATTTATGCTTTTTATCAAGTAGGGTCTAATCCAGCTAGGCTAGTTGCTCTGTTGTCAGCGGATACTTATTATCAGTTTAGAATAAGATATCAAGACCCAAATTACTGGCGATGTGAAGTATTTATGAATAATCAGTGGATATTATTAGGTTCAGCATACTATCCCGGTGTTACAAGTCTTTATCCGCAAGCTTATGGTGAAAGCCAATCAGCCGATGGTTACCATTTGGGAATGTTCCCGATAAGCACTAGTTGGGGAGCTCAAGTGTTAGCGGGCACTCAATGGCAATACTGGACACACCAATCATTGCAAGAGAGTATACCGGGGGTGATGAATTTAGCAATTCTGAACTACTATTACAACATTCAATATTGGGGCTCTTAATTTTTACTTGCATGGAGAGGAAAAACCCGATCAGGAAAGAATGATGAGATGATGCGCCGGATTTTGATAGTTGTTTTTATGGGGTTCTTTGTTTTTTTCGTGGCATCAATAGTGCAAGCATCGCTGAGTTCTTCTATAAATTCGCTTGAGCCACAACCTCCCAGCCCCGAGTTATTGGAGAAAATCGCTTATGAGGGAATGGACGAGCCAGCTGGAGAGGAAATGGCCCCTATTGGATTTCTGGAACCGTTCCCCAATCCCAAGAACTACCTCACTGTGACTTCCAGCTCTCAACCTATGAAGGAAGTGGAGATCACAAATTTAGGAGGGATTACTTTACCTCATCCGCTACGCATGCTTTTTGTCTGGGAACTGGATGCCAGTTATGCCCCCGTGGGCCTTAAAATACCGGTGCGCTTTTACCTCCAAAACACAGGAAGCTCTACCATCTTTGGCCAGTTCGAGCTCAAACCGTTCGACCTGGAATTCGGATTAGAAGGTCAACCAGGGAGAAACTGGAAAGAGGAGCAGGTTTCGGAGACCCCTTTAATGCAACCTTTGGCTATTCCTCCGGGTGCTATTATCACGGACAGAATTGAGATTCAATTTGATGCTCCCGGTTCATACTGGCTTATCCCCGTGGCTGTTTTTCAGGTAAAGGGCGAAGGGGACACTTTTGTCCCTTATTCCCTAAAGGGCGAGGCTCTGCAGTTGAAGGTCGTTGAAGTGAAATAGGTTCATTTTAGAATTAGAAAGGGTCGCATTCCTTTTTCTTGGCCTTCCTATTTTTGGTCTTCTCCTGATTTTCCTTTTCCTCTTTGGCCCTCCAGGGGCCCTCAGGTTTTCTCCTCCAGTAGTTTTTACTTGTCTTCACCATCGAGCTTAATTTCCTTCTGCTTTTGCCTTGAGCTGAGATTTCTGGAAAAACTTACGATCTTCTGATTGAAAGAGCGCATCCTGGGCGAAGCAACCAATAGGTAACTGTCCGCTGGCAAGGCCACGTTGAGACCCTCTCCTTGAAAGTCAAAGATTAGGCGTACAGAATTTCCCTTTCACTCGTCTTTAAAAACAAAGAGATAAGCGGTGAAAGGGTGCTAAAATGGAAAGTTTAACAAAGAGAGAAAAAACGGTTCTGGATCAGCTGCTTCAAGGAAAGAGCAATAAGGAAATAGCAATGGTTCTCAGCGTCAGCGAGAAAACCGTGGAAAAACACCTCACGAGCATTTACCATAAGCTGGGGGTATCTGGAAGAGCAGAAGCAATTGTTCTCTCCTATAGCGAGATGCCCAAGAAAGCGGAGGCCAAAGGTAAAAGGTATGGATTTCCCTAATTGACAAAGATTACCCTTGTTTTAAGCTCTTTTTGGAGGTGAAGAAGAAATTGAGAGGAAAAAAGAGAACGATTGCCACTTTTGTCTCTCTTGCGGTAGCTATGGTTATTTTCCTTAGTTTACCAGGATCCACATTAGCATTGGACAAAAACGCCAATGATTATTCAGTTTTTGTGTTCCAGGTACCTGGCTATCCTTGGTTGACATCTATAGGAATCAGCAGGTATCTTAGCATTTACTATTACTTCGTCGGGTCTGGTTATTATTCCACCTGTATAGTTGCTTCGCACATTCATTATGGATTCCTCAAGGGTTACTGGACACTTCCTCTGGTTCAAGAAGGAATTTTGTGGGTGGATGCTACAGGAAAGAACGTTTACTATGCTAATAACAACTATGTGACTACAGTTAACATCCCTAACAATGCTGATGGTTGGTATGATCCAAATGACAAAATTTGGGGAGGGTCTATCGCTACTAATGTAAACCTCTGGCCATCATACAATTTGGCGTGTGATGGGGTAATGGAGGTCTTCTCCAATGGTCTTCCATACTATTCCTGGCGAACTCTCCGGATCACCTTTTAGGAGGTGAAAAATGAAAATTAAGAAAAGTTACCTAACTTTGATTGCCGTAGTTGTGGCTGCCGGCCTTATCGGTTGGGGAGTTTTTCAAGCATTGAGTGCTCAATCAAGTGCCCAGCTTTGGGGTGAGTCCTGGAAAAATGCCACTGACCGAGTGGTTCTCAAGGTTAATGACCAGGAGGCGACCGAGAAGGACTTGGTCTCATTTTACCTCACCTTACGCTACAATCCTGCTCTTTCTTCGAAGGGCGACCAAGAGCTCAAGGTTGAGGCCTTGGCGCGGTTAATTGAGGATAAGGTCCTCCTCTCAGAGGCCCTGAAGAGGGGGTACGGGGTAAGCGAGGAGGAAGCCAGAGCCTATTCAGAGGAAATTCGAAAAAGCATGAACTTTCCTGATGTAATTGGGAAAGAATGGTTTGAAGACTTAATAAAGGGCATGGGAGTAAGCCAGCAGGAATATTGGGAGATGGCGCCTAAGGGCTACCAGATGATACTATCTGTGAGTAACCTGATGGCTAGCCTGAGAAAAAACATTCCTCCTCCCACCGCAGAGGAGATACAGGCCTGGAAGAAGGAGCATCCCAATTACCAGAATGCACCTCTGGAGGTTTTGCAGCAAGAGGTAGCTCAGGATAATTTTGAACGCTTCCGCCAGGACTTCGTCAAAGGGCTATTAAAAGAAGCCGAGATCAATGCCCTCGATCCTCAGCTTCAAGAGCTTCTCCCCCAGGCTCTTAAGCTCATCGAGCAAGGTCTGGGGCCAATCCCCATACCTACGCCTTCCCCTTAAGGTATCCAGAGGAGCTTGCTTTAAAAAAGGCTAATTCAGGGCTCTCGTTACTGAAAGCCTACAATTTAAGCTAAATATTTTATCCGTA
>JANLFM010000043.1 GCA_024655865.1 Caldisericota bacterium
TTGAAAATATCCTTCTTTGGAGTTTGGCCAATGAACTTTACGGTTTGGACGATGAAGTTAGTAAACATCTCGCATATAAACTCGATACCAATAGGTTGGGTTTCCGTTATCTGGAGGCGGATTAGAGGGCAATGGAACTTGCAAGGCAGCTATGGAATGAGCATTGTACAAAGGTGGATTTCCACTGGAATCGATTATTACAATATGGTCAGGATAACCATTATGGTTATTGTCAGGCCATGCCACTAAATCACCAGGCTTCAGGTCTGCGACATAAAGGCCTTGGGAATAAGTAGCTCTATACCTATTTTGCAAGAAAAGCATCACCCGTGTGTCATCCTAGGCATCCGACCAGGAGTCGTCATAACTGTCATAGGTTCCATTGTGATTATACCACCAAGGATAAGGGTAATTATAATCGAAAATCTGATTACCGTTTACAAGGGATTGCGAAACGAAGTTAGCACAATCATAGGGTTCAAAGTTATGATAATAAGGATTGTGGCTTAAAGCCCACTGTCTGGAGTAAGAGACAGCGTAGTTCCTGTAATAAGTATTAGGAGAAAGGCCATCGGGAGAGACCGATTCATTGGAGGTAGTTGGAGAGGAAGGTAGGGCTTCTTCTAAGGGAAAGGCAGACTTTGATAGGTAAAAGAGATAGAGGTCATTTAAAAGATCTGCATAATCTGGAGAAGGAGGCAGGGTGAGCACATACAATTCACTGTATCCGTCTTTTTCTACGAGCCAGGAATTTCCCCTCCTGGCTAACTGGAGCACATGATCAACACAATAATAACTCGTAACTATCTCCGGGTAGTTGCGAATGGAGTCTTCCATAACTTTGATTGATTCCTCTTGAGCCCTTTTCTCAATAGGATCCAGGGAAAGAGCTAACTCCTCTTTCCACCTCTTTAAACCCTCATAAAGTTCAGGGTCGCGGACCATTTCTGTTGGCTTCCAGATCCATTGGATTGACTCCCTGGCTACCACTACCCACTTATGAGAAGTAGATGAAAGAACTTGAAGGTTTTCCAGTATGCTTTTAACCTGGAGAAGCGTTCCCCGAAAAAGATGGTTCCACTCTTTCGCATAGAATTCCACCCTTCTTTTTTCGAACTCTATCAATGCCTGGCTTTGAGAGCTGTAGTACTCCAGGAAAGCGAAGCCAGCCAGACCTGTTGGAGAACTGGTTAAAGCCGATGCCCTTGCTTGGAATAACTCACTCAAAAAATTATAGGGAGAAGTAGCCCCATCTACCTCGCTGGCTATTGGCCCGGAAGAATAGACGAAAGGACCATTTACGAATAGAAATACCACTATTAGAATAGGTATTAGTGTGCCATTCAACTTAAAAATTCCAGGTTTTATCTTCTCACCCCTCCTGACGGATTTAACGGATTTCTAATTTTATTTACAGCCTGCAGAATTCTTAATCTTTCCATTCCTTTACCTCCAGATTTTGGGTGTTTCCTCTGGCATACACCCTCAATCTAAAAGACGAGCTTGCCCTCTAAAATGGGCCACTTTTTCCAAAATAATTTTCAACTTTTCAGAATTCAGAAAACTTCGAGGCTTTAAGGATCTACTGTGCCCTTCACTGTCCTTTGGAAGCCAGATACTCCAAGAGCTTCAATGCCTGATAAGTGACCCTCAGGTCGGGCACGAGGTAAGTGTTTGGGGCTTGAGCGATCAAATCCTCAGGAGCATAATTAAAACCAAATTCCGAAAGACAGGACAGCACAAAATCCTTAGTCTTCCCCCAATCAATTTCCGGGCTGGCCTTTAAGCTTTCCAGGAGCTTTAAACTCAGGGAAGTTGAGAGCAAATCAGGAATAGGTGCCAGAGGAGAACTCTTAAAAGCTCCTTTTTCAGTGCTTAAATCCAGGACTTCCTTGACGATTTCTTCTCGACTGGGAATTTCCCCCTCCTGGTAAAGAACTGATTCCAGATTGTAGAGAAAATCCAGCAGCCTGATCTCCCTTTCCCCTTTAAGAATGGCGTCAATAGACTCTTTGATTCTGGAGCGAGAAGCCTCATCCAGATCCAAAACTAAATCTTTAGCTATTAAAGAGAAAGAGGAAACGTTTCGCAAAGTAAAGTATGAATTTTCATTCAAAGTGGGGATCTCGTTTAAAAATTTTTGTGCGGTTTGAATTACCCTGGCTCGAAAATCTTTGGAGATTTCCCCTTTTAGCAAGTAATAGGTTTGTAGAGCGTAGTAAAGCTGATATAGCTGATCACCTGTGCTTTGAAAAGATGAGACTGAGCCCTGAAGCTCTTCCCCTTGCTCAAGGAATGTTTCCAGGTAGTGAAGGAGTTTCTGTGAATTGAACTCCTTTTCCAACCCCAAAGGCTTAACCAGGGAGTAGGCGAAAAAGGTGAAATCCGGAGAAGTGTTAGCTGAGACGAAGGGAACATAGCCTCCATCCAAACAGTGAATCTTTAAAATGGAAAGCAACTTATCCTGGTGCGGATACTCCAGATCGAGCCTTTTTGCCAGTTTTACTACCTCAAAGGTAAACATGGGTTCTAAAAAAGTGTAGGAAGAAGGATAACCAAAACCCCCACAAGGAGCCTGTTGGGGAAAAATTTTCTCCTTTAGATAAGCGCACAGGCTTTCTTTTTCAGCGCTTATATCTATGCTCAGGCGAGTACAAGCGTCCAGAAGATTGTTAATCAGAATAACATAGGTGAGGTCGCCCGGGAGGTTAGGGGCTTCAGAAATCTTTTCTTTAAGCCAAGTTTTTCCTTCCTCTGGAACAAGGGAGGGGTCGATCTGGGCCAGAGTTTGAAGGGCCAAAATTAAGAGGCTGGCTTTATCTCCCATCAAGATGGGTGGATTTAAGGAGAACCGATCTTCAATATAGGATAAGAGGTAATTCTGGATGGCCTTGAAGTTAAAGAGTCTAATCCATTGGTCCCGAGAAATTCCTGCGAGGTCCAAGATCTGGACGGCAAAATAGATGGGAGTTATGTACTCGGTCGGACTAGTGGAAAGGTCAGTAAAAACAAAGAGACCTTTCTCGTCTTGCTGGTGTTTGAGAAATTTGACCAGGGACTCCTGATCGAAAGAGGCCCCAAGCCTTTTTAGAGTGGAAACTGCCAATACGTTTGAAAGAAAACAGGGGGCGGTGCAAAGTGCTGAGGAGTGGGGGGATTAGAATATCCCCCTTCTTTGGTCTTAAGGCTGTTGATCCATTTAATAGTGCTTTCTGGATCGGGAATAGTCTGGTCAAAACTCTCAAGAATTCCCACTGCGGCATAAGTAGTATCCAGGTTGGGGATAAAGTGTTCCGGACCGATACTTGTAAAAGCTGCCCAATCTTCTTCTTCCATATAAGCTAAGCGAAGCCATTGTTTCAAGTGTTCCCTCCACTCGGAGGGAAGGCCTTTCATTATTTGAGAGCTGACAGGACCAGTAAAAGGTGAAGTTTCCTTCAATAGTCCCCTGGAAGCACAACTGGTCCCAAACAAACAAAAAATTAAAAGGAAAACAGAAAAAGTTATAAAGCGGTTTCTAATTCTCTTCACCAAAACTCCTTTTGTTTTTCATCTACCGAGAGATTACCCTTTAAATTGACCTTTCAAAACCCTGGCTTTTTAGGCATGAGCGTTTTGCCGATTAAACAACCATGGAGTTGGAGGCATAGGCAGTTACCCAGGTATTTCCTTGGAAACGATGGCTACCCATGCAAGATTCAGCAAAGAGAGTTAAACCACCACTTCCCGTTAAGCCGCTAAAGTAATGCCACATTTGCCACTGGTTGTACACTTGCTGGGGACCCCAAGTAACTGTAGTGCCTACCAGGGAAAATCCTACTCCTGGAGGAATGCTGACGCTAATCCCAAGCCCACTCCAGCTCCACGAATCTGATAACATTACTACATCCGAATTATATTGGGGAGAGGTCCCTGTCCATGCAGTGTAGGAATATGACCCATTCATCACCGTTACTCTGGTCGTTAAACCGGGGGGAAGGTCAAGATCGAGGCTGGAATGGAAGCTGGCACTAACATAACCATTACCGTAAGCAGTTTGACCAAAGCCATTTAAAGTGTAACTATAACCTAAGGGCTCGGCTTTTATATCCGAGGGAGAAACACGGGATGAGAGATATTTCTCAACGGCTTTAATAGCGGCTTCTTTGTCTGGTACCTGACCCCCGTAAGAATAAACGCTGCTGTGCTCAGAAAGGTAAACAGCTTGTGGAACAATGTTATCCTCTCCCCGTGATTTTTCAGCAGCAAATCCACAAATAGGAAAATTAAGGGCGGAAAGGAAGCACCCCAACATCATTAGAATCATCACTTTTATGATTTTCATTTTCAGCTGTCTCCCCGTTTTTCCTGCTTCAGCCTTCATCATCTTTACCTCCTTACTTTTTGGCTAGCTTAAAATTTATATGGGGAAATTGAGTTGTCAATACGGCAAATGACGTATTCCAATCTGCCAGCTCCTTTCACAAGCATTGACTACACATGATACGCCCACCCATAGGCCTCTTCTGCCACCTGCTTGAAGCCCTGGTTAAGACAGGAAGGGAGTTTCATTTTTATCCATCTTTCGGCTTTTCTCAGAGAAGAAAGAGGCCACCCCTGAAAGAAGAAGGGGAATCAGCTCATACATAAAGGCTATGGCTGGCTTGAAGGGCCATATATACCGAATATCTGCAACGATTACAGGGAGATTAAAAAGAAATATGGGGAGCGAAAGAAGAAAGACAGTGAAGTAATAGGCGATCAATGGGAAGAGGATGATCAGAAACCCGGGAGTTCTTTTGGGGTTAATTTCCTTCCACCGAACCTTGAATCTCGGGGTAAGAAGAAGAACCGTGGCCAAAGAACTTATCAGGAGAATAAAAGAAAAAAAGAAAGGAGAAGTAAGGCCAGAGGCAATAGAAATAGCGGAAAGCAGGTGAAAAGGAAGGAAGATGGTTAGACCCGCAAAGAAGAGAAACACCAGAAGTCTCAGGTAGCGATTCCCAATTAAAGGTTCAACAATCTTTTCTTTTTTTCTCAAGAAGAAGAGAGGAATTGTCCCCAATATTACCGCCACAATCTCCAGAAAGGAAAAAACTGGATCGGGTTAAGATTTGAAAAGACTGGAAGGATTTCCAAATCGGAATGAAAGGAACTCCCTGGGATAAGAAGATGGAGCCACTTAAAAGGTATCCAAGGAACCCAGGATTGTATAGAAAGGAGAAGTATGAGTGGAGAAAAAGTAGAAGAAATTTAGAGAGGATGTAGAAAAAGGGGAGAAGGAATGGAAAAGAAGGCATGATAAGCAAAGAGGAGATCAGGGAAGAAAGAAAAAGGAAGATGTAGCTGAAAAAAGGTGGGAGGCCCTTGAAGAGAAAAAGAAAGAGGGTCCAAAGGAGGATCAGAAAAAGACCCCAAAGGGCGCTAAGGGTAAAATTCCTTGCTCTCATGGATGACCCCCGTTAAATAATCTATGAAGAAGAGAGAACCGTTATCTGTTTTTAGAACCCAATACCAACCCTCAAGGGGAGAGAACCTGTCCGTAAAATAGACATAGGAAAGGAAAGAGTCAGTTGTTTCCCTTTTTGCCTGGTCCTTAATTAACCTAATGGCTTCTTCCTCGTTTATTCCTTTTTCAGGAAGAGGCTGGAGGATATAAAAAAAGGGAGCTGCGCTATAAAGCTTTTCCAAATTGGCAATTGTCAGAACTTTCACCAGTTTACTCTCCAGGAAGGGAGGGACTTTTCCCGCTGTCCCAGTGTTAAGATAGATTTTTTCCACTGAGAAAGGTTCAGCAGTACTCAGGCTTAGAAGTAAGATAGAGCTATAATCGGGAAACCAGTACCATCTTCCCCAGGGAGGGAAAGTGATACTAAAGAGGAAATAAACAAAGTAGAGGATAATTAGAACAAGAATAATTCTACGGAGAAGGATACACATAAACGTAGCCACCGAGGTAAGGAGCCAAAACATCGAAATTCCAGGCTACAGTTCCTGTGCTCCACCCATCCCTTATGTAGATTATATTTGAGGGTTGATAGTAGCCTATTCCTACAACCCAATGAATTCCGTATGGCCCAAATGGCGATGTAGGAGGTGGCCATCCCATTATGATACATAATGGCCTATCTGCGTTTATTTCCCAGACAAGAGACTCGTATGTGGCTGGCCTTTGCCAGGCTGTCCAGAAGTGATAACCACAATTATAAGGAGGATGATAGGAGGCATTGGCATGATATTCAACACCATATCGGAAGTTACCCACCGGGCTCCCCCATATTGAGCTTGTGCCCATATCATAGTATAGGCAAGTAGTCAGCTGGGCGCCCGTTTGTTCATCGCTGGAAAGCTGTAGTTTAGGGTACCCCTTTTTATGCCAATATCCCAAGATGTTGGCGCCAGCTACGGGACCACAGGGATTAGGCAGGTTTGTATTGGTAGTAAGATAGGCAGGCACATCCATGAGGATTTTGTAATAGCCCTTTATCTCACTTTGTCCTTGATTAAACCTTCAGGAAAGGCAAGGAGGATGGAATCTCATCGGGGTTGACTATTCTTTTTTCATTCCAGAAGAGATAAATGTCCGAGGATTTTGCCTCACCTTTCCAGACCGGAAAGTGTATATAATAGAGAAGAGGGAATACATAAATGAACTCCATTTCTCCTAAGACCTCTCCTTCTTTAAGGGAAATCCTTTCAGTTGCCTCTTTTTTGACCTCTGAAAGATGAGGAGGCGCTACCTCCGCAAACTCGAGAAAGCAAGGATTATTTAAATCGAAGTTCACCACAATTCTTCCGATGATCTTACCTGCTTTCTCTACTCCATAAACAAGAACCCTGTCTTCCCCATCTTTATCATTATAAACTCGAGGAGACACGGGATGAGAATTTTGCAGTTGAGGGAGAACAGATCCCTGAGAGTTCAGAAAGTCCGAAGCTACTCGGTAGAAAGGATTGTTATGATCCTCAGAGTAAGAGCTGAACTTATTCTGGTTTCCTAAAGTGGGAGTGACCATGGGGAAGAAGAGGAAACCAACCAAAACAAGGATCGCTAAGCAAATGATTCTCTTTCTCACTTTCTTCGCCTCCAATTTTGGGGTGTTTCCTTTTGCACACACCCTCAATTTTAAAGACGAATTTGCCCTCCAAACTGTACCCATTTTTCCCAAATATTTTTTAACTTCCTTAAGCCCAAAATCTTCTTTATCTTTGATTCCCTGTTTTCGCTCAGGGCTTATCACAAGACTTGTTAGATCCCTGTTAAAAGCTTCAAGAACTAATATTTCTTCCTATTCAAGTATTGACCTGCTCTCTTTCCTCGATTAGATCAAGGTATACGAGGGGGACCGGGGTAGTAAGAAACAGCTCTCGTTTCCTTCCTTCTTTTCCCTCTCATATATGATCAAAGAGGCATAGCGCTCCATAGTGTATCGTTTCTTGTATTAGGCCCCAAAAAATATTAGCCTCCTGTTGATTAAACCAAATCCCAACCAAACAGGAGGCAATATCTATGAAAGCACAATACCAAAAACTGATCAAGGAGTTGGGTGGAAGCGAGGAAG
>JANLFM010000044.1 GCA_024655865.1 Caldisericota bacterium
TCAGGAAAAGAATGTAACTTTTCCTGAGAGTCTCTGCCGTCCGATTATCGAGGCAACGGTGAATCAGCTACAATCGTAATGACAGGATAGAGGGGCCATTTTAAAAATGGCCCCTCTATGTTAAAACGTTAAAAAAGGAGGAGGTTATGCGAGAGAAATTAATAAGAAAGACGTTTCTTGTTTTGGCTTTTTTCCTAATAGCGCTCAGCATAAGTGCTTGCTCTACTGGAAGCGGAACCATCGCTCCAACGGGTCCTGATAAAATAGAAGCCTATGTGATGGCGCAGGTCTTTGTCGAGAAATGGCTCAAAGCCCCTTCCACCGCACAGTATCCCTTGGCTTCGGAAGCAACCATCGATGACTTGGGAGGCGGGCGCTGGAGAGTTCGGGCTTGGGTAGATTCCCAAAATAGTTTTGGGGCAATGGTTAGAAGTAATTTTGATTGCACGCTTAAATATACGGGCAATGAAAACTGGCGGGTAGAAAAGTTAATTTTAGGAGGAGAACAAGTATTTCCCTAATTATAAAGGCAGGGTAGGTTAGGCCCTGCCCCAGAAAGGAGGTTGAGAAGGGACAGCTTCGGATAGTTTATCAACTATCAGGCGTAGTGCCTCTGGTCCTACTGTCCATTAGCAATATAGCAAACCTGAATTAGGTTATTTGGTTGAATTCTTTTGCTCTGAAAGTTCGGCCATGCGCTTTGTTGTTCCCCGCACAGCGGGGAACAACAAAGCGAAAAAGAGAGCCGTTGTTATCCACAAGGACCATTCTGGAATAAAGTTGGACTGTCTCAACGCATTTGGTAAAAATAGGAGAAGGCCAGCCACAGCCCATACTCCCAGGTAAAATCTGATGGCGAACTTTCTCTAAGCAGGGATCTCAGCTCTGCGGAAATAGATATAAGTGCCAAGGATTGCCCCCAGTATTCCTAAAATTGCCCCAATCCACCCTGCGATCATTTCATACCCTTTTTTAAATTATATCATTTGAAGCAAGTTCAATTTTCTGCTTTTTCTTTTCTACCTCAGCATGTTCACGGGGCTCGCTTTCCTCTGCGCCCGGGCCAGGTCATTCTGAGTCAAGCTCAAGTACCTCTGGGTGACAGCATAGGAGGTGTGCCCTAAAAGGCGCCTTACGGTCTCTAAATCGGCGCCGTTCTGGAGATAGGAAGTAGCTGAGGTGTGGCGGAAAAGGTAGGGGTAAAGCCTGCCCACCTGACTTCTCTCTTTGAGGAGGCGCATGATGGAGCGCAGGGCGCAGTAAGTTAAAGGACGGCCGTCTGAGGTAGTGAAGAGCGCATCCTCCATAGGTGGGGCTTTCCTCTTCTTCAGGTAGGCCTGAATGGCCCTCTTGGTAACCTGAGAGATGGGGAGAAATCTCTCCCCGGTCTTACCGCGCACCCTGATGTAATCTCCCTGAAAATCCTTCAAGGTCAGGCTTAGGAGTTCTCCGGGCCTCAGGGCAACATCAATTAGAAGGAGCAGAATGGCCTGGTTTCTCTGGGAGTTCCTCTCTAATTTTTTGACGATGTCTAAGAGTTCCTGAAGGGCAGAGGGAGTCAAGGTGGGAAGGAGCTTCCTAGGGATTTTTAGGTAAGGAATGCCTTCCAAGGGATTGGACTTCAGGAAGCCCTGGGACTTCGCCCACCTGAAGAAAACTTTTAAGTGCCGGAGATGAATGTTTATGCTCTCCGGACTATTTGAGGGCCTCAGCCAGGAAATGTAGGAAAAGGGGTCAAATTCTTTAAGCCCCTTACCATCCAAGAAGGTTAGGAATTTCATCAGCTTTTCTCGGTAAATACCTACGGTGCGCGGGGAAAGGCCTTTCAAGTCGCAGTACCTTAAAAAGAGGGAAACTAAAGAGCCAACGGATGTTTGAAAAGGGCCCTCCCTTTTGGTGCCTGCAGGTCGCATTAAAAGTCAACTCCTCTCGAACTCCCAACCATCGGATTAGAAGTCCGATGCTCTGTCCTCTTGAGCTATGGGCCCAGACCTGCCTTAATATATTAGCAGAAAAGACCCAGGAAAATCAGGTCTTCGATTGGAGTTATGTGCCTGGATGTTAATGCTAATTCGCGAAAACCGTTTGTGTCCTATTTATACTGGGTTACTCATTCTTAAATAAGGAGCAAATATGGGTTACGGAGAAGAGGGTTCTCTAACATTAGACCAGGTTCCGGTCCTTTTAAGGCGGGAAATTGAAGCGCGCATCCTGGGTCCTATAATTGAAGCACTGTGTAAACGATTCCCAGAAGAGGCAGTGCTGGATATCCTACAGGAGACAATTGAAACAATCGCAAAAGCCCAGGGTGAAGAGCTCAAAGAAAAAATGGGCGGGAATTCCCTGGAGCATTTCAAAAAGGCCCAGGATGCCTGGAGAAAAGGGGGTGCCGTGGAAATCGAGGTGATAAAGAATACAGATCAGGAGTACGCCTACCTCGTTCACCGCTGCCTTTATGCCGAACTTTATGAGTCCTTGGGACTTAAAAAATTGGGAGTAATCCTCTCCTGCATGAGGGATTTTCCGCTGATTGAGGGCTTTAACTCCCAAATTAAATTGGAGCGCGAGCACATGATTATGGAGGGATATGATTTTTGCGATTTTCGCTATTTCTACTCCCGCTTTCCAGAAGACCAGATGCCACCCAAATAAAGAGGCAGCGCCTCTGGCCTCAAAGCTTGTGTCGGGTTTCTTAAGCTTTTTGAGGGTCGAGAGTAAGAATAAAAAATTGCCCTAACTGGAGGATATTACTATGTGTTATCTGAGAAACGCTATAAAAGCCATAATTATTGAGGACGGGCGCATTTTACTGATTAAAAACGTGGATGGCCACGGTACCTATTACATCCTTCCTGGCGGAGGCCAGAAAGCTGGAGAGAATTCTCATGAGGCATTACAACGGGAATGCAAAGAGGAATTGGGGAAAGGAGCGGAATTGGAAATTGGAGATCTCATCCTCGTGCGAGAGTATGTATCCAGTCATCACGAATTCGCCGAGGAAGAGGAGGAGGTCCATCAAATAGAGTTGATGTTCAAAGCGAAGTTGCTGCCCCGGTCTGATCTGGAAGGCCCTCTGGAGCCGGATTCAAGGCAGGTGGGGTTAGAATGGGTGCCGCTTTCCAGCTTAGTCGAATTGCGCATTTATCCCAAAATTCTCGCGGAAATTCTTCCTCGCCTTGATGAATACAATGGTCCGGTTTACCTTGGGGATATAAACTAAACTTTTGTTTTTTCTCTGATTGGCCATCCTGGGGAAATAAGGCGCAATTTTCACTGGAACAGCCTGATTTTTGCTTTCCAGTCCTTTAGGCAGGGTATGCCCATCGACTTAAATACGGCGTGCAGGGATTCATTCCACGCTTTTCATGTGTGAGAAGTAAGGCGCTTCTTAGGGGTTGGAAAACCGTCTTCCTCTCTTCGAGCTTCTTAAGATGAGAAAGATAACGAGTCCCAGGATAACAAGGATCAGGATCACAAATCCCAGGAGGAATTCCCCAATGATCCCATTGAAGACGTCGAAAAATGACCCTTCGAAGAAGCTCATTTTAAGGGCCGGAAGGACTCCCAGAGTTCGCAACATCTCCGAGACCGGGAAGGACTCCAACTTTCCCACGGCAAGCACGTATTTGGCATGGGGATTGGAAGAAGAGATGGTAATCAAATATATTCCCGGATCCACCCTGGCTTCCCATTCTGGGCCCATGTAATAATTATCTCCCGCGAACTCCTCGTAGTATTCTTTCCAGGGGTAATCCGCAGTTTTAATCTCTTTCAGGACAAGCTCCTTAGTTCCAACTACTTGCGAAATAGTAAGGGTAAAGTCTTTTTCTGCATTGGGCAGTCTGGGTGCAAGGAGGTTCAAATAGAGATTAAAGGTGGTAGGGGAATTTATCAGATAATTGTGCGGCGTATCCTCCAGGGTTCCATAAAACGCCCGGGAGATCTCGGGGTCCTGAATCTCAATTCTTGCGTTCTCGACCAGATTAGGCTGATGGGCAAAGGCGGCCTGGGGCAAGGCGAGAGGCATGACAGAGGCCAGGGCAAAAACCAGGAATTTAATCCCTTTCGAGTTTTTTCCTTTCAAAGCAAATTCCTTCCAGGCGAGTTTATGAGTTTTAACAGAAAACGGGAGGAAATAATTTCGTTTTCTAACCAGTACCCCATCTCAGCTTCCAAGGAAAACGGGGAGGTCTTGGTCTAAAAGCAGTACTTCCCAATTTCTGGAATCCAGAACCAGGTTTATAGCCCGGATGATCACGCCTTCACCCTGAGCCTGGCGGAGAAGTAACGCGATCCTGGGGTCTGTTTCCTCGTTCGGAGAGAAAGCCCTGACTTTAGGCAAAGAGGAGATAAAAAGAATGGCGCTCCCTCCACCCTTTCGCGCATGATCCATAAGCGCCTGGATATGCTTTTTTCCTCGAAGGGAAGGGGCATCGGGATACAAAGCGAGGTCTCCCTTGAGCATAACTGCTCCTTTGATTTCTAAAAATAGTTCCTGATCGCTTTTCTTAAGCAGGTAGTCGATCAGGGAGTCCATTAGCCTGACGTTTCTACCCTTCAGCTTCCATCCTTTTAACCAGGGGATAAATTCCGATTCCAGAGCTTTCTCGAAAGATAGCATGTGGGTTCGCGTATCAAGGATGCTCCAGTATTCGCCCTCTCCGGAAGCAATAAGCCTTAGCTGGCTTTTTGCGGGTCTTTCTTGAGGAAGGCAAAGGCAGAGGGTCCGGGGTTTCAAAAATTGTTCTAATCTTCCTGAGTTTGCCAGGTGCGCCAGAAGGATTTCCCCTCCGTTCTCCACCTCTACCAGGAAGCGATTGGCCCTCCTTCTAATGTGGCATACTTGAAGCTTTTCAAATTTCAACAAAGGCTTTAGCAGCATTCCCCATAAATTAGAAACAACCTCCACAAACCTTATGTTAATTCATATCGGCCCCACCCACCAATTGCTCCGCTCAGACGGGAAGCTCGACAAAAATGAATTTTCCCAAAGCCAGTCCAGGGCGTGTGAGATTTTTGCTGCCTACCTTCCTCCTCTAAATCAATTAAAGCATGATCCTGAGGGAAGAGAAAATGAGGATCGAACCCCCGAAGAAAACCTTTGGCTTCTTGTCTCCTCTAAAGGGGGTTTGCTCAAATTTAAGGAAGGACAGACCTTTCCTCCTTCGAAACTCAAATCTGTTTTTCTTGACTCTTTCCATTTCTGGTGTTATTTTTTTAAAAAATTTATTACTGGAGGGCAAAATGCATATACCCGACGGTTATCTGGGACCAAGCACTTATCTCGTGATGTATGGAGCCAGCGCCCCATTCTGGGTTCTGAGCCTCGCCAAACTCAAAAAAGCCCTGAAGAGCAAAGCGGTCCCTCTCCTGGCTTTAGGAACGGCATTCATATTTATCATTATGATGTTCAACGTCCCCATCCCCGGCGGCACTACGGGGCACGCGGTGGGCGCTTCTTTAGTGACTATCCTTCTGGGACCCTGGGCGGCCTCCCTGGCCACAAGCCTTGTCCTTTTAATTCAGGCTCTGGTCTTCGGGGATGGAGGAATCACGGCCTTGGGGGCCAACTGCTTCACCATGGGGGTCATTATTCCCTTTTCCACCTGGGCCCTCTTCCGCCTCCTGGTCGGAAAGAGCCCTTCTCGTTCTTACCGAGTTCCCATTGCCGGCGGGATTACGGCTTACATTGCGCTTAATCTGGCGGCTTTAGCCACAGCCTTCCTTCTGGGAATCCAGCCTCTCCTTTATCACACTGCAGACGGGAAGGCCCTTTATGCCCCCTACCCTCTCTCAGTTTCTATTCCGGCCATGGGGTTGGAGCACTTGCTTATTTTTGGCTGGGTGGAGGCAGTGGTAACAGCCCTGGCCCTTTTCTTTATTCAAAAATATGATGCTTCTTTAATTGCTCTGGCAAAGAAGGAGTGAAAAAAGTATGAAGAAATTTAAACCCTTTTTCCTAGTAATACTAGTGCTGGCGATCCTCACGCCTATCGGAATATACCTGCCCGAGAAACTCCAGGCCGGGGATGCCTGGGGAGAGTGGAGCCCGGAGGACCTCTCCCAGGAAATTGGATATGTTCCTCAGGGGATGGAGAAGCTATCAAGCGTTTATCAGGCACCGCTTCCTGACTATACTGCAGGAGAACTTAACCCTTATTTAGCCTACATTCTGAGTGCTATTTTGGGGATTCTCCTGGCCGGGGGATTGATCTATCTAATAGGGTGGGCGATCTCAGCGCGTGAGCATTAACTTTATCAGGAAAACCCGTCAGGCGCTTTCCTCAGGAGAGCTGGCTTTTACTTCCCATGGCTTGAAAAAAGGAGGAATTGGCTTTCCCTGGCAGGTTCCCGCCTCTTTAGCTCTGGCTTTCTCAATCAGCTTCCTCCAAAGCTGGACTGCGTTGGTATCCTCTCTTGCTCTGGCATTACTACTTTGCCTACTTTTACGAGTGGCCTGGGACAAGCTGCTCGCTCGGGCTGGTTTACTGGGGCTTTTCACTTTCCTCCTTTTTCTACCCTCGCTTTTCTGGGGAACGGATATCTGGCGGGTACTTTTTCTCGCCTGTCGTTCCTTTTTAATTATTTCCAGCACTCTTCTTCCAGTTTTTTCCCTGGGATGGCACGGAGTACTTCTTTCCCTGAAAAAGCTCAGGGTCCCCTCCCTGGTTCTCATCCTCCTGGATTTGAGCACACGCTTCATCATGCTCCTTTTCAAGGTAGCGAAGGAATCCTGGGAGGGAGCCGAATCCCGTGTTTTTAACCTGACCGGCAGGGAGGGGAGGAGAATCACCGCCCACCTCTTTTCTTCCCTTTTTATCAAGACTTTCCTATTGACCGAGGAGGTTCACGAGGCCATGCTGGCACGGGGATATGCGGATTTTTGAGCTGGATAACATCTCATTCCAGTACCCTGATGGCACGCCCGGGCTCTCGGGCGTTTCCCTCTTCCTGAACCAGGGCGAGTGTCTGGGGGTTGTTGGCCCCAATGGCTCTGGAAAATCGACGCTGCTTAAAATCCTAGCTGGTCTCTATTTTCCCCAGGAGGGAGAGATCCTCTATATGGGAGAGAGGCTCTCCGAAGAAAGGTTTAAAGAAAAACCCTTCCGGGAAAACTTTCGCCGCAAGGTAGCCATTCTTTTCCAAAACCCGGAGTCCCAGATCCTCTTTCCCACCGTCTGGCAGGAAGTCCTCTTCGGACCAGAGCAGTTGAAGATGGATCAAAAGGAAGCGGAGAATAGAGCGACCGCCATCCTCAGATTTTTTCACATCGAGCACCTTAAGGAGCGCCATCCTTACAAGCTCTCGGGCGGGGAAAAGAAAAAAGTGATTCTGGCATCACTTCTTATTCTGGATC
>JANLFM010000045.1 GCA_024655865.1 Caldisericota bacterium
AAGCGCGCCTCAAAGCTTCCGGGCTCACCCCGCGCCTTCTTCTGGCGCGCCTCGAAAACTTCGAGGAGGATCCAGGGAAGGAGCGCGCCCTAAAGCTGGCCCGGGAGTTCCTGGAGCGCTGGCCGGAGCAAAAGAGCGAGCCTCACTCTTCCGGGATCCTCTTCTGGGGGCCTCCCGGTGTGGGAAAGTCCCACCTGGCAGCAGCCATTGCCAACGCCCTTTTAGAGCGCGGAGATGCGCCCCTTTTCCTGAACGTGGTGGATTTTTTGAACACTCTGCGCGATCTCTACCGGGAGGAGGAAAGCGAGTCCTCGGAGATGGAGCGCGCCACATCAACTGATCTCCTTGTCCTGGACGACCTGGGAGCGGAGAAGCCCACGGAGTGGGCATTGGAGAAGATCTACCAGCTGATCAACATAAGATACGAGAGCCTGCTCCCCATGATTGCCACGACGAACCTGGACTTGAACTCCCTGGAGCGCCTCTTAGGAGAGCGCACCTTCGGGAGGCTCCTGGAGATGTGCCTCCCCGTGGAGGTGGGAGGGGAAGATCGCAGGAGGAGGATCGCCAGATTGAGGGCTTTTCCCAGTGGAGGGGAGAAGTGAACAGGAAGCCTGCCCAGGGCTTGCTTCCCTCAGAGCTCACGCCCGCCCAGTTTGAATTGCTCAAAGCACCTCCTCGCCCTCCCGCTCGAGGGATCCCTCCCATAACTGAGGAGGAGGCACAGGAAAGACGCAAGCGCTACCTGGAGACTATTGGCGCGGTGCTCAAAAATCTGGAAAATAGGACGGAGGTGAGATAAGGGAGGTCCCGGTCGGCGTAGATTTTGGGATCTCGGTTGGCGCGCTTCAAAGGGCTCGCCGCACGCCGACCCGGCGGGCCCTTTGGAGTTATCCCAGCCTTTATGGCTTACCTTCGCCTTAACGCGAAGTGCCCAGAGCTTCCAGTTTCCTACCTTCTCCTTCGCCTCACTACAGAGAGCCCGCACCAAGCGCCCCGCAACCAAATCAACAGACCTATTGAAGGAGTCAAAATTAGCAGAGGCATTAGAGAAGCAAATGAGCAAGGAGAGAGTGAAGAGTAGGCTAATTCAATTGTGATAATATTAGTCTGTTAAGAGGGTGGATCAGCTTCTTCATAGCATAGTGGGCAAGACGAAGAAGAGATAAGCTCTAAAAGAGGGAATGGAAAGAGGGCATTACCGGGAAGGAAAAGAATTGCTGAAGCAATATCTGGAGCAGTTAACTCAGATTTTTAATCGTGGAGATGCCAGGGAGGAAAGCTATTATTCCATTCTGGAAGGATTATTGAAGGAATACGCGGATTTCACCGGCAAGAAAAATATTCAAGTAACCACCCTGCCCAAGAAAACAGAAGCCGGAAACCCCGATTTTAGAGTGTGGGACGGGAAGCAGCACATCGTCGGTTATATTGAGGCCAAAGCGCCAACAGTTGATGACCTGAACCAGATTGCAGAATCTGCTCAATTGAAGCGCTACCGGGACACTTTTCCCAACTTGATCTTAACTAATTTTATCGAATTCAGGCTTTATCGTAACGGCGATTTGGATGAGCGCGTGCAGATCGCCAGGCCTTTTATCCTCCATAGGCTCCAAATGAGACCCCCGGTTGAAAATGAGGCAGGCCTCTTTAAACTGCTGGAGAAATTTTTCTCTTATTCTTTCCCCGAAATCCACGACGCTAAAACCCTGGCCATGGAATTGGCGAAGAGAACGCGCTTTTTAAGGGATGAGATTATCAAGCAGGAATTAGAGGAAGAGTCAAGCCCGGAAAAGGAGTCAATATCAGCTTTCTACGAAGCATTCAAAAAGTATTTAATCAGCGGTCTAACAAAGGAGGAATTCGCGGATCTTTATTCCCAGACCATCACTTATGGGCTTTTCGCGGCTCGCACCCGTTCGGAAAATAGCTTTAACAGGAAACTGGCATACGATAGCATTCCCCATACCATTGGAATTTTGAAAGATTTGTTCAAGTTCATTTCGCTTGGGAACTTGCCCCAGCAAATGGAGTGGATCATTGATGATATCGCAGAGGTCCTGGCGGTCACGGATGTCTTTAAAATCCTCGACCAGTACTTCCGGGAGCACAAAGGCAAGGATCCTATAGTACATTTTTATGAGACTTTTCTTGCCCAGTATGACCCTCAGACTTATGAGACTTTTCTTGCCCAGTATGACCCTCAGACCAGAGAAAAGAGGGGGGTCTATTACACCCCGGAACCCGTTGTTTTATACATAGTGAGGTCTCTGCACCATATCCTTAGGGAGCATTTTAGAAAGAGCGACGGCTTCGCGAGTTCGGGAGTGACTGTCCTTGACCCGGCGGCGGGAACGCTCACCTTCCTTGCTGAGGCGGCAAAATTAGCGGTTGAGGAATTTACAACTAAATACGGCGAAGGCGGAAGAAAGGAATTCATCAAGGATTACATCCTTAAAAACTTTTACGCCTTTGAACTCATGGTCGCTCCTTACACTATTGGTCACCTGAAAATGTCCTTCCTTTTAGAGGAATTAGGGTACAAGCTACATGAGGATGATAGGTTCCACCTTTACCTTACTAATACGCTGGAGATGGAGGAACTTGATCAGACGAAGGTTCCAGGTATTGCTTCCCTTTCTGAGGAATCCCATTTAGCGGGCAAGATCAAAAAAGAACAGCCCATTCTGGTCATTTTAGGTAATCCTCCCTATTCGGGGCATTCTGCCAACATTAATCCCTGGATTGATAAGCTCCTTAAAGAAGATGTGGACGGCCTTCAGAGCTACTATAAGGTCGATGGAAAGCCCCTGGGCGAGAAAAACCCCAAATGGCTGCAGGACGATTACGTTAAGTTCATCCGCTTTGCTCAGTGGAAGATTAACCAGGCGGGGGAAGGGGTTTTGGGATTTATTACCAATCACAGCTACCTCGACAATCCCACCTTCCGGGGCATGCGGCAATCTCTGATGAACAGTTTTAATGAGATTTATATCCTTGACCTCCACGGCAATAGCCTGAAAAAGGAGAAGTGCCCCGATGGCTCCAAAGATGAGAATGTCTTTGATATCCAGCAAGGGGTAGCTATCGCCTTATTTATCAAGAGAAAGGGCGAGCATAAAGAGTGTCAGGTTTACCATTCAGAAATCTGGGGGCTGAGAGAGGAAAAATATAATTTTCTTCTAACCAACGATATTAAAACTACGAAATGGGAAATGTTGTCGCCGAAATCTGAGTTTTACCTCTTCATCCCGAGGGAGGAAAGCCTTTTAAGCGCCTATCAAAAATTCTTAAAGATAACCGATGTCTTTCCCGTAGGGAGCGTGGGAATAGTTACGGCCAGAGATAAACTTACCATCGCCTGGACACCAGAAAAGATGTGGCTGACTGTCATGAATTTTTCAAGATTAGACACCGAAATAGCCAGAGAAGTATACCAGTTAGGCAAGGATGTGAGAGACTGGAAAGTGGAACTGGCGAAGAAGGATTTAAAAGAAAGCGGTTTGGATAAAAGGAAAATTGTGCCGATTCTGTACCGTCCATTTGATATTAGGTACACGTATTACACCGGTAAATCCCGCGGTTTTCATTGCATGCCGCGACCGGAAGTTATGCGCCACATGATGCAGGAGAATTTGGGGTTGATTACTGCCAGACAAATGGATAAATCGGGAATACAGCCTGTTTTTGCTACTAATTCAATAATAGATGCCCATTCAATAACTTCAGCAGTCTCAATCTCTAATCTTTTCCCCCTCTACCTCTACCCCGACTCAGACAAAGATCACCTCTTTAACCAAGAAAAACCGCCAGAGGAGAGGGAACCGAACATCAACCCCGGTCTTTTTGCCAGGCTCATTGAAGTCTATGGAAAGGAACCGACTCCGGAGGAGATTCTCTATTACCTCTACGCTGTGCTCTACTCCAACATCTACCGCGTAAGATACGCTGAATTTCTGAAAACCGATTTCCCCAGGGTCCCTTTCACCCAGGATTATGGGCTGTTCTCTAAAATGGCTGAATTCGGTAAAAGGCTTGTAGAGTTGCATCTCCTTAAATCAGAAGAACTCGACCCCCCTTTGGCTAAATTCCAGGGGCAGGGGGACGGCAAAGTCGGTAAACTCAAATACCTCGATGCAAAGGTGTATATAAACGATGATCAGTATTTTGAGGGTATCACACCAGAGGTCTGGGAATACCAGATAGGCGGTTATCAAGTCTGCGATAAATGGCTTAAAGATAGAAAAGGCCAGAGATTAGGGCTTGATGAGATAAAGCGATATTGCCAGATCGTTACCGCCCTTTCAAAGACAATCGAAATCCAGAAAGAGGTCGACGCCCTTTACCCAGAGGTCGAAGAGGAAGTCATAGAATTTTAAGTATTCGATAGACTTATGCGGTGAATAAGTTCAGATAGAGGCGATACACCCAGTAGACAAAAAAGAAGTACAGGGTTACCCACTCTGGGAACAAAAAGAAAGGAGCCCCTGCACATGAGAAAGCTTAGCGCAAGTACGCTCCTCCATAAGGGAACTCTTCCGCCCGGCCAAGGTGCGTTTGAAGTTTCTGGAATTCTCAAAAGGATCATTCCGTCTCCTTGACCTGTCTTCAGATTGGCATCTCCCGCATCCTCAGGGAGGAGTTCTGGGCCTTCTATGAGAATGACGATAACCTGGAGGAGATGAGGGCTGCTTTAAGGAGATGGACCTCTGAGGTGTATAATGGAAAACGACCACACCAGGGTTTAGGGTACCTTACCCCGGCACAATACCTTTTAAGTTTTAAGAGGGGCGAAAGTGTATCGCATGCAGTGAACTAATACCCCCTCTTGACAAACGTTTGTTCGACGTTCTAAACTGAGGGCAGGAAGCAGGCCTCCCCAAGCTTCTCCCTTACAGGGTCGGCACAAGTCGGCCCTGTTTTTGTTTTAGGGGAATGAAGGAAAGAAAGGAGAAAAGAAAAATGGCAATTGAAAATCCAATAGGAAAGAGGCTCACCCTGAAGCTCTCCAAGGGAACGGATCCGGAGACCGGGAAGCCGATTTACACCTCGGTTTCCATCTCCAAGATCATTCCTGCGGCGGAGGCCGACGCCTTACTCGCTACCGCCAACGAAATCGCCGGGCTCCTCCTCTATCCGCTCTACGATGTGCAAGCCGTCACCACGGTGGAGCTTCTGGAGGGCTAAGCTAAAGGAAAGGAGGTGGAAAAATGGCCAAGGTATATGCTCCTTTGATGTCCATTGATGCGTCCGGGACCTACGCCAACCAGCTGACCTACGCCAAGTGGAAGGGGATCCGCTACGTGAGAAATCACGTGATCCCGATGAACCCCAGGACCGCGAACCAGGTGTTGATCAGAGACGCTTTCACTGATGCGGTAAGCCAGTGGCACCAGGAGGACCAGACTACCAAGGACGCCTGGAAGGCTGCGGCTTTAGCTGCAGGAAGGCCCCTGAGCGCCTTCAACCTCTACGTGGGGAAGTTTGTCTCCTGGGTGAAGGTGAACACTACCAACCCACCCAGCCCCTTCCTGCCCACTTCTACTCCCTAAAGGGGAGGGGAATCCATTCCCAACCCTTTCCTTAAACGCAACAACACTTGCATGTTTGGGTTAGAACTCCGCTTCTGCTCCGCTTCCACACCGCTTATGTTCGATAAAGTGGGCTGACGAATTTCGGCTGGAAGTTCAAGAAAGGAGAGTGAAGAATGCCCGATACGAGGACTTACCTCAAGCTGGTTTTCACCACTCAGGAAGGTGGGACCCACACGATCTCCCTCCGGGATCCCAAGAGCAACCTGACAAGCCAGGAGGTTTCCCAGGTGATGCAGAACATCGTCTCGAGGAACATCATCCTGGCAAGCTCCGGGGAGCTCACGGGGATCAAGGAGGCCTACATCTCGGGAACGACAGTAACTGAGATTCTGCCCTAGTCAGGGCAATTGGGGGAGAGGGGCGGGGTCTACCCCCGCCCCTTAGTTGAGGCTCTGTGAGAGCCTGAAAGCTTAAGGGGGAGAAAGGGGGAGGTCTGCTTCCCATAAACCAAATACTCAGGAGGTGGAAAAAATGGAGATCTCTAATTGGACTAAATTGGCGGTGGTGGTGATTGTCTGCGCGGCGGCGATTATTTTAGGATATGCCGGGAAGCTGGACTCCCAGGCCGTGGTAGCTTTGCTTTCTGCTTCTCTGGGATATGTTTTCGGGAATGCTCACGGGGTGATCTCCGCTGTGCAGAATTTAAATAAGGTTCAGGGGAATAAGACGCCAAGCGTTCCGCCAGATGGAGGATAAAATGAAGATCGCCATTGATGCCGGACACGGAAAGGACGGGGATCCCGGGGCCGTTGGACCCTACGGGACTAAAGAGGCGGAGATTACCCAAGCTTTGGCCCTGCAATTGGGGAACTTCTTCCTGGCATTAGGGCAGGAGGCCTTTCTCTGCGACCGCTCCTTATATGCTTCAGAAAGAGCGGTGCAGGCCAAGGATCAGGGATGCGATATTTTGCTCTCCCTGCATTGCAATGCCGGGGGTACTCAAGCCCAAGGAATTGAGGCTTGGTTCTCGCACGGGAACGCGGACGGGCAAGAGTTGGCTCAAAGGATCCTCTCAGTTTTGATCTCTGAGACCGGAGAACCCTCAAGAGGTGTCAAGGACGACGCCGACTGGCGCCCTGCGTCTGACCCTACCTGGACCGGGGGAATGGGGGTCCTCCGGAATTTCCCAGGCCCCGCTGTACTGATTGAACTTCTTTTTATCTCCAACCCTCAAGAGGAAAAGCTCCTTGCCTCCCGGGAATTCTTAGAGAAGTGCGCCCACGCTATCGCCTGCGGGGTGCTGGACTTCCTGAATTCCTGGAAGAAGGGGAACCCGGGAGTGAGTAATCCCTCTCAAGCGCTTGATCCTTTCCCTGACCTCTCCCCTACCCTCTGGGAGGGGAAGGCGCGGAAGATGGTTTTAGCCCTGCGCGAACTGGGGATAATTACGGGGTATGAGGACGGGACATTCAGGCCGGATCAACCTATTTCCAGGATGGAAGCCGCCTCCCTCATCTACCGCACGCTCGCCTATTTAGGAAAGCTCCCACCTCTGGAATGAGCCTTCAAGTGTGCTTGGGTCTCTTCATATGGACCTGGTATCTCTCAGAGAACTCGCTTAAGGGAACCTGGTTCTCCAGGTGCTCCCGGATGATCTTCACTTTCTGCTCCGGAGTGTAATA
>JANLFM010000046.1 GCA_024655865.1 Caldisericota bacterium
CAACAGGAAGAGGCTTCCCTCCCCAGAGAAAGTGCCAGGCACTTTCTCTGGGGCCTATGCATAGCGCTCTTTTCTATCTGACACCTGAAGATTTTCTCATGGGAAAAGTGGAGGAGAGACTGAAAGCTCGGGAGCAGAAACTACGCCAGGCGAAATGGAAGCGCATGGAGGTTAATCATGTGGCCTGACATTTCACCTTATTTTATTAAGGGAAAATTCCATTTCACGCTGAACCAAGACACTTTAGATTTTTAGCGAGCTATGAATATCCCTCCATTTCCCTTTAGCCTATGTTCTAAAGAGTCCATCGCTGGGCTTGGAGAAGGTCATGATTTAAAGAATCATGCCCATCAAGGAAGATGAGCATCTCCAAAGTCACTGGAACTATCCGAGGATTCCTTGGTGGGAGAAACAGGGGTTAGGAAAAATAACTGCCCTACAAGGGAAAGACTTATTCAAGCAGATTTTCAGAATCGCCTCCTTCTGTAAAATTGGGCATGGCCTGGCCGAGGCAAACAAGAGGGATAGAGAGGTTCCAGCTTTTCCTCTACCCGGACTAACCCTGAAGAGATTCTGCAAGGATGTATAAGGGAGAGTCAACGTGATGGAGCATTCCTTAAAGCCAGATGCAGCTAAAAAAGTCCTCTTGAACAAAGAGAGGACAAATGAAATCTACGGAAGGAAGACCTTACCCAGCTGCATTCACTTATACCATACCGGAGGAATTCAAAGCTCAAAGATATACTAAAAAGAAAAGGTCGAAGGAGGCATTGGCTGCGGGAAAAGGAAACAACAAAAACTCTTTACACTACCCTATAAGATTGAAAGAGCGCCGTTCACTAAATTAGGAGTATGGTTATTATGGTTAAGGGGTTTGGGTGAGAGTGGTGGTCATTGGGGGCTGATAAAGTCTTGGATTAGGCATATATATCCAAAGTTGGCCCGTAGGCTCCAGAGGCTCCCCAATAGGGGCATTTTCCATTGCCTTCAACTCTTCTAAAGTGGGTGGAGTTGGAGATCCTGGTATGAATTTTGGAACAAAGTTTTGAGCATTGGTTGACCCCTCTAAGGTAAAAATTACCATAACCATGAGAAGGCAGATAATAGCTATGGCCAGAATTTTTCTTTTCATTTCAATCTCCCCAGTAAGATATATTATACCAGTAGCTCTGAATTGAAAGATTCATGTAAGTGTCAGCTCGGGTATTACACCAGGTTGACCATAATTTCCATGGAATTCCTTCTCCCTCCCAAATTTGCATACTCAAGCTGTAACTTAGAGGAAACATACCGTAGTGATATCCCCCAGCATCATCATAAACTTCCCCATAGGCCATGGGATATAGATTAGTGGAGGAAGTTAGATAGCTCGTAAGATACCTCCATTGACCTCCCCAATATAGTTCGAGAACCCAATGACTGGGATATTCATATCTGGCTCTGAATGTATAGTAGTTTCCCGCGTAGAATCTGTATTCGCTATATATTGAAGGTCTATTATAATTCCCAACTTGAGTGAAGGGGTAAACCCCTTCAGGATATCCTAAAGGATTTCCCGGAGCTAAATAAATCCAACCGGTTTGTAGAAATACGGTATTGTCTGAAGAAACAATTCCCACCCAGCCACCAATAAAATCTTTTTCATGGATAGATGTGTTGGGCTGCTTAACTAGAAGAGTACCTTGAACTCCTTGATATGTGTACCAACTCTCTATTCCGGCCAACCTCCAAGCTCCTGAAGTCAGCTGATAAAGTCTTGGATTAGGCATATATATCCAAAGTTGGCCCGTAGGCTCCAGGGGCTCCCCAACAGGGGCATTTTCCATTGCCTTCAACTCCTCTAAAGTGGGTGGAGTTGGAGATCCTGGTATGAAGATCTGATTGCTGGTTGTAGTCGGAAAAGCCTGAGGAGCAGCCAGAGCAGGAGTCCAAAACATCAAAATACTTAGGCATATAAGGAGACTGATTATCCTTGATGCCAAGCGACCAAATTTCCATGAAAGCCTGCCTAACTTTTGAATCTTGCTTTGCTTCATTCCCTTTTCTCCCCCGAAGAATTTCTCTTGCTTCTATTTTCTACCCATCTTTCAGTTCGTCAATACGTCATTTGGCGTATTTTTTGAATTTTTCTGGTAGGTGATCAAGCTTCTTCACCAGGCCATGCTCCTAAGCCAGGCTATGGCCTCCCTTTGGGAATGAACATTTCCCTTTGCAAACGCCCTCAATTTAGAAAACGGGCTTGCTCTTCAAAATGTATATTTTTTCCAAAATATTTTTTAACTTCCTTTAAGCTAAGAAGGTAAAAAGTTTTAAAGATCTCTCCTAACCTATTTCCTCTTCCCCCTACGGTGAGGGCGACCTACTCTCCCGTGGGGTTTCCCCCAGAGTACCATCGGCGTTAGAGGGCTTAACTTCCGTGTTCGGAATGGGAACGGGTGTTTCCCCTCCACTATGGCCACCAGAGCCAGCAAATTATTCTGTGATTGCTAAATAGATCTCTTTCAAAGAAGGATCCAGGATCTCTACTTGGGCATTCTTCACAATCTGGGACTTGAATTCCTCCCAGAGTTGATTGAGTTTCTCCTGAGAGGCTTTTTGAGCTAATATTTCCGGGGAAACGTTTCCCCACTCCGGGTGTTTGGCTTTTAACGCCTCTATCTCCTCAGGAGTGGGTGGAGGCACATTTACACTTTGTCTGAAGCTTTCCCCCAAGCGGTTCATGGTCAGCACAGTGCGTGAGGCCTTGGCTACTTCCTCCCAGTATTCCTCCTCGCTCAAGCCCTGAGACTTGAGGAGCTCGTGAAAGAATTCTTTGCTCTCTGGTACGACTTGAGGAGATTCCATGATCGCCCTCTGTTCCTGGGCATATTTGCGGGCTTCCTCCTCGCTTACCAGAAGCCCTCTCTTGACTGCTTCGCTGTAGAGAGCTTTATCCTCAATTATCTTGCGCAGGGTCTCCTTTTTCACCTCCAGGTCAGACATTCCGGAATTCTGGGGATTCAGGCGAATGGTGAGATACCACATTGTCCAACATTTTTCCGTAGCAGGCTCGCCGTTGACCGTCAAAATTACTCGATCGCTGGCCTGTTTCAAGTTTTCCCCAACAATTCCCGCAAGCGAAGTAGCCTCAAGATTTCGATAAATAATAATCCCTGCTATTCCCAGGACCGCTATTGCGGCTAAGAAGATAGGCTTTTTGAGCTTCATTCCAACCTGTAAAAATTAACTTCATTCTATAAATCGCTTTCCAGGAACGCCCTCGGAGGAAACTCATTCATGGGAAGCCACAGAGTGTATTTAATTTTTGTTGAAAGATCCGGTTTGATTACTATCCAGGTTTCCCGGTCTACTTTAACCTCAATTGATCCCATATCAATAAACTTGTAGTCGTTCTCAGCTTTTAGTGAAAGTTTGTATTCTCCAGGAGGGATATTCCCTGTGCTTGCGAAATTAATTTCTCCCGCAGGAGCTACACTCAATTCCTGAACTCCATTTAACCAGACCTCCACTGTAGATGTACTGGTATTATATACGCAAAGGTTCCCCGGCAAAGGATAACCTCCAGGTGAAGTAGTGGGTGAACCGAAGGGAAAAATTCCTGCGGGAATAAGAACCAGATAGACGATAAGGAAGGTCAGAAAACCTCCCCCAAGAAAAGACAGGATCCCCACCGTTAAAATCTTCTTCATGCTATTCCTCCACCTTCCAAAACGTCTTCAAGGATACCACATAGATACTGTTCCCCATACATTAATATTATAGGCGCCGGCATTGTATATCCAAATTTGAAATGCTCTTCCCAGTTGGGGATACCAGGTAAAGCTTCCAACACCGCCATAGAATCTTCTCAAAAAGACAAAATTTCCTGGCTCACCTACATAGTTTATAAAGACATCAATTGGCCCCAGCGTACCTCCAGCTAACAACTTCCAATTTACAACAACTGAGACGCCATAGTTTACTCCATCGGAACCAGAATAAGTAAATTCTCCACCAAGGCCTTGGGCTCCAGAATAAAGAGTTAGGTAGTTTAGAGGATAATCAAGATGCCAAATTAATGGTTCCAGGTAATCTGGAGAGACTTTAGAGGGAACAGCGATTTGTTGCTTTGCCATAACGGGTGTGGCCAGAGTCAGGAGGGTTGCCAGAACCAAGAACACGCTTACCGCTTTCCATAACACTCTTCCCATTTTTGCCTCCAAAAGAATTTAAGGTCTTCATGTTTTTAGAAGGTCTTAATAGTTTTGTCAATTAGGGAAATCCCTACCTTTTACCTTTGGCTTCCGCTTTCTTGGCCATCTCGCTATAGGAGAGAACAATTGCCTCTGCCCTTCTTGGTACCCCCAGCTTATGGTAAATACTCGTGAGGTATTTCTCCACAGTTTTCTCGCTGACGCTGAGAACCATTGCTATTTCCTTATTGCTTTCTCCTTGGAGCGATGACTTCCTTCCACTGGAAAGAACCTACGAGATAAAATGTGTCCCATGTTTCCCCGAAAAACTCCTCATCCCAAAAATCCTGAGAATTGGGCTAACACCCTCAGCTTTCGGGCTAGGAAAGAAAAGTTTTTCGAAAAATTTCCTCTAACGCCCCTCGCCTTGAGCATTCTCATTCATTATGTGCACGCAGTCAGCGGCTCAGGGTTCTTCGAGCGTTCAAGTTTACGCTTAATCTCTCCTTGAAAGATCCATAAGCACTTGGTTAATTTCATTAGGAGATAGCCATCGGGTGTAAGCGATTTTCACCGAAAGATCGGGCTTAATTATCAGCCAAGTCTCTTTGTCTGGCTCCACCCTCACCAGCCCAATCTCTCGAAAGGTAACTTCCTGAGGAATCTTCAGGGAAACCTTGTACTCTTTGGGAATAAGGGGAGAGGTGTTATTTGAAATACCCACAGGACTTTCTTGTGGTTTGGGGTCCACAGTAACCTCAGGCACCCCATCAACCCAGATTTCAATGGTGGAGGTACTGGTATTATAGACAAAAAGCGCTCCAGGGAAAGGAGAACCATTGGGGGAAACGGAAGGAGTATAGAATAGGTAAACATTGGCTGGCAAAAGTACCAAATAACTCAAAACCAGTCCCAGGATAATCCCGGCAAGGACAAGGAATACGGGGAGAACTAATTTTCTCATTTTACCTTCCTAATCAAACCACATGGAGACGGTTCCCCATGCGTTAATGTTATAAGACCCTAAATTAGTGATCCAAACCTGAAAAGGTCTATTCAGCTCTGGGTACCAGGTAAAACTTCCTGTACCCCCATAAAATGTCTTTGACAATACAGCGGCAGTGGAGCCACGGTAGTTGATCTTTACCAGTATTGGACCCAGAGTCGCTCCAGGTGGGGGAGCGAAAAGGCTCCAATATACCGTTACGGTATATTGGAGCGAAAAGGCTCCAATATACCGTAACGGTAACGCCATAGTTTACTCCATCGGAACCAGAATAAGTAAATTCTCCACCAAGGCCTTGGGCTCCAGAATAAAGAGTTAGGTAGTTTAGAGGATAATCAAGATGCCAAATTAATGGTTCCAGGTAATCTGGAGAGACTTTAGAGGGAACAGCGATTTGTTGCTTTGCCATAACGGGTGTGGCCAGAGTCAGGAGGGTTGCCAGAACCAAGAACACGCTTACCGCTTTCCATAACACTCTTCCCATTTTTGCCTCCAAAAGAATTTAAGGTCTTCATGTTTTTAGAAGGTCTTAATAGTTTTGTCAATTAGGGAAATCCCTACCTTTTACCTTTGGCTTCCGCTTTCTTGGCCATCTCGCTATAGGAGAGAACAATTGCCTCTGCCCTTCTTGGTACCCCCAGCTTATGGTAAATACTCGTGAGGTATTTCTCCACAGTTTTCTCGCTGACGCTGAGAACCATTGCTATTTCCTTATTGCTTTCTCCTTGGAGCGATGACTTCCTTCCACTGGAAAGAACCTACGAGATAAAATGTGTCCCATGTTTCCCCGAAAAACTCCTCATCCCAAAAATCCTGAGAATTGGGCTAACACCCTCAGCTTTCGGGCTAGGAAAGAAAAGTTTTTCGAAAAATTTCCTCTAACGCCCCTCGCCTTGAGCATTCTCATTCATTATGTGCACGCAGTCAGCGGCTCAGGGTTCTTCGAGCGTTCAAGTTTACGCTTAATCTCTCCTTGAAAGATCCATAAGCACTTGGTTAATTTCATTAGGAGATAGCCATCGGGTGTAAGCGATTTTCACCGAAAGATCGGGCTTAATTATCAGCCAAGTCTCTTTGTCTGGCTCCACCCTCACCAGCCCAATCTCTCGAAAGGTAACTTCCTGAGGAATCTTCAGGGAAACCTTGTACTCTTTGGGAATAAGGGGAGAGGTGTTATTTGAAATACCCACAGGACTTTCTTGTGGTTTGGGGTCCACAGTAACCTCAGGCACCCCATCAACCCAGATTTCAATGGTGGAGGTACTGGTATTATAGACAAAAAGCGCTCCAGGGAAAGGAGAACCATTGGGGGAAACGGAAGGAGTATAGAATAGGTAAACATTGGCTGGCAAAAGTACCAAATAACTCAAAACCAGTCCCAGGATAATCCCGGCAAGGACAAGGAATACGGGGAGAACTAATTTTCTCATTTTACCTTCCTAATCAAACCACATGGAGACGGTTCCCCATGCGTTAATGTTATAAGACCCTAAATTAGTGATCCAAACCTGAAAAGGTCTATTCAGCTCTGGGTACCAGGTAAAACTTCCTGTACCCCCATAAAATGTCTTTGACAATACAGCGGCAGTGGAGCCACGGTAGTTGATCTTTACCAGTATTGGACCCAGAGTCGCTCCAGGTGGGGGAGCGAAAAGGCTCCAATATACCGTTACGGTATATTGGAGCGAAAAGGCTCCAATATACCGTAACGGTAACGCCATAGTTTACTCCATCGGAACCAGAATAAGTAAATTCTCCACCAAGGCCTT
>JANLFM010000047.1 GCA_024655865.1 Caldisericota bacterium
GGAGTGGAAGGGCTAACTCTTTTTGATGCCTTTGACCCATCCCGCCTCAGGCCTTTCCAGTTTCCATTCCATTTAACCGGGATTTATAAAGTATAGAGATAAGCTCTACATGAGGAGAATAAGAAGGCAAAGAGGAAGTCCCTCGTCCTCAAGAGTTAAAAAAATTTTCGAAAAAGCTGCACATTTTTGAGTGTAAGCTCGTCTTCCAAATAGAGGGTGCATATAAGGAGAACCCAAAAATTTGGAGGTGAATGAAATGAAAAGGGAAGTTATCAAAGGGCTAGTTGTGGTGGGATTGGTTTTTCTTGTGACAATGGGGCTTTTCCCAGGTGGAATTGTCTCTGGTGCTTATTCTAATGAAACAGCTTTCAGCCCAGAGTTTCGTTTGAAATCTCTCTACATGGGGGCCTATTTGGTCTCCTTCGCCTATGATGGGGACACGCCGCCATATGATTTCCATAAGGACATCCGCCCTCCGGAATGGTGGAAGCAGGAAGAGGCGCGGGTGCTCTCCTTAAGCGATGAAGAATTCAAAGGGGAACTCAGGAACAACCTGGAAAAAATTATTGCGCACTTCGACCCCAGTTGCATGCAGTGGAATAAGGAGTTTTTGGAAGAGATAGTCAAAGGGGCTTTTCCCGATCTCTATAATTACATCAACCAAGTATATGTAATGAAAAATTCCTCGGGAATACAAAGTAATCTCCAACCAAGCAATGCCACAAACTATACGCCCGGCTCCACCACCAGGACATTTCCCAATATTATGTATAGTAATTTGGGAAACGCAATTGGGGGATTTTTTTGTCGTATCGATTGGTCTTGGGATACTACACAAATAACAAGCGTTCTTCCCTCTACCTGGGAAGAAGTATATGCACCACTCTGGTGGTATCAGGGAATCGTAGCAAACCAACAATATTATGTGAGTCCAATCACTTTTTATAAGTATGTCAAAGGGTGGTTCTCATATGGTGTGTCACCAGGTTACCCTATAACCTCTAACTACCCTTGGCTGGATATCTATGTCTATGCTGGTGGTGGAAGTTTTTACACTTTCGGCTTGTAATTAAAAAAATCCGGCGGGGTTTTTCCGCCGGAGCCAAAATTGGGAAATGGGATAAATGAGTAGAACAAGCAAAAGAAGAAAACGCATAAGGTGGGAATTCCTCTTCCTCTTCGTTTTCCTTGTCTGCGTAATTTTCGCAGTAGGGTTAGTGAGCGTTCCCTTAAAACTTGGGCTTCCCTATGATGCCCTCCTTCCGTTTTTCCGCTTACACTTTTTTGGCCCTGAGGTAATTCCGGTCAACTTCTATGCTGCTTATTCTGAAGATTTTTCTTACCCTCAATACAGCTTGCAGTTAAATCCGTACCGCTCTTTGGCTTTGGACGAGGGCAAAGAAATTCAGGGAGAGCTCCGGGGAGCCGGAGAGGATGTCCCCATCTCCGCACAAAAAAAGGACTCCACCTTGGAAATCTTCCTTCCCAGCAAAAAAACTACTGCAGGATCCTCTGCTGGCCTGGATATCCTGGACTTCTCTCCAGGATTGCACCAGTTCTCCTCCTTAATCCTGCATTTACCCTCTGGTGCGGTAAAGAGCCTCAACCTTGGGAATCTCAACTGGGAAATCCTTCCCAAATCCTCCTGCATTTTCGTGGAAGAAGGCCGTTTCCTTGTCAGCATGAGATTTTTGCGCCCTGGCTGTAATCCCCTTTATAAATTCTATTTCCAGAATGCCAGTCAGGAAACCATTCGCCTTAAGGGCATTCACCTTCCTCCTGATCTTCCTTACACTATTGATCCTTCTTCCTTCCAGGTGGAGGAAAAAATTCTTACCGCTTTTGATATAAATCAAATCAGGGAGGAACCCTATCCCAGGGTTGTGATACCGGATAAGAACCTCAATTTTCCCCAGGAGATAGTTGTGCCTCCCCAAAAAGGTGCTTTAATCACCTTCTCTTTGGCTCCCACTTCCAGAGAAGCAGGAAAAGCGGTGGCCATTTTAAACCCAATTTTGGAGACAACTGATGGTAAATACCTGTTAAAAAGATTTCCCTCTCCAGACGTTGGCCTTGTCTCCTTCTCCATTTTTGACCTTGTGCACATGCTTTGGGGGCCTTAAGGAATTAGATTTGAATAGAGCTCAGTGTCTGAGCAAAAACACATAGGAAAAAGTTGATTTTGAGGATTTTAGTTTGGACTTAGAGTGGCTTTTTCATGATATGGAGGAGATAAAAAATGGCCTCTGTGCTATGTTACAATGAATTGGAGGGCATAGTGACCCGAAAGAATGTTAATGATAGCGTCCAGAGTCTATTAGAACGGGCCAGAAACGGGGAACAAAGAGCCATAGATCTCCTTTGCGCCAAATACTGGGTACCACTTTTTCGTTATGCCTACCGCTTTACGGCTAACAGACAGGAAGCGGAAGATCTTGTTCAAGAGGCCTTTTGCCGTGTTCTTGCTCATCTTGAGAACTTTCGGGGTGATAATGAAAGCCAGTTTTTTTCTTATCTGCGCATCACCCTGCGCCACCTTACTATTGACCGTTTTCGCAGCCAGAAAGACCTCACCTTCGTTTTACTGGAAGAGGAAAATTTGGCCCATAATCCTCAGTGGGAAGAGAGCCTGCTTCAGGAGCAAGTGCTCTCTTACCTAAAAGCATGTGTAAGGGAACTGCCTTTAGAGTGGCAGGATGTCCTCTACTTGCGTTTCACCTGTAAGTGGTCGGTGAGAAAAATAGCCCTTTTTTTAGGTTGTGACCGCAGAGCTGTTAAGCGCATGGAACAGGATATCCTCCTTTCCCTGCGTCACAAATTGGAAGAAAAAGGACTTTTGAGATATGAAGAAAATGAGGAATAAAAAAGCTCCTGAAGAGAAAACGGATCGCCTTATAGAGGCTTTAATTAAAGAACGCCATCCCCCTTATCAAGAGTTGAAGGATGATCGGGAAATTCGCTCCCTGCTACCGGTTGCTCGCCTTCTCAAGCTACTCCAGGGAGGTCTTCCTGAACCCCGTGTTTCCCGGTTTATTCCCCGTCGCTCCTCATGGAGGCCTGTTCTGATTTTTGCGGGCTTGATTTTGATCGTGCTTTTGATTCTCTTTCTGCTGATTCCTCCCTTTTCTCCGAACCTTCTTGCCCTTTACTATTCGAGGACTTTTATTGGGCCCTCTCCTTACTTTTACACTGTTCAGTTTGAAGCTTTAATAAACGGAGAGACGGTGGAAAAGGAAAAAGCTCTAATCTGGTATATTTCTCCCACTAACTTTCGCATTCAGACTACGAATGAAGAAAATGGAACGGTGGATGAGTTAATTGCAGATAATCAGGGGGTCTGGCAGTACTTTCCCGCCGAGAAAAAGAAGATATTTTGGAGTTTTTACTCCCTCCCTCCTGAGCGGAGCCGCTATTTGTTGGCCGATCATTTGAAATTCCTGGAGCAAAATTTTACTGCGGAAGTCATCAACCGAAATAGTAAAACACTGCTCCAGCTTTTCCCCAAGAGCGCTTTCTCTTCCTTGTGGGGGCGTAGCCCTTCAGCGGAATTTTTCCAAGAAATAGATGAGCAGACCGGTTACCCTGAAAAGGAAATCTTCCGTTTGGGGAACCTGGAAGCGGTAATGAGCTGGGGAAATTTGACCTCGCTCTCGTTTGGGGAGATTGAACCCTTTACCCCTCCTCAAGCCCAAGAAGTTCCTCAGGTTACGGGGACAATGCAAGTTTATCTGGAAAGGGAAGCTGTTAAGCGGGGAGAGCCAATCATTCTGTATGGAACAGTGCCCTCGCTCTCCTCGTTCCTCTTGGTCTCGGTGGACTTGCAAAACCATGGACCCCTGGGGATCGAACGTGTCTTCTATCCGAAGGAGGGTCATTTTCAAGAGGCCCTCTACCTGCCTGCTCTGACACCTGGCAGGCACATCCTTACCTGCCAGCAGTTAGTTCCTTTTTCCTTCATCTCCCAAGAGCAAAACCTGGAGTTCCAAGTACAGCCGTGAGGAAAGGGGCAAGGAGTTCTCTTCTTGTGATTCAGGGCGCAATTGTCCAAAAATTAAAGCAAGGAAGAGAGGGTGTATTAAAAGGATTCACCAAAGCTGGTTATGGTATTTTCGGTTTACCTTGCCCTAATGGGACTTCTTCCAGGTGAAATTGTCTGCGGTGCCTATTCTGGAGAAAGATCATTAGGAATTGAACTGCTCTCTAAAGGCTTCTATGAATCAATTATTTACTCAGGGACGGACATTTCCCAAACGACAGGTTACACGATTCTCCTTACTCGATTTAACAGGGATTTTACATTTAACAGGGATTTAACATCCTTTATAAAATAATATTAAAAAATGCGGATTTTAATTATAGAAGATGAATTCGATTTAGCAAAAGCCCTGGCCAAAGGGCTTAAAAATAATGGATATGCTGCGGATATCGCTTTACTGGGCGAAGAGGCTCTTCAAAAAATAGAATTCAATGAGTACGATCTGGCGGTTCTCGACCTCAATTTACCTGATATCGATGGCCTCGAGCTTTGTAAGACCCTGAGAGCTTGGAGACCCAAACTCTTGATTCTCATTTTAACTTGTCGCAAGCGCCTGAAAGACAAGGTAATGGGTTTAGATATGGGGGCGGATGATTATTTAGCTAAACCTTTTCACTTCCAAGAACTTCTGGCGCGTATCAGAGCCCTCCTGAGGCGAGACCTGCCCACAAAGGAGCCAATTCTGCAAGTAGGTGATTTGAAGCTCGATCCTTCTTCCCGCACGGTCTTCAAGGGAAATCGGCGCCTGGAGCTGAGGAATAAAGAATTCTGTATTTTGGAATATTTAATGCGCCGGGCAGGAGAAGTGATCAGCCAGGAGGAGTTGTTAGAGCACGCCTGGGGAGAAGAGGAACTGGATTTCTTCACCGCAAACCTCAGGGTCCACATTCACTCTTTGAGAAAGGAACTTAACGACGATGCCCAAAATCCTAAGTACATCGAGACTCTTCCCGGGGTCGGTTATCGGCTGAAAAGGGGTGAAAATTGAAATTTAGTTCCCTGTTTAAAATTTTTTCCCAGCCTCCTACCCTAAAGGGAAAATTGGTGGCTATTAGCATAATTGTTCTCTTTCTTCTGAACTGCTTCTCCCTGGTCTTCGTCAATCTTGCCGCGACCTTTTTTGTAACGCGGTATATCAATTTTTCCTTCCTTGGAGAACCCTTTCCGGAAAATTTTTATACTTTAAGTTCTACTTCTGCTGTGGAAGGTTCTTTTCCAACCCCAAGCGCTGTGATCCAATTTGTAACTCCAAGTGAGATAATCGAAGCCAGGAGGCTTGCCCAATCAACTCTCCAAAACTTGCGCGTTTTCTCTATCGGCCTCCTGTTTTTCACCACCGTTTTGGGGGGTATAGGGATCTATTTTCTTTCAAGAAGGACTCTTCGTCCGCTGGAAGAGGTTTCACAAACGGCAAAAGAAATCTCCGCCCGATCTTTGGAAAGAAGGCTTTCTTTCCCGGAATCTGCCGATGAAGTAAAGGCCTTAGCTGATGCCTTTAACACTATGTTGGAGCGTTTGGAAAAATCCTTCCGTGATCAGGAAAGGTTCTCTTCCTCTGTTGCTCATGAATTGCGAACCCCACTGGCTACCATGCGCACAAATCTGGAGGTAGTCCTCCAGAATAAGGAAGCTACAGCAGAAGAATACCAAGAAATGGGGAAAACCATAGAGAAAGCCCTAAGCCGCCTGGAAGAAATAGTTGAAAATTTACTCCTTCTGTCCAAAGGGGAGAAAGAACTGGAGAGATCCTGGGTCTTTCTTGCCCCTCTTTTGGAAGAGATCAGGCACGAGCTGCTCCCTTTATCCAGAGAAAAAGATGTTAGGGTTTTGGTGGAGGCAGAAAGGAATACACAGTGCTTTGCCGATGAAGCTCTCCTTTTCAGGGCGCTCAAGAATGTAATTGAGAACGGTATCAGGTACAACCGCCCGGGAGGATATGTGAGGGTCACTTATTTCCAAGAAGAGGAATGGGTAGTGGTTAAAGTTGAGGACAACGGGGTCGGAATCCCGGCTGATGAACAAGATTCTATCTTTGAGATTTTCTCCAGAGGCGCCCAAGCAAGAAAACTTTACAAAGAGGGAACAGGGCTGGGCCTGGCTATTACTCGCCTGATAGTGGAATTACATGGGGGGAAAATTGAGGTGCAAAGCAGTCCCAATGCGGGAACCGCTTTTAAAATTTTCCTTCCCTCGATTTAACAAGGATTTAACATCAGTCATGATACTGTAATAAAGAGGAAGGAAAGAGAATCTCTGAAAAAAATGTCATCGGCAAGGAGGTCCGAAGTGCGTGGCAAAAATAGCAGAATTATTTGGTTAGCCGCACTACTTCTCATCCTCTTCCTTGGGGGATGTGCCTCCAGAGTAGATGTTCGTACTGACCATTATCTCTTTGAGGGAAAAAGCGCACACTGGGAAGCAAAGCTCGATTACTCCTACAAGCAAGTCTTCTACGATAATCCGGAAACCAAACGCCTGGAATACGATAGCATCACCTGGTCCAAACTATATCTTTGCTTTCAAGGACCGGAGGAAAAAGCCCTGGATGTCTCCTGGGACCTGAAAAGCCAGACTTTGGGGGCATCCGGCTCCGGATTTGAGTTCCAAAAAGGACGCTGGGCAGTAGCCAGCTCCTCTACTGGCCGGAAGGAGCATATTCTAAATCGGAGTGACGAGCTGACCTTGACTATCCGCTGGCAAGGCCAAGTTGAGACCCTCTCCTTGAGAGTCGAAGATTAGGCGTACAGAATTTCCTTTTCCCTCGTCTTTAAAAACAAAAAGACAACGACGAAAGGTGTTTCCTAAATGGAAGGTTTAACGGAGAGGGAAAAGGAAATATTGCAACTTTTAGCTCTGGGATGGAG
>JANLFM010000048.1 GCA_024655865.1 Caldisericota bacterium
GCCGGCGTAGCTCAGCGGTAGAGCTGCTGAATCGTAATCAGCGGGTCGGGGGTTCCCCTGGAGGTTAGATTTGATGCGGGCTACAGGCTCAAAAAATTTTAGTGTTTTTCAAACGTCAGCAGGACAGTTAGTTTCCCTTTTTTTGCGCTTCTCAGAACTCAAAGGTCTCTCTCCCCGGACCATCTTCTACTATCAGGACAAGTTGGGGCGCTTCCTCGAGCATCAGGGAGGAAGGTCTCCCATTGAAAAGCAGGACATCCTTTCCTTCATTCAGGCCCTGAAGGAAAGGGGCAACTCCCCGGAGAGCGTGAATTGCTATCTCAGGGCGCTTAGGGTTTTCTTCCGCTGGGCGCACTCTCAGGAGCTCATCTCCTCAAACCCCATGCGGGGGATCCCCATGCAGAAGACGCCGCATCTGCTCGTGGACATCCTCACCCCTTCCGACCTGCAGAAGGTCTTGGAGGCTATCAGGCGCACCGAAAGGAACAACCTGAGAAACCAGGCCATCTTTTTCCTCCTTCTGGATACCGGGATACGCCCGGGTGAGCTTTGCAGCCTCACCTTAGAGGACCTAAATTTGAACGAGAACCTGGTCCGGGTTTGCGGAAAGACGGGGGAGCGCCTCCTTCCCATCTCCCAGAAGACCCGGAGGGCCATTCTCTCCTATTTGCGCGTGCGCAAGGCTCCACTCTACTCTTCTCCTACCTGAACTTCTACGGATCCAATGTCGTACCAAACCTGGCGGGTGATCCTCAGAATTTCTTTCTGAAACGCTTCCATCAGATAGCCCTTGATGGTTCTTCCCGTCTGGCTTTCCGCGCGAAATTCAACGGGTCAGTAGGGGAGCCTCAGGTTTGTTTGAGACCCTTTCCTGGCTGACAAATACAAAGGCCCCGCCAGAATAGGGAAACGATAAAGAAAAACCAAAAGAATTGAAGAAAAAAGGGAAAACGAGTGATATCATGGGTAAGCAAACCCTCAAAGCATTTTAATAGGAGGCTTCAGGGAATGTCGCTCATAATTGACCCAGAACGAGGGAAAAGGGTAGCGGACCGCCTTTATTCCGCTTTCTCCTCCATTGGAATTCACGGGAGAAAGGATATGCCCGAGGATTTAAGGCCGGAGGGTGTTGTTCAGGGCTCCCTGGAACATCTGCTCTTCATCACTCTCACCGTTTCCATCGACTACCAGCGCGATGCCATTTCCTTGTGGGGGAATTCAAGAAAAACCTATGAAGACCCTGAGACGAGGTATCTCTTTTCTCCCAAGCGACTCTACGAAGTACCATTAGACAAAATAATTAAGGACATGCAGAAACATGGGTTATCTAAAAAGAAAGAAAAAGATGCTTTAATTTGGCGGAGTGTGGGGATTTCTTTTTTTGAAAAATGGGAGGGTGACCCTCGAAATTTCCTTTAAGACTGCAATTGGGATGCAATACAGATCTTGAAACGGTTGAAAGGCGATTCCCACGAATCTGGGGGAAAGGCCGAGTGGGATTATCCCTACCTTCGGGGAGACAAGATCGGCCCCTTGTGGCTGAGGATGCTTAGGGACAACCTTGGTATATCCCAGCTGAGAAATTTGGATAAGGTTCCTATTCCCGTAGATATACATGTGGCCAGAGCGACATTAACCACTGGAGTAGTGAGAGGGCGGTTCAGAGGAAGGTTAGAAGAATTATTCGAGGATATTCGAAAGGCTTGGTTGGAGAGCGTTAAAGGGCTGAAGATTAAAGACAGGGAGATGATAGCTTTAGACCTGGATGAACCTCTTTGGCATCTCTCTAAGTACGGTTGCCAGTCCCGAGAAAAAACCACTAATAATTGCTCCCAATTCCCAGACTGTGTTGCAAGGGAGTTTTGCTTAAAAGGGCAGATCAAAATAGCTAAAAATATGGTTGAGTTGAGCACGTGAAAACCTTGTGCATTGTCCCTTGTGGGAAGAAAAAGATATGGGATAAAGACCCAAAAGCGGGGCCCACCCAAGCCAGGAATGTGTATATCGGACCCTTTTCCCAAAAGTGTAGAGAATATGCCGAAAAATTTTACCCCTTCTCTTGGTGCATTCTTTCCGCAAAATATGGATTTCTGTTTCCAGAAGAAATAGTTAAGGGTCCTTACGATGTAAGTTTTAACGACAAAAGAACAAACCCCATCTCTCAAAAGGAGCTTTCCAATCAAGTCCAAGAAAAGGGCCTTGCATCTTTTGATAGGATCGTGATTTTGGGTGGGAAGAATTATGTCCGCATCATTGAGGATTTATTCCCTCAAAAGGAAGTTTATTCTCCCTTAAATGGTTGTCCCGGTCTCGGATTCATGATTAAAAAACTTAACGACTCGCTAAAAAGAGGAGTACCTCTTTGATTCTCTCCAGAGGCCTGGTTTGTAATGCTTTCGGTTTTCAATTACTCGGACTTTCGGGTTTTCTTGAAATCCCAATTTTGGAACCCAAAGAGAAGTTATTCAAATTTAAGGGGAAATATCTCAAGGAGAGAATATGGGCACTATAGAACTTCATTTCCGTGGGCCATTTAGTTTTTTGAATAAATCCAACTCCCTTTTTGAATGTGAATATGCCCGATCAAAGGGAATTTATCTCTGGACGATCAAATCCAATTTCGGTTATTTAATTCACTATATCGGGGAGACCGGCAATTTTGCCAAGCGGCACAGAGAGCACCTCATTAACCTTTTGGGGCTGAATTACGGGATTTTCGACGTTCCTCAGGCAAGAGAAGGGAGACAGGTTGTAATCTGGAGGGGGCTCTGGCGATTAAAATCCTCATTCCCCATTGAAGACCTTTTAAGGGTATATCAGGAAAAAGCTTCCCAAGTAATTGAATATATTAATTCCCTGGATGTATTCTTTGCTGAACTTAATGTTGATTTAAATATCCGCAGGCATATCGAGGGTTCTATAGGCTGGAACCTGAGGAATAACTATCCGGATTTCAAAGTCCTCTATCCAGATGACAATCATATTGGAGCAAAGCCCGGAAAAATGAAGAAGAAATTAGTGATTACCTCCCATGAGAAAATTCTGGGCTTGGATCCAGAAATTGAACTATGAGTATTTTTCGAATTTTCTCCCCCAGGTTTTTTTAATGGTTCTTCAATATTCCTCTTTTTTCACAGAGAAATCGCCAACTGAAAAATTTAGAAATTTTGGTTGGCCTCATGGTTTCTCTTCAGTTGAGGGGATTCTGGAATAGGCACGGAGGTTTTTGTCAGCTTTTGTCGAAAGGGTTTGCTGGCCCTCTTTCGTCATTACTAAAGGGTAGGGAGTTTACCCAGATAAACCAAAGCCTGATAAATTATGCTTGCCGCTTCCATCCTGGTAATAGGTTGCTCCGGCCTGAAGGTCCCGTCCTCGTAGCCCGTGACGATTCCCAGATCGTGAAGAACCAGCAACATCTTCCGCGCCTTGCCGTCCCAGAGAGTAGGGGAGAGGTCGGGAAAGGGCTCCGGGGCAGGTGACCCATTCCCGCACGGAGGGGATTCCCAAAAACCCGAACTCCCTGAACCCGAGGATCCACTGCACAATCCCTCCCCAGGAGAAGGACTCCCGGAACCCCCGGGGCCGGAGCCTTGCCCCTCGCCTTGAGCAGGACTCCCCGAACCCGAAGCAGAGCTCCCCGCACCCGCAGAGCCTAGGGACCCCTCGCTCCCCTTCAGGCAGTCCCCTTGAGCGCTCCCGCTCCTTGAATCCCCACTCCCTCTCTTCCAGGAACTGATGAAGTCCTTGACCCCCAGGGCGATGGCGTAGGCGCACCTCTTGAGGAACTCGGATGAGCGCAGGAGCTTCTCCTCCTCGGGGTTGGAGATGAACATGACCTCCAGAAGTACCCCCGGCCCCCTGAAGTTCCTCAGGACCCCCATCCCTTCCGTCCAGGTGGGGTCACTCGCCGGGTGCCAGTCCGCATCGTCCTTGATCCCCCGGGAGACCGCCTTCGTCTCCGAGAGCAGAACTTTTAGGACCGCGCTCGCCAGCCTCTTTCCCTCTTCGTTCCCGTGGGCGAACCAGGCCTCAATCCCTCTGGCCTGGGGGCTTCCCGAGTTGGAATGCAGGGAGATCAGGATATCGCAGCCCTCCCTGGAAGCCTGGGCACCCCTCTCCGAGGAATACAGGCCCCGGTCGCAGATCAGGGCCTCATCCCCCAGGGCAGGAGGAAGTTCCCCAGGTGAACCGCCAAAGCCAGGGTGACGTCAGCCTCCTTCAACCCCGATGGGCCTATGGCCCCGGGGTCCCCATCCTTCCCGTGTCCGGGATCAATCCCGATCTTCATTGAAACCCTCCTTTCCAGGCTTTAAAGGAGAAAACCCTTTTCCCTCGGTGGCCTCCCATTCCCCATCCCCAGGGAAAAGGGCCTTCACCGCGGAGCCTCTCCCAACCTTCCCCCCTGAGCCTCCCAAGACTTCCTCCACCGAGGCTCTCCCCGTCCCCAGGGAAAACCTCTCCCCGGCCTTCCACCTTTTCCCTGTCCTCACTTTCCCGCAAGAGTGTCCTGGCCCGTCGAGGAAAACGCACCGGGACCGTTCCCTCCGGGGACATCTCCCCTGATCCCCTGGGAGCCCTTGCTGGAGATCGCCGAGATTACCCCGTGGGCGTTCCCGAAGACGTAGCCCAAGGAAGCGGAAAGCAGAGCCACCACCGCCTGGGAATCCAGCTTCCCCGCATATCCCAGGATGATCGCCGCAGTGCAGACGATCACCACCACGGCCAGCTTCGTCCAACTGGAAATCTCCATTTCTTCACCTCCTTTATGCCCCAGGGGAAGGTGAAACCTTCCCCTGGGAACCCCTTTAATTACCCCGATTTTTGCTCGAGAAAATTCCCCTTTCTTCCTGGGGGCCCCTTTTTCCGGGACCGGTTCATGCTCCAGGGAAATATTCCATTTTCCCTGGGAGCCCCCTTTTTCCGGGACCCCATTCATGCCCCGAAAAACTGGCGCATTTCCCTGGGTAACTGCCGGTATTTCCCCGGTTACTTTATAGAACCTCCGGAAGCGGGCCTTCCCCCGAGGCTCCCCCGGAGCCTCAATCAAGGGGCGGGCAGGCCTTTCCCGGAAAAGAGCCCAGGGCCCTCTACGGGGGCCTAATCCGCCCCTCTCCCCCACGCGCCGGAATTGAACCCCGGCTTCACTTTCTACCGCTTTCCTCGGGGATCCCCAGATCCCCTCAGCCTGTCTTTCTCAAGCCAGCCTTAAGGCAGAAGGGGGGTGACGGTGGTCCCTGAGATGTAGGCCTCCTTGACCCCCGTCAGCTCCCCGGTGGTCGCCAGGATCACGTTTTTGCTGACGATGTCCTGCATCACCTGGGCCACCTCAGCGCTCGTCAGGTTGTTCCTGGGGTCGCGGAGGGAGATGGTGTGCGTCCCACCCCCTTCAGTGTTGAAGACCAGCTTGAGGTAAGTCCTGGTCTCAGCCATTTCCTTCTCCTTTCTTTCCTTTGTCCCTCAGTCCGGATACCCGGGAACCTTCAGGTCCGACCCCCGACTACGGGGTGGAGGTCGGCAGGAACGGGCTGGGTGGGTTGGTGCTGTTCTCCTTCACCCAGGAGACGAACCTTCCCACGTACAGGTTGAAGGCGCTCATGGGCTTCCCTGAAGCCAGAGCCGCGGCTTCCCAGGCGGATCTCGTGGTCTGATCCTCCAGGTGCCACTGGCTCACCGCCGCGCTGAAGGCGTTCCTGATCACCATCTGTTCCGCGGTCCTCGGGTTCATGGGGATCACGTGGTTTCTTACGTACCTGATCCCCTTCCACTTGGCGTAGACGAGCTGGTTGGCGTAGGTCCCCGAAGCATCGATGGACATGAGCGGTGCGTATACCTTGGCCATCTTTCCACCTCCTTTCCAAAACCGGAAGATCCCCCATGCGGTCCCCCGGCCTGTGCCTCAACTGCCCTCCCCTTGGGGAATCCCTCCGGCCCTGTCTCCTCAGGCTGAATCCCCGGGGGAATCTCCCCTTGTCCTTCAGCCCCCTTCAAGGCCAGCTCCGTTCCTCCCCCAGGAAGGGCCGCTTTTTAAACCTGCTCCTTAAATGCTCAGGAGCTCCACCGTGTCCACCACCTGAACTGTGTACAGGGGGTACTGCAGCAGCCCCGCCAGTTCCTCCGCCATCTGGTAGAGGTCCTCGGCCAGGGCCTCGGTCTTGATCCTGGAGACGGAGAGGGATCCCACGATCACCTTCCCGCTCTCCGGATCGGTCCCCTTGTTCAGCTTCAGGGTGAGCCTCTTGCTGATGGGATTCTCGTTCACCATTTCCCAATCCTCCTTTCCATTTCCCCCGAAAAACCCCAGGCATTTTTCAGGGGAACCTTTTCCTCGTCCCTGGGTCCATCCCGCGCCCCTTTAAGGGGCAGAACACCGAGCCCGTTCCGGGGTACCCCTTCCGGGCCCTAAATGCAAACAGGGCCGACTTCCGCCGACCCTGCAATTACCCCCGGAAAACGCTTCCCGTTTTTCCGGGGACCCCACGAAAACACCCTGTGCTTTCATGGTGGGAATCTGGGCCCTCGTTGCCTCAGCTCAAAGGGCCCCAACAGCCTTGGGAGAGGCCCTGCTTCCTGCCCCTTACTTTAAACTATCGAACAAATGTTTGTCAAGAGGAAGATTCAAAATTAAATTTTACCGGTGAAAACTTTATTCTCTTCAATATTCCATGTCCTTGACGAGGGCCAAGATTTTAGGAATTCTGCCTTGTTGATTTCACCCATAAGATTACGGATAAGGTATTCAGTTTGCTCAAAAATTTAATCCCTACC
>JANLFM010000049.1 GCA_024655865.1 Caldisericota bacterium
TTAAAGAATTCACTGTACAAACTCAGGACCTTTTCCTGATGCGGGACGGGCGGGCAAATTGATCGATCCGAACTGGGCTTCGTAACGGCGTACGTTTTCCTCTAAGGCCTGAAGGAAGGCCTTGGTGTGCTGGGGGCTCATTACGATCCGGGAAACGATGTGGATCAGATCCTGCTCATCGGGAGTGGTCCGGCCAAAGTCCATTACGAACTCAAAGGGGGTGTGCGAGATGCGCACCGTATTCGAGTAAATTCCCATCTTTACTTCCGGGGCAACCTCCACCTTTATTTCCTTCATCTCTACCTCCTAAACATTTTTCTTGACGCTCAATTATTCTAACACCAGCCTCTTACGCTGTAATATTCCCCTATTTGCAAGAAAGATTCTCGGAAAAACTCAGTAATTAAAGTTCACCTAAATGAGGCTTTTTCTAATATAATAAGCCTATGAGACAATTGTTTCATCATTCTCAATTTTTTGATTTGAGTGACTGTCCTTTCAAAAAGATCTTCGAGGACTTGGAGTTCGTCTGGGAAGTCCTTCCCAAAATTGGCCCTTTTCTGGAGCAGTTTCTCGAGCCCGGGATCTACGGCCAGGTGATGGAGGGCGCCTTTCTTCTGGGAAACGATATCTACCTTGGTCCGGAGGCCGTTGTGGAACCTGGGGCCCTGATTAAAGGTCCTGCTTACATCGGCAGGGGGAGCATCGTACGCCATGGAGCTTACGTGCGAGGAAACGTCCTGGTAGGGGAGAATTCCGTCATCGGTCACGCCACCGAGATTAAAAACTCCATCATGCTCAACCAGGCTAATGCTGCCCACTTCAATTATGTCGGGGATTCCGTGCTGGGAAATCGGGTGAACCTGGGAGCAGGAACAAGGCTGGCAAATTTGAAGAACATAGAGGGAGAAGTCGTGGTACGCCTTGAGGGGAAGGAGTTCCCTACTGGATTGAGGAAGTTCGGCGCCATCCTGGGAGACGACGCCAAAACCGGGTGCAACGTGGTCACAAATCCCGGCACCATTTTGGGAAGGGGCGCAATCATTTATCCCTGCCTCTCCGTTCGCGGTTTTATCCCTGAATTCGCGGTAGTGAAACCCAAAGAGCCCTATGTTGTAGAAAGAACAAGATAAGGGAGGTAGGAGTGCGAGCCAGATGGGTTCCTCTCCTTGTTCTGGTTGCTCTTATTTGTTTCTTGTGCTCCTGCTCCACACAGCCCCAGGAAATCCTCTATTTCCTTTCCTATTCCAGGTTGGAAAACAGGGGAGAGCTCTTCAAAGCGATCGAGGGGAAAACCGAGAAGCTATATGAAAAGCCAGGTCTTGTGGATTTTGCGCCTTGCGGCGATTCTTTCTATCTTTTAACACGAACTCCCACAAAATCCGCGCTTTATTCCTTAAATAACGGAAAAGAGCAGGTAGTCAAAGAAAGCTCCCAGACCATGATTTTCCTTAAGCCTTCTTTCCCTGAGGCTCCGCTGGCAGTCAGGGAGATTGGCAAAGAGCGTGAGATCTTGCACTTGCTCTCTTCAGAGGGAATAGAGGATAGTTTCATTATGCCCAAAGGGGTTCTTCCCTTAAGCATCTCTCCCCAGAAGGAGCTAGCCTTAAGGATCTGGGAGAGTTCCGGGAAAAAGCGCCTGGCAAAAATTTACCTCATGGATTTAAAGGAGCCGAATCCCTCCCTCTTTCGTCCCGCCCTTTCTGAGGATTCCTCTGAGGAATTCCTTTCCTGGTCTCCAGAGGGTGGGGAGTTCCTTTTTCAGAGAAAAACCTCTTCGGGGACCTACTCCCTTTTCATTTACAACCTGAAGGAAAAAAGGGAAACCCTCTTCCGGGAAAATGCCTTTTCTTTCCAGGGAGCGCTTACCGGGGGTGAAAGCTGGAGCCTTGATGGTCACATTATCTACAGCTATGACTCCCAGAAGGAAGTGTTTTCAGAAATTTATCTTGCCCGGGAAGGAAAGGAGTGGCAAGTAGAGGCAAAAGGGGCTTCTCCCTATCTTTCCCCGGACGGGGAGGTTCTGGCTTTCGCTACTCCCTCTGAGCGCAAGAGGCCCGGAGAGAATGCCCCTCCTCAAGCCGATTTGGGAATTTATTTCTTGAAAGAGGAGAAGACCTTCATTGTCAATTTGGAGGGTGACTGCCTTTCGCCTGTGAGCGCTTCCTGGTCCGATTCCTCGCGCTTTTTCGCCTTCGTCACCTACATCTGGAACGAGAATCAGGGACCCAGTGGGTTCAAGCTCTACCTTTACGAGAGGAGCGAGAATTCCTGCCAGGCAATCTTCTACGACCCTACCAGGGAGATCCTTACTTTGGCCTGGAAGGCTGAGGGTACCCGTTGACCTTTCCTGCTCTTTTCTTATATGAATAATTGGAAAATGAACGAGCAACTGACCGCTATTTTGGAATTTTTTGAAAGGGATACAATTGCCAATTTTGAAATCCTTTACCACCTCCAGAGCGGCCAGGAAGCTCGTATTATGTTCCGGGATCCTTCCTATCTAATCGAGTTGCCTTCGGCGCGCAAGGTATTTTTAGGGGGAGAACCGGAGTCGGCCATGCCTTTTCTCCGCAGCCTATCCCTGCCAAGTTACCTGATTCATACGGAGTACAACTTCCTCCAACCCCTCAAGATCAGCTTCATTGTCCGTGAAGTAGAAATGTACCTGGTTTACGTGCTGAAAGAGGAAAACTTTGTTCCGGTCAGGGACGCCCGGGTACGCCCTCTGATCCCCCGAGGTTCCCCTATCTCCTATCAGGTGGGTCAGGAAAAAATTTCCCTGGAAACCTTTTACGGCCTCTTTTTGGGAGATAAACTGGTTTCTTACGGGGGGACCCAGTTTGAAACCGAAAAGTGGGCGGAGATTGCCTGGCTCAAGACCGAGGAGGAACACAGGGGGAAGGGCTACGGCCTGAAAGTCGTCTCCGCAATTGTGGAGGACCTTTTAAGAGAAGGGAAGGTTCCCATTTATCGGGTTTCCGCTGAGAACATCGCTTCAAGAAGGTTGGCAGAGAAGTTAGGATTTCAGCTTCACTCCAGATTTTTTTATGTTTCCGTGAAACTGAAGGGGTAAGATCTAAGACATTGCAAATTTTCCTCCCCTTTTTATAATTTGGCCTATGAGGAGTTCGTTGGCAGGGGCTTGCGGGGACTGGTGCGGAAAATGTCCCAATTATCTTGAAAGCTGCGATGGGTGTGGTCCTGATCAGACTGACTGCTACTTTATCAATTGTTTGAGCCTGCGCTTCCTGGAGCACTGTGGAGAATGTCCGGATTTTCCTTGTGCCCGACTCTCCTCTTTCGTCCCGGATGACCGGCCAGGCTATCCTGCGGGATATCACATTGAGAACCTTAAAAGACGCAAACAAATTTCTCTTGCAGAGTGGCTCAAAGAGCAGGAGGAGTACTGGAAGAGTTTAGGAAACTGAATGTTTACACGCATCTTATCGTTTGACCTATATAAAGAATGGTCGGTCATTCAGCCCCCCTTCTCGCCTCACTATCTTTGCTTTGCCCGCGCATTAAGATCTTCGGAGAACCACATGGAACCGCCTCCCAGTACCCACCTTGACAATCAATATCCATTGAATTAAATAAATTAATCGAAGCGAAGGGAAAGCGGAAAAGCCAAATGCCGGGTTCGGGTCTTGAAACATTAGAAAAATTTGCTGAGGTCGTTTCCAGGGAGGTTGACGAATCCTCAGTTTACAGCAAAGCACTCTCGTTTTTAAACCAGGACCTCGGATATAAGAAAATATTTCTTTATTTAATCTCACAGAACAGGTTTTACCTTCAAGGGCAGGTTGGATTCCGGGAAATTCCTTTTGAACTCCCTTTATCTCATGGAGCTCTATTCTCAGTTCTTCAGTCCAGAAAACCGGTCTCCATCAAAAATACCCAGTGTGATTTCATCTCGCACCAAGAGGTTCAGGGTACCTTGATCTGTATCCCGTTATCTCAGGAGGAAGAAGCTTTTGGTATCCTGGGCGTTGAGAGCTTAAAGCCTGAAGAGCTCAACGAAGTGGAACTTCCCCAACTGGAGTTAATAGGCGTCTTCTTGAGTCTTACCCTGGGGAAATTACGGTTGTTGGCAGAACGGGACCGAGCGCTCCAGGAGTTAAAGGGTCTCTCAGAAGTAGCCCCGAAAATCGCTTCCTTTGAGGACTTAAATACTCTGCTTAAAGAAATCGTTGAGGAGGCCTGCAGGATCGCCGACGCGGATAAAGGAGGACTCTACCTTAAGGAAGCGGAAAGGGACGAGCTGAGGTTAGCAGTAGTCCGCGGATTCCCGGAGAATTTAATCGGCTATAAACTGCCCCTGGAGAAGGATCTTTCAGAAAAGGTCTCCCTTTCCGGCGAGCCACTCCTTGTTTCCAATTACTCAACTTGGGAAGAGGCAGACCCCACGTTCTCCTCTTTTTCAATGAATCATGCCCTCTCTATTCCCCTCAAGTCCCCGCAGGGTGTAATAGGAGCATTTTTCGTAGGGCGGGTTCGTAGCCCGGCCCCCTTCTCCGAAGATCAGGTTCGGGCCGTTTCTTTCCTCGCTGAGCACGCCTCGGTCGCTATTGAGAAAGCAAAGCTCCAGGATATCCTCGCAAGGAGAATTAATGAGTTAGAAAAAGCACAAAAATCCTTAGAAAAGGGTCTGCTCAACTACCGCCTTCTCTTCGAAGAATCTCCTATTCCTCTCTGGATTGAGGATCTTTCCTCGGTTATGGCTCACCTGGAGGAACTTCAAAATAAGGGCGCAGTGGACCTCAGAGACTATCTATCACGGCACCGGGAAGAAGTGGATAAGTTAATTTCCATGGTCCGGGTGGAAAGCGTGAACAGGGCCACTCTGGAATTCCTCAAGATAAAATCTCAAGCTGAAATTGGGGAAGGATTGAGTCTGGTAATCAGTGAAGAAGCCAGGAGGACCTTTATTGATGTGATAGTCTCCGCCTTTGAGGAGAAGAAGATTTTCGAAGCCGAGACTATTAACAGAATTGCCACAGGAGAAGATAAGCATATCCTCCTGAAGAGCGTTTTACTTCCGGAGGATGAGGAAGGTCGAAAAAGGATCCTCGTTGCCCTCATCGATTTGACCGAGCAAATCAGGGCTGAGGAAGCCCTGAAGTTAGCCTCGCTCCACTGGGCGCAATTTATCGAAGCCTCCCCTGACCCGATGTGGATGAAGGATGCTTCTGGCCACTACATCGCTTGCAACAAAGCCTGGCTTAAATTGGTGAATCGGAAGGAGGAAGATGTAATTGGAAAAACCGATTGGGAACTTTATCCTCCGGATGTCGCTCCTTCTTATATTGAAAGCGATCAGATAGCTGTTTCAAACGGTATATTTGAAGGAGAGTTCAAACAAACCACGCCCAAAGGGGAGCTGATTTTTCTGGTCAGGAAGGTGCCCTTGCGTTCTCCGGAAGGAAAAATAGTGGGCAACCTGGGCCTGGGGCGCGATATCACAGAAAGAAAAAGGGCGGAGGAAGAGATAGAAAATGCCAGGAGAAATTTCATTCTCGCGGTATCCCATGAAATGAAAACCCCTTTGATGAACATAATGACTGCCCGAGAACTATTGAAGGGCATTCCAGATGAAGAACAGAAGAAAAGGTTTTTTGAATATGACCAGATCTGGGAGGGGAATATCTTGCGCTTGAAGCGGCTGGTAGACAATTTAATCGACAGCCAGCGTTCGCTTATTATGGGAATGAAGCTGCTCAAAGTCCCAGTTGATCTCAGGAAACTTGTGGAGAGCGTCTTAGAGGATTTAGGGCCTCTTACTCAATATTATTCGGTTTCCATTGAAAGCGACTTGAAGCCGGTGCCGGAAATGTCCCTAGACCGGGAAGCGATAGAAAGAATGATAGATAATCTGCTCTCAAATGCCATTAAGTTCTCTCCCAAAGAGGGAAAAGTGAGGGTTTCCCTGTGGCACGAAAGCGGCCTGGTTTTCCTCTCCGTGGAAGATCAAGGAAAAGGAATCTCACCCGAGGAAGTGCTCCATCTTTTCCAACCTTTTAGCCGGGGAAGGGAAGCCATAAAGGAGGTTATTCCCGGAACAGGATTAGGGCTCTATGTCTCAAAGCTGATTGCTGAAGCTCACGGAGGTGAAATTTCCCTCGAAAGTTCACCCGGGAAAGGAACGAGGGTCACAGTAAGGCTTCCCCTGAGTCATCCTTCCTCTGAGCAAAGATAAGTTTTGGGGACTGAATTGATCTTGCACCGAGGGTTCTTCTTTTCATTTTCCTAAAATTGACCCAGGTTTTTGCTTCCATCTTGATGGCTCAAATGCCACTATAAATTCAGACCAAACAGGCTTATTTGGAAAGTGTCTTAGCTAAAGCTTGTATAAATACTGTTTTCGCCGATAAATTGGTGTTCGTAACCTCAGAGTGAAAGTCTCACTTCTGAATCTCGGATGGCACCTGATTTCTCAATAAAAAAGACCCCCGAGACAATCTCGGGGGGTCTTTCCTGCTAAAATATAAAAGGTAGTACCTTTTAGATTTTAGCAG
>JANLFM010000004.1 GCA_024655865.1 Caldisericota bacterium
CACGGCCTCCATCCCTAAGATGCGCCCCCTCTTGGAGTTCAAATCGGAGATCACGTCGCCCATGTATGCTTCCGGAACGCGCACCTCTACAGACATAATGGGTTCCAGGAGGACGGGCTTGGCGTCAGCTACGCCTTTCTTAAAAGCCATGGAAGAGGCAATCTTGAAAGCCAGTTCCGAGGAGTCCACCGGGTGATAGGAACCGTCGTAAACTGCCACTTTGATGTCGATTACCGGGTACCCAGCGAGCACTCCTTTTTCCATGGCCTCGCGCACACCCTTTTCCACTGCCGGGATGTATTGCTTGGGAATCACTCCCCCTACGATGCGGTTCTCGAACTCGAAGCCCTTTCCCCGCTCCAGGGGAGAGATCTCCAGGAAGCAGTGGCCGTACTGACCATGGCCCCCAGTCTGCTTTTTGTATTTCCCCTCGGCTTTCACGGTCGTGCGTATAGTCTCCTTATATGCCACCTTGGGGGGTTCCAGAATGACGTCCACGCCGAATTTCCTCTTCATCCTCTCTACTGTGGCCTCGAGGTGCGATTGACCCAATCCGGAGAGAATGGTCTGGCCGACTTCAGTGTCTCGGTAAACGTCAATTGTGGGGTCCTCCTCCATCATGCGTGCCAGGGCGTTGGAGATCTTCTCCTCGTCACCCTTGGATTTGGGCTTCACGGAAGCGGAAAGCACGGGCTTGGGATACTCGATAGGAGGAAGGAGAATAGGCTGATCCTTGAGACAGAGAGTGTCCCCGGTTTTTGTTTCCGCAAGTTTGGACACAGCACCGATATCCCCGGCAATAATTTCTTGAGCTCCCTCTTGTGTCTTCCCTCTGAGGTAGAAAGGTTGTGCCACCTTCTCCTCAATCTCTTTCGTGGAATTCCATACCCTGCTGTCCGGCCTTAACGTTCCCGAAACAATCTTCAAAACGTTGATTTTTCCCACATAGGGGTCGGCCATGGTCTTCCAGACTAAAGCTGCCAAAGGACCTTGAGGATCAATCTTCAGGGTAATCTCACTTTGAGTGCGCGGGTCGGTGGCCTGAACCTCTCCCAAATCCAGAGGCGAAGGGAAGTAATCGAGGATAAAATCAAGAAGGGCAGCGCTTCCCTGGTTTCTGATGGCTGAACCTGTAAGCACGGGGAAGACCTTGCACTCCCTGATCGCCTTACGCAGCCCGGTCTTGAGCTCTTCCTCAGAGATCTCTTGCCCTTCCAGGTACTTTTCCAGGAGGGTGTCATCGGATTCAGTCACAGCCTCTATGAGCTTCTCTCTGGCCCTTTCCGCTTCTTTCTTGAGCTCCTCGGGAATTTCCTGCTCCTCGAATTTTCCGGTCTGCTCCTGGAAATATAGGGCTTTCATCCTGAGCAGATCCACAACCCCTTTAAAGGAGGCTTCCTTCCCGATGGGAATCTGTACGGGTATCACGGATTTGCCGAAGGCCTCGGTTAGTTCGTTAAGGGTCTTATTAAAGTCCGTGTTCTCCTTGTCGATCTTGTTTATGAAAAAGGCCCTGGGAATATTCCTTTTCTCCAGGTTCTGCCAGTAAAGTTCGGTTCCCACTTCCACCCCCGCCACTGCGGAGACCAGCATAAAGGCCCCTTCTACCGCGGGCAGGGCGCTCTGAATCTCACCGATAAAGTCTAAAAGTCCTGGGGTATCAATTAAATTGATTTTGTGTTCTTTCCAGAAGAGGTAAAGGGGGGTGGCTTGCAGGGAGCAGCGCCTTCTGATCTCCTCGGAGTCAAAATCCGAGACGGTATTTCCGTCTTCCACTTTCCCCAGCCGAGAAATAGCTCCTGCGGCGAAAAGGAGTCCTTCCACCAGGCTGGTCTTCCCGGCCCCCATGTGCGAGAGTAAGGCGACATTCCTTATTTCCTGGGTGCTAAGGCCTTTCATCAGGTTCCTCCTATTGACAGTTCTTTATTTTTTATGACAAAAAATTTGCTCTTGCATCATATCATTTATGCCGGTGCCCCGGCAACCACCCCACCGGGGTCAGGTCTTGCAACCACCGGGGTCAGGTCTTGCATTACGACATTACTGCGTTTTTGACCCCTATTTTCAGGGGTTAGCTCCGCTTCTCCTCCGCTTCCACACCGCTTATGTCTGACAAACGATACCGGGGCCGGGTCTTGCAGCACCTCCTGCTCCTGGCACCTCCTGCACCTCCTGGGGTCGAGGTCTTGCAATCCAACAATGGAAATCGATAGCCTCGACAGCCGATGGTTTCTAAATTAAGCCGGAAAGGATCAAATTAGAAGGAGGAGCTCCCGGCCTACATACTCGCTTCAGGCCCTCGGCTCAAGTCCCCTCGACCGAAGTTCATGAAAATAACAAAATTAAAAGAAAGTCGAAGGCGCTTTGAGACCAGCGCGGAGGTTTTGACGCAGACCATCTCTCTGTTATAATGGGCCTAAATTAAACTAAGGAGGTAGAAATGAATTTTTCGAAAGTCAGGAGGGCTATTCCTCTATTAAGGATAGCCCTTTTATTTTTAATCGCCGCCCTGATGATCCCCTTTGTCAGTCCCCTTACCACCTTTGCTGCCCTTCCCTATGGGGCTCCTTTACAAATCACTTTCCTTTTAGGAGAAACCCAGACGACCTGGGAAGGCTGGTTTATTGATCCCTGCAACCCGACCAGTCTCACAATTCTGAAAAAAGATGGTGTCACACAGGCGACGATTCCTGCTACGGACCTGCGCGGAATTGTCGCCACAGCCACAGCGAGAGCAGGCATGGGAGGACCTTTCAATAATCCTTCAGCTTTTTTCTATATCCCCTTTGCCCCAAGCGGCCTGGACTACGACCTGCAGGGTGAAAGTGGGGTAATCAACTTCACTCGCACAAACCCGCGTCCCCTTGATAATACTGTTCCCTATGTAACGGTGGCCGACACCTTGCACGGTCCTACCCCCAGCCCTGCGGTTTTCACCACGGCGGGCTGGTATTATATCGTCTCCAAGCCCCACTCACTGGCAGGGGAAACAGCAGATGGCGCCTTCACCCTGCGTTTGCGCTTTACGCCTTCCACTCCCCTTCCTACTACCTCACCGACCCCTTCTCCTACTCCCGGCACTGCAGGAGCAATTGACCTGGTCTTCTGCATCGACACTACCGGTTCCATGGGGGATGATATCGACGAGGTGAAAGATCAGGCGAGGATGATCATCAATACTCTTGCGTCCCAGACTTCCGATTTCCGTATTGGCGTTATTGGATTTAAGGATATCGGCTCCGTTCCTGAGGACGATCCCATCTTCCTGGACTTCCCGTTCACTAACAACGTCGACACCATCATCAATAACATCAATGCGCTCAATGCCGATGGCGGTGGAGATGATCCAGAAGCTGTATACGAGGCCCTGCTCAGAGCAATGGACAACGTAACCCTCGGTCCCTGGCGCAACGGCGTGGGCAAGATTATCATCCTCATGGGGGATGCCCCACCTCATGAGAAAGGTGAGGTTTCCGAAGATGGGACACACACTTACCAGTACACCGTCTCTGACGTGGCCACAGTGGCGCAGAACCTCGATCCAGTACACATATTCCCCGTGCTCACCGGAGGGGCCAGCGATGCCGCCCGAGAGTCTTTCAAGCAGATAGCAACCCTCACCGGAGGCCAGGTCTTTGAAGCAGAGGAAGCAAGCAAGGTGCCTCAGGTGATTTCCTCTGTGATTTCCACCGCTGTGGCTGAAGTGAGCAGGGTCTTTCCGGACATCTCCGGTCACTGGGCGCAGGCCCAACTGGAAAAGCTGAGCAAGATCGGGATCCTCAAGGGATTCCCGGATGGCTATTTCCGACCGGACCAGATGGTTACCCGGGCCCAGTTCGCCAAGGTGATCACCATAGCCCTGCGCATCCCTGAAGTGAAACCCGCTTCCCCTACTTTCCCTGACGTTCCCGCCAGTCACTGGGCCTATGGCTACGTTGAGGCTGCGGTCAAGCGCGGGCTGCTCAAAGGATTTCCGGACGGCACTTTCAGGCCGGAAGACCCGGTGAGCAAGCCTCAAATTGTGAAAATTATCGCCGCGGAGAACGGCTGGACATCAAGCCCCGCCTCATCATCCTTCGGGGATATCGACAAAGACCACTGGGCTTTCCCCTATGTTGAAGGTGCACTGAATATGGGTATTTTGCGTAAGCCGGATCCGAACATCAATCAATCTGATACCGTCTTCGGGGATGTTTCCGCCACCCGAGCGCAGGCTTGTGTCCTGGTTTACCGAATGATGGAAGCAACCGGAGCCTTCGGGGCAGTCACCCCAACCCCTTCTCCCACTGCCGCTGTCTTTTCCATCACGAATGCCGTGATCTGCACCCAATTAGGCGCTGACAACAAGCCAGTAAACCCTGGAAATTCATTCCCCTCAGCAACCACAACCAAAATCTATTGCTGGCTCTCTTATGAAGGGGCCAAACCTAACATCTCGGAAATACTCTGCAAATGGTACTACGAAGGGGAACCCCTGGGCGATCCCACCACGGTCGTGGCCAAACAAACATCGGGCACCGCAGCCTTCCATTTGGAGATCACAGAGGGCACCTTCCCGGCAGGAAATTATTCGGTAGAGCTTTACACGAACGGGAATCTGGCCTTGACTCTGAATTTCACCCTGTACTAACGGGGTCAGGTCTTGCAATCCAACAGCTCCCTCTTCTCCGGAGAAGAGGGAGCTGTTCTCTTTGGAAGCACTCCCTTTCCGATATCCACCTTTTAAGTCCCAGGAGGAGAAATTTAAAGGTAGCAAGAGCTACTTGTATGATTGCACGGCCTGGCACAAAAATTGCCTTAAACACCCAAAAATCAAAAAACATAGCGTCTTTTGGGTTCAGAGCACCTACTCCTTGATACACAAATGGCCCTGTGCCTTCATTGAAATTGCCTCTTGTATTGTTCATATCGCTCCGCAGGAGGTGTGGATTCAAAAGGATGAGGAAACAACATGGAAAAGGCGAGTACAAAACAGGAGATTCTTGAACGTTTAAAAGGAGAACTTCCTAATCTCGAGAAAAGATTTGGAGTAGCCAAGAGGGTCAGGTCTTGCAATCGCGCATTGGCTCTTTTGCGCATTTTATGCGGTTCTGCACCGCGGCCTTTAAGATCAAGCTTCAGTTCCGGAGGCGAGCATGGCATTCAGTTCCGAGAGCAAGACTTGCAACTTGCCTACTCTTTCTTAGTGACTAAATATTTGGTTACCCCTTCCTGGAACCGGGAATATAGGGAGGACCAGTTTCAGTTTCTGAGGGCCTGTCCTCCAAGGATGAGCTTTTCTCCTCTGATTATTCCGTGCCGCCCAAAGAGAAGCCTCCACTGACGCAGTGGCTTTTTGGCGGTTCGTGGTCAATCGAAAGAAGCTATTAAAGCCCATTGGAATCGAAATGTGTTATTGCAAGACCTGACCCCAATTACTCCCTTTCTTTGATCCCACGCGCCCCGCAAGCGGGAACAGAGCCATTAGCCGTCGTCTCCTACCCTACTCACAGCCATGGAGGGGGTCAAATGGTTCTAAAATAACCTGTCAAAGTAATTTTTCTTTTTCTACCGGGATACTGGTAGTCCATTTCTGACCTACTCTAACCGTTTCTCCATACGAAATCATCTCGTTCCAGGAAGATTTGTCATATTTGTCTAAAATAAAGTACCTGCCCTTAAAAACTACAACTAGTTTTTCATCGTTCACAAAATGATTATAAAAATCTTCTTTCATAGAAGAAGCTAATTTTGAGGCATATTGCTGTATTTTATCTGTTTCAATAAAAACCAACCGACGGCGCCATATAGGGTATGGATCGTCCGGGGGAGCTTTTATATCAGATTCCTTTATTACTTCAACTTCATTAATAATTGTTGGATCAGCTAAACTTTCTAAAATTATTACTCCTAAAAATCCCTCTCTCTCCATCGTTTTTCCTCCTCGAATATACTTTAATTTCTTAACCGGAGCGGCCACGGATGCCTTGCCGCAAAAAGGGGACGGGCTACTTTTTTCTCTTTTTAATCCTTATTCCTGGCCATTTATTCATTGAGACTTCCTTTTAAAAAACCAGCCTGTCCCCCTTTTCACCATTCGTATTTTCCCAGTTCCTCTAAAACTCTGTCGAAAAACAGGTCGAAGTTTGGCACAGGATTAATCTGATTTTCAAGAGAAGCAATCCAGGCATTTCTCATTCTTTCCCTTTGCACTTCTAATTGTAAAATATTGATTACAATGCCCCTATATTTGAACTTCTTTTCTAAAATTTCTTTATTTACTTTCACTCCCCTCTCAAAGAGAAAACCAGCGTCATACAGATCTCTCGGGAAACCTCTCTGAAAAATTGATCTTATTTTTTCTATTAGGATCTCCTCAATATCGTAACTTTTAGCGGTCCCGTAAAAATCATCAGAATAAATATGGTTTATTTTCCTTTCAACCACGGGCAGCATTACCTCTTCCTTATCAAAAGCAGTTATATCAAGTTGGATGTTCATTGCCTGAGAAATTTCAAGCCCCACTTTGAATTTATAGCCGGTTGTACTCTCCTCTAAGCCGGTTATTCCCGTAAAATTGATTCCAGATTCATCTTTTGCCTTTTTGATTGCCTTATTAATTTTGTTAGTTAAAGCTCCTTTGCCAACCTTTTCCAACAAGGTGAAATCGAGGTCATCAGAGAACCTGTACTCCTTAAAGTAAACTTTTCTTAAGCCTGTCCCCCCTTTTAATGCCATATTTATTTCGTTCAAGTGTTTCAGCAACCAGTTTTGCGCGTAATCGCGTTCTACTGTGGAAAGTTTCACTCCATATTTGGTGGCAGTTATTTTCAATTCGGTTTTTCCTACCACTTAAATTTCTCCGATAATTTTTTCATCAAGGTTGACGATTAATCTCCACTTTGCATTTTTCTTTTGATCAACGGGCATTGTAGGGTCAAGAAGGAGATAATTGCGCACTTCTGGTGGAGTCAGCTTGATTTTTATATTAAAGAGGTCGCAAACATAGCCCAACCTTCTTACTACTCCTGAGTTTCCTATTTGGTTTGCATATTGTGACAGCTTTTTAAAATCAAGCTCTTTACGGCCATTCTTCAGGGCTTTAATCACCTCAATCATCCCTCCGCAATACTGAGGCTTATCAAGGCAATCAATGATAGTTTTTTCTTTATCAGTTATATTTATTTGAGTATTTTCAATCCAGACTTTCTGCAGGCCAAAGAACTTCTCACTTTTAATGCGCACGATCTTGTACTTCACTCCAAAGACTGCAACTGTCTGTTTTTCTTTCCAGGAGGTCGTTTGCAGGAAGACACTCCCGGGGATCTGTTCTGTCAAACCATGGTGATTTAGGGCGCTCCAATAGGAAATAGCATAAGGCTCAACAAGTGCTGATCCAATCACGAATTCGTGGAGGGTATATTCTTCTTTGTCCGCACTTAAAGGAATTAAAAGATACTTGCTTTTTTCGATTCGTCTGACGTAATTCTCTTTCTCCAACCTATACAGAATCTTTCTAAGATATAGTCTGTCCAAGCCCAAAGTTTTCGAGGCAGAGCTTAGAGTAAATATTTCTCCTTCTTTTGCAATTCTTGAAAGCAAATCAATCGTTCTCATTTTCACTTGTTATTGTACCACAGTAATTCCACTTCACCAAGTCAGATTGAGAAAAATAAAGTTATTCTGCAATAAAGAATTTTGGACGCACAGCACCAAGAATATGCCCTCTCGCCTTTCTTAGATGGTAGCAACAAAAGTTATGTATTGAAATGCTCTAAATTGCCGTAAACCTCATCCCTGATCTTCACCCCTTCCTCCTCCATCGCCATAAGCAGGGCACCGAAAACGGGCGGTAAGCCAGGGAAGACGACCTCTGCCAGGGGAGCTACCCTGTGCAGGGAAAGATTAAAGGAATCTAAAAGAAGGGGATTCTCCCCTTTGAATATGCTTCCTGAAAGGACCACCTCCACTTTTCCTTCAGGCTCTATTTTTCTTGCCAGATGCCCCATCACTTCCCCCATTAAGCGCCCCTGTTTCACCAGGATCTCCTGGGAGGCCCGGTCCCCTGAAGAGGCCAAACGGAAAATGGCCGGAACCACAGAGAGCGCTCTCTGCATTTCTAAAGCCGCAGAAGCCGGGGAGACCATAAACTTCAAAAGGAGAAACGAGAGCTCCTCGAAACTGGAAGCCCCTGTGGCTTTAAGGATCTCCTCCTCGAGCGGAGTCTTCTCCCCCAGTCCGTAGTGAGAGCGGAAAGCGTAATGCAGCACGTCGCGCACCATGTCAAGTCCACCTCCCCCCAGGCCGCTTTCGTAGCCCAGTCCCGGAAGGGTGAGCCATTCCCCGGTGGGATACCGGGCACAGGCATTAGCCCCCGTTCCGCACACCAGGCAAACTCCCCAGCCCTTCTTTGATCCTCCCCTGAGAGCGATCCAGGTGTCGTTTACGAGAAGAAAGGGAAGCCCGGGAAAGGTTCTTTGAAGCCCTTCTTCCAGTTCCCGGAAATTTTCCGGGAGGTCCGCTCCGGAAAGCCCGAAGACCGCGCGCTGAATCTCCTCGAGGGAGACTCCTCCCTTCTTGAACGCCTCCTCCACAGCTCTGGAGATCTCACCCAGGGCGAATTCCATCCCCACCATCTGATAATTGGAGGGACCAGCATGACCCTCGCCCAGAACGTTCCCCTTTTCGTCACAAATCATGGCCGCGGTCTTGGAGCCGCCGCCATCCACTCCCAGAAAAATCATTCTTTACCTCCTTTCAACCCGTGGGGTCAGGTCTTGCAATCACACATTTTCTTTCCAGCTTTGATTTTACCTTAAATCGAGCACGATTTTTTGGATTTTTTCCGGGACCAACTCCGCTTCTCCTCCGCTTCTGCTCCGCTTATAGGGTCCCAAGGAAAATGCTTTCGCATTTTCCTTGGGTGGGACGTCAAACAAACTTCTCAATGGGAGCCAGGCTCAGAATAGCAAATTTTCCTCTATACGGCTTCTGGTGCTTTTAGGTGATGACTTCGACTTACTATATAGAAGGAAAGGCACTAGAGAGCAGTCAATTAAGGACGAGGATTCAATATAACTGTTTTGGATTTCATTTTCTCAACCAGGCATGTGCTAAACTACCGCCATGAAGAAAGCCAAGGTGGCGGTCGCATTTCCCGCATTTCTTGCCGCTTTTTTATATGGAGCTGGCTTTCCAGTCTGCAAGATTTTCATGGCGCAGATCGATCCGATTCCCCTTTTATCCCTGGTCTCTTTCGGTGAGGGGATGGGGTTCTTTCTCATCCGCTTATATCAGAGGAAGCATGAAGAGGTTCCTTTAGAGGCAAAGATCAGCCGCTCAGATTTCCCATGGCTTTTGAGCTCCATCGCATTGGGGGGAGTGATTGCTCCCACCCTGGTCCTCCTGGGTTTAGAAATCACACCTGCTGTGACCGCTTCCTTGCTTTTGAATTTCGAAACCGTGGCCACTGTTCTCATCGCAGCGCTTTTCTTTCACGAGGCAGTGGGAGGACAAATCTGGTCGGCAGTATTTCTCATCCTGGCAGGAAGTGTGCTTCTTTCCCTGGATTTCACATCTCCCATAGGCATTTCCCTGGGAGCCATTGCAGTTCTAATGGCAACCATCTTTTGGGCCCTCAATCGCAACATTGCCCGCAATATCTCAGGGAAGGACCCGCTTCAGATCATGATGATTCGGGGCTTCGTGGCCGGCATCTGCACCCTGACTATCTCGTTTCTCCTGGGGCAAAGGATCCTGTCTTTTTGGATGGCTATTTTGGCCATGCTTTTGGGATTTATCTGCTTTGGATTGGGATACGTTTTTGAATTGCAGTCCCTCCGGCACTTAGGGGCGTCCAGAACAGGAGCGATCGTCACCACAAACCCTTTTGTCAGCGTGGTGTTTTCGCTGATCCTGTTTAAAGAAGGATTGAATTGGCTCTTCTATCTTGCCCTGCCATTGATCCTGCTTGGGCTCATCCTGATTTTAAGTGAGAAGCACTCCCATTCTCACGTCCACGAGCCCTGCACTCACGATCACAGACATCGCCACGATGACGGGCACCATTTCCACACCCACAAAGAAGGAGAAATCCCCAAGAGCGGCTATCATTCGCATATCCATTCTCACGAGTTGCTTGTTCACACGCACCCGCACACCCCGGACATTCACCATCGCCATTCACATCGAGATCAAAAGAGGAAAATACCGGAAACCCAAGAGGAAAGTGGTTCAGAACGCGCTGCTGAGAAGTAATGGGGTCAGGTCTTGCAATAACACATTCTGCTCGGCGAGGCTTCAAATGATGGAAAGCAAGCGAATCCGGCTGCGTCTTGGGGGATTTAGGGTTAATTGGCGGAGGAGGAAAAGACAGGGCGCTCGTAAAGCGGAGGATTCTCCATTGATGGCTTGGGTGCAAATTCATTTCTTTTTTGCTAAGCCCTTGAGCAAATAACCCGGCTTATGAGTTTATGAGCAGGCGATTTCTGCAGCCGCGATTTCTTTTCTTAATGCTTAATCGAGAGTCATGATTCCGGACTAATAGGAATCTAAGCCGGTGTGCAGGTGCAGGGGTGTGAGCACCTTGAAGCCCTCGGCCAGCTTCATCCTTCTCCCTCTTCCCCACTCCCTGGACTTCCAGTAAGAGTAAGCGGAAAGAAGGGGCCAGGTGTCCTCGGGAAACTGACTCTGATGAGCCTTTAGGGCCTCCATCTTCTTCTCGTAGAAAGGAGTGATGTCTACGAACTGATTAGGACGATGGGAAGCGTAGAAGACCGCCAGCTTCACCTCCCAGGTGGGCTTAACCTCGGGAAGGAAGTGGGGCATCGGGGAAAAGATCACCGCCTCCCCGCCAGCCAGGCCTACTTTCACATGATCCGGGTGAAACTCATAAGGAAGAAAAGGATCGGGCAAAAAGACGCATTCCGGCTTCTCCTTCCTATAAACCTGAAGGAAGCAGTCGCGCAGTTCCTGCCTTTCGGGAAGCTCCCCGTCCTTTAAATCCCAAAAAATCAGGCGCTTGACTCCCAGGATCCCTGCAGCCTTTTCCTCCTCTTTTTTCCTCAGCGCAGCAAGCTCTGAGGGAGTTATTTTTTCCTCGTATGCCCCTTTGGAGCCATCTGAGACCACAAGGTAGAGGACTTCCTTTCCCGAAGCCAGGAGTCGAGCCACTGTTCCCCCGGCAAAGAGGTCTCCATCATCGGGATGAGGGGAAACCACGAGGAACTTCTGAAAACTCTCGATTCGAGGAATTTCTAAAAGCTCTTTCGTCCGGGGAAAGAGGGCGAACTTGATTTTCCAGAAAATGCTTCTTTCCATTCAATCCTCCTCCAAATTTTCAAATTTTGGGGTCAGGTCTTGCAATAACACATTCCCCCTACTCGGCTTGTAGTGCTATTTGGAGAGCATACTCGTGCTTCCAAATCGTGCTTCCAAACGTGCTTCCAAATTCAGTGAACAGTCTGGGTGGAAAAAGAGCTGCGAGGATGTAGAAAAGGCCAGACAAAAGGGGAAAGATGAAGCCAAACAGAGTTGGCAAAGAACCTGGGAATGTGCCCTGAAGTTTTTGGGAGTGCGCGAACCAAAGGGAATCCCAAAGCGGTTGAATCCCCCTGCCAAGCGACGGTGGGCCAAATGTTGCATTGCAAGACCTGACCCCGGGAATCCACTGACCTCGGTTAAGAAAGGTGGGACCAGTAAGGGGCCTGCCTTCTTTTGAACTCGAAAACGAGTTCTGGGCCGCGCTCTCCGATTAAGGGATGGAAGGCAAAGGCCTCCTCCACCTTTTCCAGAGAGCCCTCCTTCAGTCCCTCAATCAGTTTCTTCTCGTAGGCTTTGACGGCCTTCATCAAAGAAAGACATTCCTCCGGGATTTTTCCCACCGGTCGGGGCAAAAGCCTTCCTCCCGCAAACTCCGCTGAGACCTCAACCACGTCCTCGGGATCCATGCCCTCGATAGCGGAACCGTTTTTCAGATTCACCACAGGGGCGCCCCTCCCCATTCCTTCAAGGAGCCCGATCACCTCCATAGCCACCCCGGAATATCCGGCTCCCTCCTCCATCTGAAGGAGGGAGGAGGCCTCCCCGTACTGGGACTCCCGCTTTTTCAAATATTTCTTGTAGACCTGTTCTGGGTCCTCCTTTCCCTCCTCAAGCGCAGAAAAGAGCCACTCGTTCCAGGCCTTGACCTTTTCTCCCCTGGTCTCCTTTTCCCTTTCCTGTTCTTTGAGCGCCCTTTCCGGGGAGAGGTAATAGAAAAGGTAAGGGTTGGGTAGCAGGGAAGTTCTGGAAAGCCAGGTGGAGGAGACCTTGAGGAAATCCAATGCTTGAGGGAAAGCCTGAAACAGGCTCAGGACTTTGGGAATCACGTCCTCTCCACGGAGGAAAGCTCCTCTCACCCAGCCCAGGTGGTTCAGTCCAAAGTAGTCCAGAACGATTTCCTCGCAAGGGATGGAAAAAAACTTGCCTAAGGCCAGCTTGATGATCTGGGGAGCATCGCAGATCCCCACCACCTTTTGAAGCCCTAGGGAAAAGAACATCTCCGTCACCATCCCGGAGGGATTGGTGAAGTTGATTACCCAGGCTTCTGGTGCCCATTCAGGCAAGACCCTCGCCAGCTCCAAAACTTGAGGGAAAGTGCGCACAGCCATAGCTCCCCCTCCCGCGCCCACGGTTTCCTGTCCGATGAGCCCGAACTCCCTGGGGATTTTCTCGTCCAGAATGCGCATTTCCTCAAATCCTGGACGAATGGAGAAGATGATGTAGCCTGCTCCCTCCACCGCTTCCTCTAAATTCCGAGCTTTCTTCTGGGGAATGCGGCATTTCCCATTCCAGATGCGGGAGATGAGCTCCAGGCGCCGGGAATCAATATCGAAAAGGGAAAGGGAGGAAATGGTTTCCTTTCCTGAAAGCTCGATCCTCTTATTCATTTCCTCCAGCGCTTTCACGATTAAGGGGGTCCTTGTTCCCCCGGCCCCAATAATTGCGATCTTCATTCTTCTTCCTTTCTAAAATTCAATTTCCAGCTCTTTGATTCTTGGAGTCTTTATTTCCAGGACCCCGTCCTTCAAAAAGAAGGGAACTTCCCTGCCCTCCGCTTTCGCTTTTGAAGGAGCGCGCTCCAATCCGAATACCAGGAAGCGGAATTGAGGGGGCACTTTATGAAAGTCGCCCTCCTCTTCAAAATGCAGGGAAAGCCTGCTTGAATTATACTCCTCCTTTATCCTCGTAAGTCGGAAAAATCCCCTTTCGTAATCGAAACTAATTCCATCATCCTCATAAAGCAGGGATTCCCCTGAACCGGGATAAACGCGCAAAATCACCTCTTCGATAGGCCTTTCCCCCAAAAACTGCTGAGGAGGCCAGGTAGGAATCACCGCTCCTTCCTTCACAAAAAGAGGAATCGAGAAGAGGTCCACCTCCAGACGGTGCTTTCCCTCCCTGAAGACCTTCCCGGTGAAGTAGTCGTAGAACTTGCCTGGGGGAAATTGAATCTCCCTGATTTTCGCTTTCTCTTCCAGAACGGGGAAAAAGAGGAGCCATTCCCCGAGCAAGAACTCATGGTCCTCTTTGAAGAATTCCGGTCTTTCCGGCCAATCCAGAATGAAGGGGCGAATGACCGGAAGGCCCTTTTGGTGGTGGAGGAAAAAGGCGGTGTAGATGTAGGGGAGGAGCTCGTAGCGCAACTCGATCGCCTTGCGGCAGGCATCCTCATAAGGCTGACCGAAGGCCCAGGGCTCCTGCCGAACCATGGCCTTGGCGCAGTGGTTGCGGAAGAAGGGGAGGAAGGCTCCCAACTGCGTCCACCTTACCAGGAGTTCTCCGGTGGCGTGGCGGGCAAACCCTCCCACGTCCACTCCTACGAAGGAGAATCCGGAGAGAGCCAGATTTAAACACATGGGGATGGAAAGCCAGAGGTGCTCCCAGGTGCTCTGGTTATCCGCGGTCCAGGTGGCCCCGTAGCGCTGTCCTCCGGCGTAGGTTGACCTGGTCAGGACGAAGGGGCGCTCGTGGGGTTTGATCTCCCTCCAGGCCTCCCAGCTTGCCCTGGCCGTGAGGAGGCCGTAAGCGTTGTGGCATTCCTCGTGGAAAAGGGGCTTCCCCTCGTTTCTGTGGAGCAAAAAATTGGGGACAGTCCCCCTGCCGAAGACCGAGGGCTCGTCCATGTCGTTTTCCACCCCGGCCATCCGAAAAATCGGGGAAAGCTGAGTATCCCGGCCAGACAGGACCGTAATATATTTTTCCCTCCGGAGTTTTCAAAAAGACGTCCTTTTCCACCCCGTCCCTGAAAACCCAGTAGTTTAAATCGCGCTTGATCCCGCAGTCCACATTGGGGACGAGCTTAAACCCCTCCTTTTTGAGCTCTGAAGAGAGCTTTTCCGGGTCAGGGAAGCGTTTCTTATCCCAGGTGAAGCAGCGCCACCCGTCCATGTAATCAATGTCCAGATGAATGGCATCACAGGGGATCTTCCTTCTTCGGAGCTCCCAGGCGATGCGCCGGACTTCCTCTTCCGAATCGTAGCTCCAGCGGCTCTGATGGTAGCCCAAAGACCACAGGGGAGGAAGGGGAGGCTTTCCCGTGAGCTCACAATATTGGGCGAGGACCTTTTCCCCGGAAGGCCCCAGAAAGAGGTAAAAGACGAGCTCCCCCTTCGTAGAGCCGAAGGAAGAGGAGGGAGAATCGCTGCCAAAGTCGAAAAAGGTGCCTGAGGGGTTGTCCAGGAAAATTCCCAGGAACCTCCCTTCCCTTAAAACGAGGAAGAAGGGGACGCTGGAATAAAGGGGGTCACTCTGATAGTCGTAGGTCACAGGATCACTGTTCCAGAGGCGGAAGCGCTTTCCCCTGTGATTCAGTGAGGAAGCCTTTTCCCCCAGGCCGTAAAACTGGGCATTGCCCCCAAAATCGCAGGAAAGAGAAGTCCCTTCCCCCTCTAGGGAAACCGCCCTCTCTTTAAAGAGGGCCTTGCCATCTTGGGAAAAAAGCGAGAGCAGGCCGGAAGTTAAGCGGACCTCGAGCGCCGCCTCTTCCGTCTTCAAAAGGAGCTTCCCCTCCCCTTCCTCTAAATTATAAGACACTGGAGGCCAGTCCCCCTTTACCACGGCGAAGGATTGCGGCTCCCCATCCATCTTCTTTCGGGAAACCCTGACCCTGATTACATCGGGTGCGAGAAACTTCACTTCCTTGAACCCCCTTTCCAGGGAAAGCCGGAGGACCCCTCCATCATTTTCCCAGGAAAGGACCTTGCCCAGGTCCTCCGGAAGCGGAATCTTCTTTGGAGAACACAGGTTCCAGAACGCTTGAGGAAGGGACAACCTTTTTTTCCGGAACCCTCCCCTGGGATCCCTGTAAGAGGCTTCAAGGAAGGGGGCGGTGATTCCTGCCCAGAGGCCCTGAAAGAGCGCGGGGAAAGAGACCGTGAGCAGCCCAAAGCGCACCATGTAGAAGAAATCATTCAAGTTTTTTATCCTCATAAACACCCCTCATTTATAGCTTTGATCCATTTTATCTCAAAACAAAACCTATGCAGAAAGCGAAAAGGGGCTGTTGCTATAATACAAAAAGGAGCCGATATGCCACAAAGAGCAGGGGGCTGGTTAAAACAAGCATTGCGGGATTTGGAACAGGCAAAAGATTCCGCCCAGTGGGGCCGACACGAGTGGGCCTGCTTTGCTGCCCAGCAAGCTGCGGAAAAGGCGGTCAGAGCGCTTCACCTCCACTCGGGCTATATCTACGTTCCCTCACGTTATCCCAATGGGCATCCCGAGGGAGCGCCCTTTGAGCATTATGGTCCCCTTCAAAGCAAAATGGCGGTGAATTATGCCAGTGAGATTATTGAGTTCGTCCGTTTTAAAATGGCCTGATCGGGAAATCGTGCTTCAGGCGTTCAGGTCCTGGGCAGAAAAAGCGCAGGCCGATCCCCGAATTTTGGGCATAGGTCTTTTTGGTTCCCTTGTTCAAGGAAATTGGGAGCCGGGAGGCGACCTGGATGCCATTCTCATCCTCAAGGAATCCCCCTTGCCCTTTATAGAAAGGGGACGGGAATTTGACCTTATGGAAATCCCTGTTCCGGTGGATCTCCTCGTTTACACTCTTAAGGAATGGGAACGGCTTGAAGAAGGGCATCCCCATGGCCTTCCCTCCCGGGTAGAGTGGCTTTACCGGGACTTTTAGTTCCTCTCCAGCCTTCCCTGGTTTAGGTTTTCCCTTCAGGGACTTCCAAAGGATTAACCTGGGCCAAATTTGCCCCAGAAAGGGCCGCTTTCTTCTCCATGATGAATTCCTCATGAATTTAATTGAGCGGGCCTCCAAGGGGCAAAATGGGGCTTCTGAGGCATCAGAAAACTGTTACTCCTCTTCGTCCTCACCCCGGCGGAGGACACTCAAGGACTCCCTCGAGGAGTTTCTGAAGAGAGATCAAAATTAGACCCACCAAGCCTGACGACTCAAGACGGCTATTGATTTTATGTTCTTTTTACAACGGGATCGCATTATTGTGCGTTATAATTTTTTCGTAACAATAAAACTCCGTTGACGGAAGGGGGCTTTAATGAGTCATACTCAGGCACTTGTTGAGGAAAGCATCTCCAGGGTTCTGGAACACTTGGAGGAGAGCTGTAAAACAGAAATTTCAACCCTTTCCATCGAACAGATTTTTTCGCCTCCCTTATTTAAAACCACCCTGGAAAGGTTTCTTAACAAATTGGGTTATCACCTGGCAAAAGCGGAAACGATTAGAAAACTGGAAAGAAAAATGGTTAGCTCGAACGAAAAGCTGTGTGCCGTCCAGACCTTTGTTTCCGCGTTGAAAGATTTCACCCAGTTTGACAGAGCTTATGAATTATTGGCAGATGAGACCTCCAAGGAGGTTTTCGATTGGTGTATTCAATTTCGGGTAGCACTGTCCTTCATCGGAAATACTGGCAATCAGCTTTTCCTTTCTCCTGTTGAGGAATTGGCTTATTTTAAAGGCCTGGAGGAGATAAGGAAAAAGGGTAGGAGTAATTGGTTTAAAATAGAGGGACTTAAACTGAAATCTACCCCGGATGTCCTATTCGGATCTTTCATTGCGGAACAATACAGACTTCCCGGAATTGCTGAGCCGGAGAAAGGGGACTGGGTTTTAGATATCGGCGGCCTTTTTGGTGAAACTTCATTCTATTTCAGCAAATATGTGGGCGAGGAGGGACAAGTTTTTTGCTTTGAGCCTGTGTCGGAAAACTACCGTGTTCTTTTAGAAAATTTAGCGGAAAATGGTACCAAAAATATCGTTCCCGTGAACCTGGCAGTTGGGGAAACCTCAGGCGAAATCCGAATTTCTGGAAGTGGCGGAGGTGCTGCCCATTCTGATTCGGGCAAAATTGTTTCCTGCACATCAATAGACGATTTTGTGCGAAACAACAATCTGGCCAGAGTGGATATGATCAAAATGGATATAGAGGGCTACGAAATGAACGCTCTTCAGGGAGCAGTGGAAACGCTTAAAGATTTTAAGCCCAAACTGGCAATTTCGGTCTATCACGGCGGAGAGGACCTGGCTGCAATTCCTCTTTTCATTGAAGATTTGGGCCTAGGGTATAGAATGTACCTCAGGCATTTCCAGCCTGTCCTTTCTGAGACCATTCTTTTTGCAACCACTAAGCACCCCAATGGAACAAGCCTTTCTCTTTAAAGCCGTTTTAGTGGCACGTATAGAACAAAAAACTTTAAAATGAATTGAATTATTAAATAAAAAATAGCAGGTGAATAAATGGCAGATTTGCAAGTTTATATTGTAACCGGTTTAAGCATTTATGGGGTTGTCATTTGAACAAAATGCTTAATGGTCTTATGAAAGAGGGGAAATAATGCATTATGTTGTATACGCTTTAAATGACTATTCTGCTTATGGTGGTGAAGCAAAAGTTTTGAGCATTTTAGGAAATTTATTAACTAAAAATGGACATCATTTCAGGATTGTAAGCCTTTTGCCCAGGGGGCACATTCCAAAACCAATAGTCAATTGGTTAAGTAGTTTTCCTGTGTCCTATTACTCACTTCCCAAAACTTCCAGACCTGAACGCCTCCACTGGCTTTCCCGGATATTTTGGAAGCGAAGCATTTTAAATGCTTTTGAAATAGTATTGGATGACTTTCATAGGAACGGCTTTCCTGATTATTGTATAGTTTGCACCGATTTTGAAATTCTTCCTGACTTAGCAAGAGCGAGAGAGAGAGAACCAAGCAGGAATTTTAAAATAGTCTACTGGGATCATATTAAGCTTCCCGCATTGCATAAGATGCTAAAGAACTGTGGCTTCCTAAATTTCTATAGAAAGTTGTCCTTAGAACTTCTTAGCTACGCAGCGAAGTTTTCATTAAGGAAAGCCGATCTACACTTAGCGATATCCTCTGGAATACGGGAACTGATTCTTAAATACGATCAAAAAGCCGACGTCCGAATGGTCTATAACCCCGTCCCGAATATATCGGAAAAGCTCGTTAAAAAGCCGAATACCCCTAAATTTCTTTATGTTGGGCGTTTGCAAGACGATCACAAAAACATCTCCTTCTTGTTAAAGGGTCTGTCTCTCTTAAAAAGCAGCGATTGGCAGCTTTCTGTTATTGGAACCGGCCCGGATGAACTCAAATTGAAAGAGTTAGGAAATCAATTAGCTATAGGCCATAAAATAAACTGGCTCGGCTTTCAGAATAACCCTTTTGAGGTAGTGGAAGAATGCACGGCACTGATTTTAACCTCAAGATTTGAAGGATTTGGCCTTGTGCTCATTGAGGCAAACGCGCATGGCATTCCCGTAATTTCCTCTAATTGTCTCGCTGGACCAGATGATGTCGTTATCGAAGGAGTAAATGGCTATTTGTATCCCGAAGGAGATTTAAACAATTTTGTTAATCTCCTTGAAAAAGTCATCAGGGGAGAGCTTTCCTTCGCTAGCTCAGAGGAAATCGTAGAAACAGCAAGCCGTTTCTCAGTGGAGAACTACTATGAACGATTAAAGGTAGCGCTCGAGATTCAATGAGTTAAGAAATAAAATGATATTGTTTTATCAAAGATTTTGAATTCAATTAAAAACATAGAAATCGGGAAGGACTACTTTAAAATTTATCAACTGAGTGTGGCTTTATGGATAAGATCAGAACTTCTGTTTGTATAGCAACCTATAACGAGGCAAAATTCTTAAAAGAGCAGATAGAAAGCTTGCTCCATCAAACAATTTTACCGGACGAAATAGTCGTTTCTGACGATAGTTCTTCAGATGACACTCCACGGATATTGGAAGAATATCAAAATAGGCATCCGAGATTGTTTCGTATTTTCTTGCACAAGGACAACCTTGGTTTTGTTGGAAACTTCGAGCGATGCCTAAAAGAGGCGCGGGGAGACTTTGTGGTCCTATGTGACCAAGATGACATCTGGCTTCCGGAAAAACTTGAAAAGCAAATAAGAATTTTTCAGCAATACCCTGAAGTGGGGATGGTATTTTGCGATCTTAAAGTCGTAAACTCTAACTTAGCTCTGGTTCGGAATTCTTTTTGGGACATCTTGGGCTTTCGCGAAGAGGGTGACTAAGGCTTCTTCAATAATAAGAAAAATATTCTTCAGATGGCTTTTCCTTTCACTACTCCTTTCTTTCACGCAGTTCCTTAATTAACTTTTGCTATTATGCTTCCACAGAAACTGCCTTCTTGTTGATTTGGTTTATAAGTTAATCTACAGGGGATTAATGGTATTTTAGGCCGTAACGCGAATTTCTGTGCATACACTATAGCTGTTTTCTGTTTCAGTTTTATCAAGCCATTAATTAAAGTCATCGAACTCGCGTTTTCCTAACCGATTTAACATTCCGTCTTTTAAACCCTTAAGTGTAGCATTAAGCTTTCGTTTCTTATCCGCTTCGCCGATGACAATCTTTATCAGCTCTTTGAACATCTGTACTGCCTCAAACCAGCACCAAGATGGATAAATATGCCAATAGAGTCTAATAAGATAAATTCGATTTCTGGCTATATAGTAACGTCTGATATATGAATGATTGGAGACCCAAAATTTTCTACCGAAGATGGATTTTTGTTCCAAATTACCCAATCGGTGTAACAAGCAAGCTTCAGAAACATATTCTATCAAATAGCCCAAGTAATTGAGCCTGAGACAAAATTCATTATCAACCGAGTCAATAAACAAATCCTCTTTAAAAAACCCAATATTAGGGATTAAAGATAAACGAATTAAACTCCCCGAGGTAATTCTAGTGAGGGGATTTTGTGGAATAGGAATTTTACTCCTGGAGTTTGGTGCATTTACCTCAATGATTTTAGGCGCCAGCATCGCCACGCGCCTCTGTTTATTCGGCGAAAGCTCAGCGTAGTGTTTTAGCATCTGGGGGACCATCCTTGGCATGGCTTGACTATCTTGATCCAGGGCAAGTAACCAATCAAAATTAGCATCAATGGCAAATCGCAAACCCTGGTTGAGAGCAGCGGATACTCCCAAGTTCGATTGATTTAAAATTAGACTAACCCGGTTGCGATCAGCAGCTTGTAAATTTTGGATCAATGAAACAGTATCAGATTTAGAGCCATTATCAACAATTAGGACATGGTCTACCTGGTCTTTAATAGATTTAAGATTCTCCCGGATCTCTTCCTTTCCATTATATGTGACTATAACTGCACAAACTGACTGTGAATTCATGAATTGACCTTTAAGCCTTCATAAATTTTGCAAGTTCTTCTTGCCATAAAGGCGCTGGCATAGTTAGAAAAAGAGTCGAGTAGGAGGGGCGTGGCGCAGGTCGAGATAATTGGAGAGTCTTAATGGGTTCAACCTTTTTAGAAATTTCAGCCAACTGTAAAATAGCCTGTGCAAATTCATACCAAGAAATCCCGTTCCCTGCATCATCGGTGTAATGGTGAATACCATACCAGCCAGTCTGAATTAAATCAGCGATTGCCCGGGAAAGGCTTTTGGTGTGCGTCGGAGAGCCTATCTGGTCGTCTACAACCTCCAGGCATTCCTTTTCCCTTGCCAATTTCAAGATCGTAGTGACGAAGTTTTTTCCATATTTTCCATAAAGCCAACTTGTGCGCACGATGTAAAAACGGGAACAATGCCACTCTACGAATTTCTCCCCAGCGAGTTTGGTGTATCCGTACCAGTTTATGGGATTAGGTGGATCCAAGGGGCGGTAAGGGGTTTTCTTCGTGCCATCGAAGACGTAATCCGTGCTGATTTGAACCAGCTCACATTTTTTATCTTCACAGGCTAAAGCCAGGTTCTGCACTCCTAAGGCGTTAATTGCGTAAGCCAGGTCCCTCTCTACTTCAGCCTGATCCACGTTGGTGTAAGCGGCGCAGTTAATCACAATTTGCGGATGAAAATGCTCAATGGCTTCAAAAACTGCCTTGCGGTCAGTAATATCAAGCTCCTGCCTGCCTAAAGGGATTACATCATGCCCCTGGTCCCTTAAAATTGGGACGAGGTCCTGCCCAAGCATCCCTTTGGCACCGGTGACCATTATCCTCATTATTTGCTCCAGAACCCCTTGCTCTCTTTTTGCAGTCGTTCCTTTAAGGGCTTCCACCAATGAGAATTGTTCATATACCACTCCACCGTGCGCCGAATACCTTCCTCAAAGGAAGTAGCTGGGTTCCATCCCAGTTCAGATTCGATTTTGGTGTTGTCCAAAGCATAGCGAAAATCATGGCCTGGGCGATCGGGGACAAATTCAACCATTTCCTCGCTCTGCCCCATTATTTTCAGCACCTCTCGAACAACCTCGATGTTGTGCTTCTCGCATTTCCCCCCTATATTGTAGGCCTCACCAGGCTTTCCTCTCTCCAGGATCAGGTCAATCGCTCGGCAATTATCCTCCACGAAAAGCCAGTCCCGGACATTCAACCCCTGTCCATAAACGGGGACCTTCTTTCCCTCAATCAAATTTGTGATCATCAAGGGAATGAGCTTCTCCGGGAATTGATAAGGCCCATAATTATTCGAGGGTCGAGCAATGCACACTGGAAGCCCATAAGTGGTGAAATAGGATTGAACGAGAAGGTCCGCTGCTGCTTTGGAGGCGGAGTAGGGAGAACGAGGACGAAAGGGGTCGGTTTCCTTAAAAAGGCCCTCTTCACCCAATGCGCCATAGACCTCATCAGTGGAGATATGGACAAATTTTTTGATCCCGTGTTTCAGGGCTGAATTCAAGAGGACCTGGGTTCCCATAACGTTGGTTTTTATAAAAGGAGCTGCATCCAGAATGGACCTATCCACGTGGCTTTCCGCCGCAAAGTGAACCACAGCCTCAACTCCCTCCAGGGCTTCTTCGAGCCTTTCTGCATCTTCCACCCTGCCGTGAACGAATCGGTATCGGGCCTCATTCTCAATGTCCTTCAGGTTCTCAATGTTCCCGGCGTAAGTCAGGGCATCAAGGTTTACGATTTCCACATCAGGGTGTTTATTTAGCATGTAGCGGATGAAATTTGATCCAATAAAACCATACCCTCCGGTTACCAGGATTTTCATGGCATATCCTCCAATTTAAATTTGGAATGGGGATCGTTCTCGTGGCGCACCTCATCAACTGGTTCTTTTTTGCCACGCCCAGCGTAGAGGCGATTGGGAAAATTTAGCACCAGTCCATCTTTCCCCCCCACGTTTTTGTATGCATGGACCACTCGAGGGGGCACAATCAGGCAAGCAGGCCGCGATTCCCCCAAAAGCAATTTAATATGGAGACCGTAAGATGTAGACTCCGGCCTGTTGTCCCAGAGATGCACCTCAAAATCAGAGGGCCCGAGGAAAGCGAAAAAATCGCTTTGCTCCAGGTGCTCGTGAGGGCCCCTGGCTATTCCGGGAAGGGTTAAGGAGATATAGGACATTACCGGGACATATTCCCTTAATCCTGCCTCTTCCAGAAAATCCAGGCGGAAGGTTTCCATAAGCCAACCTCGCTGATCCTGGAATTTTGTAACGTCCCACATCACAACTCCTTCAATTTCCAGCTTCTGAATAGGAATCATAGCTCCACCTCGCTGTAGTCTCCAACCATTAACCTCAAAGCCCGATGTTTGTCGTGTCCTTTGATCCTTGCCTGGCGGCCAACCACGCTGTCCTCAATACGCTCCACATTTTCCAGAAAGCTGTTTTCCAGAATTACTGAGTGTTCTATGTCCACGTGCTTCAAAGTGCACCCGTTACCAATCGAGGTGTAAGGGCCAATGAAGGAATTCTCTACTTGTGACCCTTCTCCGAGAATTGCCGGCCCTCTGATAGTGGAATCCCGAACTACAGCTCCTTTTTCAATCTGTACCCTCCCGCTTATTGAGGTGTTAATAACTTCTCCCTCAATTTGCCTTTTGGCGTAAGTATCCAAAACTATGGTGTTCGCTTCTAATAGGTCGTCCTTTTTTCCAGTATCGAGCCACCAGCCCTCCACAATTTTGGGGTAGATTTTGCCTCCGGAGTTCAAAAGCTCCTGAATGGCATCGGTAATCTCCAACTCTCCACGCCAGGAAGGTTTGATCTTCTCGATTGCTTTGTGGATCTTCGGGGAAAAAATGTACACCCCCACAAGCGCCAAGTTCGAAGGGGGCTCCTTGGGCTTTTCAATTAACCTTTGCACCTTGCCCTGTCCATCCAAAACTGCCACACCAAAAGCCCTAGGGTCCGGAACTTCTTTTAAGAAGATTACGGCATCGGCTTTCTCCCTCTTGAAAATCTCCATCCCCTCCTGGATGCCTTCCTGCAGTAAATTGTCGCCTAGATACATCACAAAGGGGCAATCTCTAAGAAAGGGTTGGGCGATTTTCACGGCATGAGCGAGGCCCGCCGGCTTATCCTGATACACATAAGTAAGCTCCATCCCCCATTTTGAGCCATCTTTGAGAAAAGCCTTGACGTCCTCCCCTGTCTCCGGGGCGATGATGACCACGGTGTCTTTAATTCCACCCTCTCCCAGATGGCCGAAGACATAGGAAAGTATCGGCCGATTGGCCACCGGGATTAATTGTTTTGCGGTGGTAAAGGTAAGGGGTCGTAGGCGGGTTCCCTTCCCGCCGCTAAGAACTAAACCCTTAAATTGATCCATTTCTTCCAACAATGTCACTCCCTTTTAAATAGTTTAGTAAACTCCTCGGATACTTTCATTTTTTGGAAAAACAAAGCTGAAACCATTTCTGAAGAGTCGTTGTATATTTTTTTAAAATTTTTGCGTTTACAATTTCCTCCTGAGTAATGGAGCCTCTCTTCCCTCTTAAGGCGTGCCAGATTCCCAGGATGCGGGCAACGGTAATTTTAGGGTCCTCTTTGAACTCCCTTTTGAACAGTGAGGTTAAGAGGATAAAAAGAACTAAGCCTGTGCGAAGAAAAAGAGCGCACAAAAAATGCAATAATGAATAATTTCTTCTTGCGAAAATTAATGCGTTTCTCGTACCATAATACGTCAGCAGGTAAGAACTTTCAGCTAGCGTTATACTCCCTTTGTGCCAGACAATTGAATTTGGCTCATAATAAGTTAGCCAGCCCTTTTTTCGCCCCTGTACCATCCAATTAGTATCTTCCCAGTATAGGAAGTAACTTTCATCCATCAACCCAATTTGATTCAGCGCTTTTACTCGCACTAACAAACTCGCCCCGGTGACAAAGTCCACCGTTTTTCTTTTTGAGAATTCGTGTTGATCTTTCTGCCCAAAACCAATGTGGCGAGTAACTGCTTTCCAGGGATATACTTTCCCACCTGCATGTTGAATCAAGTCAGGTTGATCAAAGAAAAAAATTTTGCTTCCTACAAAAGCAGCTTTCTCCTCTTCTTGTGCACATTTTACGAGCATCTTCAGGGACTTAGGCGCAACGATTACATCGTTATTAACAAGCCAGATAAATTCTGCACCTTCTTCTATTGCCATTTTTATCCCTACATTGTTTCCACCAGCGAATCCCAGGTTTTTGGGCAACTCTAAATATTTAATCTTTGAACATTTTAACTTTAAGGTCTCTATGAATTCCCTTAGTTTTTCTCTATCTGCAACATCAGAACTATTATCAATTATTAATATTTGGAAATTTTCATACTCAAGACCAAGCAAGGAATTAATGCATTGGATGCAATCCTCATGCCGATTAAAATTGAGAACAATTATCCAGGTTAACGGTTCAAATTGTGTATTCACTTTAACCTCTCGTACTCCTTTAAAATACTACGAGCCGTATTTTCCCATGAAAACATTTTCCACCTTTGAAGCCCTTTTTCCTTTAAGGTCTGGCGGGATGAGGAGTTTAAAAGCAGGGACTTGACGCCCTCTCCCCAGGCATCCAGATTATCAGGTGGAAGGAGTAGGGCGGCATCTCCCAGAACCTCTGGCAGTGAGGTACAATTTGAGGCCACAACAGGGAGGCCGTAGGACATGGCTTCCAGGGGAGGAAGGCCAAAGCCCTCCGAGAGGGAGGGGAAGAGGAAAAGCAGGGCATTTTTATAAAGAATGCTCAGCTCCTCCGGACTCACATAACCCAACAAAAGCACCAGCTCAGGATCAGTCTTTGATAATTCCAGCTGGAATTCCTGGTAATCAGGGTCCACTGCCCCAGCTATAACCAGCTTTAAGCTGGGAAAGGACTTCTGAAGTTCCCGAATCAAGCGCACGAGGAGAGCTACATCTTTGTGGAAGCGGACGTTTCCACAGTAGAGAAGGTAATCCCTTAAATTGTATTTTTCCAGGAAAGTGCGCTCCCTCTCCGGGGGAGCTTCAGGTGGAGGCTCCACCCCATTATAAATAACTCTGATTTTTTCCCCGGGAATCCCCATTTCAATGAGGCTTTGAGCGGTGAACCGGGAAACCGCAAAGACCGCTTCAGCCCTTCTCGAAGCTCTCCTCACCATTATCTGGAAATAAGCTCTGGCCGCCGGGGAATACTGCTGAGGAAAGCGCAAGGGAGTTAGGTCATGGATGGTTACGATCAATTTTCCGCGCCAGAAAAAAGGAGCGTTGAAGTGGGGAACATGGAACAAGAAGATGTTCCTGTCCCGAAGCAGGCGGGGTATTTCCCAGTGCTCTTTCAGCCTCAGGGGCGGGGTTGAACATTCCAAAAATTGGAAGTTCTCTTTCTTGGGGAGGAACCTTTGAGCAAAAGGCGGACCAAAGATGGTGAATTTTAAGCTTGAAGGAAGTTCAACTTTAGAAAAACCAGTGAGCAGACCTTTAATATGTGCTCCAATACCACTGTATTTTTCCCTTAAGAAGCGGGCATCCAGAGCAATGTGAAACTCCCTCTCGCTACTCATAGGCTCTCGATCACGTCTTCCCAGCGGGAAAGAAAAACATCCTGAGAGAAGTCATTTACGATCCTCTCTCGAGCGAATGAGGAAAATTCCTCCCTTCCCTGGCGGAATAAATCCATGATGGCCTTGGAAAGTTCCATTGCGTCCTTGGGGGAAATGATCAATCCCGTCTGGCCGTGCAAGTTATAGAAGCTCGTTCCCGTTCCAATTTCCGTGGTGATCACGGGAACCCCGCAAGCCATAGCCTCACAGGCCACAAGGCCAAAGGCTTCGCTCCGAGCGATGGAGGGCAGAACGAAGACGTCTGCTCCCCGGTAAACAGAAGGGAGCTCTTCGTCCTTCACGGGAGGGATAAAGACCACTCTCTCTTCCAAGTGAAGTTCTTTAACCAGGGAAAGCAGTTTTGGCTTTCCCTCTCCGTCCCCCACGAGGACCACTCTGACATTCTGGGGAAGAGAGGGGACGGCCTTGATCAGGTATTCCAAACCCTTGTAGTAAGCGAATCTCCCCACGTAGAGAACGATGGAGAACCCTTCCTGCCGAATTTGGGAAAGGATGGGGTGCACAGGACCCTCAGGGGTGAAAAAATCAGTATCCACGGCCAGGGGAATGATGCGCACCTTTTCCTTGAACTGGGAAAGGATGGGAGAAGTTTGGGCATAGTTGGGGGAGGTGGCGACGATGTATTTAGCCCTGGAAAGGAAAATCCGGGTTTCCAGGTCGTAGAAGGGTTTGAGGGCTTTCTGTCTCACCACATCGGAATGGTAGAGAACGATTTTGGGAGGGTTAGCGTTGACTATGAGTTCGGCCAGCTCCCCTGCGGGATCGGGAAAGTGGTGGATGATGAGGTCAGCTTCCCTGGAAAGCTTTTTGTAGAAGCTAGGAAAGGAGAAACTGAAGGGGGCGCTGGAGACATAAAAAGAAGTCTTCACTAATTGCAGGTGAACTCCATTTAATTCCTTTTCCTCTGTCTTCGGCCCACAGGCCAAAACGGTAATAGAATATCCTTCTTGCGCCAATCCCTCCCCTAACCTCTGGACGACCTTCTCCACCCCTCCGATGTGAGGGAAGTAGAGTTTATTCACCTGAAGGACGCGGGGTTTTTTGTCCATTATTCCGGGGCCGCGATCAAGGTTTTCCCAGCCTCACTTCCGTCTCGTCCCCCACGTGCAGCCTCAAGCCAGGAATTCCATTTTCCTCCTGTACGATCGTCGCCCTGCGCCCCACGATGCTCGATTCCAGACGGGGAATGTTCACCACTTGGGCCTCCTTCATCAGGATGCTGAAGGCAATCCCAGAATTTTTAACCAGAGCGTCCTCCCCGATGCTGGTGAAGGGCTCAATCAGCGAATCTTCAATCCTGGCGTTTTTCCCGATGATCGCCGGGCCCCGGATCTCGCTTCTTTCCACCCTGGCCCCCTCCTCCACGGTCACCCTTCCCGTGATCTTGCTCTCTCTGATTTCTCCTTTGAGGGAAAAGCAAGCTTGAAGGTCAAGAAGCAGGCGGTTGGCCTCCAGGAGGTCTTCCTTCTTCCCCGTATCCAGCCAGAAGCCCTGGGCAATCCTGCCCTTCACCTGGAAGCCTTTTTCCACGAGGAACTGGATGGCGTCCGTGATCTCGTACTCGTTCCTTGAGGAAGGCTTGAGGGAATCGATGGCTTCCTGCACCGCACCTGAGAAAAAGTACAAGCCGATGATGGCGTAAGGTGAGGGAGGCTCCTGGGGCTTTTCGATCACTTTGAGGATTCTGCCCTTTTCGTCCATAAGGGCCACGCCAAACCTTCGGGGATCGGGGACTTCCTTCAGGTAAATCAGGGCATCGAGGCCCAATTGGAGGAATTCCTGGGCGCCAGGGAGGAAATCCTCCTCCAGGAGGTTGTCGCCCAAGAAAAGCAGAAATGGGTCATCCTTAAGGAAGGGATGCGCCACCTTCACGGCGTGAGCGATGCCCAGGGGTTTCTCCTGATAGATGTATTGGAATTTGGGTCCGTAGCGCTCCTCGATCTCCTGCCCTGTTTCCGGGCTCAGGACGAAGCCGATTTCCTTGATCCCTGCTCTTTCCATTTTTTCCAGGGCGTAATCCAGGATGGGCTTGTTGGCCACAGGGATCAGATGCTTGGGCATGGAGTAGGTCAGGGGTCTTAATCTCGTTCCCTTCCCCGCACAGAGAATCAGAGCTTTCAAATTCTCGCCTTTCATCGTTGATCCATTATAGCGAATCTGAAAACTCCCTGTGTATTAGTTCACTATATGCGATACGCCTTCCGTCTTCCTAAAACTTAAAAGGCATTGGCCGAAGAATATTCCCAGGAGTTACCGATATGCTTATCTCATACGGATAATTGATTTTTTTATTCCTTATGATACAATTTTGCGTAGAAATTATATCATAGAGGATATAATATGGACAAAGAGATTATAAAGCAAGTTATAGTCGAGTCTCAGGAATCCAAATTGCCTGAGATCGTCCCCAGGGATATTGAGATTCCTCTTTCTTCCCAAAAGATCATTACGATTACGGGGCCGAGAAGGGTTGGGAAAACATATCTTGTCTTCTATTCAATACGCAATCTTATCGAGCAAGGAATCCCAAGGGAAAGGATTATATACCTCAACTTTGATGACCCCAGGCTTTTGCCCTTTTCCGCAAAGGATGCGGAACTTATTCTTGAAGCCTATCAAGAACTCTATCCTGAATATAGGGAAGAGACTAATTATATCTTCCTTGATGAAATCCAGAACGTGAAAGACTGGGAGATAGGGATAAGAAGGCTGTACGATACCAGAAGATTTAGAATATTTCTCACGGGTTCTTCCTCGAAATTGTTGGGCAAGGAGATAGCAACTCAGTTAAGGGGAAGGGCATTAAGCTATGAACTCCTCCCCTTCTCTTTTAAAGAGATTCTCTGGGCAAAAGGAATAAAGGATTATAAAAGTCTTTTCTACTCTCAAGAAAGGTTCCGCATAAAGAAATATCTGGAAGAGTATTTAGAAATGGGAGGGTTTCCCGAGGTTGTCTTAGAGGATGCCTTAGACATAAAGATAAGGACATTGAGAGAATATGTGGAGACCATATTTTTTAGGGATTTAGTGGAACACTACAATATCAAAAACCAATTGCTATTAAGAGAGCTTATCAGATACCTTAGCACGAACACCGCTTCTATATTCTCCTTAAATTCTTTCTACAAATGGATAAAAGAGATCTATCACATCACCCCGAGGACCCTATTGAACTATATTGGTCATCTTGAGGACATAGGGCTTTTCTTTTTCACAAGGAGGTTCTCCTTCTCTTTAAAGGAGCAGGCCAAAACTCTAAGAAAGTGCCATATTGTAGATAATGGCATAAGACTCGCCTATGGATTTAGGTTCAGCGAAGACAAAGGCAAAAATCTGGAAAACTCTGTCTTTTTGGAACTTGCCCATAGAAAAGTCCGGAATCCCTTTATGGAGATATTTTACTGGCAGGATTACAGAGGAAAAGAAGTAGACTTTGTAGTTACAGAAGGTAAAAGAGTGACATCCCTCATTCAGGCCTGCTTTAAAATTGAGGATATTAAAGCTAAAGAGAGGGAAATATCATCTCTTATTAAGGCTTCAGAGGAATTGAGATGCGCCAACCTTCTTGTAATAACCCTCGACTACGAGAAAGAAGAAGTAATTAATGATAAAAGACTAACCTTTATGCCCTTCTGGAAGTGGGCTTTATTATGAATAAAACTCTGATGATGAGCGCTCTGCTTCGGCTGCCACTTGAAAAGGGCTCTGAAAGGGAATTCACCCCCTTACCTGTTTGATGTCCATTTTCGGAGGAAGGCTCCCTTTAGGCAAAGCTGGAAATTTAGCTTTAGACTTCTCTCCATGAAATGGTATAATTTTGTTCAGTAGAGTGAACAAAAATGGTACGATTTTGTTCAGTAGAGTGAACAAAATTTAAACGAGGTGCCTATGATAGATTTAGAGCGATATAACCCATGGTGGATTAGGAGTGAGGGTATGGAGACCGATCCTCAATGGCGAGCCTTCAGGGATTCGCGCCTTCGTTGGCAGCCGAAAATCCTTCAGAAATTAGATTTACAAAAAGAAGGGGTTTATACTCTCCGTGGTCCCCGTCAGGTAGGGAAAACCACGCTGATTAAGATCTGGATCTCTCAACTCCTTGAAAATCACGTTGACCCCAGGGCAGTGTTTTATTACTCCTGTGATCTTTTAAACGACAAAAAGGAACTTTTTGCGGTTCTGGAACAATATCAAAACATCTCTCTTAATCGAGGGTTCAAGCATCGCTATATCTTTCTTGATGAGGTAACCCTCATTGAGGACTGGCAGCACGCTGTGAAGCAGGCAGTTGACCTGGGATGGATGCAAAATACCACAATCCTGGCATCTGGTTCTTCGGCCATAGACCTGCGCAGGGGTGCTGAGAGGATGCCTGGGCGTCGTGGGCGAGCGGAAAAGTTAGACTGGGTGCTTATGCCTCTTTCCTTTGGAGAATTCTTAAAGTATTGCTATCCGGAGCTCCCAACATTAACCATCTCCCTTGATCTTCTTTGTAACGGGGTCCAAATTAAAAATCTCGTTTCCGATTGGTTAAGCTTTGCTTTAAGGTTCCAGTTTGCTTTAGAAGAGTATCTCAAAACGGGCGGCTTTCCTCTGGCACTGGAGCGATACTTAAGACAGAGAGAGGTTGATGAGAGCCTCAGACAGGCCTATCTATCGGTTTTGCGCTCGGATGTGGAAAAATTGCGCCGGAACCGTGGAATCTTGAACAGTCTCCTGGCTCGAATAGTGATTACAGAAGGCTCCCCTCAAAGCTGGCAAAACCTCAGTAAAGATGCGGGGATTGGCTCCCCGAACACAGCAATAGATTATGTAGAAATTTTAGGGGATTCCTTCTTACTTTTTGTTCTCCAGGCCCTGGATCGAAACAGGAAAGCAGCAGAACCAAAAAAGGACAAAAAAATTTATTTTTGCGACCCTCTGGTTCGAGATGCGATCTCGAAGGATTTGGGTTTACCTGGGCTTCCTCTGGAGCATAAAGTAGAGGCTGCTGTGGGGTTTCATCTAATCAGGCTTTTTGAGAAAAACCCTGAGGAAGGGTTATCTCATTTAAACAAAGTTTATTACTGGCGCAATGTTAAGGGAAAAGAAGTAGACTTTGTTGCCCTTTATGAGAAAGGGGTTCTTCCTCTTGAAGTTAAGTTTCAAGAAAGTATCAACAAAGAAGATTATTCCCTTATTCAGCGCAGTTTCGGTTCAGGCGTAGTGGTCACCAAAAACGTTTTGGAGCGAAGGGAGGGTATCCTTTTTCTTCCTGCAGCCCTTTTCCTTCAAATGGAGTAAGCGCAGGGCCCGTCCCCAAAGTCAACCTTAAAGTTTATAATTGTGAGGAAAACAAAACTTAAGGAGAAGCCCATGGTCAAGGTGGTTTTTCTGGCTGGAGGAAGCGGGGAACGCTTCTGGCCTAAAAGTCGAAAAGGGAAGCCCAAGCAGTTCCTGAAGCTTTTAGGAGAAAATTCCCTCCTCAGGGAGTCCTTCCTGCGCATCCAGGGGTTCGTCCCCGAGGAGGCGGTCTATCTCGTGACCTATTGGGAGCACAGGATGCTCGCAAGAAAGGAATTGCCCGAGATTCCCGAGGAAAACGTCATAGGGGAACCTATGGGGAGAAATACCGCCGCTGCCATCATTCTGGCCTCTTTAATCCTGGACGAGGAAGACATTATGGTGGTCCTTCCCTCAGACCACTACATCCCGGAGGTGGAGAAGTTCCAGGAAACCCTGCGCAAGGCCATCGTCCTCGCAGAGAAAGGGTATCTTACCACCATTGGCATTCAGCCCTCGCGACCGGAAACGGGCTACGGATATATCGAGGTGGAGGAGGAAATTCCCGGAGGGTTTAGGGTGAGACGCTTCCGGGAGAAGCCCTCCCGGGAAGTGGCGGAGGAGTTCCTTTCCTCCGGGAGGCACTTTTGGAATTCCGGAATGTTCATCTGGCGCATCAGCACTTTCAGGGAAGCTGCGCGCAAATATCTCCCCCATACTTACAGTGTGCTCGAAGAAGCAAGCGAATCCTATCAGGACCTGGCTGCGCTCGCTCGGGCCTACGAACAAATAGAGAGCATCTCCGTGGATTACGCCATCATGGAGAAAGCGGAGAACGTGGCCATGGTGAAAGGGGACTTCCTCTGGTCGGACGTGGGAAGCTGGCTTTCCCTGGCTGAACTCTTAGGAAAAGGGGGAGCATATGCGGAAAACCCTCACCTGGTTACGGCCAGCGAGGCGGAAAAATACCTGATTTTGGGGAATACCAAGGAGGTAGCCATTCTGGGCTTGAAGGATGTGGGTTTTATTGAGACCGAGGACGCCATCTTGATCTTGAACCTGGAAAATGCCCAGGATGTGCGGAAGATCGTGGCCCAACTCAGGGAGAAAGGGAAGGAGCACCTCCTTTAATGGCCACCTATCTCGTCACGGGAGGAGCAGGGTTCATCGGATCGCATCTCGTGGAGCTCCTCCTCGCTTCCGGCCACAGGGTGAAGGTCTTAGACGACCTTTCCACGGGCTCCCTGAAAAACCTTGAGGCTTTACAGGACAAAATTGAGTTCTACAAGGGGGATATCCGCTATCCGGAGAAAGTGGCGGAGGCTTTCTCAGATTTAGACGGGGTCTTCCATTTGGCAGCCATCTCCTCTGTGGAGCGCTCCCTCTTGGAGCCAGAAATCACGCGCGAGGTGAACGTCAGGGGCACCCTCCAGGTGCTCCTCGCCTCCAAAAAGCACCGGGTGAAAAGGGTGGTCTTCATTTCTTCAGCTTCGGTTTACGGAAATCCGGAGACCTTTCCCATTTCGGAGGAGCAAGAACCGCGCCCCCTTTCCCCTTACGGAGCAACCAAAGTTGCAGGGGAGGCCCACACCAGTGCCTTTTTCAATTTGGGCTTCCTGGAGACGGTCTCGCTCCGGCTCTTTAACATCTATGGCCCGCGTCAGGACCCCGCCTCCCCCTATTCCGGGGTGATCAGCAAGTTCCTGGAAGCGGCGGTTTCCGGGAGGGAGCCCGTGCTTTTCGGGGACGGAAAGCAGACTCGGGACTTCCTCTACGTGGAGGACGCCTGCCGGGCCATGCTCATTGCAATGGAAAAAGAAGAAGCAGCAGGCCAGGTCTTCAATATCGCCAGTGGGAAGGAAACGAGTATTACGGACTTGGGAAAAATCATCTTTTCCCTTATGGGAAAAGATTTTGAGCCTGAGAAGAAGCCGGAAAGGCCTGGGGATATCCGGAGGTCCCTGGCTTCTATTGAAAAGGCCGAGAGAATCTTAGGATGGAGGCCCCAAGTCTCCCTCGAGGAAGGGCTCAAGAAAACCTTAGAGTGGGTAAAATCCCTCTAAGGCAGGGTTTTCAGCTTCTCTAAAATATCCTGGGCGTCCTTGTTCTGAGGATCGAAGCTCAAAAGCTTCTCCGCCAGCTCCTTGGACCTGTTCAGGTATTTGTTCGCTTCCTCTGTTTTCCCTTCCCCCTTAAGTTTGGCGCCGTAATTGAAGTTGGTCTGGGCTCCTAAAAGAAGGCTGTAATTGCGGTTCTCCGTGGGCTGGGCGTAGAGCACTCCCTTTTCTGCTTTCTCCACGGCTTTATCCGGTTCCCCAAGTTCGGTGTAGATGGAGGCGAGCTGGAAGTACAGGGGGTAGTCTCCGGGATCAGCCTGAACCCCTTTCTCGAAGTTCTCCGCGGCTTTCCTTAAGAGCTCCTGACGTTGGTCCGGCTTCTCGGTCGCTTCTTCCTGATAGGAGCGCCCCAGCATCATATAGACGTTCTCCAGATACATTGTGGTCTTCAAAGCCTCCTGCCACTCTTCCCTGGCCAGGGAGCGGTACTTTTCCTTCAGAGTGGGGTCCGTGATCCTGCGTGAAAGCTCGTAATAAAGGTTTCCCAGCCCGGAGGTGTGTCCCTCGGTGGCGGTGCGATATCCGGCCTCCCAGGGATTGAGCATCACGGCCTGCGAGTAGTTATCTAAAGCCTCGGTCAAAAGCCTGTCCCCCTCCTTAAGTATGGAGTCCTTCTTCTGAGAATCGGTTTCCTTCTGCGCTTGCTGTTCTAAATATTGGGCGGTGCGCACGGCGGTTTCCCCTCGGCCATAAGCTAAATCGGCAGACATGAAGCGAATGGCCCAGTACCCGGAGGTAAAAAGGATCAGGGCGCAAACGATGTAAACCAGGTATTTTACCGGAGCGTGAAATTCCGGAAGGAGCTTTCTTGAAGGAGTTCTCGCCTCGTAGACGGGAATTCCCCCTGAGGGAGCAAGCTCCTTTTTCCCGGCTTTAACTTTGACCGGGGCGAGTTCCATCTGGGAGAGCGCCACGTTGAGCGCCATAAGCATCCAGAAATAGAGGATAGTGGGAAGGACGCCGAAGGCCACGAGATTCTGACCCAAATACGCCAGAACGCCCACGGCGATCCCGGCAACCATGGCCTTCCAGTAAGGGTCCAGGGCAGACGTCCAGGTCTTGAAGGAGGTGACGAAGAAAGTCACGAGCATCCACATATAGACCAGAAAGCCAATTGCTCCCCGCATGATCAGCTCGTCCAGATACTGGTTGTGCATCCGGTCCGGATTGTTCATAGGTTCAATTAAGGAGTAGCGCAGGTCCTTGAAGGGCGGGGAGGCAATGCGTAGGACATCCGGGCCCACTCCTAAAATGGGGTAAGCGAGGAAAATAGAAAGGCCTCCCAGCCAGATGTAAAACCGGCTCTGGACCGTTCCTATTCTCAAGATGGAGGAGATGAGGTCGGTCTTCCACACAAGGTACACCAGGATAAGCACGAAAGCCGCCCCAAAAGCGATCAGCCAGTTCTTGTTCTCCCTGTAGGCCCTTTTGCTTATGAAGAATAAAAGGACAGGAAGGGAAATCACCAGGCCCACATAGGAGCCCCTGGTCTGAGCAACCACAACGTTGAAGGCAAGAAGGCCAATGTAAACCAGAAGGTAAAGCTTGAGCTCCAGTTTTGGGGCGTAAAGGAACTTCATCAGGGCAATGGGGAAAAGCATGATGAGAAAGTGAGGGAAGAAGTCCGGGTTCCCCAAAGTGGAGAAGGGCCTGCCCTTTGAGGCCCAGGAAATCCAGTCCAGGCCAAAGAACTGAAGCGTCCCATAAATTATGGTCACGAGGCCGGACCAGAGCATCACCTGGAGCAAGCGGTTCACCTGCTCCGTGGTCTTGTACGTGGAGGAGGCAATGAAGAAAAGGAGAATCATATTGGCGATGGTCCAGAAGCCCTCCTGCCTTAAGTAGTTGCCTAAAAAGCTCACCTCCGGCCTTAAAGAAAAAATGGAGGAAAGAAGCCAGGATAAAAGGACGGCCAGAACCGGCCAGGTCATGGGGGATTTAAGGCGGTAGAACTCCCTGGTCTCAAAGAGGCGGATCACCCAGGCCAGAGCCACCGGGATGGTCATAATGCGCAAAAATGTCAGCCGGGGAAGGTTAAAGATGTCCGCCCCCGTGGAAACGGTGAAGATCAGGGGGACGAAAAAGACAATTAAAATCAGGCCCGCTTCGATGACCTTATCGCACCAGTAAACTACTTTTTCCTTCGTTTCTGGAATGTGCTTCTTTCCGGATTTACCTTTGGCTTTCTTCATTCCCTCCATACCCTCCAGTTATTATTATCTTGCTCCCTTTCTGCCCAGCATTAATTTAAAGGTCAAAAAGAGCAGGCGCAAGTTAAGCAAAAACGATTGGTTGCGAATGTAGGCCAGATCATATCTCAGCTTGTTTGCCGGGCTGGTCTCGTAAGTGCCGTAGATCTGGGCCATCCCGGTCATTCCGGGCTTCACCAGAAAGCGCAGGGAGTAACCGGGGACTTCCTTTTCAAATTGTTCCACGAAGACCGGGCGCTCCGGCCTGGGACCCACCAGGCTCATCTCTCCCTTTAAGACGTTCAAGAACTGGGGAAACTCGTCTACGCGCAGGAGCCTGAGGAAGCGGCCGAAGGGGGTAATCCTGGGATCCTTCTCCTGAGCGAAGACCGGTCCAGTCTCCTTTTCTGCATCCGGCTTCATGGTGCGAAACTTGATCAAATTGAAAACCTTTCCTCCCAGCCCCACCCTTTCTTGCTTGAAAAAAATGGGACCGGGGGAAGTGAGCTTAATCCCCAAAGCTGCAAAAAGAAGGAGCGGAGAAAGGACAATTAAAAGGAGGAGAGCACCGAAAATATCCAGGGCGCGGATCAGGAAGCGATCCGTGGAGGAAACATCCCGCCAGAGTTCTACTATGGGGACGTTCCCTAAGCGGGAGAAGTTTGAGCTTCCCGTGAGCATTTCATAAAGGGAAGGCACCATAGAGATTTTGACCCCTTTTCTTCTGGCCTCAATTAAAAGGTCGAGAATCCGGGGCGCGATCTCCGGGGAGGAGAGGATTAAAATCTCCTCCGCTTTTGCTTCCTTTAAAAGTTGATCGCAGGGACCGGGAGGGAAGGCCTTAAGTCCTGGGACCTCCTCCTGATTCTCACTGATCCAGCCCACAACCTTCACGGAGTCCGTTTTTCCTTCCTCAAGGAAGCTCTGCACCTCATCCCTTTTTCCTAATAAGAGTGCCTTGGGTGGAGCCAGGGTGCGCTGGAGCAGATGGGAATCGAGCACGCGGAAGAGAGCAGTTAAAAACCAGAGGAACAAATAAGCGGAAATCAGGGTCAAACGGGGAAAGGCAAATTCCCTCAGGAGGAAAAGCATCCCTAAGTGCACGACCACAAATACCCCCACGGCCGGCGCCAGCACTAAGAGATGGTCGAAGAAGCCAAAGTCCTTCTCCATCTCGTAAACTCCAAAGATTGCCAGGATCAGGATGTAGGTCAGGGTGAAAAGGGGAAAGTATCGCAAATAAGGAAGGAAATTGGCGTAGGGGATCTCCAGGCCGAAGCGCACTACATAGGCCAGGAGGAAGGAGGCGTTGAGAATTATCGCATCCCCCAGAATCAGAAAAAAAAGGCGGTTCTTGCTCCAGCTCACCTCAGCGCAACATCCTTTCGGACTATTCTCCTAAAGCTTAAAATTGAACTTCTTTATTTTACACCGATCCAGGAGCTGATTTCTTTTAAGTAAAGTTCCACGAGCCTCCTTGCCACTTCCTCCGTATCCGCTTCCGCATTTATATGAAGCAGGGGGCGGTCCTTATCGGGCAGGACCAGCACCCAGGAGTTATCGAAGTAGATCTTCACGCCGTCCAGGGCCACGATCTTGTTCCTGGCGTTCTCCTCTAAAAGTCTCCGAATTACGGTTCCCTTCATCTCCCAGGGGCAGGCCAGGTGTTCCCGCACCATGGCTCTGGGCTTAATCAACGAGGAGACCTCCCTCAGGATGGCCTTCTCCAGGGAAAGGAGCTCCAGAATTTTAGCCAGGGCAAACATTCCGTCCGTGAAGGGCTGGAACTCCGGGAAGATGTACCCGTTTTTCACCTCTCCCACAAAAACGGCCTCTTTCTTCTTAGCCTCTAACATCATGGCGCTGCTTGAGGTCTTGGTGTAGATTACCCTTCCTTCAAATGACCTGGCGATCTCTTCCAGGGTAGAGGAAGCGGTAACCGGAACGGCGATTGTTTTCCCCGGTTGAGCCTTGAGCACAAGATAGGCGATGCAGGCCAGGCTCTCATCGCCGGAAAGTATCCTACCCCGATCGTCCACCAGAAAGAGCTTCTCTGCTCCGGCATCCAGCATGAAGCCGGCGTTGCATTTTAAGGAAACGACAATCTCGGCCAGGGTTTTTAGGGCTTCCTCGTACTCTTCCTCCGACTTGGTAATCTTCCTTTCGTCCAGATAGGCGTTGAGGGCCACTACCTCCACCCCCATCTTTCCAAAGAGCATGGGGAGGACAGTGGAAGCAGTGCCGAAACCATAATCCACCACGACCTTAAACCGCGCATCCCTCAAAGCATCAAGGTTTAGGGCGTGAAGGAATGATTCCTGATAGTACTCCAGGATCCTCGAGGGGAAGGAAATTGTCCCCACTTCTTCGGGGCTCACCCTCAGGAACTCCTCCCGGAAGTAAGAGTTTTCAATAGCTTTTTCCCTCACCGGAGGCAGGTCCAGACCAGTCTCGTCGAAAAACTTGATATCTATTACCTGGGGGTTAAAGGGAGATTTGCGCACGTGAACCCCTCCCGCTGCCTCCAGGCTGACGATAGCCTGTCTGGCAACAGGAATGGCCACCTGTCCCAAATCGTAGACGTTAATGCCCGTTGAAAGGAGGCCGGCCATCAGCGAGCGGTGAATCAAGCGAGATGCCCTGTGCCCATCGTAAGAGGATATGACCGCCTGACCCTTTTTCAAGAGGGTGCCGTAAGCTGCCCCCACTTTAGCCGCGAACTCCGGGGTGATTTCCTGGTTGGCCAGGCCGGTGATGCCGTAATTGCCAAAGAGGTTCCTCGTCCAGCGATCCCCCCAGATCAGGCTTCCGGTGAGGTAAGCACCTCCCTCCACGTGTTTGTAGGGCCAAACCCTCACACCACTCGATACGGTGGCTTTGTTTCCGATCAAGCAACCGTCGGCGATTACGCTTCCTTCCTGGATGGAAGCTATGGACCCGACCTTCACCCCGTATCCCAAAATCGCCTTCTTGATGCGCGCATCTTTGCCGATCTCGCAATTGCTCCAGATAACGGAATCAGTAATCTGTGCACCTTCCCAGATCACCGTTCGGGGTCCGATCACGGAATCATGGAGGTAAGCGCCCTCCCCCACCTGCGAGCCTTCCCCTAAAATCACCGTTCCCCTGAGCCTTGCCCGGGGATGGATTTTCACTCCTTCTCCCACCCAAACGTCCATTCCCACACGGTTTATCCTGGTTCCTTCCACCTTCAAATTCACTTCCCCGTGGAGGACGTCCATGTGCGCCAGGCGGTAGTCTTCGAGGTTGCCGATATCCCTCCAGTATCCTGGTGCAATCAATCCATGAAGGGAGAATCCCTCTTTGAGAAGAATGGGAAAGAGGTCTTTGGAAAAGTCAAAGGGATAATCAGGGGGGATTTTCTCTAAGACTTCTGGTTCCAGAACGTATATTCCAGTATTTACCGTGTCTGAGAAGACCTCTCCCCATGTGGGTTTTTCTAAGAAAGAGAGAACCCTGCCGTCCTCTCCGGTGATCACGATGCCGTAAGCCCGGGGGTCTTTGACCCTGGTCAGGAGAATGGTAGCGGAGGATTTCTTCTCTTTATGGAAACGGAGGGCGGCTTCAAGGTCGAAATCCGTGAGCACGTCCGCGGAAATTACAAGGAAAGTGTCCTCCAGGTAGGGCTGAGCTTTCTTTACGCTGCCTGCGGTGCCAAAATCCGCCTCAGGTTTAATGTAATCAATCCTCAGGCCCCATCTTTTCCCATCCTGGAAATAGTTCTGGATGGCTTCCGGTTGGAAGTAGAGGAGCACAATCAACTCCTTGAAACCGTGGTTTTTCAAAAGCTCCACCACGTGTTCCATGATGGGGCGATTAATTACCGGGACCATGGGTTTGGGGATGTTCATAGTTAAAGGACGGAGGCGCGTGCCGAAACCTCCCGCCATAATCACTGCTTTCATGTGCGCACCCCCTTTCTTTCGCTCATGCCATCTCACTTATTTTACTCAAAAATGGGGACTGTCCCTATATTTTTTATGCGGGATGGGGAGCCGCTTTCCGGCCTCATTTTTCCAATTTTTGCGAATAAAAAATGGGGACAGTCCCTATTTTTCAAATCGGCTTCGCCGTAAAGAGGTCCTCCACCTCCCGCCGGTCGTCCCCGGTCTTCGCCTTCAGCTCCCGAGCCTCCTTCAGGTACTTGGGAGCCATCACCAAAAGCATCAGCAAACCAAAGAGGAGGGTAATCCACTGGGGATTGGCAAAATACAAAAAGGCGGAGGCGCCAGCAACCCCTCCCAAAATCCCCAGGGCCATACGGCGCACAAAAATGAGCAGGGAAAGGCAAACGGCTGCGAATACAAGAAGAGCAAACCAGTTCAACCCCAAAAGTCCGCCCACCCAGGCCGCCACCCCTTTTCCTCCCTTAAAGTGCAAAAAGGGAGACCAGTTGTGACCGGCGACGCAGGAAACAGTGCAAAGGTAAGGGGCCCAGGAAGAGTCCCCCAGATGAATTCCCATAAGGCAAGCGCCCAACCCCTTTCCACCGTCTAAAAGCGCTCCTAAAATACCGGCTCCTCTGTTGACGTTGAACATCAAATTCCAGGCACCGGGGTTTCTGTCCCCTGTCTGAAGCAAGTCCTTTCCCTTTAGCCGTCCCAGAATATAGGAAAAGGGAATTCCACCCAATATGTACGAAATAAAAATCAGGCCCAAATCCTTGTAAGGCATTTTTCCCTCCTTTCTCAATACACCCTTCAATCAAGCTTTCTCGGTACACCTTCAATCAAGAGTAGTGGAGAGGGACCCTGCTCTCCTCCTCTTCCTCAGAATCCAGCCAGGGTTCCTCGCTGGCTTTTGTCCTGTACTTCCTGCCCTTCCATATTACCCCTATGCCGCTTAGGTGGAGAAAGACAGAAAAGAGGGCGATTAAGTTGATATGAATCACGGAGAGTGGATGAAGAAGGGCATCCCCACGTGATTGGAAGCGGAAGGATTGGTAAAATCTCAGTCCGATGATCACCGCCACCTGAACCGAGATCATTAAATTTGCCGGGGCAGGATAACCTGCTCCCAGAAGCATTCTGAGCAAATAGAAGAATGGGGTGAGGAACAGGGCGTCGAAGATGGCCATCACCAGAATAAGGGGTAGGAGGCGAAATTGAAAGACAGCAAACAGGAATTTGGAGAAGCCCAGCCAGACCTCCTTCAAGCTCCGGTACATTCTGCAGAAAACCAGGGAATTCCCGTCCAGGAAAAGGGGGGCCAGGCCAAATTCCTTTATCCTCCGGGCGAGCATTATGTCCTCCACTACTTCCCCTTTTACCGAGGCATGGCCTCCGATTGCGCGGTAAGCCGTCCTCCTGAATATCATAAACTGCCCCACAGCCATGGAGATCAGAGGGTTAGGGCTGTTGCGGATTAAATTAAAGGGAAGAAAGCACATGGGGGCGAAGTGCATGAAGGGGACGATCATCCTCTCCCAGATGGTGCCGGTAACCTCTGTAGGAAAGAGGCTTAAAAAATCGCTTCCGGTCTCTTGAAGAGCGGCAAGGCCAGCCCTGACGGCACCAGGGGAGAGCCAGGTATCGGCATCCATAAAAAGCAGAATTTCTCCTTCGGCCTCCTGGGCAAGCTGATGGCAGGCGTAGTTTTTCCCCACCCACCCTTTAGGGAGGGCCTTGCCCTCTATGATTTTTAGCCGCTTTTCCGGATATTGCTTTTTCAGCTCTTCCAAAATCTCCCTGGTTTTGTCCGTGGATTGGTCGTCCAGAACGATGATTTCCAAATTTTCGTAGTCCTGAGAAAGGATGCTCTGGATTGAGCGGCGGATATTCCTTTCCTCGTTCCTTGCAGGAACAAGCACTGAGACCAGGGGTTTGCTTAAGAGAAGGCAATTTCCAAAATCGCGCAAGAACAAAAGGTCCTTCAGGTTCCTGCGGAAATTCCAGAGGACCCAGAGTAAACCAGTAGTAACCAGTCCCTGATAAAGAATAAATAAAGCCAAACTAATCCCTTTTAATAGATCCCTTAAGCCATTCTAAGCTGAAGGAATCTACTTTGTCTATAAAATATTAGACGTTTTTGTTTATGAATATTAGACATTTTGAGCCCCCTTTACTTCCTCCTGGTTAAAATTTGCACCCGATTCCTTTCCTCTTTAAGGGGAAGGATGAAAAAGATTGACGTTCCCTGGTAAAACTTCTCCAGGCCAGCTCCAGAACTGGAGATGGTGAAAATCGGTTGCGCGCGGAAAAGGACTTCCTGGGAGAACTCAAAATGAAGCCCCAGGCCAGGGAAGGGTACAAAAAGGGACCTTCCTCTTTCTTCGGCCAGTTTCCAGTCCTTAAGACAGGACAGGTTGAGCTCGATCATGTAATAGGGCTTTCTCTTTTCCACCTCCAGGTTCAGGAGAAGCTCGTTCTCCCTGATGGTGAACTCCTTTAAAGGAATCCCCTCTCCTTTAAAGCTCAAGGTAAAAGGAGAGGCGGCCTCCACCTGATAGAGGAAAAAATTAGGCAGACTGCGCTCCCACTCCTCAGGGGAATCGAGGAAATGGTCAAGGAAGTTCTCTTTAACGTAGCGGTCGAACACCGGCTCATTTTGGGTCCCGGAGGAAGAGGAGCCACTTCCAGAGTTTGCGCCCTGTCCTTTCTCTATATGATAGGTCTCAAGGTAGCGGGTCATGACATTGGTCAGGTTAGTAAAGGAGGGTCGGTCATCCCACTCTAAGACCCTGCCCCCTTTCCTGTGAAAGAAGAGATTGAAGGTCTTCCCCAGATAGACCCATTCCTCCAGGCCATCCTTATCGAAATCCAGCCTCGAGAAGTTCTCGGGGACAGGAAGCTCCGTTTCTGCCTTGAGGAACTCCCGGTACACGGCATCCCTCAAGAAGGGGAAGTACAGACCGCCGAAAACTCCGTGCCAGTAAGCGCAGTTGCACTGTCCGCGTAGGTAGTGTCGGAATGGCTTTCCCCTCTCACCCCTGAGCCTGTCACGGAGAAAAAGCATGCGCTTGTGCATTTTGTTGGACTCGGTGTACTTGGAAAGGAAATTTTGAAAGTAACCGCTCGAGAGAAAGCGCCTGGATTTCTGATCCATTGACGCCTTTATTCTTTTGAGCTCTAACTGTGTCCTGGGAGGAAGGGACCATTCTTCCATCTCCTCGTAGGAGGAAGGGGGAATGTACACCCTACCTTTTGGGGGAAGGGAGCTTAAAACTTCAGAGGGAAAGACCGTCTCCACTTCTTTTTCATTCGAAAGAAGGTCCAGGAAGCGCTTCAGCCAACCATCCCGGTAAAGGCGATCGCGGGTCCCAGGCCAGAGGCCGAACTTTTCCCCGTCGTCCCCATAAACCAATACTGCATCCTGATCAGGGAAATTTTTGATATACTGGATTACCTCCTCTGGACTGCTGGCAGGGATCAGGTATCTTAAGCGTTTGGAAATGGGGAAGAGCTTCAAAGTGAATCCCTCATCCTCGGTAATAAAATACCCGCCCAGCTCTTCCTCCTTAAGCCCCAGCTTATAGAAACCGTTATCGTCGATCAAAGTATATTCCATTCCTGCGCGGGTCAATGGTTTGATCAAGCTTGTCTCCCAGACCCTTTCTGCAAGCCAGAGTCCGTGGGATTGATAATTGAAGGTTTGTTTCAGGAACTCATTCATGAGCTCAACCTGGGCCACGATGTCCTCTTCCGGGATCATGGGCAGGATGGGCTCGTAGAAGCCCCCGCTCAAAAGCTCTAACTGTCCCCTCCCCAAGAGCTCCCGGATTAGGTCCAGGTAATGGTGCTGGTTTTTCTCGAGCAGGTATTCGTAAATCGGGCCAGAAATGTGTAGGGCTACCTTGATGGTGGGAAATTCCTTCAGGGTCTGAAGGAAGGGAAGGTAAGCCTCCTTTAAGGCCTTCTCGAAGACCTCGGTGAAGTTTCCCACCGGTTGATGGTTGTGCACGCAAAAAACGAACTTTTTCATGGTGTCTCCTTTATGGTCTCAAACGCAGCGTGAGGACAGATGATCTAAATAGGGACTGTCCCCAATTATTTCGAGACTGAGAGAACTCAACAATTCCTGAGTTCCTGTCGCTCGCATTAACAGATTAACGACTTTTATGAAAATGATACAATTTTCTTCTAAAAACTAAAAATAGCGTCTCCTAAACCAGATCAGAAAAGAGATAGCGGCCCCACAAAAAATGGGGACTGTCCCCAATTATTTGACAGGGGGTTCCTCTTTCTCTAATATCAAAAACTGTGAAAATAACATTCGTTACCGCAGAAGCTGCTCCATTTGCCAAGATCGGGGGCCTGGGTGATGTAGCCAGCTCCCTTCCCAAAGCGCTCGCCCAGAAAGGTCACGCTCTTTCCGTGATCATTCCCGGATATTCCCTGATCCCCGGGATCAAGGAGATGGAGGAAATTGCTAACTTCTCCGTTCCCTGGCAGGGGGGTGAGGAGCGCGTTCTTCTGCGCAAAAAGAGCCTCTGGGACATCGATTTTTACTTTTTGGAAAACCAGAGGTACTCGAGCCGGGAGAAGATTTATGGCTATCCGGACGACGCCCTGCGCTTCGCCTTTTTTTCCCGATCCACCCTGGAGTCCCTGAAGGTCATAGGATTCCCTGAGCTCCTCCACCTCCACGACTGGCACAGCTGTCCCATTTTCCTCTATCTGGGAACAGTTTACAAGGATAACCCCGATTATTCCCGCCTGGCCACGGTTTTCACGATCCACAATTTGGCCTTTCAGGGTATCCAGGATCCGCACTTCCTGAATGAAGCGGGAATTCCGATTTCCCCTCATGATGAGAGGGTGGAGTTTTACGGAAAGGTGAACCTCCTCAAAGCCGGGATCCTCTCCTCGGATATGGTGACTACGGTGAGCGAAACCTACGCCCGGGAAATCCAGACCCCTGCTTTAGGCATGGGGCTGGAGGGAGTCCTCGCCCTGCGCAAAAAACAGCTCGTGGGCATTACAAACGGCATCGACACCGAGGAGTTTGACCCCGCGGAATTCGGATATAAATCGGGAGATCCTTCCTCCTTTAAGGTCAGAGCCAAGCAGGTTCTTCAGCAAAAGCTGGGCCTGGAGGTAAATGAGAAAATTCCACTTTTGGCCTTGGTTTCCCGCCTGACCGATCAGAAAGGCCTGGACCTTTTCCCTCCCATCCTGGACCAGCTCATGGCCAAAGATGTGCAGCTTGTGATCCTGGGACAGGGCGAGGAGCGCTATCAAGCCTTTTTTAAGGAAGCGGCATCAAGGTACCCGGAGAGGATCTCCCTGAATTTGACCTTCGATCCGGAACTCGCCAAACTGATCTACGCTGGAGCGGACATCTTCCTCATGCCCTCTCGTTTCGAGCCCTGTGGCCTGGGGCAGATGATTGCCATGCGCTACGGAACGATTCCTGTGGTCAGGAAAACCGGAGGATTGGCGGACACCGTAATTCATTTCGACCGGGAGGGAGGAACTGGAAACGGTTTCCTCTTCAGCCAGTATGAACCCCGCTCTTTCTTAGAGGCTATAATAGAGTGCCTGGAAGTCTACCGTGACAGGAGCCTCTGGATACAGCTTGTGCGCAATGCCCTATCAAGCGATTTCTCCTGGGGAAAGACGGTTTTTAAGTACGAGGAGGTTTACCGCCGGGCCATTTACCTGCACGCCAAAAAAATAGGGACCGTGAATCCCCCGGAAATCCGCAAGGATCCGATTTTGGAGGAGTGGGCAATCATTGCCAAGGGGAGGACAAAAAGGCCCAGCGATTACAAGTCAAAAGAGGACGAGTATCAGAAGAACCAGCTGGAGAACTGCCCCTTCTGCCAGGGAAACGAAAAAATGACCCCGGATGAGCTTTATGCTTTTCGCCCCAACGGAGGGAAGCCCAACTCCCCCGGCTGGGAAGTGCGCGTTTTCGACAACAAATACCCGGCTTTGATGAAGGATGAGGACCCGGCACACGGGCACTCCTGGCTCTTCACGCACATCTCCGGCGTGGGAGCGCATGAGGTGATTGTGGAGACTCCGGACCATCATAGGGACCTTCCTGATCTTTCTGACGAACAATTGATTCATGTCCTCAGGGCATACCGGGAAAGGTATCGCGTTTTATCCCTGAACAAGGACCTGCGCTATATTTTGATTTTCCGCAACCACGGGCGTTCCGCAGGGGCATCCCTGTCCCACCCTCATTCCCAGTTAATTGCCACACCCATCGTTCCCAGGCGCATCAAGGAGGAACTGGATTCCGCCCACACTTTCTACGAGCATACCGGGGAATGCATTTTCTGCGCCTTAATCAGGGAGGAACTGGAACAAAAGCAACGGGTGATCTTAGAGAATCAGGATTTTCTGGCCTTCGCCCCCTACGCCTCGCGCTTCCCCTTTGAAATCACGGTCATCCCCAAAAGACACCAGGCGGCATTCTCCGATCTGGAAAACGGGGAGCTCCTTTCCCTGGCACAAATGCTCAAGGATGTCCTGGGCCGGTTGAAGAGAGGAGTTAATGACCCTCCTTACAATATGATGATTCACTCCGCACCCCTGGGCTTCCTTTACATCCCTTACTATCACTGGCATATCGAGATCATTCCCAGGCTGACAACGCCCGCTGGTTTCGAGTGGGGAACGGACTTTTATATCAACCCCACCCCCCCGGAGGAGGCGGCCCGATTCCTTAAAGAGGGAAAGATCTAACGGGGAAGACTCAGTTCGACCTATTCGCTTTTCTGATGCGCTGAAGAACACCCATCAGCTTATCTCTTCCTCGTTTTAAATATCCCAGGTAGCGGTTCACTTCCTCGATTTTCATGATCCAGGAAAGGAGGGCGTAGATGAGAACTCCCAATCCGCAGACTATGGCGAGTATGGTGAGTTTCACCCAGAAGTTTTGGGGGTGAAGCCAGGCCAGAGCTCCTTGCCAGAGGAAGTAAACCGCAGCCCCCATTAGCAAGGAGGCCGCAGTCATCTTAACAAGCTCCAGGAATGGTCCCTCAAGGATGCTCTGGCCCACTTTCTTCCTGAGGAGGACGAAAAGAAGAATGAAGTTCAAGAAGGCAGCGAGCGACGTGGCTAAGGCGATTCCTGATGCTCCCATTACCCGGGAGAGCGCCAGGTTCAGGAGGATGTTTACCGCCACAACCAGAAACCCCAACTTCATGGGGGTCACGGTGTCGCGCAGACTAATGAAGGCGTTACTCAAGAGAGCGTTCCCGCCGTGAGCGAAAAGACCCAGGGAATAAAAGGCTAAAGCTCCAGAAGTAAGCAGGGTGTCCTCGGCGGTAAAAGCCCCGTGCTGGTAAATAGCCGCAATTATCGGGCTGGAAAGAAAAATCAGGCCCGCTGTGCTGGGAAGAATAACGAACCAGAGGGCCTGAAGTCCCCGGGAGAGGGAACGTTTGAAATCCCCCATGGCGTTTTTGGCTACATGGAGGGAAAGGGTGGGGTAAATGGCCGTGGCCACGTTGGCGATGAACATTCCCTGGGGAATGCCCATGATTTTGGAAGCGTAATTCAAGGCGGAAATTGAAGCCTCAGGAAGGCCGGAGGCGATTGCCCTATCCACAAGCAGGTTCAAAAGCCCCGCGGAACTGCCAATAACGATAGGGATCACCATCTTAAAGACCAGGGAGAGGTTGGGATCGCGCCAGTTGAGGTTAATCTTCAAATAGGGCTTGCGGGCAAAAAGCCCTCCTCCCACGATCAGGAACTGGAAAATTACCGCCCCCAGGGAGCCGATGATTAGGCTGACAATTCCACTCTTAGAGGAGAGGAGAACCACTGCCAGAATCAGGAAGACGTTATTCAAAAGGGCGGCGGCCGCCGGGAGGAGAAAATGCTGGTAGGCATTGAGCACCGCAGTGAATAGCCCCAGGAGCGTTCCTAAAAATATTGTGGGGATCATGTATTTTACCAGCCAGCTCGCTAACTCCTGCTCGCTGGGACCGAAGCCGGGAGCCATGATCCTGGTCACTGGTCCAGCAAAGAAATAGATTAAAAGGGAAATTAAAATTAAAAGCAGGGCCAAAAGGGAGAAAATCTTAGAAGTTAGCTCCCAGGCGGATTTTTCACCGCTCAATTCCTTCACGCGCACGAAGACCGGGATGAAGGCGGAAATGATTGCTCCGGCGATGATCGTGCCGAAGACGTTGGGCAAAATCTGGGAGACAAAGAAAGCATCGGTAATCCTGGAGGCCCCGAAGAAGTCCGCAATCACGATCTCCCTCAAAAGCCCCAGGGGCTTTGAGATTATGGAGATAATCGTGAGAAGTAAAGCTGCCTGAGCCGCGGTTTGCTTCTTCAAAAATGACAGGATGTTTGCGCCTCTACTACCTGCCGCCTCGGTTTTCAAAGAAACTTATCCTCGCTTTAAAAGTTCTAAAAGCTGTGATGTTTTTTTCTTCAAGAGTTCCTCGTTCAGCGCTTCCACGTTCAACCGCACCAGGGGTTCAGTCTGGGAAGGTCGAAGGTTGAAGCGCCACTCTGGATATTCTACTGAGACCCCATCCAGAAAGGATGCCTCCCCATCGGAAAATGCCTCCCGGACTTTTAAAAGGAGTTTTCCTGGATCCTCCACCCGGATGTTGATCTCTCCCGAGATGAAATATTTTGATTTTAAGGGTTGAACGAGCTGGGACATCTTCATTCCCCGGACGCTCAAAAGCTCCAGAATTAAAAGGGCGGGGATCATGCCGTTATCCGCATAAAAGTTATCCCGGAAATAATAGTGCCCGGAGGCTTCTCCTCCAAAAATGGCGTTCTCCTGGCGCATTCTAGCTTTAATGAAGGAATGCCCTGCCCTATTTAAGAGGGGGATTCCCTTATTTTTCCTCGCTGTCTCCAGGTTTGCCCAGACCAGGCGATTGTCGAAAATCACCTTTTCTCCCGGATGCTTTCTCAAAATAGCTTCGATCAGCAAAGCTGTAACGTAATAGCCCTCCACAAATTCCCCTTGATCATCGATGAAGAAGCAGCGATCAGCGTCCCCGTCCCAGGCAATACCTAAATCGGCCTTCTTTTCAAGCACCGCCTTAACGATCTCTTCCCGGTTTTCTGGAAGCAGGGGGTTGGGCTCGTGCGCGGGGAAGCGCCCATCGGGGGTAAAGTTCAAGGGGATGATCTCAATCTGGGGAAGGGAGGAAAAAATGTGTCGGGCCAAAACTCCCGCCACCCCACTTCCTGCGTCCATAACCACCTTCATAGGCCGGACGAGATCGGGTCCAATAAAGGAGAGCACGTGACTGGCATAATCCTGGTAAATGTCCCTTCTTTTTAATTCCGGGGGAGGATAAGGCTGAAATTCGATCTGGTCGTACAGGGAGCTGAGCTCAGGCAATCCGGAATCCCCGCTCAGGGGGATCACGTTCTCCTTGAGCAGCTTAAATCCGTTGTACTCTGCGGGATTATGGGAGGCGGTGACCATGCAGGCTCCCTGGTATCCGTAATAACCCAGGGCGAAATAGACCATATCGGTGGAGACCATCCCGGCGTGCGTAACCTGGCAATTTTCCTTTAGGGCTCCAGCGGAGAAGGCCTCACTTAAAGAAGGGGAGGAGAGCCGGGCGTCGTGGCCGATGACCAGCTCCTTGAGGCCCAGCAGGCGAGCGAAGGCCCGGCCGATCCGGTAGGCTTTTTTCTCATCCAGCTCCTGAGGATAAACCCCCCTGATGTCATAGGCCTTGAAGATCCCCTCCATTTTCACAGCCTCCAGATATTCCCCTCGAGGCCGCGGAAAGCGTTCCTGGTATCCACGATCAGCTTGCTCTCCCTGGCGATTTCAGGATAGGGAAAGGCCCTGTGGGCAGTAAGGAGAAGGACACAGTCCGCATTTTTCCAGGGTTTCTCAGAAAGGGAAAGTGAGCTCATAGTTTGATCCTCTATCTCTAATGAAGGGACCAGGGGGTCACAGTATTTCACCTGTGCTTCCCGCTCCTTAAGCAAGGGGATAATCTTCAGGGCCGGGGATTCCCGCAAATCGCTGATATCCTGTTTGTAGGAGACCCCTAACACCAGGATCCTGCTCCCTTTAAGGGGCTTCCCTTCCTTATTCAAGGCTTCGGCCACCAGATCCACCACAAAGTAGGGCATAGAATCGTTGATCTCCCCCGCGAGCTCCACGAACCTTAAATTAAAATCGTAGGCTCGGGCTTTCCAGGAAAGGTAGAAGGGGTCAATGGGGATACAATGTCCCCCCATTCCCGGGCCGGGGTAGAAAGGGGTGAAGCCGTAGGGCTTGGTGGAGGCTGCTTCGATCACTTCCCAGATGTTGACCTTCATCCTCCTTGAGAGCTGGGCCAGCTCGTTTACCAGAGAGATATTTACCACGCGGTAGGTGTTCTCCAAAAGTTTTGTCATCTCTGCCACTCGGGGAGAGGAAACGGGAACCACGCGCTCCACGATGGTGCTCAAAAGATAGGCCGTAAGCTCGGTACAGGCAGGGGTTACCCCGCCCACCACCTTGGGCGTATTGCGTATGCCGTAGGCTTTATTCCCGGGATCGACCCTCTCCGGAGAAAAAGCCAGGTAAAAATGCATCCCAACTTTCCTTCCTCCTTTTTGAAGGAGTGGTAAAAGAATCTCCTCTGTCGTCCCGGGATATGTGGTTGAGACCAGAACCACAAGCTCCCCTAATTTCAGGTATCGGGCGACCGATTTGCCCGCGGCGATAACAAAGGAGAGGTCGGGTTCCCTATTTTGGGTAAGCGGGGTGGGGACACAGACGAAAACAGCATCGGCACCGGCAAGGGCTTCACTTTCCCTGGTCGTGGCGGTAAATTCCTTCTTTAGCGCGTGCTCTACCTCCAGGGAAGGGATGTCGTCCACATAGCTTTTCCCTTCATTAAGAACCTTCACTTTCTTAAGATCTTTGTCCAGCCCGGAAACAGGGAAGCCCTCCTCGGCAAAGGCCAGGGCCAGGGGCAATCCCACGTATCCCAGACCGATCACCGCTATCCTGTACTCCCTTTTTTCAATTCTCCTTTTCAGCTCCGAGACGTTGTCCATTTTTTTCCTTTCACACATCAAAAATTACTCGTATTTTCCAGAACCGCCCTTCCTTAAAGATTTTAAGGTTGTAATAAGTAGCGGCCTTAATAGGAATTCCAGGTGTATGTCTCTTTAAGGAAAAACGCTCCCCTAAAAGCTCCGCCTTGAGGCTCCTCTTCCCCAACTTCGAGATCCGGATCTCTCCTACAGCGAAGCGTTGAGCATCAAAGAGGAAGATAATCTCGTTGAGGAAATTCACAAACAGGGACTCCCGATCCGGTTCTTTGAGCTCCACAATTCTTTTAGAGAGGCGCCGCACCTTACCCCGCACCAGGAGCGAGGACACAGCTAAAGCTGAGGTTTGAAAGGCCTCCTTTAGCGTTCGGGCAGTAATTAAAAGCCCCATGTCCGCAGTATGGGGAATAATTTCTACTTTCATAATTCCAATTTTAGCAAATGGCATTAAAAAATACTCTGGGGCTCATGTGGTAAAATATAGCTGGCGGAAGGAGGAAAAATCCGGTTGAACAACGTGATTCAAGAAATGGAAAGTGCGCTTATGCGCATTAAATCTGTTTTGGGGGCCAAAATTGTCACGGACCAAAAAGGGGAGATCGTGGAAGTTCACGTCCTGGCAACAGACCAGAGAAACCCAAAACAGGTGGTCAGGGATGTCGAGTCCACCCTGCTCGTGAAATTCGGAAGAAAAGTGGATCACAAAAAAATCGGGGTTGTCCAGCAGAGCGAGAGGGAAGCGGAACATCCTCTGGAAGGAAGGCTGAAGTTTGTGGGGATTAGCACCATGCCCGGGGAGCAGAACTTCTTCGAAGTCATCCTTAGGGACCCCTCGGGAGTAGAGCATCCCGGACAGGCCTTCATCCGCGACCCCTTGCAGAGACTCCAGGCTATCGGGCAGGCCGCGATCACCGCCGTAAACCACTTCCTGAATCAGGAAAGGCTGCACCTCCAGGAGGTTTATGTGCTCAAGACCGTGGAACTGCCCTTCGTTGTTTCCTCGGTTCTTTACCGTGGAAAAAAGGGGAACCTGGTATTGGCCGGCGCGGCACCTGTCCGAGGAAGCGAGGAGGAAGCAGCAGTGAAGAGCGTTCTGAGCGCTATTAACCGCTTGCTCCCCAAGATCGTGGAGGGAGAAGTTTAAAATTTTTCGAAAAATTTACCCCTTGACCTGAATCCTCTATAATCTTTTTTCGGACGGCGCATTCTGAAGCGGGAAACTCCCTTGAGCGGAGCGCTTGTTTGGAGAACAAATGAGTGCGAAAGGGGGTATCCCCATGAGACGCTGGTTAACGAGAGCTCTGTGGTTTGTAGCCACCATCGCTTCCTTGATCCTGGCATCCGGAGCGGACGTAAAGTGGGGCGGCAGGTAGCGAACGCCTGAGGGGAGTGCGCCGTCTAATAAAAGGATGAAAAAAGAATTTCCAAAAGGCCTAAAGGTCTATCTGGCGCTGATCATCACAGGGGGTTCTGCTGCCCTCTATCTTACTTTCCCTTACTGGCACGCAACTCTTATCTGGGATTATCTAATCTTTGCCCTCATCAGCTATTTTGCCTATATTCTTCTCGTCAAACTTCCAAAGCTCAACGCATACCTTTCCGTGGCCTCCCACATGAACTTCGCAGCACTTTTCCTCTTCGGTCCCTTCGCCATCTGGATCCCTGCTCTAACCGGGGCTCTCCCGGATAGCCTCCCCTTAAAGAAACCCTACATTTACCTCTTCAACGGAGCTCAGTTCGCCCTCTCCTACGGCCTGGCGGCCCTGACTTATTACGGCGCCGGAGGAACTGCCCTCTCTTTATCTTTTGCGGTTCCCATAAAAACCATCCTCCCCGCTCTCCTGAGCGGATTAGTTTATTCCTTAGTCAATGTCGGCCTGACTGCAGGAGCGATCTCCTTTGACCAGGGGCCTTTTGTTAAGGTTTTCTGGAACGTCATCAAGTGGGAATTCCCCAACATGCTGATCGCCGTCCCCTTCGCCCTCTTTCTGGCCTACATCTTCACCCAGTTAGGCTATCTGGGACTGGCGATCCTCTTTTTCCCCCTGCTCGCCTCCCGCTATATCTTCCAGGCCTACATTCGTATTCAGGAAACCTATTCCGAGACCGTCCGTGCCCTGATGGCCACGGTGGACAAAAAGTTCGGGCAGCCCGGCCGCAACCAGAAGGTCTACCAGTACGCGCTCCAGGTTAGCCAGAGTCTGGGTCTTTCCCCGGAGGAAGCTGAAATTTTAGGATATGCCAGCTACTTACGCCACATTGGATTAATAGGGATTGAAAACAGCATGCTGGAGTTCACCCTTTCCCAGCCCATCTGGTCTTCGAGCCCCATAGTCGTTAATGCCTTACTTGCTGGCTCTCAGATCTTGGAGCGGACCGAGACTTTGAAAAGGGCCGCCCCCTTCATCCGGCTACACCATGAAAAATGGGATGGAACTGGCCCCTGGGGTTTGAAGGAGGAGCAAATTCCTCTCGGGGCGCGCATTATCTCCGCCTGTGAATTCCTGGAGGAATTAGAATACCGTGGAAGTAAAAGGGAGGAAATTTTGAAACACTTGAGGGAAAGGAGCGGAAAGCATTATGATCCCCGCGTGGTGCAGGCTCTTATTTCCCTTCTGGAAAAGGAGAGAGATGAACAGAAAACTTCTTAATTACCTTTTAATTCTCTCCCCGGCACTTTTAATCTCCGGGTGGTACGCATTTTCTCTTGACCCGGGCTCTTTTTTGGGGGTCGTGCCCTTAGCGGTTTTGGCTTTCCTTTTGCGTTCTCTGGAAGTCTCCTATTTTGGGGAAGTGATTTCCCCCGCAAGCGCCGTCACCCTAACTTCCCTTTTTCTTTTCCCCGCTCCCCAGGCCCTTGTGGTTCTCTTTGCCTCTCTTCTTGGAGGCCTTGCTTTTCTCCGCTTTTCTCACATCCAAGAGGACGGTTTCCTGAAATCCATAGCCTCCGAACTGGGCGGTTTCCTTGGGGCTTTGCTCCTCTATCGCCTATATTTCTCATCCCAGTTAATTGGCATCTCGTTAAGCACGTATTCGCCATCTCTTCTCTTGGCCCTGGGGGCCGTCTTTGGGGGATATGCTCTTACCTCCAGTATCCTTTCTCTCATTAGCTCATTTGTCCTCCGCACCAACTTAAGGGATACCCTGAGAGTGCAGCTTTCTCCTTTCTATTTCGGCCTCTATTTCGTTCTGGGAGTGAGCCTGCTCCTCCTCGTCCCCACATATTCCGCCTTTGGCGTTTTGGGTTTCCTTTTGGGCTTGATTCCCCTGTGCGTATTTTTCTTCGCCTCCAAGCTCTACTTTCACACTCAGGAGGTTTACCGTCAGTCCCTGCGCTCGCTGGTGGGAGTGATCGAAGCTATGGACCCCTACACGCACGGCCATTCCGACCGGGTGGCCCTCATCTCCCTGGAAATTGGGAAGAGGATGCCTTTATCCCAGTCAAGGTTGCAGCTTTTGGAATACGCCGCCTACTTGCACGACATGGGCAAGGTCTCCATCGATCCCGCCATCCTGCGCAAACCGGAGGCCCTTTCCGAGGAGGAGTGGAAAATAATCAGATCCCACCCTGAGGATGGGGTAGAGATCCTGCGAAACGTGAAATTCCTCAAGCCCATCCTGCCCTGGATCGAGCATCATCATGAGAAGGCCAACGGTACCGGTTACCCCTCGGCTCTCCCCTTAAAGAAAATTCCCCTGGAAGCCCGAATTATCACCCTGGCCGATGCCTTTGACGCCATGATCTCCAATCGCCCTTATCGCCCTGCCCTGACGGTGGAGGAGGCGAAAAGGGAGATCGAGAGGAACACGGGTTCCCAGTTCGACCCCATCCTGGTGAAAAAGTTCCAGCGCCTCATAAAGAAAAAGGACTTTGTTCGGACGCTGGGCTTCCCCAAGCGGTGACAACATTCTGGGGCTTGCAAAATTGAGCTAAAGGATTAAAATACGAAAAATTTACCCTTATGGAGGTGAAAATAACTTGGGCCAGAAGAAAAAATGCGGCCGCCTTCAGGGGGGTAATATTTCCTTACGAGCCTCTCGAGGCTCTTTTTTTATGCCCTCGGGCTTCAGGGTGAACCCCGGAGGTGAGCTTTGAACTCCGTAATTCAGGCGCGGATCGTAAAAAAAGATAACCTCTCTGGGGAGATTTTCCATATGGTTTTGGAAACCGAGATTCCCCTTCAGAGTTTGCCCGGCCAATTCCTCAGGCTTTCTCTGCCCGGAATCCTCGATCCCTTCATTCCACGCCCCTTTCTCATTTTCAGGGAGCACGGTCCTGTTGTAGAAATAGTCTTTAACATGCGCGGAAAGTTCACCCGGATGCTTTCTCAAATGGAACCCGGGCAACCTCTGGAATTACATGGCCCTCTGGGAAAGCCATTTTTCCTTCCAGATGCCGAAAGCTATCTTTTAGTGGGAGGAGGGACAGGAGCAGTTTTCTTCTCCCGCTACCTCCAGGACCTTCAGGAAAAACGGCACCTTTTCCTCCTCGGTTCTCGGAACAGTTCCACTAACTGGTTCTCCCTTTTCTATCCAGCCGAGAACGTCCTCCTTGTAACTGAGGACGCCTCCGCCGGTTTAAAGGGGACAATTCTGGACTACCTTCCGAAAACAGTGAGGGATTTTAAACCTGCTCTTATTCTGGCAAGCGGCCCCCTTTCCCTGCTTAAGGGAATCGCCTCTCTCCTTGAGGACGACCATACTCCTCTGTGGATAGTTTTAGAGGAGATGATGGGGTGCGGAGTAGGAATTTGCTTGAGCTGCGCCATTACTTTACGCGGGGAAGAGGGCCTGCGTAAGGCTTGCCTCTGCCGCGAAGGCCTGGTCTGGAAGGCAAAGGAGGTGATCCTTCCTGAACCTTGAAACTCGCCTGGGAAAATTAATTTTGCCTAATCCGGTGATGGTGGCCTCGGGCACATACGGCTGGGGGGAAGAGGCAGCTCTGCTATTAGACCTCGACCAGCTTGGTGCCTTCGTCACGAAGACCGTCACTTTAAAGCCCCGCCTGGGAAACCCGCCCCCTCGTATCTGGGAGACCCCTGCCGGGCTGCTCAACTCCATTGGCCTCCAGAACGAGGGCTTGAAGGTTTTTTTAAAAAAAGCGCTCCCTATTTTTGAGCGCTTTCGGGTTCCTTTGATTGTGAGTATCGCCGGGGAAAGCGTGGAGGAGTACCTGGCCCTCGCGGAGGCCCTGGAGGACGAGCATAGAGTAAATGCTTTGGAGATCAATGTCTCCTGTCCCAACGTGAAGGAGGGAATGCTTTTTGGAACAAGCCCGCGCTTGACCGCGGAATTGGTGAGAAACTTGCGCCGAGCCACCTCTAAAACCCTGATCGTGAAACTCACCCCGAATACGGGAGAAATTAAAGAGGTAGCGCAGGCCGCAGAAAACGAAGGGGCAGACGCCCTCTCTTTAGTGAACACCTTCTTGGGGATGGCCATTGATCTTCGAACCAGGCGCTCCCGTCTCTCCACCCTTTTTGGGGGCCTCTCGGGGCCAGCTATCAAGCCCCTAGCCCTGCGCTATGTTTTTGAAGTCTATCGAGCGGTAAAGGTCCCGATCATCGGCATGGGAGGGATTACGAGCGGCGAGGATGCCCTGGAATTCATCATTGCCGGGGCCTCGGCGATAGCCGTGGGGAGCGCTTCCTTCCGGAGGCCTGATGCCCCACTCCAAGTATTGAGGGAGTTAACCTCGCTTTTTGAGGAATTGGGAGTTAAAAGCCTCAAAGAAATAAAAGGGAGTTTCCAGTATGAGTGAGAACTTCGCGGATTTCTTGCTTGATTCTATAAGAAAGAAGGGCTCTGTCCTCTGTCTCGGAATGGATCCAGTCCTGGAGCATTTTCCCCCCGATCTTTCGGGCCTTCCCCCAAAACGGGCCCTTTATAGCTTCGTCATGGAAATTATGGAGAGCGTCCAGGACTTGACCCCGGTAATCAAATTTCAGATTGCCTGCTTTGAGCGCTACGGAAGTGAAGGAATAAGGATTCTGGAAGAGGCATTGAGGAAAGCCCAAAAGAGCGGGATCATCACGATCCTCGATGGCAAACGAGGGGACATTGGCTCCACTTCGGAACAGTATGCCCTGGCCTACTTCTCTCAGCAAGCACCCCTGCCCGCGGATGCAGTCACTTTGAACCCGTATCTGGGCCGGGATTCACTGGAGCCCTTCTTCCCCTTCTTCAAATTAAGAAAGGGAGCCTTTGTGCTCCTGCGCACCTCCAATCCCTCCGCCCGCGAAGTTCAGGATTTAAAGGTTGAAAGCGGCCCTCTTTATTTGGAAGTGGCCAAACTGGTTAAGGAATGGGGGAAACCGTTCCTCGGGAAATTTGGCTACAGCTCCCTGGGAGCTGTAGTGGGCGCCACTTACCCGGAAGAGCTTTCTCTACTTCGAGGCCTCTTTCCGGAAATGTTTTTCCTCGTTCCTGGATATGGAGCGCAAGGAGCAACGGAGAAGGAAGTGGCCTCAGCTTTTGACACTCGTGGGGAAGGAGCGATTGTGAACTCCTCCCGCCAGTTAATCTACGCTTACAAGCGCTCCCCTTATTGTGAAATGGGGGTAAAATTCGGGGAGGCAGCGCGCCTGGCATACCTTGATGCTCGAGAAAAATTAAATTTGGCCATTAAAGAAAGGGTGAAAAAATGAATAAGGATGAACTTTTAGAAACGCTCTATCGCACAGGGGCACTGCAACAGGGGCACTTTTTGCTTTCCTCTGGATTGCATTCCGATCGCTACGTGCAGTGTGCCCTGCTCCTCCAGTATCCCGGCATTTCCTCCAGGGTAGGGGAAGAGCTGGCAGAACTTTTTTCTGACCTCCAGGTAGAGACGGTCATTGGACCGGCAATGGGTGGAATTATTATCGTTTACGAGGTGGCCAGGCACCTGAAGAAAAGGGCGATCTTCACCGAAAGGGAGCAGGGGAAGATGGTCTTGAGAAGAGGGTTCTCTCTGGAGCCCGAGGAACCGGTGCTCGTGATTGAGGACGTAATCACCACTGGCGGATCGGTTCTCGAGGTGATTGACGTCTGCCACGCTTTCCGGGCAAAAGTTATGGGGGTCGGTTCCATTATCGACCGCAGCATTAAATCATTGGATCTGGGAGTGCCCCTGAAATCGCTTTTAAGGCTGGAAATCCAGACCTGGAAAAGGGAAGAGTGCCCCTTATGCCAGCAGGGGATTAAGCTGGTGAAACCAGGAAGTCGGGAAATCCCTCTTTCCTTCTGAGCCCTTCAGGACTATCTCTTCCCGGAAGGGAAATCGTTCACCTTATCCGGGGGACGGAGCTTGATAATGAAGGCAGCATCCTTGCTCCTTCTTAAAAGCGGAGGGGCGTGTTAATATTTAAATGATGAGAGCAAGGGCTTTCCAGAATATTTTTGCTCTTTTTATCCTGGCTGGAGCTCTGGTTTTTGGCTTCCTGCCAAGAAGCGATTTGTTTCCTATCAAGGTGGACATTTACATTCAGGGTGACACTTTCACCTTCCGAGAGATCGAGAGCGATTTCGAGGAGGGGGTCCGTGCCCTGGACATCGTTGTGGACAACAGCTTTTCGGCCTCGGCCTTTTACGGGGATCTGCTCCTCACGCCAGGCCAACACTACCTCGTCTTTCATTACAAGTACCGGGGGGAACTTCTGGATAGCCGTGATTTGAACTTAGAGCCTTCCGGACATAGCGCCATCAGGGTTGACCTCAACCGCACGAGCATTCTCAACGTGGAGGCGAAATAGCATGGTGCTTCCCATCTATGATTTAAACAGAAGAAGGTCCTTTCCCTTTATCACTCTGACGCTGATTGCCTCTTGCATAATAGTTTTTATCTACCAGCTCACCCTGGGGCTCTCTTCTGAGGAGGGCAACCGTTTTGTGACGCTCTACGGGGCGGTCCCCGCATTGATCCTTCAGGGACAGAACATCTCCTCCATCTTCAGCTCCATGTTCCTGCACGGTGGCTGGCTCCATCTGATCGGAAATATGTTTTTCCTCTGGGTTTTTGGCGACAACGTGGAAGATTTCCTGGGACCTGTGCGCTACACCCTTTTCTACTTGCTCTCTGGAGTTGCTGCAGCCTACAGCTACGTTCTCTTCTCAGGGAACTACCCCTATACACCCATGATTGGAGCCTCTGGGGCGATATCCGGGGTCATGGGAGCTTACATTTATTTCTTCCCCAGAGCACCGATAATCACGCTGATTCCCCTGGGAATTTTCTCAAGGGTGATCCCCCTTCCTGCCTGGATCTACCTCTTAATCTGGTTCGGCTCGCAGTTCCTGATCGCTCCTTCGGAAGGCGTTGCGGTTCAGGCCCACATTGGAGGTTTCCTGGCCGGAATTGCTCTGGCGATCATCTTTAGCTTAGGTAAACGCCCCACCCCATCCGGGGGTCAGGTCTTGCAATAACACATTTGCTTTTTTCGGCATTCTATGCGCTCTGGGGAGATGCCTTCGGGTGCTTTTAATACTGCCGTAGCGGCCCTCTTTCACCTCTTTTTCAATGGAAATTTCCATAAACCTCTATGGCCTGCCCTTTGAGCCTGAAATAGAAGGCAGAAGCTCATGAGCCATTAAACCAATATTTGAAACATAGCCCCTTTTTAGCCTGAAAACGAAGCAGAAGCCCGTCGAAATTAAAATGTTGGATTGCAAGACCTGACCCCGGAGCTTGACAGTGGCACTCGATAAACCTATGCTATTTTTGCACTTCAAAAAAGGGGGTAAGTGGAACAAATGAGAGGGAAGTGGAAAGTTTTACTGGTTTTGGTTTCTCTCCTCGCTATTACAGCTATGATCGCCAGTTGTGCTGCTCCTACGCCAAGCCCTACACCCACCGCGACTTCTCCTACGCCCACACCGACTTCTCCACCGCCAGAAGTTAATGCGCTTACGGTCTATCACTGGTGGACCTCGGGCGGAGAGAAAGCGGCAATTGATGCCCTTGTTAAAGTTTTCGCCACAAAGTATCCCGATGTAGCAATTATGCAGACTCCTGTAACAGGGGGCGCAGGCTTTACCATGATGGGCATCATTAAGACCCTGGTCTTAGCAGGGGATGCTCCAGATGCCTTTCAGATGCATGCTGGATACGAGGGCAAGCCCTATTTCGACGCCGGCCTTCTTGACCCCATAGATGATCTCTGGAAAGAAGAGGGCCTGGAAGCCGTAATACCTGAAGTGGTCAGGCACATGTGCCAGTTCGATGGGCATTATTACTCTGTGCCCGTGAACATTCACAGGGTAAACGTCGTCTGGTACAACAAATCCCTTCTGGATAAAAACGGGATTGACCCCACCACTTTAACCACCTGGGACGCCTTCTTTGCTGCCTGCGACAAGCTAAAAGCTGCAGGCGTCCAGTATCCCATTCAAATGGGTGAAGCCTGGACGGCCGCTCACGCTTTTGAACAAATTGTGGCCAGCATGGGCATAGACTTCTATCAGGATTGGATCAACGGCAAGATAACCGCTGCGGATGATCCCAAGCTGACGCAGGCTCTGGAAATCTTCAAAAAGTACCTGAGCTACGTTAACCCCGATCATGCTGCTTTAACCTGGGATGACGCCACAAAGAGGATCATCACCGGGGAAGGCGCCTTCAACATTATGGGTGACTGGGCCAACGGAGAATTTTACGTTGCCAAGATGACGTACGGCGAAGATTACGGAACATTCGCGGTGCCCGGAACTGAGGGGATGTACGGCCTCTGCATCGATGTTTTCCAGCATCCCAAGGGGGTAAAGCACCCCACCAACTCCCTGCGATGGCTTAAGGTGGTAGCCTCCAAGGAGGGGCAGGACGCCTTTAACCCTATCAAGGGTTCCATCGCTGCCCGGACAGATGCCGATATCTCTAAGTACGGTCCTTACCAGCAATCCGCTATTGCGGACTTCAAAGTAGCCAAATACATGTTCCCCAGCGTGGTCCACGGGAGCGGAGCCCCAGAGTCCTTCAAGGTTAAGCTGTCCGACATCATCTCTGGGTTTACCACCGACTTAGACGTGAATAAGGCAGCACAGGCCCTGACCAGCTATACCAAGGAGATCTCCGGCGAATACACCATTCAGTGGTCAATTAAATAGGTGAAGGTTTCCAAAGGAGGGGGGAGTACTCCCCCCTCCTTTTTTTCTAAAGATGACGGTTTCCTGGAAGGCTTTCAAAGATAGAATATTAACGATAACCCTTTTCCTGCCCGCCCTAGTCCTTGTAGGGTATTTTGTCTACTTCAGTATAGGCTGGAATATAGTTGTTTCTCTTTCAGACTGGAAGGGCCTTGTCCCCAGTTATCGCATTGTAGGTTTTTCTCAATACCTCAAGCTTATAAGTGACCCAGTATTTCTCATCTCGCTGAAGAATAACCTGATTTTAATGGCCCTTTTTGTCCCCGGAAGCCTGGCTCTGGGACTGTTCCTGGCCATTCTTCTCGATCAAAAGGTAAGGTTTGAGGCGAGCTTCAGGGCCATTTACTTGCTTCCTTTCACCCTCTCCTTCGTGATTACCGGTTATCTCTGGCGCTGGATGTACAACCCGACCATAGGGGTGATCAATACAATTCTGGATAAAACCGGGCTGGGTTTTTTAAAGAGCGGGTGGATCACCGACCCCAACATCGCACTTTATTGCGTAGTTCTCGCTCTGATCTGGCAATTCGCGGGATATACGATGCTCATTTTTCTCGCAGGGATCCGGTCCATTCCTGAATCGCACATTATGGCTGCCCAAGTTGACGGGGCCTCGGGATTTTACCTATATAGAAGAATCATCATCCCTCAAATTAAATTTTCCTTCTTCACGGCTTTCGTAATCCTTATGGTTTTTGCCCTGAAAGCCTTTGACTTCATTTATATTCTTACTTCCGGTGGTCCCGGCTATGCCACGGAAATTCTCCCCCTGACTATGTACAAGGAAAGCTTCGCTATGACGCACTTTGCCTACGGATCGGCCATCGCCTCCCTCTTGTTCTTTCTGGTGATGATGATCGTGGTCCCTTACCTTTTGCGCACCTATTGGAGGCAAGAGAAATGACTCGCCCCCGGGTCAGTCGCTTTTTCCTGTACCTGATTCTGATTTTCTTCGTCATCCTCTTCCTTCTCCCCCTGTGGAGCGCCCTGGTGACCGCCCTGAAAACCGAGCAGGACCTGATCTATACCACTCCTATAGAACCGCCTAAAGATCCCACCCTGGAGCCCCTGAAAACCACACTGTCCATAATGGGTCGTCCCCTTTTAAACAGCTTGACCTTCACTTTGGGAGCAACTCTCCTTTCTTGCCTTTTTGGTTCTATTGCAGGATACGTTTTGACCAAAATCAGGTTCCCGGGTTCCGGTATTATTTTTGCTTTGATCATTCTGGGCATTTTTATCCCCTATCAGGCAGTCCTCGTGCCTTTAGTGTTGACTATGGTCAGGCTCGGCCTCTACAACACCATATGGGGACTGATTTTGACCCATACAGCCTACGGGATACCAATTTGCACCCTGCTTTTCCGGTCCTTTTATGAGGATATTCCCGACAGCCTGGTTCGAGCCGCACAAATAGACGGGGCCGGCACCTGGACTATATACAGGCGAGTGATACTTCCCCTATCCTGGCTTCCTTTCGCAGTGGCTGCGGTCTTCCAATTCACCTCTATCTGGAACGACCTGTTAATTGGCCTGGTCCTTTCCCGGGGGATTGAGGCTATGCCTGCATCTGTGGCTTTAGCGAATCTCAAGGGTGGCTTTGTCGCTCTCTGGAATTTACAGATGGCAGGCACGCTCTGGTATGCTCTACCCGCTTTGATTATTTATTTCGTTTTAGGAAAATATTTGATAAAGGGATATATGGCTGGAGCGATCAAGGGCTAATGGGGTCAGGTCTTGCAATCCAACAATTTCAGAGGACTGGAGCGATTAAGAGTTAAAAATGGCGAGCGTAATCATTAAGAACCTGAAAAAAAGATACGGCAAATCCGAGGCCGTGGACAATTTAAACCTGGAAATCAGGGATGGAGAGTTTTTTGTCCTTCTTGGTCCGTCTGGTTGTGGCAAGACGACAACCCTGCTTTCTATCGCCGGGTTGATTACTCCTGACGAAGGGGAAATCTGGTTAGGAGAAGAGCTGGTAACCTCAAAAGAAAAGAGGAGTTTCCTTCGTCCTCAGGAACGTGATGTGGCCATGGTTTTCCAGGATTACGCTATCTACCCCCACCTGACCGTTTTTAGAAATATTTCTTTTCCTCTGGAAGTGAGAGGGATGAGCAAAGAGATAATAGAGAAAAAGGTCAGGGAAGTGGCCGAAAGCCTGGGCATTGCAAGCCTGCTTTCCCGAAAACCGGCACAGCTCTCAGGTGGTCAAAGGCAAAGGGTGGCCCTGGCCCGGGCCATCGTGAGGGAGCCCAAAGTTTTCCTCATGGATGAGCCGCTGTCTAATCTTGACGCCAAGCTTAGAGTGTCTGCCAGGGCTGAATTAAAAAAATTACACGAGAGAATTAAAACAACGATCATCTACGTCACCCATGATCAGGTAGAAGCTATGTCCATTGGGGACCGTATTGCTATTTTAAACAATGGGCGCCTTGAGCAGGTGGGAACCCCTCGGGAAGTCTATGACCGCCCCGCCAATATTTTTGTGGCCTCATTCATCGGCAGCCCGCCCATGAATTTCTTTGAGGGCCTCATCCGGGGGCAAGACGAGAAGATTGTGCTGGATTTAGGTTTTACCTCCATAGAGCTTCCCGAAAGAATCAAGAAGGCCATAAGAGAGAACGGGCTTTCTCAGGTAACGGTTGGCATCCGACCGGAACACGTAGAAATCGTAAAAGAAAGGGGAGCCAAAGGCTTAATTGAAGCCAAAATTGACGTCATAGAGCTCGTGGGAAAAGAGTTTATAGTGCACCTGGACCTTGACAGATGGTCCATAGTTTCCGTAACCAGTGCCAACCTGGATCTGGTTGCGGGGGAAAAGGTGGGGCTTTTCCTGGACATAAACAGGATGCACTTTTTTGAGAGTCAAACCGGAAAGGCCCTTTCCACTTCTTAAACCACTGAAAAAGTGAACCTCGGGGTCAGGTCTTGCAATCACACATTTGCTTTTTTCGGCATTCTATGCGTCCTGGGAATGTACCTTCAAATACCTTTAATACTGTCATAGCGGGCCTCTTCTTTTTATCAATTGAAAATTTCAATGAGATTCTCCACAGCCAGCCCTTTGTAGACCGAAATAGAAGGCAGAAACTCATGAGCCATTAAACTAATATTTGAAACATAGCCCCCTTTTAGCCTGAAAACGAAGCAGAAGCCGGTCGAAATTAAATTGTTGGATTGCAAGACCTGACCCCGGAAACTACTTTACCTCATCCTCTTAAACTGCTAAATTTACTCCAACTTCCTTTAAACTGAGGAGCGAAGATGGCAGAGGAATTTGTTACCGAAATCACAAAAAAATCAGAGGATTTTTCCGAATGGTACGTTCAAATAGTGCGGCGCGCCGAGCTCGCAGATTATAGCCCCTTGAAAGGCTGCATGGTGATCCGCCCCTATGGCTACACCATCTGGGAGAACATCCAGGACGCTCTGGACAGGCGCCTTAAGGAGACGGGGCACGTCAACGCTTACTTCCCCCTCTTCATCCCGGAAAGCTTCCTGGCCAAAGAGGCGGAACACGTCAAAGGCTTTGCCCCCCAGGTAGCCTGGGTTACCCAAGGCGGGGACGAAATCCTGGAAGAACGCTGGGCGGTGAGACCTACTTCCGAGGCCATTATCGGCTATATGTATTCCAAATGGGTGCGCTCCTGGAGGGATCTTCCCATCCTGATCAACCAGTGGTGCAACATCGTGCGCTGGGAAAAGGTCACGAGACTGTTCTTGCGTACTACCGAGTTCCTCTGGCAGGAGGGGCACACTCTGCATCGCACCCACGAGGATGCCCTGGAGGAAGTGCTTCGGATTTTGGAGATTTACCGGGATCTCGTAGAAAATGATCTCGCCATCCCGGTGATTACCGGAAAGAAATCTCCCTCTGAAAAGTTCGCTGGCGCTCTGGATACCTACACCCTTGAGGCGCTGATGCCCGATGGCAAAGCATTGCAGTGTGGCACCTCCCACGATCTCGGTCAGAATTTCTCCAGGGCTTTTGAAATCACCTTCCTGGATTCTGACGGCCAGGAAAAGCATGCCTGGTCAACTTCCTGGGGGGTATCCACGCGTCTGATCGGTGGTCTAATCATGGTTCACGGGGATGATTCCGGACTGATCATCCCTCCAAAGATTGCCCCTTATCAGGTGGTGATCGTGCCCATCTTCTACGGTGAAGAGCAAAGCGCGGTGATTGCCAAGGCCCATGAGCTTAAAGAGATGCTCAAAAAATCCGGAATTCGAGTCAAGGTGGATGACCGGGACGAGTACACCCCTGGTTGGAAATTTTCCGAGTGGGAGCTTCGGGGAGTGCCTCTGCGCCTGGAGATTGGGCCCAGAGATCTGGCTTCCAGCGAGGCCGTGCTTGTCCGCCGGGACACTCGGGAAAAGGTCAAAACTTCCTGGAACGCTCTTCCCCAGCAAACCTCAGAGCTTTTGGAAAGCTTGCATCGCTCGCTCTTTGAAAGGGCGAAAAGTTACAGGGAAGCAAACACGCATGAGAGCGAAAACTTCGAGGAGTTCAAGGGCATAATTGAAGAGAAGAGAGGGTTTATCCTTTCCCCCTGGTGTGGCAGCGAGGCCTGCGAAGAGGAAGTGAAAAACCAAACTACAGCAACGATCCGCTGTCTGAAAGAGGAAGGGCCGGAAGGAAAAAAGTGCCTGGTCTGCGGCCAAAAGGCAAAATATTTAGCCTATTTTGCCAAATCCTATTAATCCGGTTTTTCCCCTAAAAGGTTCAAAATCTGGGTTGCGGCTACCGCACCCAAGATCATCCAGAAGAGCAGGCTGAGGTTGTAAAGCACGGGCAGGTCGATATAGAGCTTGAAGATCACAGCGCAGACGAAGTCCAAAAGGAATGCTCCCAAAATCCCCACAAAGGCAAAAAGCCAGACTCCTCCTGTGACCCTTTTCACTGAGAGAAACCCGGTGATGATCCCTATCAGGCCACCAACAATGATTATCGCCAGCCAGTGCCAGAAACTGGTAATCATCTATCCCTTTATCACCCCTAAGGGTTTCATTTTAGCCACCTTACGGGAAATTCCTGCGCCGGCTACTGCCTCCACTACCTGGGTAACGTCCTTGTAGGCGTCCGGGGCTTCCTCCACCAGGGTCTCTCTGCTCGCTGCCTGAACCAGAATTCCTCTTTTTTGGAGTTCAGCCACCAGTTCCTGCGGCTTGATCTCTCTTTTTGCCTCACTGCGGCTCTTCACCCTTCCGGCCCCGTGGCAGGTGGATCCAAAAGTCTCCTTCATGGCCAGATCCGTCCCTACAAGCACATAGGAGCACCTTCCCATATCGCCCGGTATCAGGACGGGTTGCCCCACTTTCCTGTAGCGCTCTGGAAGTTCAGGGTGTCCTGCGGGAAAAGCCCTGGTTGCTCCTTTGCGATGCACGCAGAGAGTCATCCTCTTCCCATCCACTTCGTGATCTTCGATTTTGGCCACGTTGTGTGCCACATCGTACACTACCTGGAGGCCCAGCTCGCGCTCGCTCAGCTTGAAGACAGAGGTCACCGCCTCCCTCACCCAGTGGGTGATCAACTGCCGGTTAGCCCAGGCAAAGTTTGTGGCCGCCCTCATAGCCTGGAGGTACGCCTGACCCTCGTCCGATTTCACAGGGGCACAGGCCAGTTGCCTATCTGGCAAAGATATGCCATATTTCTGCACCGCCTTCTGCATCACCTCGATGTAATCGGAACACACCTGGTGGCCCAATCCCCTGGAACCCGTATGGATCAAGATGGTGATCTGACCGACCTCCTTGATCCCGAACGCCTCAGCCACTGATTGATCGTAGATTTCCACGACTTCCTGAACCTCAAGGAAGTGATTCCCGGCCCCTAAACTGCCGACCTGGGAATAGCCCCTTTCTTTGGCGCGATTGGAAACCCTTCCCGGGTCGGCTCCCTTCATTTCCCCGTAGGATTCAATCGCCTCCAGGTCCTCCTTATGGCCGTAACCCTTCTCCACTGCCCAGCGGGCGCCGTGGCGCAGAAGGTCGTCTATTTCTGCACGGGAAACCCTAATTTTACCCTCAGACCCAACTCCTGAGGGAACGTTTGAGGCGATCTTGGGCACCAGGCTCTCCAGCTTATTCAAAAGGTCCTTTTTATGCAAGGTAGTGGTGAGTAGACGCACACCACAGTTGATATCGTACCCCACCCCTCCCGGGGAGATCACCCCTTCCTCAACGTTGAAAGCTGCCACGCCTCCGATGGGAAAACCGTAACCCCAGTGAATGTCGGGCATGGCCAGCGAAGCCTTCACTATTCCCGGGAGGCAGGCCACATTAGCCACTTGCTCCGGTGCATCTTCGGAGAGGATATCGGGGAGCAGCGCCTCAGAAGCGTATATGATGCCGTCGACTCGCATCCCGGGCTTGTATCCTTGTGGAATGCGGTACTTGTACTGATCTAATTTTTCTAGCTTTCCTTTCCAAGCCATTCAGATCTCCTCCCTTTATTCTAATGATAACCAATGCGAAAAAAAGTTAAAATATCCCCATGGATCGGCGCAAGGTCCCGATAATAATTTTAGCGTCGCTTACCATAGTAGCGATCGGCGTCGCCTTTGTTCTCAGTTTCTGGGGCATAGGGTACGGCCTTCAACCCTTCCCTCTTCCCTCCCACGCAAAGGTGCTCTTTATCCTCCCCCACCCCGATGACGAGGTCATCACGGCAGGAGGGGTGATCTCTGAGCTGGCGAAGATGGACTGTGAATTGACTTTCGTGTATCTCACGAACGGCGAGAACTTTGAGTGGGCGGCGGAAGAAGAAGCCGATACCCTCCTCCTCAGGCCTCAGGAATACCTGAAATTTGGCTACGAAAGACAAGTGGAAACGGAGAGGGCGCTCGAGGACCTGGGTTTGACCAACCCAAAATTAATTTTTTTGGGCTATCCGGACCGCAACCTGACCGCCCTTTTAAGGGAATACTGGTCCTCTCACAATCCCCTCTACAGCAAGCAGCTTAAAACAAATAAAACCCCTTTTTTCAACTCCTTTAATCCCCAGGCTGTCTTTTCTGGAGAATGCTTGCTTCAGGACTTAAAAAGGGTGCTCGCGCAGGAACCCTGGGATGTGATTTTCCTTCCCTCTCCCTACGATTCCCATCCGGATCACCGGGCGGCAGCGGCTTTTTCCCGGATGGCTCTCGAGGAAACGAGGGAGAATTCGGGGAACTCACCCACCCTGGTCTCTTACCTCGTGCACCGCGGGAACTGGCCCGGTCAGAACGGCAAATCCCGATTCCCCCTTCTTCCCCCAAGCTCCATGAGAAATCAAGAGGAGCTCTGGACGAGTTTCCATCTTACCCCAGAAGCCCTGGTCAGAAAAGAAAGGGCTCTAAATCAGTACAAAAGTCAGCTCAGAATCTTATCAGGGTACCTTTTTTCCTTCCTCCGGCCCAACGAGCTTTTCTCCCTGGATACCCCCTTGGTTCTCCAGAACGAGGTGACGGTGTGGGAACCAGCCGCGGATACTTTCTGGCGCACCGTCTTTAAAGGAGCGGACTTCAAATCCCTTTCCTTTTCCTGGGAGAATGGATTAAAGCTTAAAATTGAGACCTCGGGTTCTTTTCCCAAGACCTTCGATCTGGAAATACACGTTCTTTCTCTTAAAAATGGTGCCTGGAGCCCGGTGTTCGTCAAAGATGCCTTCCGCAATTTGAAAGAGTTGAAGGGAACGATAGAACGGTCAGGCAAAACGATAGAGGCCTTTATTCCCATGGAAAGGCCGCAGGCTTTTGTCCTGGCGCTCTCCTCAAGATATTGGGTGAATATCGACCGCAGTGCTTACTGGCTGATCAAGCTCCCTTAGCGCCGTGCCTTCTTGCCCAGGAGGGAAGCACTCCGGTTTCATCCTCCAGGAAACAGGCAAAGCCCAAAAGGCCAGGACCGGTATGAGTGCTGAGTACTGGTCCCAGGCCAGAAATGAAGGCCTCCTCCGGTTTGAGCTTTTGCCTTAAATTTTCTAAGACCTCCCTGGCCTCCTCCAGAGCCTCCGTCTGGTGGATGGCTATTCTCATCCTGGCTTGCGGATATTCATTTCTGATTTCCTCGAGAATGGCGATCATCCTCGCTCGGGCTGCAGCTTGAGTGCGCACCTTTTCCAAAACCTCGATTTTCCCCTCTTCTAAAAAGAGAATTGGTTTGATTTTGAGCAAAGTGCCGAGCAGTGCTTGCGCGCCGCCGATCCTTCCTCCTTTGTGTAAGTACTCCAGGGTGTCCACGACGAAGATCACCGTTATCCCCTCCCGCACTGCATTTACTCGAGCCAGCACCTCCTCTTTGCTCGCCCCTCCTCTGACCGCCTTCAGGGCTTCCAGCACCATAAAGCCCAGGCCCATCCCCGTAAAGAGGGAGTCTACAACTTCAATTTCCCCTCCTACAATTTTCGCCGCCTGCTGAGCTGAGTCTACAGTGCCCGAAAGCTTAGAGGAAATATGAAGGGAAATTATTGCGGAGCCCTCCTCGACGAGGGGTCTATAGACTTCCAGAAAATCCCCCACAGAGGGCTGGGAGGAGGTGGGTAGCGTCTTAGATTTTTTCAGCATGGAGAAAAAATCCTCTGTCTTAAGGTTCACCCCTTCCCGATAACTTTTTTCCCCGAAGCTCACGTAAAGGGGAACAATGACCAGCTCTGGATACTCCTGGAGTACCTCCGGAGGCAGGTAGCAGGTTGAATCGGTAACTATTCTTATTTTGCTCATCCTTCATCCCTCTTTCTTCCCCCTCATGGGGTCAGGTCTTGCAATCCAACAATTCTTAAATGTATTAATATTAAATGCTAAAAGAGTTTTAAATTTGACGACGGGAAAAATAACAAAGTTCCTGGTGGCTCTTTGGGATAAGGTGAAAAAGTTTAAATTACGAACTCAGGAGTATTTCGTCATTATTGGGGGCGTGTTAATTCTGGCCCTCATCCTCTACTTTGTTTTCCACTCTCGCTCTTCTCCCCTTCGGGGCTTTGATTTAAGCCAGGTAATTGGCGCCGGGCATTTGAAAAATTCTTCAAGCCCAACCTCGAGCTCCCCACCCCCTACCTTTTCCTCTTCCAGGCCGGAGGCTCCATTAATAGCTTTGGTGCTCGACGACAACGGCTACAACCTGGAGCAATCGCGAACCTTCATCGCCCTCCCCGTTCCCCTCACGCTTTCCGTCCTGCCCTCCCTCAAGTATTCCAGGGAAGTGGCACAGGAAGCTCTTGCTAAGGGTAAAGAAGTTATTTTGCATTGTCCCATGGAGTCTCATAAGGGAAACAACTGGTTGGGTCCGGGAGCGATTTTCACCACAATGAGCGATGAGGAAATTAAAAAACAGATCGAGGCCGACCTTTACGATGTTCCCGGGGCCACGGGAGTTAATAATCACATGGGCACAAAGGCTACCGAGGACTCGAGGGTGATGAGGGCGCTCCTCTCATATCTCAAAGAGAGAGGGCTTTTTTTCCTGGACTCCAGGGTGACTTCTGGCTCAAAAGCGCGGGAAATCGGCCTGGAACTGGGAGTTCCCGTTCTGGAAAATGACCTTTCATTAGATCACGATCCAGACCCCCAGGCGATCAGGGAAAAGATGAAAAGGCTGGGAGAGATCGCCCGGAAAAGAGGGGTAGCCATCGGCATAGCCCACGTCTATACCCGGGACATCCTCCCCCTTCTTTCGGAAGGAATAGGTTACTGGGAAGAGGAGGGCTTTCAGATGGTGCGCCTTTCCGAAATTATCCCCTATTGGGCGCCTTCACCGGGAGGGAAGCCTTGAACGATCCCACGCTTCTCATTGAGGAGCTCCTAAAGAAGATCCGTTCCTGTCGCGCCTGCCAAGAAAAGGGGTATATTCCGGAAGCCAGACCCGTCTTCTCCCCGGTCTACCCCTCTTCCTGGATGCTCATCGGACAGGCCCCGGGGAAGGTGGAGCAGGAATCCGGGCTTCCCTTTATGGGACGGGCGGGAAGAAATCTTTTCCGCTGGTTCAAAGAGATCGGATGGGAGGAAAGGGGCTTTCGGAGGTCCGTTTACATGACCTCGGTCACAAGGTGCTGGCCGGGGAAGCAAGCGCGAACGAGTGGAGACAGGGCGCCTTCCCGAAAGGAGATCGACCTCTGCCTCCCGTTCCTCATGGAGGAAATAGAACTGGTCTCACCCAGAGTGGTGATCCTTGTGGGGAAGCTGGCCGTGAAAGTGTTCCTGAATATTGATAAACTGGAAGATGCGGTGGGGAAAAAATTCCAGCAAAAGGGCAGGATCTGGATTCCTCTTCCCCACCCTTCCGGGGCGAGCAGGTGGTTGAATCCCGAGGAAAATAAGGCCCGACTCCGGGAGGCTTTGAGAATTATAAAGGAGCTCAGGGATGCTGGAAATTGATGATTCCGGATGGGGTTGCCCCGTGGGCGGGGTTTTGATCGGAGTGCTCCGCAGGGAAACCGAGGAATACCTGACAGGCATCATTCCTGTCTCTTACTTCCAGGAGGAGTTCAAGAAGGGATCATACCTTCTGAAGGCTCGTAGCCTTACTAAAAACCTGATGGGGATGCTTAAGGTCGGGCCGAGGGAGCAGATTATCGTTTGCCCCGGCCCCCTTTTCCGGGAGTTTCGGACCTTCCTTTATGAAAAGGGATTCAACTTCCAGGTGCGCACGATCGGGGACCCCTTGCAGTCTCTCCTTCAAAAATCCTTTGCCCAATATCTGAATAGCCTGGGAGTTCCTCCCGAAGTTCTCGCACAGGGATCCACTCATCCCTCAAAAAGGTTCCGCGCGCTACTTAAATGGGTAGCGGAAAACTACAATGAGCGTATCAGGCTCTGCAAAACTGGATGGTCCTCCTGGGAAAAATGGGAGGAGCTCATCCTTAAGGAGATCCACTCCTCAAACGAGGAGTCCTATTTCACATGACCATGCAGGTCATGGTGGCAACCACGCCCTCAATCTGGTGAATCTTGGAGGTAATCAAATTGGACATCACCGAGGGATCCTCTGTCTCCACCACCGCAATCACATCGTAGGGACCGGTCACCACATCAGCCACTTTCACCTCGGGCAGGGCCAGAAGCTCCTTCTGCACATGAGGAATAGAACCCACTTCCGCATCAATAAGAACGTATGCCTTCATTTCTTTCCCTCCTTTTCCTCTATTGTAAAGGCAAGGAAGCAATTCCTACAAGTCAAGGGGTCAAACGATTTATATCACGGGGAAAGAGGCAGGCTTGCCTGATGTTTTCGAGATCCAGAAGCCTTGCTGTAATTCGTTCCGCACCGATAGCCAGCCCACCGTGGGGAGGCATTCCGTACTTGAAGGGTTCCAGGTAAAAATCAAAGCTCTCCGGATCGAGTCCAAATTTTTTGATATTCTGGACGAGCAGTCCGTAGTCATGAATTCGCTGGCCTCCAGTGGTGACCTCCATTCCCCGAAAGAGGAGGTCAAAGCTCCTCGTGATTGAGGGATTATCCTTATCGGGCATGGCGTACATTGGGCGCAAGGAGACCGGGTAACTGGTGACGAAGAGGAACTCGGAGTTCAGCTCCGACAGGGCGAACTCGCTGAGTAACTTTTCCGCTTCTGGATCGAGGTCGTCCTCTTCCTCCAGGTGCTTCCCGTATTTTTTCCTCAAGACCTCCTTGGCCTCAGAGAGGGTGAGCTGGGGGATGCTCTCCTGCGGCTCGGGAATCTTCGCTTGGAGCAGTCTAATCTCCCGGGAGCAGTTTTCCCTGATTCGGGAAAGAGCGTAAGCCAGAAGACGCATCTCCAATTCCATGACGTCCTGCTCGTCCTTGATGAAACCCATCTCGTAATCTAAACTAAGGTACTCGTTGATGTGTCGGGAGGTAGCGTGAGGTTCCGCCCTGTAAACGTGACCCACCTCGAAAACTCGTCCAAAAACCCCAACCATCATTTGTTTGTAAAATTGCGGGCTCTGAGCCAGATAGGCTTTTTTCCCCATGTAATCGATGGGGAAAAGGGAGGCTCCTCCCTCAGTACCGGTGGCCACAATCTTGGGGGAGAAGATCTCAGTGAAGCCCTCCCCGCGCAGGAAGTCACGGAAGGAACTCACGAATTCAGCCTCTATTCTGAAAATGGCCCTTTGTCTGGGATGGCGCAAGCTGAGGGGGCGATGATCAAGGATCAAACTCAAGCTGACCTCCAGTTCCTTCTTGTTCAGCTCGAAGGGCGGCAATTCCAGGGCTTTTGAGAGCAATTCCACTGATTGGGCGTGGACCTCAAGGCCCAAGGGAGCCCTAGGCTCGCTTACCACCTGTCCCTGGATGCGCACCGCGCTCTCTACGGGAAGGTCCCTCACGGTTTCCGCTTCGGGGATAACGACCTGCACGACGTCCCAGGGGTCACGCAGGAGAAGGAAAGCGAATGCGCCCATATCCCTGATCCTGTGCACCCACCCCGTAAGGATCACTGTCTCTCCGACGAATTTTTCCAGGTAGCGGGAGTCCGCCTGCTTCATAGACCTCTTACCTCTTTCAGGAGCTCATCCACCCTGTCAGTTCGTTCCCAAGGGAAAAGCACGTCCTGCCGACCAAAGTGTCCGTATGCGGCGGTTTTCCGGTAAATAGGTTTCAAAAGGTCCAGTTGATCAATAATCGCTTTGGGGCGGAGGTCAAAGACCTTGAGGATCGCTTTCTGAATTTTATCCTCAGGGACCTTTGCCGTGCCGAAGCTATCGGTGAACACCGAGACCGGCCTGGCCACGCCAATGGCGTAAGAGACCTGGATTTCAAAGACGTCCGCCAGACCCGCGGCAACCACATTTTTAGCAATGTAGCGGGCCATATAGGCTCCAGAGCGATCGACCTTTGTGGGGTCCTTTCCCGAGAAGCACCCTCCTCCGTGAGCCCCCTTTCCGCCATAGGTATCCTGGATAATTTTTCTCCCCGTGAGCCCCACATCGGCCACAGGCCCTCCAGTTACAAATCTTCCCGTGGGGTTGACATAAATTATCGTTTGCTCATCTAACAGCTCCGGAGGAATTACGCGCTTAATCACCTTTTCCCTTATATCTTCGTCTATGCGTTCTCGAGTGATCTCCTCGTTGTGTTGTGTGGATACGATGATTGTGTGCACTCTATAAGGGACATTTTTTCTGTATTCCACAGTCACCTGGGTCTTTCCGTCAGGCCTCAAGTAGGGAAGCCTGCCGCTTTTTCTTTCCTCAGCAAGGGCGAAGGAAAGGCGATGTGCCAGGAATATAGGCATGGGCATTAGTGCCGGGGTTTCATTGCAGGCATAGCCCACCACCATCCCGGAATCCCCGGCCCCGATCTCGTCATAATGGTCCTGAGCGATCCCCAGTCTCACTTCCTGAGATTTGTCCACCCCCATAGCGATGTCGGGGGATTGTTTGTCCAGGGAAATCAAGACGGCGCAGGTGGAGGCATCAAAACCCAGGTCCGGGGAATTATACCCAATCTCTCTGACCGTTCTCCTGACTACTTCAGGGTAATCCACCATGGCCGTGGTCGTAATTTCCCCGGCTACAAACACTAAACCGGTAGAAACCATGACCTCACAGGCGACCCTGGCTTTAGGGTCCTGAATCAATATCTCGTCCAGAATAGCGTCGGAAATCTGGTCCGCTATCTTATCTGGATGTCCCTCAGTCACAGATTCGGAGGTAAACAAATATTTCTCCTGATTCATACTTGGCCTCCTTAAAAGATTCCCATAAATTAGCGCAAAATTGTCGCTATGACAAGGGGGAAGCGCCCAATCCTGTCAGATGGAGATCCGTCCCCAGATCCTGTTCAAGCTGTCCAGAGTAGCTTTGACTACAGCTTCCAGATAGTTGTTCTTCACAAAGGCCGAACCGGTCAGGGTTTGCTCTCCGTATGAGGAACAGACGCTAACGCAGACCACAATCAACGCTCTATCCTGTATGGTGAGTTCCTGGCACCCTAAGAGGGAAAGGCTGAATGATTCCTTGAGAAAGCCCTCTAAGGCCCTCAGCGTGGCCTGGGAAATGAGCATGCGCACGAAGGCTGCCGTGTTTGGGCCCGAGGCCTCTCCCCAAAAATGATCGCCTCTCCAGGAAAGACAAACCCTCACCTGGGCGTGATCTGCAGAGGTCTCAAAAGAAACTTTGTCCACCTTGGGCCTACCCCAGCTCTGAGCGAGGTCTCGGGAATTCCAAACGGCGATGTTAATTACTGCGGGATCAAGGTCGTCACCCATGAGTTCTGATACGAGCTGAGAGATCTCTCTCCTCCATTGAGAATAATTGCGGGAATTATCTACGATGAGGTTCAGCGCCTCAAGCTTGTTTTCTGTTCCAAATTTGGAGGATACGGCCAGGATTCCTTCGATGCTCCTCAGCTTTTCCTCCAAGATTTGCTTTATTTCCATGCTTTCCCGGCCCATAATTTTAAATATTATACCATAAATCCCACCCCCTCTGAGCTCTGAGGGTCAGGTCTTGCAATCCAACAATGAAGAGGATAAACTTTAACCATGGCCAGACCACTGAGAATCGAATATCCCGGAGCTGTATACCACGTCACCTCTCGGGGTAACGCCCGCCAGGATATATTCCTGGACTCAAAGGATCGAGAACTTTTCCTCAAAACGCTCGCCGAGGTTGTCGATGAGTTTAACTGGCTCTGTCACGCCTATTGCCTCATGGATAACCACTACCATCTCCTTCTGGAAACTCCGGACGCCAATCTCTCCCGGGGCATGCGCCAGTTGAACGGGGTTTACACTCAAATATTCAACCGCAGGCATAATACTTTTGGCCATCTCTTTCAGGGCCGCTACAAGGCAATCCTGGTAGAAAAGGAACGCTACCTCCTGGCGCTCTGTCGGTACATTGTCCTCAACCCCGTGCGCTCCGGAAAAGCGAAAGAGGTTCAAGATTGGGCCTGGAGCAGCTATCAAGCCACGGCCGGCCTCGCTCCGCCCCCTCCATTCCTTGTTACCGATTGGATTTTGGGGCAATTTGCACCCGAGAAGAATAAGGCCCAGGCACTCTATCGCCAGTTTGTAAATTCCTGGCCGGGCACCTCTCCCTGGGATGATCTCCGCGGACAGATTTATTTGGGGAGCGAGAGGTTCATTAAGGATCTTGCCAATGGGAATGCCCTTGCCAAAGGAAATGCCCTTACTGAGGTTCCCCGCTTCCAGAGGAACGTGAACCGGCTCGGGCTCGAGGAAATTTTTGCAGGACGACCCCAGGAGGAGGCGATTGCCCTGGCTTATCGGGAACATGGCTACACGATGAAGGAGATCGCCGCATACTTGGGAGTTCATTACGCTACTGTCAGCAGGCGCTTACGGCGCTCCCGCCCCCTGTAGGATATTGGATTTTCGATACAGTTCTTATCCTGACTGCCTTTAAAGAGGAGGGACCGAAGGGAACACGACTTTGTAAGCGGTATGGGCGCCTCTGTCAGGAGCGACTTTGTAAACGAAATGGCTCGACTTTGTCGGTGGCGTGACTCGCTTTTGTAAGCAGCACGGGCACCCTTTTTCGGTGTAATGACCCCCCTTTGTCGGTGGCGTGACTCGCTTTTGTAAGTGGCACGGGCGCCTCTGTCAGGGAAAACGCTCGGCCTTCTCGTCTCTGTCAGTGGCATGACCCCCTTATCAGCGGCCTGACCGGCGAAGAGAGGCTTATGGAGAGCCAATCCTAGCCTTCTCTTCCTATCCCACAGTTTCCTCAGGCGGCTGATTTTGGGCCGGTTCTGGTTATATCCACCTGGCCTGTTCGGCTCCTTGCAGAAAGGGGCCCTTGGCAAAAGACCCTGAGGTGCGAGGCTGAAATTTGATCCGCAGAGGATCCCCGCTTCCGCAGAAGCTCCTTGCATCCGCGAAGAGCCCTTGCATCCGCAGAAGCTCCCTGCACTCGCAGAGGATCCCCCGCGGTGCACCATCTAAAGGGAAATCCAAAAATGTATGATTGCAAGACCTGACCCTACTGGCTGGCCCTATTGGAATTCTGGAATTGTTGGATTGCAAGACCTGACCCCGTTACATGGCGTTGACAGCCAGCCAATTATTTGCTAAAAAGGCCCCAAAGCGAAGAAGGGAGAGGAGTAAGCCTCGTCGCTTGCCTCAGAGAGGGGAAGTAAGGTGCGAGTTCCCTGGCAGGCAGAAGCTGAAGTCGCTCTCTGAGCTGGATGCTGAAATTAAAAGTAGGCTTTCCCGCTGGCTGCGTTAAAACCAAGAGAGCCCATTATGGGAATTAAGGTGGTACCGCGGACCTCCGTCCTTGACGGAGGTTTTTCTTTTTAAAGATGGAGGAAGGAGAATATGGAGATATCCACGGCTTACGAGCCTAAGGCAGTAGAAAAAAGGATATACCGGTTCTGGCTGGACGGAAATTATTTCCGTGCCGAAATCGATTACCACAAAAAACCGGCTGTAATTTCTATGCCCCCTCCCAACGTTTACGGCTCCCTGCATATGGGACATGGCTTCAATAACACCCTTCAGGACCTGATCATCCGCTTTTGGAGAATGAGCGGGCTGAACGCTCTCTGGGTTCCCGGACTGGATCACGCTGGTTTAGCTTTCCAGAACGCAGTAGAAAAGGAGCTTCGCAAGGAGGGCCTCTCCCGTTTCGATTTGGGGAGAGAGGAGTTTTTAAAGAGGTGTTTTAAGTGGAAGGAGGAACAGGCTGCCTACGTGGTGGAACAGCTTCAGACAATGGGGGCTTCAGCGGATTGGTCCCGTTTGCGCTTCACGATGGACGAGGCTTACCAGAAAGCTGTGCGCCGCCAATTCGTGCAACTTTTCCAGGATGGATTGATCTACAGGGGAACCCGGATCATAAACTGGTGCCCTACCTGTCTCACGGCACTTTCGGATATCGAGGTGGAGTACGAGGAGGAGCAAGCCTTCCTCTATTATGTGCGCTATCCCCTGGAGGGAGGGGAGGGCTTCATCACGGTGGCCACAACCAGGCCGGAAACGATGCTCGGAGACACAGGAGTAGCAGTACACCCGGAGGATTTAAGATACCGTTCCTTAATCGGTAAAACAGCCATCCTCCCCATTATGAATCGCAAAATTCCCATTGTGGCCGATGAGGCTGTTGACCCCACCTTTGGTACAGGAGCGGTAAAGATCACCCCGGCTCATGATCCGGTGGACTACGAGGTTGGTCAGAGGCACAATCTTCCCCCCATCTCCGTGATCGGCGAAAAGGGGAAGATGACCTCTGATGCCGGAAAGTACGCGGGAAAAGATCGCCTGGAAGCGCGAAAGGAAATCGTAGAGGAACTTAAAAGAGAAGGGCTTCTTCTGAAAGTGGAGCCCTACACTCACGCCTTGGGCAAGTGCTACCGCTGCCACCAGCCCATAGAGCCCTTGATTTCCACACAGTGGTTCGTGAAAATGAAACCCCTGGCCATACCGGCGATGGAGGTCGTGGAAAGAGGAGAAATTAAGTTTTACCCTGAGCGATGGAAAAAGGTATATATGGACTGGATGGAGAATATAAAGGACTGGTGCATCTCGCGCCAGATCTGGTGGGGGCACCGGATTCCTGTCTGGTACTGTCAGTCCTGCGGGGAAGTTTTCGCCAGCGAGGATGATCCGGAAAGGTGCCCCCACTGTGGTTCTCCTGATTTAAAGCAGGATCCTGACGCCCTGGACACCTGGTTTTCCTCTAATTTATGGCCCTTCGCCATCTTAGGCTGGCCTGAGGACACCCCCGACCTCCGCTATTTTTTCCCCACCACGGTGCTCTCTACGGGATACGACATCATCTTCTTCTGGGTGGCACGCATGATTATGGCTTCCCTCTATTTCACGAAGAAGATCCCCTTCAGCAAGGTGTACATTCACGGGCTAATCAGGGATGGAAAAGGAAGAAAGATGTCCCGCTCCTTGGGCAACGTGATAGACCCCTTAGAGAAAATGGAGCAATACGGCACCGACGCTTTTCGATTCGCCATGGCGGCCTCAGCCACTCTTGGAGGCCAGGACATTCCTATGGGTGAAGAGCGCTTCGAGCGGGGGCGAAATTTCACGAACAAGCTCTGGAACGCCTCCCGCTTCCTTTTAATCAACCTCGAGGGGTACGACCCTCAAGCTCGACCCGCCGACTCCCTCCCTCACAGATATATTCGCTCTCGCCTGAACAAAGTAATTGAGGAAGTTACCAGGGACCTTGAGGAGTTCAATTTTGCTGATTGTACGCACACTCTGGAGGAATTCTTCTGGGGAGAGTTCTGCGACTGGTATATCGAGATGTGCAAAACCGACCTTGCCCGTGGTGGTGAGGCCAAGAAAGGGGCACAGGTGGTTCTCCACGACACCCTTGAGACCATCCTCAGGCTCCTACATCCCATTTGCCCCTTCATCACCGAGGAGCTCTGGCAGAAGCTACCGGGTAAAAAGGGGCCTGCCTTGATCGTTGCTCCCTGGCCCAAGCCCGAGAAAAGCCTTTACGATGAGGATGCGGAAGAGAGGATGGAGTGTCTTAAGGCCTTCGTGCGCACTGTACGCAATTTGCGCGCCGAAGGGGGCCTTCCTCCATCGAACTTCATCAAGGCTCTGGTGATTACCGATTCCCAGACTCAAAAAACTATCCAGGAGTCCCTGGAATACATTCTTCCCCTGGCCCGCCTGAGCGAGGTGGAGTTCCTGGAGGAGAAAAGAAGGCCTAAAGGGTCCCTTGGCGGGATTGCTCAGGGCATGGAGATCTTTCTGCCCCTTACCATTCAGGAAAAAGAAAGCCTGCTTGCCCGGATGAGGAAGGATTCGGAGAAATTGAAAGCGGACTACGAGCGCGTCCTTCTTCGGATATCTAACCCCGAGTTTCACAAAAAGGCTCCTCCCGAGGTTTTGGAAAAACAAAAAAGAAGCCTTGAGGATTTGAAGTTTCGCCTGGAGCGAGTGCAAAAAATCATCGAAGAGCTGGAGGAAGAATGAACTATAAGGAGGCTCTGGAGTTTCTGGAATCCCCCTCCCGTTTCTCCCCGAAGTTAGGGTTGGAAAGGATCAGGGTATTTTTATCGGAGCTGGGTTCCCCTCAGGATTGCTTTCCCTCCGTTCTGATCGCGGGGACCTCGGGCAAGGGGTCCAGTTGCAAGATGATAGAGAGCGTCCTCACGGCATCTGGGTACAAAGTGGGGCTCTTCACCAAGCCACACCTCCAGTCATACCGGGAGCGCGTTGCCCTTGGAGATGAATTGATTTCCCCAGAGGACCTTACGAGGCTTGTAGAAAAAATGGTTCCCTTGGCGGGGAAAATCGGCAGTACACCCCTGGGCTTCCCCACTTATTTCGAAATGGGAGTAGCTCTGGCCTTTCAGTACTTTGCCCTGAATAAGGTGGATATCGCCATAGTGGAAGTGGGTATGGGAGGAAGGCTTGACGCCACAAACATCCTAATGCCCATCGTATGCGGAATCACTGAGATCGGTTTCGATCACGAGAAGTATTTGGGGAGCACCCTTTCTCAGATTGCAGGAGAGAAGGCGGGAATTATCAAGCCCGGGGTGCCGGTTGTGGTCTCCCGTCAGGAACCAGAGGCCATGGCAGTCATCACAAGAGTGGCCCGGGAACTTAGAGCGCCCATTTTTGATAGCGATAATAGGGGCGATGGTCCTCTCTCGTTCAGCTTAGAGGGGCAGACCTTTAATCTCCGGGGAAGGGATAACCTTTACAGGGAACTCTTCATCCCTCTTTTAGGTGAGCATCAGATCAGGAACGCTGCCTTGGCCCTCACGGTCCTCGAGGTCCTTCGTGATCTGGGGTTTTCCTGGAACGAGGATCATTTGCGCAGAGGCTTCGCGGAGCTTAAATGGCCAGGGCGTCTGGAGGTTCTTTCCCAATCGCCCCTCGTGGTCATAGATGGAGCGCACAACCCGTGCAAGGCCCAGGCTTTAGCACAGGCAGTGGCGGAATACCTGCTCTTTAAGCGCCTGATATTGGTTCTGGGGGTCTCCAGGGATAAGGACTTTCTCGGCATCCTGGAAAAATTCCTCCCCATGAATCCTCTGGTGATAGCTACCGCTGCCAGTTCCGGAAGGGCCTTATCTCCTCCTGAAATTAAGCAAGCCTGCCAGAACCTGGGCATTCCCTGCGAGGATTTTCCCAGCGTAAGGACTGCCCTGAAAAGAGCCATTGAGGTTGCAGAAGCGGAGGATTTGATCCTGGTATCCGGTTCTATATACGTTGCCGGGGAGGCGCGAGATCTTTACTTTCAAGTGGGGTGATCGCCGTATAGACGCATCAGCTTTTCCCGGGAAAGCCAGATGCGTCGCGATACCAGGGCTTTTTTCTTTTTTTTCTCAAACCCCTCCTCAAGGTACTTTCGCAAAAAGAAGTACTGTACCCTTGTCTCCCATACCTCTTTAGTTTTGGTTTCCATGGGAAACACCTCAAAGCCCAGCCGCTTTGCTCCTTCATGAAGCAGGGTGGTCCCCCGGAAAGCCTTCACCTTAAGCAGGCGGGGATCCGAATTGGCCATCTTTGCCAGCTCCCTTAAAGAGAGTCTCGTCCTTCTCAAAACTTCTACGTAAAAGGACACCGGGTCCTGAATTTCCTTCCTTAGTTCCCTGATCATTTTATTATCGGTATGAAGTTCGCCCACCACTTCCCCTTTTTTGATTTTGATTCCCCCCTCGAGTGTGATTCCCGGACCCCGATAGTGGGTCAAACCCCAGCGGAGGGTCCCTTCCCCTGGAGGGCCTACTGGTTTTATGCGAAAAAGCCACTCGTAGAAACGCTCATAAAAATCCCAGAATTTCTCGCTTAACGACCCGAAAGCCGGCATCCATGATCGCTTTTTGAAGCTCATCGTCAACTAAAACCTCCATTTCTCCTCTGTGTCCCGGGTGGACCATGACCTCAGTAAAACCGGAATCCAGGCGCCTCAACATCCCTAAGACACTGCTTAAGGAAAAGTTCGGTTCCTGCTCCAGGATTCCCGCAAAGTATTCGCTGGTTATAAAGTCGTCATTTTTTAAATAGTCATAAAGGGAGCCCGCCCATAGGGATAAAAAAAGAATCTCCAGGGCCCTTCCTATCCGGGGCAGAGCTCGAAAAAGGTTCACTTTCTTTTCCCTGGGGCAACGTATATATCTAAAACCGTATTCCTTAACGGTCTGGCGCAAAATAGGAAAAACGCCCGGCATAACATGCGTGTGGTTATGGCTATCGAACCTGTTTGGCTGAAACCCGAAGGAGAGGAATTTTTCAATCTGAGCGCGGCACTCCTTTTTTAAGTCCTCCGGGTCGATCAAACCCTGGCGCATCCTGAGCAGAAATTTGGCCGGGGGGTAAAACAGGCCCTCTTTGTCCACAAGGGAAGGAGCCTTTGAAAGAGGTGAACCCTCAGTAACGTTAAAATGAAGGCCAACCGGGAGACCTGCCTCTTTTGCTTTCTGGGCCCCCTCTTCCGTGGCCATCCCCATGTTCACGATCAAGGAAGCGCCACCCACGGGACCCTTCTTAAAGGAGGCAATAATCCTCTGGTTCGTTGCCGAATCGAATCCTAAATCATCAGCCTGAAAGAGCACAAGTTTATCTTTGGGCACCTTCTTCATCCGTAACAAAAGTTGACCGCCTTTGCTCTAAATATTAAAACAAATAAACAGCTTGATTCAGTATTTTAAGGAGGGGAAAATGGATTTTGACGCTATTGTCCTCGCCGGGCCAGGAAAGGAAGACTGGCTGGCTCAGGAAGGTGTGAGCAATAAAAGCCTTTTGCCCATTGATGGCAGACCAATGGTGGAATACGTGCTTCAAGCCCTTAAGGGCTCCCGATTTTTAAAAAACCTGATCCTCGTTGCCGACTTTCCCTTAAGCGAGGGCCTGAAACCTCTTGTAGATAAATATGTGCCCGCCGGCGATACTATGGAGGAAAACATCGAAAGGGGTGTATTGGAAACCTCCAGTCCTCTCGTAGCCATCATGGGCTCGGACATCCCTTTTATTTCCAGCGAAACTATTGATCGGGTGATCTCCCTTTGCAGTTCCTACCCTGCCTCGCTTTACCTCCCGGTGATCAGGAGGGAGGACATCGAGAGGATCTTTCCTGGGAGTCAGCGCACTTATGCTCGTTTAAAGGAAGGAGAGGTAAAGGCCGGGAATATCTTTTTATTCAAAAGGGAGAACTGGCACACGGTAGAGGGCTTCCTTTCCAAAGTGGTAGCCGGAAGAAAACAGCTATGGAAGCTTGCCGCCATCCTGGGGTGGAAATATGTGCTCAAGTTCCTCCTGGGAAAGCTCTCCGTAGAGGAGCTGGAAAATGTGGTGGCCAGGGAAACCTCCCTGCCCGTTAAGGCTTTCCTGATGGATGCTCCAGACCTGGGAGTGGATGTGGATAAGTTAGATGATCTAATTTTGGCCCGGGCGGTTCTGGAAAAGTAATTTTAAAAATCCTGGCCGAAGAAAATCTTGCTCTCCCGCTTGAAGGACTGCGGGGAATCTGAGGCATGCACAATATTTGCGGGAAGCTCCAGGCCGAAATCCCCCCTGATGCTTCCAGGCAGGGCTTCTTGAGGGTTTGTCGCCCCGATTAGGGTGCGCACGATCTTCACCGCATTCGGCCCCTCTAAGACCATGCCCACGGCCGGTCCCGAGGTGATTAAATCCACGAGGGAGGAGAAAAAATCCTTTCCCTTATGTTCCTCGTAAAATTCCTCTGCTAATTCCCGATCGAACTGGCGCATCTCGAGGGCCACAATTTTTAACCCTTTGTTCTCAAAGCGCCTGATAACCTCGCCCACCAACCCCCTGGAAAAACCGTCTGGTTTCACCATAGCAAATGTGCGTTCCATATGTGCGCCTCACCTGAAGAAAAGTTTTATTTGGTTATAGAGCTCAATGGGAACCCGCTTCGTTTGCGAAAGAACGGTCCCCAGATCCACCGAAATGTATTCCGTGCCTCGGAGCGCGGACATATAATCCCACTTTTTCTCCTTGATCAGCTCAACGGCCTTAAGTGCCAAATAAGTGCCTAAATTTCTGTCAAAGGGCGTAGGGGGTCCGGAGCGGATCAGGTGGCCGAGGACAGTGGCCCTGGTCTCCATTCCGGTCTTCCGCTCTAAGAGTTCCGCGAAAACGTGGCCCACTCCCCCTAACCTGACGTGCCCGAAGGCGTCCACCTCCCTTTTCTCGTATCCAAAGGGCTCTGTGCCGTCTTTGGGGTGAATGGCCTCCGATACCACAATCAGGCTGTAGGTATTACCCTTGGCTTTGCGCTCCAGGAGGAAATTGGCGACTTCCTCGAGATCGTAAGGGACCTCGGGAATAAGAATCAGGTGCGCTCCGCCAGCAAGTCCACTGGCGATAGCTACCCATCCCGCATCCCTTCCCATAACCTCAACCACCATCAGTCTCCGGTGGGAGGCGGCTGTAGTATGCAGCCTGTCGATAGCTTCGGTGGAGATATTTACTGCCGTATCGAAACCGATGGTGTAATCCGTGAGGGGGACATCGTTGTCCATCGTTTTGGGAACCCCCACAATGGGCAAACCCCTTTGGGCCAGCTTGTGGGCTACGGTGAGAGTATCATCCCCGCCAATTGCTATCAGGGCATCGAGGCGCATTTTTTCGAAGTTTTCCATAACCCTCTTATCATCACCCTCGCGCTTGAAGGGGTTAGTTCTCGAGGTTTCCAGCATGGTCCCACCCAGAGAGACTGTCTTTTCCACAAGCGACCAGGAAAGGGGCAGGCTATCATTTTCTAAGAGTCCTGCCCATCCCCGACGGATGCCGATGACCTCCCATCCCAGATCCTCCACCCTGGCTACTGCGGCGCGGATACAGGAGTTTAGTCCGGGGGCGTCCCCGCCACCAGTCAGTATCCCGATTCTCATCGCTCGTGCTCCTCTCTTAATGGAGAATTAAGAAATCAACAATATCCACAAAATTATCCACGCTTATCAAATTCATCAACTTAAATGTCCAGGTTGCGCACTTCCCGAGCATGGGCCGCGATGAACTCCTTCCGCGGTTCCACCTTGTCTCCCATGAGCACCGTGAAGATTTCCTCGGCCTTCTGGGCATCCTCAAGGGTGACCCTGATAATCGTCCTGGTTGCGGGATTCATGGTGGTTTCCCAGAGCTGTTCTGGATTCATCTCCCCCAACCCCTTGAAGCGTTGAATCTCGTAATTTTTGGAGGAATTCTTCAAAAAGGCTTGAAGTTCCTGATCGTTGTGAAAGTACTGGGTCTCCTTGGAAGTTTTGATTCCGTAAAGCGGAGGCTGGGCAATATACACGAAACCTTCCTTGATCAGCCCGCGCATGTGGCGATAGAAGAAGGTCAAAAGCAGGGTTCGGATGTGAGAGCCATCCACGTCAGCGTCCGTCATGAGGATCACTTTGTGATAGCGGAGCTTATTGGGATCAAATTCCTCGCCAATGCCACACCCTAAAGAAGTAATTATCGCCTTAATCTCTTCGTTGGAAAGGATCTTGTTTAAATTGGTCTTCTCCACGTTCAGGATCTTCCCCCTCAAGGGAAGGATGGCCTGGAAAGAACGGTCTCTTCCCTGTTTGGCCGAACCGCCTGCGGAATCCCCTTCCACGATAAAAATTTCTGCTTTTGCCGGGTCCCTTTCCGTGCAGTCCGCCAGCTTTCCGGGAAGCGGGGAAAGTTCCAGGGCACTCTTTCTCCTGGTAAGCTCACGGGCTTTTCGCGCTGCCTCCCTGGCATGCATGGCCAGAACGACTTTCTGGACAATCCTTCTTGCTTCCGCAGGGTGGGTCTCCAGGTATTCCCCTAGTCCCTCAGCAACTACGGCTTCGGTGATCCCCTTGACCTGAGAATTTCCTAACTTTGTTTTAGTCTGCCCTTCAAATTGAGGGTCCACCAGGCGCACGGAGACCACAGCCACCAACCCCTCCCTGACATCATCTCCGGAAAAAGGCTGGTCCCCGTTTTTGAGCATGTTATTCTTGCGCGCCCACTCGTTTAAGGAGCGCGTGAGGGCTGCCCGAAAACCGCTGAGATGAGTTCCTCCTTCTGTCGTCCGGATGCTGTTCGCAAAGGCGAGCACTTCCTCGGAGAATCCGGCGTTGTACTGGAGCGCTACCTCCACAAAAACTGTATCCTGAGAGCCACTCACATAAATGACCTCGTGCAGGGGTTGTCTGTCATGGTTTAGCTGTTCAATGAAAGAGACTATTCCTCCTTCGTATAAAAACTCCTTCCTTTCCCCGGTCCTCTCGTCCTGGAACCTGAGGCAAACACCTTTATTCAGGAAGGCCAGTTCCTCCATCTTCTGCTTGATGGTCTCGGCGTCGAAGTTCAGGGTTTCGAAGATCTCGGGGTCCGGGTAGAACTTAATTCGAGTCCCGGTGCGCTCGCTTTCCTCTCCCTCCTCCAGGGGTCCGAGAGGTTTCCCCCGGGAGAAGCTCTGGCGGTAGGTCTTCCCGTTGATCCAGACCGTGGCCTCCAGTCTCTCAGAGAGGGCGTTTACTACAGAAACGCCCACTCCGTGGAGCCCGCCTGAAACTTTGTAGGCGTTGGATCCAAATTTGGCTCCCGCATGGAGCCTGGTGAGAACCACCTCTAACCCGGGCAGGTTTACCTTCGGGACAATATCCACAGGAATTCCTCGGCCATCGTCGGTGACCGTCACGGAGTGATCTTCCCCGATCACCACTTCGATGTTCTTGCAGGCACCTGCCATAGCTTCATCAATGGCATTATCCAGGACTTCGTAAAGCAGGTGGTGGAGCCCGTGAATGTCGGTAGAACCAATATACATACTGGGGCGCTTGCGCACCCCCTCAAGCCCCTCTAAAACCTGTATTTCTTGAGAATCGTATTTAAGGCTGTTCAATTCCATAATACTTTATTTTACCTTTTTATTTGTTTTTTGTCAGACCAACTGTCTTCAAATCGGAGACTGCCTCTCCCTTCAAATGAGCATTCAACCTCTTGATTAGCTCCCCGCTGTTCAGGCGGACCTCCTGTGCCCAGGTAGAGGAGGAACAGGATATGAGAATAACTCCCTTTTTAAAATTCTGGAAATGTACATGCGCCCGCCAGACCTCGGGAAGGCATTTTTCCCAGGCCTTGCGGACCTCTTCCTCCAACAACTTTCCCTCCAGGCCAAGGGAGATAACAACCGGGCCCAGCAGTTCAGATATTGGTTTAAGCGCTCTTTCGCGCTTCCCCTGCTTGTACATAAAAAACCTCCGCGGTACTCGAAAATGGATCAGGAAGAAACCTTTTAGAAACCAGAGAGAGAAAGGTCTGGGGGTAGCCACTGAGAAGCGAAAGAAGCGCTACCTGTCTCCTTTCGTCCAGCTCAGAGAGGGCATCGTCCAGAATGAGCAAGGGCTCTTCTCCTGTTTCCTCCTTTACCAGCTCCCACTCTGCCAGCTTGATCGCCAGGGAAAGGGCCCTGGTTTCCCCCTCTGAGGAGAAACTTTTAGCTTCTTTGCCATCGAGGTAGATTTCCAGCTCATCTAGGTGGGGCCCAAAAAGGGAGGAGCCCTGAAGTATTTCCTTCTGGCGGCTCAGGCTGATATCCCGAGCCAGGTTTTGGCTCGACGGGCGGTATTTAATAATCACCCTTTGGTCCCCGGCACCTATTTGCTCGTAAGCGGAATTCGCCTTTTCGGCCAGAATTTCGATCTTCTTGGCCCTTTCCTCAACCACAGCCTGGCCGAAATTCACAAAAGCCTCTTCCCAGATGAGCAAACTTTCCTCGCTCTCTCCGCGGGACAATTTTTTAAGGATAGCGTTTCTCTGCTTTAATGCCAGGCTGAACCGCAACAGGTTGTGTCTGTAGGTGGGGGAAGCCTGCCCCAGAAAGCGGTTGAGGAATTGCCTTCTTACCATAGGTGGGCCCTTTATCAACTGCACATCTTGGGGGCTGAATACCACTGCTTTGGCCTCGCCCCAAAGGTCGATTATCCTTTTTAGTGGCTGAGAATTCACTTCCACTGTTTTTGCCCTCTTCTCCTTGTTGTAGACCAGGACCACTTTCATCTCTCCGGCCCTGCGCTCCACTTTACCAGAGAGTCGGAATCCGGATGCTCCCTCCCGAACTAATACCGATTCTTCCACGGGCCTAAATGAGCGTCCTACTACGAGGGTGTAAATTGCCTCCAGGAGGTTCGTCTTTCCCTGGGCATTGGGTCCTACAAAAACCTGAAGGCCCTCTCCAAAAGAGAGGGTTTGTTCCACCAGGTTCCGGAAACCGTAAACAGTAAGATTTAAGAGGAGCAACTTCTAAGCCCTGAGGGGCATAGCCAGATAAAGGTAGCCTTTTTCGTCCGAAGGCCTGAGGACCAAGGGGCGCTCTTTGCCCGTGAATCCTATAAAGGTATATTCCGTCTTTATTCCCCTCAAACCTTCAAGCAAGTACCTCACATTAAAATGAAGTTCTATATTCGCAGTGCCCTGCGCCCATTCTACTTCTTCCTCCACGCTTCCTACTTCCGGCACAGTTGTAGAGAGGAGGAATGCCCCTCCTTCCCCCTTGAGGTGTACCTTGTTGGCTATCAGGCGAGCGAGCAAATAGCAGCGGTCCAGGGCTTCCTGAAACTTTTTGGTATCCACGAGGAAGGTTGCCTCATAACTTTGCGGGATAACCTGCTCCCAGCTGGGAAATTTGCTCTGGATTTTTCTTGTGGAGAGTTTTTTGGCGGGCATAATAAAATCTACCTGGTTCTGCCCGATGATAATTTTTAACTCCTCCTCGTCTCCGGAAATGCGCAAGTATTCCTCAAGAGCCCGCGAAGGAAGCAAAACTTCCTGCTTGGAAGTGATCCCGGTTTCCTCCTCAATTTCTCTTAAAGCTAATCTGTTTCCATCTGTCCCCACGGCTTGAACTTTATCAGGATAAAGCACCAGCAAAATTCCGCTGAGTTCTGGCCTGGTAACCTCATCTTTGGAAGTAGCAAAGGTGGTATCCTCTATCAAAGCTTTCAAGTTCTCGGGCTTAATATTCACTCCTGCGCCGTCTTTTATCTGGGAAAGGATAGGGAATTCGTCGCTGGAGAGCCCGCTGATAGAAAAATGTGTTTTTCCGCTCTTTATGTGAATTATTGTTCCTTTTTCTAACTCCATCTCCACTTCGCCTGAGGGAAGCCTTCTTACAATTTCCAGGAAATATTTGCCGGGAAAGGTGATGCTGCCCTCTTTTTCTACTTTTGCCGGGAATTTTGCTTCGATAGCCAATTCGATGTCCGTGGCTAAGAGGCGCAGTTGTTCATCCTTAGCTTCCATTAAAATATTATTTAACACTGGAAGCGTGCTCCTTCCTGAAATTGCCCTCTGAACAGCACCGATGTTTTTGGTCAAAATTTCTCTCTCACACGCAACGCGCATTTTTCTTTACCTCTACTTTTATTTTTCTCTTTTAATATTTATCTTTTAAGTAGTAGTAGCACAAAGCAATACTTGTTCATAACTCTATTTTAGAACATTCTTAAAAGCTTTGCTGCCTCACAGCTGGTGTGGACACTCCTGTTAATTATGTTGATTTTTAAAAAATAAAGCAAAAATACCCTCACTTATCCACAGCCTTCCACAAAGCGAAAAAGACTATAGGGATAACTATTTGAAGTTCGTTGAGAGCTGTTTCTTTATTTCCTCTAATGCCGTGCGCAGGTTGATGTTCGTCTCACACTCGGTCCTGATCTTGTCGCAGGCATGGAGCACCGTGGAGTGATCTCTTCCTCCGAAAGCTGAACCAATCTGAAGAAGCGAGGAGTCAGTAAGCTCTCTTGCCAGAAACATGGCGATCTGCCTGGGAACAGTAATTTCCCGCGATCTCTTTTTTGCCACTAAGTCGTCTACCGTGAGGCCGAAATAAGAGGCCACGGTCTTTTGAATATCCGCCAAGGATAGAGGCCTCTGGACCACGGGGATAATGTCCCTTAAAACGGCGGTGGCCATGGGCAGGTCGATTTCCAGATTATTTAAGGACGCATACGCTAAAAGACGCGTTAAGGCGCCCTCCAGCTCGCGGATATTGCTTGTAATGTTCTGGGCGATGTATTCCAGGACCTCCGGGGGGAAGGACATCTCTTCGGTTTCGATCTTCTTTTTCAAAATAGCAATCCTGGTTTCAAAATCAGGGGGCTGGATATCCGCAATTAAACCCCACTCAAAGCGCGAGCGCAGCCTGTCCTCCAGAGTGGGAATGTCCTTTGGCGGCCGGTCAGAGGAAATCACTATCTGCTTGGAGGCCTCGTGTAAAGCGTTGAAAGTATGGAAAAACTCTTCCTGAGTGCTCTCTTTTCCGGCAATAAACTGGACATCGTCTATTAAAAGGACATCCAGGGAGCGGTAGCGATCCCGAAACTCGGACATCCTGCGGTCCCGGATCCCGTTTATTACCTCATTAGTGAAGGTTTCCGAGGAGATGTAAAGCACCTTGAGCGTTTTATTCTTGAAAAGGACGTGATGGCCGATAGCCTGAAGGAGGTGCGTTTTTCCCAAACCGACTCCCCCATAAATGAAGAGGGGATTATAGGAGCGCCCCGGGGCTTCCGCTACCGCCATACAAGCTGCGTGTGCGAAGCGGTTAGAGTTTCCCACAACAAATGTGGAGAACGTATACCGGGGATTTAAGCGCAACCCTCCAGATTTTTCCTGGAACAACGTCTCCACCGGTACCGGCTTAGGGGCACTTTCCATTACCTGAAACTCGACTTCGATCTCTTCCTTCAGGGTGGCGGAGGCTGTACTCTTGATTAGGGAATAGAGCCGGGTTTGCAGCCAGTCTCGGGCGAACTCGTTGGGGACTCCCACCAGTAGTACCCCTTCTTGAAGTGATAAAGCCTTGGTAGATTTTAGCCAGGTCTCATAGGCGGGCCTTGAAAGCTGCTGTTTTAAAACCTGAAGGACTTGCTGCCAGAGGTCCTCTGGCTCGTCAAAAAGATCGGGCATACCTCCTCCTTCACCCGCACATTTTTATCCACAGGGCCTGTGGATAAAGTGGATAATTTTTATTTTTAGGGAACCCGAGTAAAACTTTAGCAAAGTCAACTCCGGACATCAAGGTAACCCCCTCTATAGCTCAGCCCGCTCTATTACTACGTTGGCCAGGAGGATAAAAATTAAAGTACCCGTTGCGGTAACCAGAACGCCATCCCAAGAATTTACAACCTGGCCGCGCATAATCAAGTTCGCAGCCTCAAGGAGCCCGGAGGGAGAATATCGGGAAAACCCTCCTCCCAGGGAGGGAAGGAAGCTTAACGTCAGGAAAAAGGAGCCCGAAAGCAACCCCGCCCAAAGTCCAGAGGAAAAAAGAGTGCTGGAAAAAATAGTGAAGGAGACCACGAATAAGGAAAAAAGGCTAAAAAGCAAAAACCCCAGAACAAGGCCCTGTACTGGCGGCGCTTGTGGAAACAAGGCCCCATAATAAAGGCCAAAGGATACAAAAGCCACAGCCAGGCTGAGAAGCACGGAAAGGGAGCTTGAGAGGAATTTTGCCCAGATCAGGGAGGAACGGGAAGTGGGGCGAGCAAACAAAAGCTCTAACTGCCCCCTTCCCCTTTCTTCCGAGACGCTCCCCATATTAAAAAGGATGATTACGAGGATCCCTATCTGGCTTAAATTCTTAGCCAGAGAACTCACAATTTCTTCGTATGTGGGCTTCATCAACTGCTCGAAGGTCGCTTTCAGCTCCGGAGGAACGAGGGCGGGAAGGAACTTGAACAAAAGCGGGGAGGAGATTCCCAAAAAAAGGAAAACAATGAGCATTACGGGTAAACGCCAGCTTCTAATGGCCTCTTTCATTTCCTTTTTTAGAAATACCCTAAGACTTTTCATTTTCCTCCCGATCCAGAACCTCCAAGAAAATTTCCTCCAGAGTGGGCTCCTTTACCTCCATCCTCCTTAAAGGAAGTCCCAGCTCCGAAAAAAGCCTTGGTATTTCTATTTCCGCTCGGCCTATATCCTTCACGGTCAGATTTAAATTTCCTCCATCCCTTTTTAAATCCTCAACCCAATCCGCCCTCCTCAACCGCAAAAGCAGCTCCTCATTTTCTGAGGTAGTTTCCAGCTCCACGTTTCTACGCGCGTACCTTTTCCTCAGGGAGGATATAGTCTCCTGGGCTAACATCTTTCCTTGATTGAGGATGCATACTGTATCGCAGACCCTTTCGGCGTCGGCCAGGATATGCGTGGAAAGGAAGACGGTTACCCCTCCCCTCAGGGACCCGATAGTCTCAAGCAGCTCCTTTCTGCCAAGAGGATCAAGCGCGGAAGCGGGCTCATCCAGTAGCAGGAGTTTGGGATTGTTCACCAGAGCCTGCGCTATTCCCAGTCTCTGGCGCATTCCCCGGGAGAAGTTGCGAATTGGCTCCCTAACCCTGTGTAGAGTCACAAGGCCCAAAAGGTACTCTGTCCTCATGCGCAGCTCCTTCCTGCTCATGGAGGAGAAACTCCCCACAAAAAGCAGGTATTCCCTTGCGGTCATCCAGCCATAAAAGGAGGGATGCTCCGAAAGGTATCCCAAGTCCTTACGGGCTTGATTGGGGCGAGCAAGGACGTCCTCGCCGAAGAGGAACATTTTCCCGGAGGTAGGTCTGCGGAGACCGGTGAGGAGCTTTATGGTCGTTGTTTTCCCGGCACCGTTGGGACCGAGGAGGCCAAAGATAGAACCCTCTTCAACTCGAAGGTTCAACCTGTCCAGGGCGAGCCTGGTCCCATATCTTTTTGTGAGCTCAACCGTCTCAATCGCCAGATTCATCCCCATCCCCCGGGGTCAGGTCTTGCAATCCAACAACTTAATTCCCATAGGGTCAGGTCTTGCAATCCAACAATTACCGCCTTACTCGTTAGATTCATCCCCCGCTCCCTTTCTTCCTAAGGCAAAGTACAGGACAGGACCCACGATGGAGAAGAGGACGATCACAACTCCCCAGATGAGCGTACCTTTGGGCTTACGCCTTGTAAGATCGATCAAAGCCACCACCAGAAGGGCAAGCTGAAGCACAACTAAGGGAACAAAGAGCCAAATTTTCTCGGGCAAATTTTTGCCTCCTTTCTCCGCTCCGATACTCCGCTCCGCTCTGATAATTATAGCGAGACCCCGCCCCTCTTTAAAGTATCCAAGTGGGGTCTATCATCGGATTTATGAATCTACCCTCCATATTAAAGGATGTGAAGTTTTTCACCAAATCCTGTAATATCAAAGATGGCGGGGGTGTGGCTCTGGGGGTCAGCAACCCTTTGGGGATCTGCTCGACTTGAAATGCCGCCCCCGCTTCATCTTTTATCCAGGAAGCGTCTGCCGGGATGGTGCTGCCCCGGAAGGGGTGTGGCCCTGTGCTGTAGACGAGACGCCCTGGACAACTCAAACCCTGATCAAGGAGGAAAACATGTCAGATCCCCGGATTCGCGTTAGCGTGGATGTGGGCTGTAAGACCCATCGGGTGGGAATAGCCAGTTCTGAGGGGAAAATCCTGGAGGAGTTCACAATCCCCCATTCCCAAGAAGGATTCCAGAAGTTCTTTGATCACATTGAAGGATACCGAAAAGGAGCCAACCTCTCTGTG
>JANLFM010000050.1 GCA_024655865.1 Caldisericota bacterium
CCATCATAGCGCCAATAGAAATGAAAATCAGAAGGGGGAAGATCTCGGTTTTGATCCCGTATTGAAAGAGAAAGTCCAGAATGGAGCCGGCTTCCTTTAAAGGAGAGTAGGGGAGGTTCACGAGCAAAATTCCGATTCCAATAGGGAGAAGCAGGAGGGGCTCGTACTTCTTGATGATGGAAACGGCCACAAGCACCAGGCCAACCAGGATCATCACCATTTCTTGCCAGGTAGGGAGAAAGATTATTCCTTCCATCGGACATCTCCTTTAAGAACCACGCTCCTTTATTTTATCCTTACAGGGGGAAAGAAAGTCAATCGGACTAATAGCCTTGCTTCAGGAGGCAACGTGGCGGGGAAGGGGCCAAGAATCCCTGGGCATGCTTTATAATGTGTGCATGGAACAAAAGGCACTTTTTGATAGTCTGGCCTCATCTTACGATAGCTGGTTTGATACGCCTGTGGGCAGGAAGGTCAAAGCTTTAGAGCTGGACCTCCTGGTAAAACTGGTTAATCCAGAACCAGGACTTAAAATGCTGGAAGTGGGCATTGGCACCGGTCTTTTTGCCATGGAGTTCCGGAAGTTCGGCATGGAGGTTTTAGGTATTGATCCTTCGGAAAAGATGCTGGAAATTGCGCAGAGCAGGGGTTTTAATGTGAAGGTCGGAGTAGGGGAAAATATTCCCTTTGAAGACGATACCTTTGATGTGGTTCTGGCTATGACTTCCCTGGAGGCTTCCAAGGAACCCAGCCGGTTTTTGAGCGAAATGAAAAGGGTGGCTAAACCCTCGGGCAAAGTTGTGGTAGCGGTGCTTAACCTTTTATCCTTTTATGGGCTTTCTCGAAGAATCAGGGGCCTCTTCAAAAATAGCGTCTTCAACAAACTGCATTTTTACACTTACTGGGAGTTCAAAAAACTTCTTCAAGGGCATCTTGAGGAGGTCCACGTAAGTTCCTCTGTATTTTTTAATCCTTCTCCTTTAAAGTTTGTCCTCGAAAGGGCAGAAGCAATTGAAGAATTTGGAAGAAAGTATTTGAAACCTTTCGGAGCGCTTTTAGCAGGCTCAGGAAGAAAAAAGCAAATTTAGGTTGCGCTTGATTTTAAAGGAGGTGCCAGTTTGGAGCAGATTCAATATCACATTAAATGCAGGAAAGGAGATGTGAACAGGGCGGTGCTTTTGCCCGGCGATCCCGCACGGGCGACTTACATTGCCCAAAATTTTTTTTCAAATCCGTGCCAAGTCTCCGAGAATAGGGAATTTAGAATCTTTAACGGCATCTACGAGGGGTTTCCCCTCGCCGTCTGTTCCACGGGAATCGGATGCATGTCCAGCGCTGTGGCCATTGAGGAATTGGTAAACGTTGGCTCTAAGTACTTCATCAGGGTTGGAACTGCCGGTTCCCTGCAGGCCGGGATAAAGCCGGGAGAGATAGTGATCGCAACGGGAGCAGTTCGAGGCGACGGGGCTTCCCGGGAATACATTCATCCTTCCTATCCTGCAGTCGCGGATTTTTCAGTGCTGGGTGCTTTGAGGAAGAGAGCGGAAAGGGAAAAGGTCCCTTACCATCTGGGGATCATCAGGAGCCACGATGCCTTCTACATGGAATCCCCTTTCGCCTTTGGAGACTTTAAAAAAAGAATTCAAATCTGGGTTGAGGCGGGAGTTCTGGCGATTGAAAATGAATCCTCGACCCTCTTTGTGGTGGGTTCTCTGAGGAAAGCTCAGGTGGGAAGCATTTTGGTCATAGCGGGGAGCTTGGCCACGGGCGAGGAAGCCAATTATGAGGAGATCAGGGAAAGCGTGGATATGGCTATAAAAATTGCCGCCGGTGCTTTGGTGGATCTCTTGAAAGGGGAGAGCGAGTCATGAAAAGAGCACATCATTTGCAAGTGGCTCAAGGAGAGGTGGGAGAATACGTGATTCTGCCTGGGGATCCAGGGAGATGCCAGCTCATCGCCAGGCACTTTGAGGAACCTAAGCTTGTGGCCTCTAACCGCGAATTCGTGACCTATACCGGAAAGCACAGGGGCCTTTCCGTGAGCGTGGTCTCCACGGGAATGGGATGTCCCTCAGCAGCCATCGCCTTAGAGGAACTGATTATGCTTCAAGCCAAATACTTCGTGAGGCTGGGAACTACGGGCGCCCTTCAGAAAGAACTAAGGATCGGGGAAGTGATTATTGCCAATTCCGCTGTGAGAACCGATGGCACATCCCTGGAATACGTTCCCGTGGAATTCCCCGCCATTGCCGATTTCGATTTAACCAGGGCACTCTTGGAGGCTTCCAGAGAAAAGGGGATTAAGGCTCACATCGGAACCATCTGGAGCCACGATGCCTTCTACAAAGGCTCCGTCTTCGCTGATCCTGATTTCCTTGAAAGGGAAAGGTGGCTCATCGATTCAGGAATCCTGAGCGTGGAAAATGAGTCCTCCGCCCTTTTTGTGATTGGCTATTTAAGGAAGGTGAAAGTGAGCACCATTCTCACAGTGGTCGCTAACCACCACACAAGAGAAGTGCTTTCGGATGAAGAGGCCCTGGAGCCTATTTTCGATTTTATGACCGAGGTTTGCCTGGAGGCTTTCTTCAAGCTGAGCAGGCCTCATAAAGGGTGAGGTGGACCATGGGCTTGATTGTGCGCAATGCCAGGATCTTTAACGGCAGGGAAGTCCTGCCTAAAACCTCTATTTTCATTGAAGGAAACCAGATCGTCGGGGTAGGGGAGGACCCTTTCCGGGAGAAAAAGGGCGAGGATGGGGAAATCCTGGATGCGGAAGGCAGGGTAGTGATCCCCGGCCTGATCGATTGCCACACTCACCTTTATCAAACTTTCGGCCGGGGACTGATGGACGACCTCCATATCACGGAGTGGTTAGAAATCATCTGGCAATTCCCCGAGCTTTGGAGCGAAGAGGCTTTATATTATTCCACCCTTCTGGGAGCAATGGAGGCCATCAAATCGGGGACCACGACCGTGGCGGATTTGGTGGGCGAATTAGGGGAGGATGCAGTAATCCAGGCACTTATGGATTCTGGGTTAAGGGCCGTTGTGGGCAAGATGCAGAACAACTATCCGGAAGGAAGAAACACGCCTGTAAAAACTACGGAGGAATGTCTGGAGGATAGCGAAAGGTTCCTCAAGAAGTGGCATAAAGCGGCAGGGGGTCGGATCAGGGTGAAGCTTTCCTTCGCTGGCTTGCCTGCCTGCACGCAGGAGTTAGTGGGAGGGCTCCTCTGGCTTTCGGAGAAATACAAAGTTGGGCTTCATGCCCACGCTGCTGAGGGAAAAGAGCCCACGGAACAGGTAAGGAGGAGGTTCGGCTCAGGGGAAATCCAGGCTCTGGAGAAAATGGGCGCTCTTCGCCCCTCCACTTTACTGGCGCACGTGATCTGGGTGGAGGAAGAGGAGATCGGGCTTTTGACCGAGAGCGGCACTTCTGTGGTTCATTGTCCCTTCACTAATTGTAAGCTCACGGATGGGCTATCGCCCATGTTCAAAATGGAAAAGAAAGGGGTGAATATCACTTTCGGCTGTGATGGGGCAGCCTCAAGCAGCAATTACGATCTTCTTTTAGAAGCGAGACTGGGCTCCATGCTTCAGAAAGTCTCCTCCATGGACGAGAAAGTTTTCAGCGCCCCCTTCGTTTTTCAAGCTTTGACTTTAAACGGTGCCCGAGCCCTGGAGCTCGAAGGGGAAATTGGTCAGATCAAAGAAGGGTTCAAGGCAGACCTCGTGGTGCTCGATCCTCCACCTTCCAAAAACCTGTCTTCGGATACTTTCTTAAACAACCTGATTTATGCCATGTCGGGAACGGAGATTGTAAAGGACGTCCTCATTGACGGGAAAATTGTGGTAAAAAACAGGAAAATGGTCTTGCTGGACGAGGTCCTCATCTTAAAGAGGGCACAGGAGGTTTTCGCCAGAGAGAAGGAAAAAATAATAAGTAAGTTGAATAAAAACTTAAAGAAGTGAGGTCTTAAGATGGAACGCGAGGAACTTTTAAAAAGGGCATTTGAAAGCGCACTTCCTTTAGCTGTAGCCAGGGCTATGACAGCTCCCAAAGGCAAAGGAAGGGACTCCGTGCAAGTGCTCCTCTTAGAGGACGAGGAAACCCTGGAAAAGCTTTTAAAGAAGGCTGAAGAGTTAGGGGAAAAGGAGGGAACGCCCAAATCCATTTTTTCGAGGGATGCTCAGACCATAAGGAGGAATAACTGCCGCATTCTTCTTTTCTTTGCGGAAAACGAGCCCTTAGAGCTCAACTGCGGTTTCTGCACCAAGAATTGCGATGCCTCAAGGAGAGGAGAGGTCTTCTGCGCCTTTTCCCTGATAGACCTGGGAATAAGCATCGGTTCCGCAGTCCAGTTTTTAGGGGAAATGGGCTTCGACAACCGGGTGCAGTACACACTGGGCCGAGCCGCCCGGGAATTGGGGATTGTGCCCGAAGGAAGCGCCTGCCTGGCCGTACCGGTTTCCCTTTCCTCCAAAAATCCCTTTTTCGACCGCTTCTGGTGGTAGAAGAGTAAGAATAAAAGGTGAGGGTTATTTCACCTTAGGAAAAGTTTTTCAAGAAGTTTATAAAAATTCTTTATTTGAAAAAATTTCAGATTATAATCATAGAAACCAGAACTTGAAGAAAGGCGAGCTCGTTTTTGGCAGGAGAAGAGGAACTTTTTCGACAGGCAGCTGAGACTACCAACGAGGGCATTTGGATCCTCGATCGGGATTTCCGGGTTATATTCGCCAATCGCAGGATGGCGGAAATGATTGGCTGGGCTCAGGAAGAGATGATTGGCCAACCTGTTGATAATTTTATTCCTGAAAGCGAACTGGCTGATCACCAGTTTCGCCTGGAAAGAAGGAAAAGCGGAATTTCTGAGCGCTATGAGCGGCTTTTAAAGAGGAGGGATGGTTCGCTCCTCCACGTCTTAATA
>JANLFM010000051.1 GCA_024655865.1 Caldisericota bacterium
CTTCACCTTCAAATTTTGGGGTTCTCCTTATATGCACCCTCAATTTGGAAGACGAATTTGACCTTCAAATTGTACCCATTTTTCCCAAATATTTTTTAACTTCCTTAAGTGCCAGAGACTCTCTTCGGCTCTGTAACCGTTCTTTTCGCGCAGAGCTTATCACAATGTTCGTTAAATCCCTGTTAAATGGAGGGCAAAAGATAGGCAAAGGCAAAGGAAAAAATGAGCATCAAAATAAAGGATGGAAGAAAATCTTGTTCTTGTTGGAAGCCACTTCTGCATTCCTTTATTTCCAAATCATCTGTTTGCTGCCTAAGGAGAGATAAAGAGGACGGTCACTTCCTTCTGGCTGAAGGAGCAAGGGAAAACCATCTATCTTCCTGGTTTTTGTATCCACTTGCCAGAGGTTATACCCTTTCTGATTAGAGGAAGAGGATTTAGGAGCGCTGGTAAAGAGAACAGTTCTGTCTGAGATAAAGACTGGGTCTAAGTTATAAAAGAAGTCCTCTGTGGAATCCACCAGAACACTGTGCTCTTTAGTATTTAGATCTACGAGGACAATCTTCCCACGATAAATACCTTCCTGGAGCCAGCGGGTAGCGAGGACGATCTGGCTTCCATCCCTATTGAATTGGATGTTGTGGATGAAGGTGTCCTCCTCATAGATTTTTTCCAGTTGGGAACCGTCGTAGTGGCAAATGTATAGGGCGTTACCTCGGCTGGGAAAGGGATAAGAGGACCAAGAGAAGGCGATTAGCTTTTTCTCCCAAGAGGTTGCGGGAGCCCAAAAAAGATTCATCTGCGGGTCCGGGTTGAGGTTCAGCTTTTTACCCAGGTCCTCTATCTCTTTTGTCTCCCGGTTGACGATGAGGAGACGGCTGCCAGGTATTCCTTCGTGAGATCCGAACATGTAAAGGATTTTCTGATCATCCAACCAGCACATGTTCCTCTCTGTGCCATTTAAATTGGAGAGCCTCTCCACCTTCCCTGTTTTTAAATCCAATACACAGACATTACAAGCTCCTCGGTCATCCCATAGGTTTAGCGCCAAATAGCGTCCGTTGGGGGAGAGAGAAACCATCAGGTTATTGCCTACTATGTAACGGTAGATCTATTGGATTTCTTTTTCTCAGGATCCAGGGCTACTACATAAAGGAGCCCCGGATGTTCCTTTCCCATATACTCTTGCACTGGCCAGACACCGATGACCTTGCCCCGATATGGGTTCTCTACCTCGGTGCTTCCCTGAATAATGCAACTTGTAAGGAGGAGCATTATCAGAGCGAGGAGAAGGCCCTTTCTCAGGGGAAAAAGGGCGATCTTAAACATTGTAATAGTTCACCCTTACCTAGGTTCGTCCGTAAGCAAGAGCGTAAGAACTACCATGGATGGTATACATCCCCTGGTAGGAAAGATCGAGGATACGTTTAGGACAATACCATTGGTTAGGGCCCGTATCAGTCCTAAAAAAGTCATAAGCAAACCCTGTGTCTAAGTCTCTAACCCGGCATAGGTAGAACCAATCAACGATTGCCCACTCATAGGGAGCAGCGCATCCTTCCCAAACTTGCCGGCCTGGAGGAGCTGGCCGACTGCTATTGTCATAGCAACTCATTACTCCGTAAGTTAAGAGATAATTTTCCGGCGAACCAGGGTATTTGTCCCCTAAGGTATGGCGAACATAGCAATTAGGATCGAGGGGATAAGGAGCATAGGGATTGTATTCGATATCTGCCCTCCTGCCGGCAATGACGTTGTCATCTGCATCCATAATTGAAAGAGGCGAGGCTGGAACGCCCTCAGTTGCTGTGGGGGTTCCCTCGAGTAACTTTTCCAGCTCATCCACTCTATTCTTGGAACGCTCGAACTCTTCCTCATCCCAGGGAGGGGGCTCCTTCCCCGTAGGGTTTCCGTAGAAGACGATGGCACCCCCGATATCGTAGACGCCAATCACCTTGCCATTCTGAATGACTTTTTCCCCTGGAGGGCCAGTCATGGGAAAGGGATAGTATTTCTTTTCCCCGTTCCTTACTTCCCCTACTACCTGGCCATGACGGAGGATCATCAGTCCCCCATGAACTGGATGAGCCACTATGATCTCAACATCCCGGCTATTGCTTAAAGAAGAGTCTTTAGGCAGGGCCAAGGCTACTGCAGGGATCATCATAGTCCCCACTAAAAACACACAGAGAAGTCTCCAAATTCCTTTCATTTCCTTCACCTCCAAATTTTTGGGTGTTTCCTCTGGCATACACCCTCAATTTGGAAGACGAATTACATTCAAAAATGTGCAGCTTTTTCGAAAATATTTTTCAATTTCTTCAAAGCGCTGTAAGCAATATAAGGAATCATGTGCCATTCCTTTGTGTTACAACCAGTGCCTACCCTGGCTGAGCCATTGGACCACGTTTAGCTTGCTTGTTCAGAAATAGTTGGGCAAAGCCTTCTGGCTATTGCTCTTGTTCATCTCTTCCGTAAACAGGATCTTAAAACCACACCACTATCTTCCTGGAGGAGTAAAAAGCCTCGTGAGCTCCACAATTTGATCGAGAGAAGCTTTCTTTTTTTCATCTTTTTTGATTTAACCGCAGTGAGAGCTGGTCTAGCACCTATTAGTGTTCCCAAAATAACTTACAGAGTTCCGTAATGGAATAGCCTAGAGCACCACTTCCCATAGATGGAGCGAGAGGAAGCAGAAATTTCCCGTCCCCGGTTTCTAATACGGGTTGTACCCACATAAGGGTTCGCCTCGCCTCTTGGTTTAGAGGAGCAAGGGAGAAATGCAGGGTTACTCCATGCCCAGGGGGAACGACCACTGGCTGGGGAAAGAGGTCGGTTTTCTGCGGAATCACCCGGAGAGGAGCAGGCTCTACTTCTGGCTGGTCAAAAGGTTCCCGTTTAAAGGAAACTCCTTCCTGTATGGAGAAAGAATCAGGATCGAGAGACAATGGGAGAGCTTCCGGCAGATGCAACCCTTTCAGTTGGATCGTCTGATTAGTATCATTTTGGAAATAAACGGTGTAAGTTGGGTTATAGCCCACTGAGGATGAAATATAGATCGACAGGCTCTGGGGGTTGTCAATTACGATCGTGCGCGAGCTTGGCAGGATCTCCCAGAATAGGTCCCCAAGCGAAAAGGCCCTATCCTTGCCATTAACGAAATGCAAACTTAGTGAGGTGAAATGGTGCAAGCCCACCGGTAAATTGAGGATACTGGCACCAGAAGAAAGCCGATTCAGCGGAAGAGTAAGGGACCAGTTGTCAGATACTCTTTTTGGGGGAGACGCTTCTGTGGAGCCAAGTGGTTTTCCTTCAACAATCGGCCCCCTCTGCACGCTCACGGGAATTGTTTCCATGGGGCCGGCCAATTCCGCATGGGTAATTGAACCGTCCGGAGGGTAGCGTGCAGGATTCCATTGAACCGTAGTAAGAGGAATTGCTGGTTTACCTTCTGCATAAGCTATATACAAAGTGCGGGGGAGAACATCTGGGCCAAACAGTTTTAAGCGATAGTAGCAAAGCAAAACATCTAAAGGAGTCCCTTCCAGCATGGGCAGAGTGAAGAACCAGAACAGGCTCCCCAGCAGCCCAAACAGCAGAAGTAAGCCCAACAGCTTGGCCCATATTGCTTTTTTCTTTGGTTTCTTCGCTTTCATCACTAAGGTTTTCAAGGGCGTCCAGCTAGGTTTTTATCTATACTTAATGACGGATATATGAACTATAAGCATATCCCCCACCGGCATAAACATCGATATTCAGGCCGGGCCAAGCATGTTGAATTGGGACAACATTGGGCCAAGGTGCCCAAAGGGTAAATTGTCCCTCTACCCATTTGTAGAAATCTGTCGGGGAATTGTAATATTGCTGAGTTGCAATTACCCCATCATAGGTCCAGGAAGAGATACCGTATACTTCGCCATAAGAAGACGGCAGGACGCTGGTAATCATGGTTGTGTCCCACCACCAGGTGATTCGGCAGAAAAATCCCCACATGGCCACGCCGAATAAATTGTACCCATAGACCGCGGGAGTTGCCGTGTTGTTGCCAGGAACATACGCCACAAGAGGTAAGCTCTGAGATCCCTGCGCTTTTGTTTCATTTTCCCGCAAGATACTATCTATCAGGTCCGGGGCGACCTTTTTGAGGATGGTTTCTAAAAATTCCGGATCCCAGTGCATGCGCTGAGGGTCAAAACTGGCCATTACCGACTCAACACTTAAGCGAAGCTCGGTTTCAAAGGCTTCGTCGCTTAATCCCAGCAAACGTTTCTCTTGCTCCACCCACCACTCTGCTGGTCTGGTCTGGATAGTCTTTTGAGAAAAAGGCGCCTGTTCACTTGGAATGGTATCGCTGACAGTGTAGGCGCACATCAACAGGCTCATCAAACGAAACTCTGGACTGAAAGCTGTTTCATTAGAATAAGCACCAGAGGCAATCCCACCTGGGAAAAGTCCCATTGTCACAAGAAAAACCAATACCACCACAGCCAGCCCTTTAATAACTTCCCTTTTCATTTTTTCACCTCCAAATTCTGGGGTTCTCCTTATATGCACTCTCAATTTGGAAGACGAATTTGACCTTCAAATTGTGCCCATTTTTCCCAAATATTTTTTAACTTCCTTAAGCCCAAATCTTCTTCCTCTTTAAATCCCCGCTTTCGCTCTGAGCTTACTCTATTCTTTATAAATCCCTGCGAAATGCAGGACAAAAAACCTGGAAGGCCTGAGGCGGGATGGGTCAAAGGCATCAAAAAGAGTTAGCCCTTCCACTCC
>JANLFM010000052.1 GCA_024655865.1 Caldisericota bacterium
AGCACTTCTTTCGAGCTTAATTGCCTTTCCATGATTAACCCCCTTTATATTGGATCAAAAAAAGAGAAAAAATGTTCAATGAAAGTTAAGATTATTATACCTTCCTGATGTCTGTTCAGAACAAATTAATAAAAGTAAAGTGTCATTCCCCACAGAGTTTTTAAACCTTACTCGAGTAGAAAAAATTGTAATACCCCTTAATGATCCCTCACGGCGAGCCATTCGACTCGAAATTGGAGTTTATAAAACATGTCCGCAGACATTTAGTTTAAAAAGCTGGGAATATTCCCTGCTTGAACATCGTTTAGATTGAAAATAGCTGATGAATGAAAGGAGTTCTAAATGATGGGATTTTGGTGGCATTGGGGAACACCCTGGGGATGGTTGGGATGGACCTTTATCGGGATTGTCTTTCTGGCTTTTCTGATCTGGGCAATCGTGTCCATAGTGCGAGGTCGCTCGGCCTCTATGGGGCCAATGTGCGGTATGGGCGGTATGAGCGGTCATTCGCATTCCCAGGATCACAACCATTCCCTGGAAATCCTTAAAGAGCGCTATGCCCGGGGCGAAATCTCCCGGGAACAGTTCGAGCAGATGAAAAGGGACCTGGAAAAATAAGCTTTTTTAATTCCCTCGGTCCCTCTCTAAAATATAATTCCCAATTACCTTAATGATTGCCTCCACTACCTGAGGCTCAATGTGTTCCACGGTATCCCTGGAGGTGTGGTAGACGAAACCCTCCTTGTAGTCGTTGATGTTGAAGCTCATAGCACAGATGTTGGTAGCTGGAATTCCCTTTTCTCCGAAAGCGGCGGCGTCCGTTGAGCCTCCTCCAAAGGACATACCGGAAACTTTATCCGGATATCCTAAAGACCGGGCGATGGAAGCGCACTCGGAAGCGAGCTCCTTGGAGAGGGGAACGAAGGAGTTTAAATCCCGTTCGAAGAAGTTCAAATGCTTGAGCTGGTACACTGTGTCGATGTTCAGGACCTTTGTGGGGATGGCTTGGAGCTTGTCCCTGTGGGCTTTAATAAAGGCTCGGGCACCGCGCAGTCCCGCTTCCTCAGCGTCGAAAGAGATGAAGAGCAAACGGGTATTACTCAAGGGATTTCCCCTCTTTTTCGCTTCGCTTAAAACCTTTGCCAGCTGAAGCATTATGGCCACGGCGATCATGTTGTCACCTGCGGCCGGAGAAACCTCGTTTGTGGTGAAGAAAAGAAATGGGATTACCGGAAGCAGGCCCACGAGGAGGAGGATGGAGGGCCATTGGGGAAAACCAATTCCCAATAGGGTAAGGATCAGGGCTATGAGTGAAATCACCAATCCCAAAAAGAGGAAGCCGATCCCGGTCAATATCATATAGGCATAGAGCCTGGGGAAGCGGGCCAGAAGTTGAAAGACGTAAGCCGCATCGTGATGCGCGGAAACGATGATCTGTTCCCTGGCCTTTTGAGCGGGTTCGATTGTGCCCCAGACGTTGAACCCTTTCCTTTTGGGGAAGAGAGGGTCAAGGATTTCATAGTAGCGCACAAACTGGCCGTAGAAAACGAAATTTCCCAAGGCAAAGCCAATGAAAGCCCAGAGCGGGTAATTGAAGAAAAGGAGAAGGGACGAGGCAAGGTAGAGGACGACCAGACAGGGGATGTATTTCAGGAAAGCCTGGGGGTGGCAGATGAATTCCTCCATTTTTACTGTGCCCGGATCGCAGTGCTTTTCCAGCTCCTCCTTGATCCTCTTTGCGGTTTTAAAGCAGGAGTCCGAGCCGGTAATCCGTCCTGGAAAAGCTTCTGTGACCTCTTTGGTGAAGGTCAGAGCTTCCTGCGCCAGCTCAGAATTGAAGATAATTTCTTGCTCCTCCAAAATAAAGCGCCTCCTTCGAAGCCAAAGTTTTCATGTTGCTCAACTTAATATCCTATCACTTAGTAGGCGCAATTACGGTCAGGTCTTTGAACTCTTTTTTATCGTCCGCAGGCCAAAATATTTGGGAAGCCTAATCCGTAGTCTGGAATTCGCCTTCCCCAAAAACCCGAGGTGAATTCCTCCGGTTCATTCAGTCTCCAGAAATCTTAACATCCCAAATCTCCACGGTTCTTTCTTCTGCGTTCCAATTCACTTCATAGCCGAAGGCTTCAGCTACAAATCTCAGAGGCACGAACATTTGAGAATTTATGATCTCTGGAAGTGCGTCCAATTCGATTGAGTTATTGGCAGAGTTATTAACAGAATTGCTTAGGTCCTGGGCTGAATAGTGCATGGTTGAGGAGCCCGCTACAATAGTTAACTTTACCACCACTGTTTTGAGCGTCCCTGCGTTCTCCAGGGAGACTGTTTGGTATTCTTTTACAAGTGTTACCGACCTTGAGGAGGGATCCCAAATGACGTTTTTGTCCTCCAAATCCAGTGCTTTTGCCAGTACCCTGATGGGAACGAAAGTTCTTCCATTTTTGATAAAAGGCGGATGGCTCATGGCAACACTCTGTCCATTGATAAGGCATATTTGATCGTCAATCTTAAACCTCGCCTTTAAATCCCTTTGTCCCGCACCCATTGCTAAAGGTACTGAAAATGAAAAAATCAAAGCAAGCAGGGTGGAAAAAGTAATTATTCTAAGTAAATATTTTCTCATCTTTCAATTCACTTCCTATGAAAATTTTACTCCTTCTAAGCCCAAGGTTTTCCCTTTCTTTTCCTTATGACTTCTCCCAGGAAAAGGAAAATCCAAGAACAAACATCTTAAGGCTTGTTCTTGTAGCTACCTTTGGCGATGAACGCTCCGCTCAGAGCATCCACATAATAATGATCTTGATTGTCGTAGGTAACCTTCCAGGCTGGCCTTAGATCCTGCTCATCAATTACCCCCACTTTCTTATCCCCGTACCAGGCAATTTCTGCCAGCTCGCCCAGGGTATAGTTCACACTGGGATTGGCCACCGTATGCTTGAAGGAACTCCCACCATTGGCCTGGGCAATTTGAGCAGCCATGACAGAGTCTATCCATTTTCCTCCGGAGGCTTCTTGTAAAATTATGTCGGAATGAGTACTTCTCGTCTGGGTGATCTGGCCATCTTCGATGGTTACATAAAGCGTTTTTCCTTCAGGATTGGCAAATAAAATGTCCCAGTTGGTTGCTTTGCCATCGACGGAGGTTCCCTCCTGCTCGCCGTGTATGGTAACCACATCTGCCGCCTCGCCCAAGGCCTTTTTCGCTTCCACTTCAGCCAAGGCAACCGCCTGTTTGGCCGTCAGTGCCCTTTCCCCCAGTGTTTGCCCTGGCTGTGTAGATGGGCTTACTGGAGTGCTCGTTTTCTGCTCTCCACCTTGCGTTGCACTTGAAGGAGTCTCCGTTTGAGGAGTGCTCGCACAACCAGCCGAGAAAAATACCAAAACCAATAACACCCACACCAACCATTTATTGCTTTTCAATTTCACTCTACTCATCATCCATCTCCTGCTACACAAAATTAGATTTTCCGGGGAATAAATTTTTCGAGACTGGGAAATCCAATTCTCTTAAATCCCCTGCTCTTAAGGTTATTTTAACAAATCAAAAGCCGGCAATTTTTAAAAGGACTTAAGCTTTTTTGGGATTTTTGACTAATTCCCCGTGATTGGAAATACCGGAAAAACCCACCCCAAGAAAGCATTAAGCTTTCTCAGGGGGCCCCGCAAGGGGGAATTGTTGCTCAGGGTGAAAGAGAAAGAAAACCAAATCTCGGGGTCCCCAGGAAAAGGTGAAGCCTTTTCCTGGGGTGGGTTGTAATCCCCAATCTAACGGGTCAGACCCCCAGTCCTTTTAAGGGGGTCCCCGCGGAAACACTGGAAGATGAATTCAATGACCAGAAAGACAACCCTCCTGGCAAAGCCTTGATGTCCAGAAGTTGTGTTTCCGTGGGGTAAGTTGGAGTCCCCAAACTAACGGGTCACGCGATGCAACTAACTTAGCCTATCGAGGCTATGAGGGAGACATCACGCAAAACTTTCAGTCCCCAATCTAACGGGTCACGCGATGCAACGATGTAGATGTGGCAGGGACTGGGACTAAAGGGCTGACCTTTCAGTCCCCAATCTAACGGGTCACGCGATGCAACTTAATTGTATAGACATTTTCGTTACAAAACAATTCGATACAACTTTCAGTCCCCAATCTAACGGGTCACGCGATGCAACTAACTTAGCCTATCGAGGCTATGAGGGAGACATCACGCAAAACTTTCAGTCCCCAATCTAACGGGTCACGCGATGCAACACTGAAACCGCTCTCGAATTCCGGCATTATAAAGTCCCGCCTTTCAGTCCCCAATCTAACGGGTCACGCGATGCAACCGTCTGATGTTGAGCGCTTACTCCTTATGTGGAGTAACTTTCAGTCCCCAATCTAACGGGTCACGCGATGCAACGGTGGAATTTATTGGAGCGGATCAGGCGGGCATCAGAGCGCTTTCAGTCCCCAATCTAACGGGTCACGCGATGCAACTTTGAGGATATTATCACGGTTTCCTCGGACCTCTATGAGCACTTTCAGTCCCCAATCTAACGGGTCACGCGATGCAACTGAAT
>JANLFM010000053.1:0-3659 GCA_024655865.1 Caldisericota bacterium
CAAGGAAGGGAGCGGTGATTCCTGCCCAGAGGCCCTGAAAGAGCGCGGGGAAGGAGACCGTGAGCAGGCCAAAACGCACCATGTAGAGCAGGTCGCGCAGGTTCTTTATCTTCATTCCTCACCACCGCTTTTCTTTTCTCCCATTCTATCTCAAAAAATACTGCAAATTGGCATGGAAATGTAAGGTCCGGAAAAGATTCGCATATCCGTGTAACGTAACCTCCCAAGGGAGGATCGGGAAAAGGTATTCCGCTATAATTTTAAAGGAGATCAGACATGACCCAAAGAGCAGGGGATTGGTTTAAGCAGGCTTTGAGGGACCCGGAGCAATCCATGGCTTGTTCCGCGGCCCGACAAGCGGCAGAGAAGGCAGTCAAAGCCCTTCACCTTCACGTGGGGCAAGAAGCCTGGGAACACATGGTAGCCAGGCTTCTTCAGGAGCTTCCAGAATCGCTTCAGGTGCCTCAGGAACTGGTGGAAAAAGGGAAAGTCCTGGACAATTTCTACGTTCCCTCTCGTTATCCCAACGGGCATCCGGAGGGAGCGCCCTTTGAGCATTATGGTCCCCTTCGAAGCAAAATGGCGGTGGATTATGCCAGTGAGATTATTGAGTTCGTCCATTCTCAAATGGCCTGATCGGGAAATCGTGCTTCAGGCCTTCAGGTCCTGGGCAGAAAAAGCGCAGGTCGATCCCCGAATTTTGGGCATAGGTCTTTTTGGTTCCCTTTTTCAAGGAAATTGGGCCCGGGAAGCTATCTGGATGCCATTCTCATCCTCAAGGAATCCCCCTTGCCCTTTGTAGAAAGGGACGGGAATTTGACCTTATGGAAATCCCCGTTCCGGTGGACCTCCTCGTTTACACTCTTAAGGAATGGGGACGGCTTGAAGAAGGGCATCCCCATGGCCTTCCCTCCCGGGTAGAGTGGCTTTACCGGGACTTTTAGTTCCTCTCCAGCTTTCCCTGGTTAAGGTTTTTCCTTCAGGAACTCCCAAAGGATTAACCTGGGCCAAATTTGCCCCAGAAAGGGCCGCTTTCTTCTCCATGATGAATTCCTCATGAATGTAATTGGGCAGGCCTCCAAGAGGCAAAATGGGGGCAAAAAAAGCCTTTTTAAAGGAGATAGAGATAAAACATCACTTCTTGAGGAATGCAAACCTTCTTGAAGAACGGGCCTCAGGCTTTCAGCTGATCAACTGCCTGAAATACACGGCGGCACCAGATCAAAGCAGGATTTCATAGCTGCTGACAGGAATGGGAATGTTCAAGCGTTCCAGGACCCTCTCCAGGAGTATGCCCTGATTCTGATCATAGGAATAGCCAAAAGTGGCCCTCACTCCATAAGAGATAAAGTGGACGGCTCGATCTAAAGCGATGGGCAGGCTGTCCCCCTGCAAAAGGGCTCCGGTTAAAACACTGGTGAAGCAATCTCCCGTTCCCGGATAATCTGCGGGAATATAGTCAATGGGCACTTTCCAGAAGCGGGAGTCGTTCTTGTTATAAGCCAGGGCGGAGAACTTCCCTTGAGAACTGTCAGGAACGCTGGTGATCACCACGATCTCTGGGCCCATCTCCGCCAAATTCAGAAGCCACTCCTTTATTTCCCGGTTTTCCAGGCTTTGGGGGTAGGGCTTGTCCAGCAACAATGAGGCCTCGGTCAAATTGGGCGTGATCACATCCGCCATCCTGACCAAAGACTTCATCTCGGAGACCATCTTCTCCGTTATTGTCCCGTACCTCTGCCCGTTATCGCCCAGGACCGGGTCAACCACCACCAGGAGGTCGTCTGACCGGAAGCTTTCGATGAACTCCTCCACGATAGGGATCTGCTTATGCGATCCCAAGAAACCGCTGTAAACGGCGCTGAAAGAGAGACCCAATTCCTTCCAGTGCTTGATTATAGGCACCATGTGTTCTGTGAGGTCCACAAAGTGGTAGCCCTGGTACCTGGTATGCGAGGATAGGACAGCCGTAGGAAGGGGACAGACCTTAAAGCCCATGGTGGATAAAATGGGAATGACCACAGCCAAAGAGGTTCGCCCGCATCCCGACAGGTCGTGAATGGCAGCAACCTGCTTCACCGGCATGGAAAATTTCATCTTTTATTTATCCTCTTTATTCCTTTAATTTATTGAGCGCTTTCATTTTAGTTCATCAGCCCTTTTTCTCAAATCCATAAGGGCCTCCTTGATCTTCTCCACCTGAGCGGGCGTAAGGGAAAAGTTCTTCAAAGAAAGAAGCTCGATCAGACCAGGAAGCCCCACGGCCTCCACATTCCCCACCCTGCCCCGGAAAGACCTGGCTTCTTTCTGGACCAGGCAGAGGACAGGAGTGACGTAAGCGCTCAGCCCTCGACCTTTCAAGTACCTGCTTAAAAACAGGGCGCAGGATAAGGCCTGCCTGCTCAATTGGGGGCAGGGGTATTTTCCCAGGTAAAGCGTCCCTCCTTTGATCACCGGCCTTCCCTTCCAATTTTTGGTTTCTACAGTGAAAATCCCCGTGGGCCCGATCACCACGTGGTCTATGTTTCCTCTTCCCGTTGGAAGATCGTGGAAAACGAAAAAACCCTGGGAAAGCTTTCTCAGCTCAACTTCTACTTTTCCCTCCCCCTCACTCCCTTTGAGAAAATTGTTCAGAAGCCGGTAGAGAGGAGCGATCCCCAAAATGATAAAAGCTGCGGAGAAAAAGCCGAAAGCGTTGGCCAGAGCCTGATATTTCCAGAGCCCTGAGACAGAACCAATTAAGCCCAGAAAGCAAAGAGCGCTTAAAGTGAAAAAGAAAACCTTGCCCAACTGAAGGGCCCGGCGGGAAGTATAAGAGGAGGTTCCTCCGCCAGAGGACTGCTTCCCGGGGAATTCTTTAAGAGGGACAAGAAACCATAAAAGTCCTACCGCCCCAAAAAGGAGGAAGAGCGTCAACCACCATCCCCAACTTGTATTCCTGACAATGTCCCCCAAAATGTTCATTTGCGCTCCGGAAGCACCCAGAAAGATTATACCAGAGGTCTTACTTGAAAAACGATCGGCTAATCGAAAACTTACAAGAAAGCAAAAGACGCCTACTATTCTTGCGGTTATGGAAAGGAAGACCTGGAAGAGCTTCCCTCAGGGGGTTCCCAGGAAGCCAAATTGGGGCAAACTTTCCTCAGGAAAGGCCGCTTTCTTCTCTATGATTGATCCCCATTAATTTAACTGAAAGGCCCAAGAGGCAAAATGGGGCAAAATAGGGTTAAAAATCCCCTTAGGCATTTCAAAAAATTCCAAATGGAAGAATTCTTGAGATGATTCTGCAAAATCGCACGGGGTTCTGGTTCAAGGAAATTTCTGGAAAATCTGGGGGAAATAACAACAAGCGAATTAACAAGACCGTGTCGAAAAAGGAGAAAGACAATTGCCAGGAATCTCAACTTGAATTTGCCACCTATCCCCCCAAAAAGGTCCAACTCACGGTCAGGGACGCAGAATTTTGGAAAGAAGGGGTTTAAAGACCAACAAGGGCAAGGCAGTAAATAACCCAAATTGAAAGTTTGGATTAGAATTAGAGAATATTAATACAAGGAAAAAATTCATTTTTAATTACCTTAAAGGAGGTCTGAATGGGGAAAAAAGTTTTGATGTTAGGTGGGGCAGGATTCATAGGATCATACGTGGCCCGAGAACTC
>JANLFM010000053.1:3669-4171 GCA_024655865.1 Caldisericota bacterium
TATCCCTCGGAGTTCAGGGGTTATGACTGGGTATTATGCTTCGCAGCTTTGATTGGGGGAGTAAAATTCATGTACCATTTCCCCTACCGGATTGCCCGGGATAATACCGAAATTTTGACCCACGCCATAGACTGCACTCTTGGAACCTCGCCAGATTCTACCTTCGTTTATTTCTCGTCTTCAATGGCTTACGAACGGGCAACCGTTAGGGTTTCGGAAACAGACATATCAGAACAGAAGGTTCCCCTAACCAATTACGGAATGCAGAAGCTCTTCGGGGAATACCTTGTCAGGGGTGCAAGGGAAGAGTTCGGTTTGAATTATCTGATTGTTCGTCCTTTTAACATAGTGGGAAGCGGGGAACTTCCGGGCATTAACAAAAAGGGGAAGGTTGAGTTCGGCATGGCACACGTGATCCCGGACTTTGCCTTCAAAGCCCTAATAAGACAAAGTCCCTTTGAAATTCTTGGAGACGGTGAGCAGGTAAGGACCTTTACCCACG
>JANLFM010000054.1 GCA_024655865.1 Caldisericota bacterium
TTCCAGTGCCTGGAGGGGAAAAGGAGGGAGGAGATCCGGAGGATCATCCTCACCGCTTCCGGGGGGCCGTTCTTAGGCCGGAGCACGGCGGAACTGCAAAAGGTGACTCCCCAGGAGGCCATCGCCCATCCTGTCTGGAGAATGGGGCCAAAGATTTCCGTGGATTCAGCGACCATGATGAACAAGGCCCTGGAAATCATCGAAGCGCATTTTCTCTTCGGCCTTCCTCCGGAGCAGATCAGCGTGCTGATCCATCCCCAGAGCATCGTGCACGGGATGGTGGAGTTTCGGGACGGCTCGGTTCAGGCTCTGCTTTCCCTTCCGGACATGCGCCTTCCCATTCAGTATGCCCTTCTTTATCCCCGGCGGATGCCTTCCCTGGTCCAGCCTCTTTCACTGGAAGAGGTGGGAAGGCTGGAATTTGAGAGGGCGGATTTGGAGAGGTTCCCGGCTTTGAAGCTGGCCTACAAAGCGCTTGAGATGGGAGGGACTGCCCCGGCGGTTCTTTCGGCGGCAGACGAGGTGGCGGTTGGGCTGTTCCTCGGGGGGGAAATCCCCTTTACCCGGATCGTCCCCCTGGTGGAGGAGGTGCTTTTTTCCCACGTGCCTAATGAGATTTGGACAGTGGAGGAGTTAATGGAGGCTGATCGCTGGGCTCGGGAAAAAGCCGGGGGAAAATTTTTTCGGTCAATATAAATTTTTTTCCTTCAATAAGGTATAATTTTTCAAGCAAAATTTTAAAAAGGGCTTTAGCCCTTTTTTCAAGGTCTTTAATCCTTATTCGGTCGCCAGGAAAAAAGATCGAAATTTGGGATTTTTTGGCGGATTAAAACTTTTAAAAGAGGTGGTTCCTGAATGGAAAAAGTAAAAGTCCTTAGGAAGTACCCCCCAAAAAGGGACAACATTCTTCTCATTCTTCACGAACTTCAGCGATTAAACCCCAATAACTATCTCACAGAGGATGATCTCCGACTGGTTTCGCAGTATCTCTCCCTTCCCATAAGCGAGGTAGTAGGAGTTGCGACCTTTTATTCCCTTTTTTCCTTGAAACCCCGGGGGAAGTACTTGTTACGTGTCTGCAAATCTCCCGCCTGCCATCTCGAAGGCGCAGTTTCCCTTCTTCAGGAAATAAAAAACTACCTTGGAATCGAAGAGGGAGACACCACCGATGATGGGATGTTCACCCTGGAGACCTCGGAGTGCTTGGGACATTGTGCGGAAGCTCCCGCGATGATGGTGAATGATGAAGTATTTACCAAGCTTTCCGAAGAAAGTGTGCGGGAAATAATCGATAGGCTGCGGAGGTCTTGATTATGGACAAGTTTTACCTTTTGGCGTTTCCCGGAGATGGGGCAAACCCCCAGGAAGTTAGCGCGGTATGCTCAAAGCTTGAGGAGGAGATTGCACAAAGCAACCTCGCGGAAAGGGCAGTTGTCCTGGAAGCAAAGAATCCCGGGATAAAGGGGGAAGGCGTAATACTTTCCGTTTTCCCGGACAACGTTTTTTATAGGTCTATAACCCCTGATAAATGTTTCCGAGTTGTAAAGGAGCACCTTATTTCCGGCCAACCAATTCCAGACGTGATCATGCCTGTGACTCTACCTTTGAAGCCGAGGGAAAACCGGCTTATTTTAGAAAATGTTGGGTCAATTAACCCCGAAAGCATCGATGATTATCTGGAAAAGGGCGGATACTCAGCCCTTAAGAAAGCCCTCTCAATGTCACCCCAAGAAGTGATTGATGAAGTGAAAAAGTCTGGCTTGAGGGGAAGGGGAGGAGCCGGTTTCCCCACCGGCTTGAAGTGGGAGTCAGCGAGGAATAGCCAGGTAGGGGAAAAATACATTATCTGCAACGCGGATGAGGGAGAGCCGGGCACTTTCAAGGACCGCCCGATCATGGAAGGAGACCCACACAAGTTGATTGAAGGCCTTATCATCGGTGGGTACGCTGTTGGAGCCAGAAAGGGCTATATTTATGTCCGAGGCGAGTACTCGCTCTCTATTAGCCGTCTTGAAAAAGCAGTTCGGGATGCGGAAGAGAAAGGATTTTTAGGAGATAACATTTTTGGGAGCGGATTCTCCTTTTTCGTGGAGGTTAAAAAAGGGGCAGGCTCTTATGTTTGCGGAGACGAAACCGCCCTGATGGAATCCCTGGAGGGGAAAAGGGGAAATCCAAGAATCAAGCCCCCTTATCCCACCCAAGTCGGTCTATTCGGCAAACCCACGGTAATAAACAATGTGGAGACTCTGGCCAACGTGCCTTCCATTATTTTAAAAGGAGGGAGTTGGTTTAAAACCCTTGGTACTCAGGGCTCCCCCGGAACAAAGATTTACCTTGTGATTGGCAAGGTTAACAGGCCAGGGTATTATGAACTGGAAATGGGAACCACTTTGGGAGAGCTTGTGTTCTTCTACGGAGGAGGGATAAAAGAAAAAGCTGCCTTCCGCGCAGCCCTTCTTGGAGGAGCTGCGGGGGTATTCGTTCCCGAATCCAGACTTTCGCTGAAGCTTGATTTCGACAGTCCAAAAGCGGTTGGAGCAGTGCTTGGGTCCGGTTCCATCCTCGTATTAAACGATGATCGTGCCATTAAGGAAACCCTTTTCTCAGTCCTGGAGTTTTTCAAGCACGAATCCTGCGGCCAATGCACACCCTGTAGGGCGGGCACCAGAGAGTTAGTCAGGAAGATGGAAAAATTGATGCGTAATGCTTTGGAAAAGGAAGAGCTGGACTCGATGGTCAAGATCTCCCAAGTCCTCTGGAGCGCATCCCTTTGCCCACTGGGGCAATCTTTGATCATGCCCGTTAAATCAGCCGTGGACTATTTCGGGGACGAACTTCTTTCCCCAGAAGCCCTTGTTCAGGAGGTTTGAAATGGGATTAGTTAAGATAAAAATCGATGGCAAGGAAATCCAGGTCGAGGAGGGAAAAACTATCCTTGAGGCGGCGAAAGCGGCTGGAATTGATATTCCAACCCTTTGTTACCATGATGCCCTTCGACCAGCGGGGACTTGCCGCATGTGTGTGGTCGAAGCTGGCCCAGGAGCTTTGAAACCAGCCTGCGCCACTTATGTTTCCGAGGGAATGGAAATCACGACTTATTCGACAGAAATCAACGAGGTGAGGATGACCGTGCTCCAGCTCCTCTTCGGGGAGAGAAATCACTACTGCATGTACTGCGAATCCAGTGGAA
>JANLFM010000055.1:0-1846 GCA_024655865.1 Caldisericota bacterium
ATTTTCGAAAAAGCTGCACATTTTTGAATGTAATTCGTCTTCCAAATTGAGGGTGCATATAAGGAGAACCCCAGAATTTGGAGGAGAAGGAAATGAGAAGAAAATTGAGTAGCTTTGGCAAGGCCCTGGTTCCTGTTACAGCGGGGAAAGTTTCCACAGTTTTCTTGTTGGTAGTGGTTTTGATGCTTAGTTTTTGTACATTTCCCATATCTCTATCGGCATCCGAAGCTCCGAATTTGGTGCCCCTGACCTCAGATGATCTGGCTTTGTATCAGCTAAAAGTTCAAAGTTACATAACTGACTGGGTCCGAAACTATTACTCCCGATATTACCGAGTGAACTATATAGATACAACTGTAGAAAGCTTACAAGTTCGGAGTGAGCAAATCGAAGCTTTGGCCAAGGTGCATCTAAACAAAGTGTTAAAGGCCAAAAATGTGGAAGGCCTTCCTTTTGTCCAAGGGATGCTCCAGGCCATCGGTCTTACCAGCTACAATTACCAAGAAGGTCAGGAGGAAAAAGAGCATTTAATTCTGGTAGCTAATCCCAAGTTTCCAACAGAAAAAACAGAGGAAATTATTAAAGCCCTCGATGATCGGTACAATGAGCTTACAAGCTATATTGGGGTTGCTGACGATAGCTATATGAATTTAAAGATCGAGGCAAAACTCAAGGGAAACGAATATGAGAATGTAAAACTTTATCTGCAACAACAAGACGGATATGTGCCGGCTGAAAATATGCTTCCTGGAAGTGCTGAGGAAATGGAAAAAGAAGGGTTCTCCTTCATGAACTCACTTTTAGGAGCCCAGGCACTTGTTGCCCCTTCCTTATACCCTGGTTATGATCGAATTAAAGCCAGAGACTACGCGAATACCTGGACCTCTAATTCAACAGAATTATGCCCTCACGGCCTGGCTTATCGCACTATATCATACTGGAACAATTCTAAATGGCCTTATTTCTCTAATGCCTGCCATGCTGACTGTGCTGACTACGTTTCTCAGGCCCTAAACGCCGGGGGTATCCCCGTTGATCCTGGACAATGGGAAAGGCTTAGAGATGGAGGAAATAACTGGGCATGGACAAGCGTGCCCGGTCTAAAAACTTACATGATTACTCAAAAAGGTTACTGGAGAGCTTCCACCTGGGCTTCCGCCTCGGCTGGCGGAGTAATAGTCATCCCAAATTATCACGTAATGATGATCGTCAAGAACGATACTGTTGAAAGACTATACAGTGCGCATACAGATGACAAGAAACAGTGCCCTTATTCCAATCACACTGATTGGGAATACTACATTCTCTGGTAGAAAATAGGATGAAAAGGCTAAAACTGCCCTCAATCGTTTTTCTGTCTTTGGCTCTCCTTATAACTCTTCCAGGATGCAGACCAGAGAGTAGCAGTTTTAACTCTCAAGTCCCTTTCCTAGTAATGACCGAGAATGAAGAGAGCTACACCGCTAACCTCTTTTACTGGGATCTTGAAGGCCATAGAATCCTTCCTGTGGGTGAAACTCTCTACTACCTGCCAAAAAATGTTCAGGACCTCGATAAATGCCGGCCGATCTCTTGGGATGGAAGGAAGAACCTTATTCTATTCCCCGATGCCGTGCCCTCAGAAAGTTATGCGCAAACAACCCAAAAAATCACTTTTGACCCTGAGCTGAGCACTGTTGTGGGGCAGAAGGTGGTAGTAGTAAGAAAGACAGAAGCAGGTAACAGGAATTATCTGGTCAGAGCCCAAATCAATGAAAAAGCTGTGGAAAAAGAGCTGTCCATACCAAGTTACTACCTAAAGGGGGAGGGCGATAAAGAATACGATGTTTCCCGGTGGGGTGCAGTC
>JANLFM010000055.1:1856-3172 GCA_024655865.1 Caldisericota bacterium
TAGTGGGTGACAAATTGTTCATGCTTTATCCAAGTTTCGTCCTCCAGAGTTCGGAGGAGCTGGTGAATTACCTTTTTGTGATAGAGTACAATTTAGCTAAAGATGAGCTCACCTGGAGACAGGTCAAAACGAGTGGGGAGTTGGGCATTGATCCTTCTTTGCCACCTATTGCCAATACTGTGGCCACAATCCAGGATAGCTTCGTCCTGACTACCTGGTTTTCACCCGCCATTCTCAACTTGAAGAGTATGGACTATACCTTTTTAAAAAAAGTTCCGGACACTGTTAAAAAGATCGACCCGGAAGTCTTAAAACAGGTGTTTGGACCTGTACCTATACCTGTCCTAGGAGCCTATGGAGGCTTAGTTTTTACAGGTTATTCAAAAGAATCAGCATCTGGGTCTTCAGAATTTTATTTCGCTGCCTCAGACAAAGACCAGTTGGCTGGCGTACTCCACGTGACTCTTGGCTCCATTCAATTATTAGACAGTGAAGGAAGAGTGCTTTCCGAACAAAAAATTCAGCTCAGTGAAAAATTGGGGGCAAAAAGAAGCATTTACTTCCCTAATGTAAATGGAAATTTCAGCGGAAAACTGGATTGAATAGGGTAGTGTAAAGAATTCTGTGCCGTTTCCCCTAAACCTCAACCAGTGCCTCCTTTGACTGTTTTTTGGTTCCATATTTCAAATCCCTGAGTTCCCTCGAATATGGTTTGCTCAGGTGCCAGTGGGATAAGGTTTTTTTCCGTAGCTTTCGTTCATCTGCTCCGTGACCATTAGGAGCACCTTTTCCTCTGCCTCTGGAGGGGAGAAGGACTCGATCACCTTGGCACTCCTCTTTACCTCCTTTTAAAATCTCTCCAAAGCATTTGTGGTGTAGATGAAGGGCTGGAGCTCCCGGTCCCTCTTTCTCACCTCAGCCAGGCTCTGCCTCATCTTATGCAGGAGACAACTCTGGAAGTCAGCTTTAGGAAAGATCTCCTTAACCGCATGGGGAAGTCCGGTGAGCCCATCCCCGATGAAGAGCAGGGGTTCCTTCAAGCCCCTCTCCTTTAAGTCCTGAAAGGACCTCCTTCCAGACCTCGGCGCTCTCCCTAAAGGAGGCAGGGAAGAAGGTGAGCACTTCCTTTAATCCCTCCTCACCTTGAGGAAGGTGCCGTCCAGGTAGATGATGGGATACCACTTGGGCCCCTGAGAAAATGCTCAAGCATTTTCCCAGGGTATGATCTCGATCTTCCTCTTTCTGAAAGCTTCCTTTTTCTCCAGGGCCTTCTGGGTGATGGAAGAGACCCTTTGGGGGCTGTACTTGCTCTCCAA
>JANLFM010000056.1 GCA_024655865.1 Caldisericota bacterium
GATGAGCATCAAATGCCAAATCCTAAGCAGGAGGCGATTTGCGCATGACCGTCGGAAAAGGGAAAAAGAGTTTAGAGGAGAAATTCAGAAAAGGAAAAATCTCAGGAGGCGACATATAAAAATAGTAGAAAAAAACTTTTAGTTGCATTATCATTTTAAAAATTAGAATGGAACAAGAGAATACACCTGAAATTGCTCAGGTAGGCAGCTTTAGAGCTATGTTTTACAGTTATTCCTTAAGCGGAGCGGATGGGAATTTCTCCCTGGATCCCGAGTTACTTAAGCTTACGGGTTTTCAGGCCTCTTTCTTTAAAACTCCTCATTCTCTCAGCCAGATTTTCCATCCTGAGGATCGCCCTTCCTTGGAGGAGGCTTTAAGTAAAGCAATGAAGGGGGAAAAATCAGCCTTTGAGGTGAGGATACGCCTCCCTCAAGGAACCTATTTGAAGGCAGAAAACATCCTCATTCCCATTTTGGAGAATGAAAACATAAAAAGGATCGAGGGGGCATTAGTCCCAATCTCAGAGGAAAAGCAGGGCAAGAAACGGGAAAGAAGCCTGAAAATGGACTTTCAATCCCTGTTTCAACACGTGCCAGTAGGAGTCTTTCAAACAACCTTCGACGGAAAGCTAATCCGAGCCAACCCTGCTTTAGTAAAAATGCTGGGCTATTCCTCTGAAGAGGAACTTATTTCGGTACCGGTTGAGAACCATTATGTCAACCCTGGGTACCGAGCAAAATGGCTCAAGGAGATCAGGAATCTTAAAGAAGTCAGGAATGCAGAGCTAAAGCTAAAAAGGAAGGATGGCGCGATCATTACCGTCCTTGAGGATTCCTACATCGTAAGATCCCCTCAAGGAGATCCCCTTTTTATTGAAGGGATACTGGTAGATATTACGGAACTTAAGAAGATTCAGGAGGCTTTGTGGAGGAGTGAGGAGGAGAAACGACTTATCCTCGATTCCGTGGAAGAATCCGTTTCTCTGCACGACAGGGATCACCGCATAATCTGGGCTAACAGGGCGGCGCTGCAATCCCTGAATCTTCCCTTAGAGAAGGTCGTGGGTCGGGTTTGCTACGAGCTCTGGTATGGTAGCTCCCAACCTTGTGAGGGCTGCCCGGTGACCACGGCCCTCGAGACCGGGGAATACAAATATGCCGAAGCCCGATCCCCCGATGGTCGAGTATGGCTTACCCGCGCTGTGCCTGTAAGAAACGAAAAAGGAGAGGTGATCGGGGTAGTGGATTCCTCGCTGGACATCACCAGGTTGAAGCGGGCTGAGGCGGCTCTCCAGGAAAGCCAGAATTTCCTTGAGGCAATTGTCTCAAATTCCCCCGTAGCAATCTCGGTAAGAAAAGCCACCGGAGACCTCCTTTTCGTTAATGAAGCCTGGAAGAAATTCTGGAGGCTTACTGACGCCCAGATCAGGGAGCTCGAGGGAAAAACAAAAGGATTGAAGCTCACAGAAAGGATTTCCTACCTGAAGGAGTTTGCCCCTAAAATCGAGCAAATGCTTCAAGAAGGGGGGAAACTCTGGATCCCGGAAGTCCAGGTAACAGGAACTGGTTTGAGAGATGGCTCCTGGATCTCCATTCACTTCTACACCCTGAAGGATAACGAAGGCAAAGTCGATAGGTTAGTAACCATGACCCAAGATATCACCCTGCAAAAGATGGCCGATGAAGAAATCAGGAAAGCTAAGGAGGATTTCCTCTATTCCGTTTCCCACGAGCTTAAGACCCCCGTGCTGGCTTTGCTTTCAGCCTTAGAAATAATTCGTTCTTTCCCTTTGGAGGAAAGGCCCCAGCGTTTCCTGGAGTATGAGGCCATCTGGAAGAGGAATCTCGACCGGCTAATGGCCTTGATTGAAAACCTTTTAGACAGCCAGAAATCTCGAACCAGAGGGCTCAGTCTGAATTGCAAGCCTACCGATCTCGAAGCTCTTCTTAAAGAATTGGTGCTCGATTTTAAACCCAACGCGCACGCAAAGGGAGTTAAAATTCATCTTAAAGTAAAGAACGAGCTTACCCAAATTGAGCTGGACCCAGAGGCTATCAGGAAAGCCATATCCAATCTACTTTCTAATGCCATAAAGTTCTCCCCTCATGGAGGAGTTGTAGAAATTTCTCTCCAGAGAAAAGAAAAGTATGCGGAAATCTCCGTCAAGGATCGGGGTCCGGGGATCTCACCAGAAGAGCAACAAGCGCTTTTCAATCCCTTTCGAAGGGCAAGGAGTGCGGAAGAGAAAGCAGTTCCCGGTACTGGCCTGGGCCTTTACGTGACTAAGCTGTTAGTGGAAAAACACGGAGGGGAAGTCCTTTTAAGAAGCGCACCGGATAAGGGAACAACAGTAATAATGAGACTGCCTCTTAAAAGAGCAAGATCAATCATATTTTAGCCAGGTTCTCTGAAACTTGATCCGGGTTTAAAATATAAATATGAATTGGCAAGGCATTCTGGCCATAATTGTAGTCGTCCTGATCCTCTTTCTGGGTTATTACCTTTATTTGCGCTATTCCCGGGCCAAATCCCGCATACTGAGACAACCTGGGGCGGTAATCACCAAGATTTATCAGGATGAAGCACAGTTCGAAGAGGAAGCCCGGAAGATGTTAGAAGGAGGGTATGTCATCACCTATGTCTCCTATCAGGGAAAATATCTCCTCACCGAGGGCTTGAATCTGGAGCAAATTAAAGCCAACTTAAAAAGCCTGCGTAAGGAAAAGGGATTCTTTATCGTCAGCTATTCAAAATAAATGGAGCGGGAAACGGGACTCGAACCCGCGACCCTCACCTTGGCAAGGTGATGCTCTACCAGCTGAGCTATTCCCGCTCT
>JANLFM010000057.1 GCA_024655865.1 Caldisericota bacterium
ATGGGCCAGATTTTAGCCTATGCCGCAGCCCTGGAAGGAAAGGAAGCGACTTGGTTCCCCTCCTATGGACCGGAAATGAGAGGGGGAACGGCGAACTGTCAGGTTGTAATCTCAGAAGAGCCCATAACTTCTCCTATTTTATCCCGGCCGAAAGCGGCTATCGTTCTGAATAAACCCTCTTTCCAGAGATTTGAACCGCTTGTGGCCTCAGGAGGTTACCTTTTTGTCAATAAGTCCCTGGTAGATGAGGAATCGGCGCGAACGGATATTGAGGTCATCGCCATTCCGGCCACTGACATTGCTCAAGAGATAGGCTCTATACAGGTAACGAACTTCGTCCTTCTGGGAGCCTATATCGAAAAAGTGAGACCAGTGGCTTTTGATTCAGTGGAAAAAATCTTGGAAAAAGTACTGACTGGCGCTAAAGCTAAATTTTTACCCCTGAATAAGGAAGCCCTTAAAAGAGGTCGAGAGTTTGTGCACCAGCTTCAAAAAAATGGAGGGAAATCATGAACAGAGATCGGCTAATAGAGGAATTTATCAGGCAAATTAGCATTCCCTCAATTTCTGGAAAAGAAGAACGATTTGCCCTTTACATGGAGTCCCGGCTAAAGGAGCTAGGTCTTAAGGTTGAGAAGGACTCCTCGGGGAACCTATTTGCCCGTCTGGAGGGAAGCGTCGCCGCTAAAAGACCCGTTCTCTTTTGTGCCCACCTTGATACCGTACCCACTGATCCTGTTCAATTTTCGATAGAAGGGGAGACCATCAAAGCTAATGGTAGCGCCATCCTGGGAGCAGACGATAAAGCGGCCACGACTGCCATAGTGGAAACTCTGCTCTCCCTCAAAGAAGAGGGCATAAAGCACGGTGATGTGGAAATCCTCCTCACGGTTCAGGAAGAGGTTGGTCTGGTGGGCGCTAAGCATTTCGATGTGGAAAAAGCCAAATCCCGGTTTTTTTATGTCCTGGATTATTCCGGCCCCATTGGCCTGGCAGTTTGCAGCGCTCCCTACGCTAACGAGTTTCACTTCCGGTTTCTGGGCAAAGCCGCTCATGCCGGGAGCGAACCGGAAAAGGGTATCTCCGCAATACAGGCGCTGGCCATAGCGATTGCTAACATGCCCCTGGGACGAATCGACTTTGAGACTACGGCCAACATTGGGATCATTTCCGGAGGAAAAGCCACCAACATCGTGGCTGATTTTGCCGAAATGCGCGGAGAAGCCCGCTCCCGCAACTCGGAGAAGCTGGAAAAACAAACTCAGTTAATGCTCCAGGCTGCTGAAGAGGCAGCTTTAAGCGTGGGGGCAAAAGTGGATATTGATTGCCTGAGAGAGTACGAGGGTTACACCCTGAGCGAGAATGAGGAAATCGTGCTTATAGCTCGGGAGGCAGCATCCGCTTTAGGCTTAAACCTCAAGCTTGTCGATGCGGGTGGGGCTTCCGACGCTAACGTATTTAACCTGAAAGGCAGGAAGTCCCTTGTACTCAGCTGCGGTTATCTCCGTCCCCATACTCCCGAGGAGGAAGTCTCGATCAAGGAAATGCTCAATTTAAGCTTGCTCCTCAAAGAGATAATCCAGAGAGCCTGAGATGGAAAAGAAGCTCAAGCAAAGCCTGATTTACAAGGGCAAATTGCTTTCCCTTGAGGTCATTGAGGTGGTAATGCCCTCAGGTTTCCGTACTTCCCGCGAGATAGTCTACCACCCGGGCGCCGTGGGCATCCTGGCATTAAATGAAGAGGGCCATATTTTAATGGTGCGCCAGTATCGAACTGCTCTTCAAGGATATATTTGGGAAATTCCCGCAGGCAAGCTGGAGAAAGGGGAAAGCCCTTTGAAGTGTGCTCAAAGGGAGCTTCTGGAGGAAACTGGTTACGAGGCGAAAAACTGGCAGTTCTTACTCGCTTTTTATCCCTCGCCCGGTTACTCCAGCGAAGTAATCCACCTCTTCCTGGCAAAGGGATTAATCGAAAAACAACCCAAATTTGAAGCGGACGAAGAAATCACCATTTCTTTCTTTTCCCCGCAGGATCTAGAGAAATTGTTGAAATCCTCGCAACCCTTAGACGGAAAAACAGCTCTGGCTTTAATGTTTTTAAGACAACAAGGTGTTAAACAGGGTAATTCTAATTATCCTTGATGGAGTAGGGGCGGGGGCGCTTCCGGATGCACACCTTTACGGCGATGAAGGCAG
>JANLFM010000058.1:0-705 GCA_024655865.1 Caldisericota bacterium
CTCAGCTTGGGAAGCTGATGCTCTACCTACTGAGCTATTCCCGCAAGAAATCTATTCAATTTTCAACCGGGGAGATCTATTTACCCCCAGCTTGGGAAGGCACTCTACCTACTGAGCTATTCCCGCAAAATGATCTTTTCGAATAATATTCTAATCGGTTATAAAGCGTGTGGTCAATACAAAATTTTCTTTGCCAGAGAGCCTTGGCATCAAAGTTCCGGGGGGCCTGAAGGGATAAGACACACAAACAGGAGGGGTTCCGAGCCAGTGTTTCTGATTTGATGCTCTTCTCCACCCGGAACAAAGATCGCCACCCCTGACTCTACCGGTACCCATTTTCCCTCCTTTAACGCCACCCCATGACCTTTATGAATAAAGATTTCGTGTTCCCAATCGTGCTGATGACGTGGTGTAAAGCCGCCTGGAGCTAGCTCAAAGAAGCGCATGCAAAAGTGGGAAGCGCCATCAGCCTTACCTATAAGTACTCTTCCCTTTACCTCTTTGACGTTTTCACCCTCGAAGGCCTTGTATTCCACATCCTGAAAATGAATGACTTTCATCCGTCCTCCTGTTCTCTTCTGAAAATATAGTCCACCAATAGGCCTGAAAAGAATGTCATGAGACGAAAAGCAAATGGAATAGAATGGTGCCGAGGGGCAGAATCGAACTGCCGACACGAGGATTTTCAGTCCACTGCTCTACCAA
>JANLFM010000058.1:715-2185 GCA_024655865.1 Caldisericota bacterium
TCGGCATGGCGGGGTCGACGGGAATTGAACCCGCGATCTCAGGCGTGACAGGCCTGCATGTTAGACCGCTACACCACGACCCCGCGCATCGTTAATGATAGCAAAAAACTTTTCTGGGTGTAAATAGAGTCCGGGCAAAAGCAAAAACTCGAATTGGCAATACGAACTAAACCAGGCCCTGGGCCAGCATTGCCTGAGCGACTTTCTGGAACCCAGCGATGTTTGCTCCGATAACGAGGTTTCCGGGCGCTCCATATTCTTCAGCTGCGTTTTTGGCAGTAGCGTAGATGTCCACCATGATTCGGTGCAATTTGCGGTCCACTTCCTCAAATGGCCACATCTCCCTCTGAGAATTCTGGGCCATTTCCAGACCGGATGTAGCTACACCTCCAGCATTCGCAGCTTTGGCGGGGCCAAAAGACACTCCGGCTTTAAGAAATTTATCAATGGCATCCAAGGTGCAGGGCATATTAGCCCCTTCGCCTACCGCCATAACGCCGTTCTTGATCAAGGTCTCTGCGGCATTTCCATCCAATTCGTTCTGGGTGGCACAAGGCAAAGCGATATCACAGGGAATATTCCAGATCCCGGAGCAGCCTTCCTGATAAGTAGCGGAGGGTTTATAGTTTAAGTATTCCTTGATTCTCTTGTATTCTACTTCTTTGATCTGTTTAATAACCTGGAGATCAACCCCGTCCTTGTCATAGATGAAGCCGTTGGAATCTGACATAGCTACAACCTTAGCCCCTAACTGGGCTGCTTTCTCGTGGGCGTAAATGGCTACATTACCGGAACCGGAGATGACTACAGTTTTTCCCTCAAAAGAGGTTTTGCGGTCTTTGAGCATTTCATCCACGAAGTAAATCAACCCATAGCCGGTAGCCTGGGTCCTCACCAGGGAACCTCCATAGGAAAGGCCCTTTCCAGTGAGTACTCCGGTGAAGCGGTTCGTTAACCGTTTCCACTGCCCGAACATGAAGCCAATTTCCCGGCCACCTACCCCGATATCTCCTGCGGGAACATCGGTATCCTCCCCAATGTAGCGGAAGAGCTCGGTCATAAAGGATTGGCAGAAGCGCATGATCTCAGAATCCGACTTCCCCTTAGGGTCAAAATCAGATCCGCCCTTAGCTCCTCCCATCATCAAGCCGGTAAGAGAGTTCTTGAAAATTTGTTCGAAGGCCAGGAATTTAATGATGCCCAAATACACTGAGGGGTGAAACCGGATTCCGCCCTTGTAAGGACCAATTGCAGAGCTAAACTGAACTCTGAAGCCTCGGTTGACATGAACTCTGCCTTGATCGTCTTGCCAGGTAACGCGGAAAATTACCTGTCTTTCAGGCTCTACAAGCCTTTCTAAAAGACCTGCCTGCTCATATTCGGGGTGTTTGTTTAAGACTGGCTTAATGGATTCGAGAACCTCAAAGACAGCCTGGTGAAATTCTGGTTCCCCAGGGTTTCTCTTTTTTA
>JANLFM010000059.1 GCA_024655865.1 Caldisericota bacterium
ACCCCTGCCCAGCGGATTCACTCCCTCCTGCCCAGCTCCAGCGGCACCGCTCGCGGGGAGCGCCTGCTCCCTCGCAGGCGGTGGCCAGACCCAGCCTCCCCACCGCCTGCGTGCCGCCTCCGCTTTCCCTTTTGCCAGCCTTTAGAAGAATAGAAGATCCTTCTCGGGGTCACGGAAGAGAACAACGAAAGCTACGGGAAGAGAATTTTATCCAACTGGCACTCAAGCAAGCCAGCTTTGGAGAAAAGAATGGAGAAGTATGGGACAGAGGTTCGATCAGAGGAGGTACTGGTTGAGGTTTAGAGGGAGTGACACAAAAATTTTGACACTACCTTTTTTTTAAACCAAAATAATGATTAAGATTTGGTATCGAGGGATGGAAAAATGACCCAAGAAGAGACCGTCATTTTGAGCTTTATCGGTGGTTTTTTGGGAGCCACGGTTGGGGTCCTTGCAGGAATTATCGGGGTGAGAAACTCCCGGAGGGTGCGAAATGGGGAGGAAAGCTGGTGGACTTTGGCTAGGTGGAACCCCCTTGATTGGTTTAACTCCCTTTTAGTTGCTTTAGGTTGCATTTTCTTGATTGCCCGCATAGTAGGGGAGGTCTTGGGGACTGGCTGGGCTTCAATTCGTTTTCTTTGGTCTGGAGAAACAGTTTTTCTCTTTGTAGGCGCTGGTGGCTGGATTACCAGGGCAAGGGCCCTAATGAGCAAAAGCAAATAGGTGATCTCGAAAACAAATTCCTCCTGGAAGAAAAGAAGGCTGAGTTCCTCTTTTTCTCAATCAGTTTTAAATTTCAAAAACAATTTAAAGCGCGGGAACCTTTCCTAAGTAATTCAAAGCCCGGTAAACCAAACTCACAGCCTCCATCCGTGTTATAGGCTGATCCGGTCTGAATGTGCCGTCCTCATAACCCGTGATGATCCCCAGGTCATAAAGCGCCAAAACTATTCTCCGCGCCTTTCCCTCCCAGAGGGTAGGGGAGAGGTCCGGGAAGGGATCTAAGCGACTTGGGGAACTTCCGCCACCGGAATCCTCCCCGCTCAATAAATCCTCCGGGGAACCGGAGGAGCCCCCGGACCCAGGGTCTTTAAATCCGGGGAGCTCCTCCCGCTCTCCTTTTCCCGGGTCAGCTCGGCTTCTTCCCTTCCAGGAATTGATGAAATCCAAAAGCCCCAGAGCGATGGCGTGGGCGCACTTCTTCAGGTACTCCCCCGAGCGGAGGAGTTCCTCCTCCTGAGGATTAGAGATAAAAAGAAGCTCCAAGAGAACGGCGGGGCCCGGGAAATAGCGCAGGACTCCCATTCCCCCGGTCCAGTTAGGATCGGAGGCCGGGTGCCAGTCGGCATCATCCTTTATTCCCCTAGAGACCGCTCCGGTTTCCGAGATCAGAACACCCAGGATTGCCCCTGCCAGCCTCTTTCCCTCCTCGTTTCCGTGGGCGAACCAGGCCTCAATCCCTTGAGCGGAAGCGCTTCCTGAGTTTGTATGCAGGGAAATCAAGACATCGCACCCCGCCTTGGAAGCCTGGACTGCGCGTTCTGAAGCATAAAGGGAGCGATCGCAAAGAAAGACATCGTGTCCTAAAGCCAAAATGAGGTTTCCCAGCTCCACAGCCAGGGACTGAGTGACATCCGCCTCCTTGAGCCCTGAGGGTCCTACGCCCCCCGGATCCCCGTCCTTTCCGTGTCCGGCATCGATCCCGATCCTCATTTCCTCACTCCTTGGCTTCTGAAGATTGCCTGGACGTCCCCTCTGTGCTCTGAGAAGATGTGCTCCCTGTATTCCCGTTTAATCCCCTCAGACCCTGGGAATTCTGGTTAGAGATGGCCGAGATCACCCCGTGGGCGTTGCCGAAGACGTAGCCCAGGCTGGCAGAGAGCAAAGCCACCACCGCCTGGGAATCCAGCTTCCCCGCATATCCCAAAATGATCGCCGCTATACAGACGATCACCACCACAGCCAGCT
>JANLFM010000005.1:0-1684 GCA_024655865.1 Caldisericota bacterium
GAGGGCGCCCTGTGGGAGGGGACCCCGCACCCTTGACAGCTTCAAAGGCGCCGAGAGGTATAAGTGGAGCCGGCCGCAGCGGGGTCAAAAAAATGAGGTTTATTTTGGCGAAGCCAACTAATTCCTTTTCTTAAGGAATCCCTTTCCTTCTAACCTTCCCCGTGCTTCCAAATCTCAGGAATAAGGAAAGAGTCCTTCAAAAAAGTGCCCTCAAATTGCCCCGTAGAGCGCGGATCGAAGGGAATCAGGGTAAAAAAGTATGGGCGCTCTTTTTGCTTTTTTCTAAACGAAAAAAGGCGGGGGGCTGGCTGGTGAGGCTGGGCCACCCCTTTCCTTCCGTTTCTTGCGCCCCGTGAGCGCGGAGCGCTCTTCCCGAGGGGGAGGGCGCCTGAGGCTATAGATTGAATAGGGCGTCCTGAAGGAAGAAGAGGTATCTGTAAAGAAGAAGTCCTTGGCGGTAAATGGTGGCAATGCTTTCCTGTCTTCCGCTCTTCTCATCTGGCTGGAAAAGCGCTGTCCCGCTTGAATGATCCGACCGGGAAGGCGCCCGATCCCCGAGGGTGCGCTCTCTTCCTTCGGCTGGCTGGCGTGGCTGGAGCCGAAGGAAGAGAGCGCTGGGGCCGCTACTTGATCCAGAAGTAATACACCCGCTTAAAGATGGGGGTTCAAACTGGAAATGGAGAAAATCAAAGGAATTTTTACAACCAAAGAGTGAGACCTATCCGCTTTTTCGCCCAGCGATTCCCAAAGAAATAAACAGCAAAGCAGAAGGCCGTTGTTATCCAGAGTGCCCATTTGGGTATCAAGTGCAAGTAAAGAAGCAAGCTTGGAAAAAAATGAAAAGAGCCACTAACCCCCAGGCAAAAAGAGAGAACTTAATTGCCAACTTTCTCTGAGCAGGATTTTCAGCTTTGCTGATAAAGGCATGAGTTCTATACACTCCGCCCAGTGTTGCTAAAATTACTATAATACAAACGAAAGCGGCAACCATTACCGACCACCTATTTGTATTATATCACTTAAACCAAGCCCTACTTTCTTCTTCTCTCTCCCTACCTCAGCATGTTCACGGGACTCGCTTTCCTCTGCGCCCGGGCCGAGTCTTCTTGAGTCAAGCCAGCCCAAACCAATTCCATTGGTTTCCCCTTATAGGGATCCCGAGATCCCTATAAAAGTATCTGGATTTCTCTACCACAGTTTGGGCAAAAGTGACCCTCTGCCGGGATTTTAGAGCCACAATATGGGCAATAGTTTGCCGTCCTTGCTTTTGGTCCTGTTTCATTTCCGGCACGGACATAAGTAACAATGATGGGGTTCATCCCCGTTGAAAATAATAAACCTAGAGGCCCGGCCAAAAGAAAACCGATTGTGGCTCTTGGCCCACTAAAGTGTTTGCCTCCGCCCGTAACATCCTGAATTACAAATCCTTCTTTGGCCAATTTATTGGCGTCGGCCTCAAAGGTGCGGGGATTGGTATAAGTCCGCATGATAATGTTTTTGTCTTGAATCCTCTTACTTTTTGAGTAGGAATACAGGTATAAAGCAATCGAACCTGCTATAAGGATGATAAATACCGCAATCAAAACTACACCCGTGATAGTCATTCTCTCGCCTCTCCTTGCAAAATACTTCCTTTAGTCTAATCCTCACAGTTTCACAGGAGAGCATGAACTCCCGCCCCATA
>JANLFM010000005.1:1694-17578 GCA_024655865.1 Caldisericota bacterium
ATTTCTTTTTACTTCTATCTACTTGAGCTTGTTCACCGGGCTGGCTTTCCTCTGTGCCCGCGCCAAGTCGTTCTGGGTCAAGCTCAAATACCTCTGGGTGACGGCATAGGAGGTGTGGCCCAAAAGGCGCCTCACGGTCTCCAGGTCCGCTCCGTTCTGGAGGTAAGAGGTGGCCGAGGTGTGGCGGAAAAGGTAGGGGTAAAGTCTGCCCACCTGACTTCTTTCTTTGAGGAGGCGCATGATGGAGCGCAGGGCGTAGTAAGTTAAAGGCCTTCCGTCTGAGGTGGTGAAGAGTGCATCCTCCATAGGTGGGGCTTTCCTCTTCTTCAGGTAGGCCTGAATGGCCCTCTTGGTAACCGGGGAAAGAGGAAGCATCCTTTCCCCGGTCTTACCGCGCACCCTGATGTAATCTCCCTGGAAGTCCTTCAAGGTCAGGCTCAGGAGTTCTCCGGGCCTCAGGGCGCAATCAATTAGAAGAAGTAAGATGGCCTGATTTCTCTGCGAGTTCCTCTCTAATTTTTTAACGATATCTAAGAGTTCCTGAAGGGCAGAGGGAGTCAAGGTGGGAAGGAGCCTTCTGGGGACTTTTACTCCAGGAAAACCGGTTAAGGGGTTTGTTTTGATAAAGCCCTGGTTATGGGCCCAGCGCAGGAAAGTCTTCAGGCTCCTCAAATAAATGCTGATGCTCTCCGGTCCGTTCCCGGATTCCTTCAAGTGTGCGACGAAGGCATAGATATCCGCCTTCTCTAAACTCTGGCCGTTGAGGAAACGGAGGAACCTTTCCAATTTCTCCCGGTAAATTTTCAGGGTGCGCGGGGAAAAACCCCTGAGGTCGCATTGCTTTAAATAGAGGGAAATTAAAGAGCCAACTGCCGTTTGAAAATGGTCTTCCTTTTTAGTGCCTGCAGGTCGCATCCAGAGCCAACTCCCTTCGAACCTGCGACCCTCTGCTTAAAAGGCAGATGCTCTACCGTCTGAGCTAACGGCCCACGGAATCGTTTTATTTTACATAGAGCAGAAGTGCAGGTCAAACTGAAAAAGTGACATCTATTGACTTCCGAGCTAGTACTCCTCCTTGTGGCTACGCTCTATGGATATGAATTTGGTATACTCGGCAAGGAATTTCAGCTCTATTACATCGGTTGGCCCATTGCGGTGCTTGGCGATGTTCACCTCAGTGATCCCTGGATTGGTGACATTCCGTTGGTAGACATCGGGCCTGTAAAGCAGGATCACCACATCCGCATCTTGCTCTATGGAGCCGGACTCCCGCAAATCAGAAAGCTGGGGCTTTTTGCTTTCCCTTTTCTCTACCTCTCGGGAAAGCTGAGATATCACTATGAAGGGCACCTGAAGTTCTCGAGCGAGATTCTTCAAGCTCCTGGTAATCTCCGAAATTTCCTGAACCCTGTTTTCAGCCCTACCGCGGCTACTCATCAATTGAAGGTAGTCCACAATTACCAACCCCAGCCCTGATTTCGCCTTCAATTTTCGTGCCTTGAGTCTGACCTCCATTACAGAAACTCCCGGTGTGTCGTCGATGTAGATAGGAGCATGGTAGAGGTTACCGTAGGCATCAGAGAGGCGTCGGTAGTCCTGATCGTCGAGGAATCCACTTCTTAGCCTTTGATAGTCAACCATGGCCTGGGAGCAAAGGACCCTCTGCACGAGCATATCTGCAGACATTTCCAGGGAGAATATGGCCACGGGAATTTTTTCCTTCAGTGCCACATGCTCTGCTATGTTTAAACAGAAGGAAGTTTTCCCTACCGATGGGCGGGCAGCCACGATAATTAAATCGGATGGCTGGAACCCCATAGTAATCCGGTCTAAGGCCTCGAAACCTGAGGGAACTCCTGTATAGAGCTTTTTTCGCCGATAGAGGCTCTCGATTCGCTCAAAGCTCTTCCTGGCAAGTTCATCCATAGATACGAGATCGCTGGAGAGGCGTTTCTGGGCAATCATGTAGACAAGCTTCTCCGCCTGATCCACAAGTTCTTCGACGTTGGTTTCGGTGTCGTAGCCCAGGCCAGCGATTTTCGTCCCCACCTCGATTAAGCGCCTGAGGATGGCTTTCTCCTCCACGATCCGGGCATAGTAGGAAACGTTAGAGGCTGTAGGGACCACCTGTGCCAGAGAAGCAATATAGGATGCTCCACCCACCATTTCCAGCTTCCCTCTATCCTTCAGGGCATCAACCACTGTGACGATATCCACGGGCTCGCCCTTTTCGAAGAGGTCAGAGATAATGCCAAAAATGATGCCGTGAGGCTCACGATAAAAGTCAGACGGGACAAGGATCTCCAAAGCCTGGGCTATGGCATCCCGGTCGAGAAGCATGGATCCTAATACCGCTTGCTCCGCTTCTAAACTGTAAGGAGGAAGGCGGGTTAGTTCTGTTTTCACTTCCTTTACTCCTCCTTTTTGACTACCTCTACCTCCAACTCAACATAAACATCACGAAAAAGTTTAATAGGAACGGTGTGCACACCCACATTGCGGATGGATTCCTCAAGTAAGACCATTCTTTTGTCAAGGTGATACCCGAATTGCTTCTCGATTGCTTCCACTATCTGCTGAGAAGTCACAGAGCCAAAAAGCCTTCCCTTTTCCCCCGCCTCAGCTTGAATCATTAACCTTTTTCCTTTTAGGGCTTCAGCGATGGAGAGAGCCGCCTGACGGTCCTTCGCCTCCCTCTGCTTTAAAGCGGCCTTTTTCTGTTGATAAACCTGAACGATACCGGGATGAGCTTCTAGTGCAATGCCTCTGGGAATTAAAAAATTTCGTGCAAATCCATCGCTGACGTTGACCACCTCTCCCTCCTTACCTAACGAGGGATAATCCTTCAAAAGAACTACTTTCATTTCTGATCAGAGGTGTAAGGTATCAAAGCCATTTCCCTTGCGCGTTTAATTGCCCGTGCCAGCACCCTCTGATGCTTGGCGCAATTTCCCGTTACCCTTCTGGGGATAATCTTGCCCTTTTCGGTAAGGAACCTTTTTAGCCTATTGATGTCCTTGTAATCGATATCCACCACTTTTTCAGCGCAAAACACACAGAATTTTTTCTTAGGTCTTCTATCTTTGGATACCCTGATCTTCCTTCTTTGAACTTCCATTTATGTCCTCCTATAGGGGAATGTCATTTCCAGTATCAGGAACAACGTCGCCGGTTCCCAGCTCAGAAAGCTCTTCTTCTTCAGATTCAGGCAGCTCTGGCAACTCAACCGTTTCCGCTGGAGCTCCAGCCCTTTCTAAGAATTTTACCTGCCTGGCAATAACTTCCGCTTTTTTCCTTTTTTGCCCGTCCTGGGTTTCAAAAGAGCGAATAGCAAGGCGACCCTCAACAAAAACGAGTCGCCCTTTTTTCAAATAATTAGCGACGTTGACAGCTTGCTTGCGCCAGACTACGACATCAATAAAATCAGTATTGGTCCTGCGTTCCCCGGATGGGGTCTGCGATACAGTATCCACGGCAACGGTGAAAGTTGCCACAGATGTGCCCTGAGGTGTAAACCTCAAATTCGGATCGGCTGTGAGCCGTCCAATTAGAAAAACTCTGTTAAGCATCTTTACCTCCGTGTTCCAATTTTAAAACCATGAAACGCAATACCTCGGGCATGAGTTTGAGCTGCCTTTTAATCTCGGAAATACCTCCGGGATTTTGACTGAAGTGCAGGAAATAATAAAATCCTTCTTTTTCCTTGTCGATTGTGTAGGCCAGCTTGCGCTTGCCCCAGGAATCCACCTTGGTGATCTCTCCTCCGGATTCACGGATAATATTCTGGATCCTTTCCATCACTTTATCCGCCTCCTCCGGGGAAAACGTAGGTCTGAGAATTAAACAGGTCTCATAAAAACGCAACTAAATCACTCCCTTCGGGCTAAATGGTTCCGCCTAAGCGGAACAGGGTTAAAAATTTCATTGTATTTTACCACATTGAAGGAAAATTTCTAATCGCCCTGCTTGGCTCCGCAAGAAGGACAAAATTGAGCTTGGGGATCGATGCTCGCTCCACAGGACTGGCAGGTTTTTTTCTCTTCAGGTTTTTGTTCCTCCAGCTTTGATGAACCTTCGAGGATCCCTGGCGCTTCAATTTCTAATTCTGTTTCAACTTTAGCTTCTTTTAAGATCAGGGAGGTCCGAGAGTAATGACCGGCGAACCACCCCCAAATAAAGGCCAGCAAAAGAAAGGCTATTGGGGCGCTAACCCGGGCTGGGTCCATGAAGATACCGGTGAATTCCCAGACCAGCTGCTGGAATGAAGCATAAGCTGTATAGAGAAACTGGAAGGTGAACTCGGTGGTGAAGACGAACAAGGCTGAGGAAAAAGCTCCCCACCCTGGAGATAATGAAATATATCCTGATAGGGCTGCGTAAAAGAGATAAAGGGTAAGGCGAAGAAGTTCGGGAGAATTGAGAAAGGAAAGGAAACGAGAAGGAATCCAGTTGTGATATAGGGTTATGCCAAAAATGATCCCCAGGGCCAGACTGAAAATCAGCCAGTAGGGACCTGGTGCAGAGTGCAAGGTAATCCTTTTGCTTCTGGCGATGGGCGCATAGTGAGCAAGGAAAAAGCTTTTTTCTACTGGCACTGCAGAGAGGATCACAGCCCCTAAAAGGAGCAACAGAGCAATTGAAGGTGCATAGAGCTGCCCAGGATCAATATTAGCTAATTTTTCCCAGAGAGGGATAATCGCTGCCACAATGAGACTAAGAAGAGCGCCTAGGGCGGGCCACCACCACTTGCGCATAACGGGAATTTGAGCCAGAAGCCATAAAAAAAGCAACACGCCCCAGGCCGCTGGCATCAAGGATCTGTACGGTTCAATGAAGAGTTTTCCTAAGAGGGAAAACTTCAATTCCAGGCCCACGAGAGCCCCAAATATGACGTCAATCAATAAGATGATTAAATTACGAATGACCATTTCTTTTTACCTCCTTTTTAAACTTGAAATTTAAAATAAAGAACATCCCCATCCTGTACCTTATAATCCCTGCCTTCAGACCGCAAAAGACCCTTCTCTCTCGCCAGGACCCATCCTCCCGCTTTTACCAAATCCTCCCAGTAGACAACTTCTGCTTTGATAAAGCCCTTCTCCATATCAGTGTGTATTTTCCCGGCAGCACTCTGAGCCCTGGTACCTGAGGGAATGGACCAAGCCCGTACTTCCGAACTCTGGATTGTGAAAAATGTGATCAGGTTCAGCATCCGGTAGGAACTTTGAATTAGTTCTTCCAGGGAACTACGCTCAATCTTTGCTTCTTTTAGATACTCCTCCCTTTCTTCAGGAGAGAGATCCCACAATTCTTTCTCCAGCAAAGCACAAACTCTGATTGCGGGCATAAAAGGGAAGCGCTTCTCGAATTCCTTAGAAAGATCGAGGAGCTCGCCGTCTCCTTGAAGCTGTTTCTCGGAGACATTGACTAAAGCTATCATAGGTTTCAATGTCAGGAACCCGTATCCAGAGAGAGTTTGTTTTATTTCCTGAGGATACTCTGATAAAGTTTTAAAATCGCCCCTATTTAATAAACCCTGGATTTCCTTCAAGGCGCTTGCTTCCTGCTGAAGCTTTAAAGAGGTCCCCTTGGGAACCTTTTCCAGGTAGGATAAACGGCGAGAGAGAATATCCAGATCACTCAGTGCCAGTTCGGAGAGAACAAGCTCCAAATCCCTCAAAGGATCCACATTCCCTTCTACGTGCACTACTTCGGGATCAAGAAAGGCTCTGAGCACAATCACCAGGAGATCCATCTCCCGCATCTTCCCTAAAAACTGGTTTCCCAAACCTTCCCCCTTGCTGGCCCCTCTGACCAAACCGGCAACGTCCACAAACTCTATGGCGGCATAGACAGTCCTTTCTGGCTTAGTGACCTTAGCAATTTGCTCCACCCTAAAATCAGGAACAGGCACCACACCAATATTGGGATCAATTGTACAAAAAGGATAGTTATTCACCGGGACTTTAACCTTAGTAAGAGCGGTGAAAAGTGTGGATTTGCCAACGTTAGTCAGTCCTACTATCCCTATCCTCATTGGTACCCTCCAATACTTTACGGATCATTCGCTCGAGACGAGCACGAGGAACCAAAACTGAATGCCCGCATTTCGTGCAACGAATCCTGATATCGGCACCCAGGCGAGTCACGACCCAGAGATCGTTACCACAGGGATGCTTTTTGCGCAGGAGGAGGACGTCTCCAAGATTTAAGGGAATTGGGGGCTTCATTTGAACTTCAAACTCTGCTGGTCAGGGCTGCGAAGGACTTGCCGCGGCTTAGATCCAGAGGCAGGACCGACAATGCCCCTTTGTTCCATAAGATCGATTAGCCTACCTGCTCGGGCGTAACCAATCTTCAATTTCCGTTGGAGCATGGACGCTGAACCCTCTCCAGTTTGAAGGACCAGGGCCACCGCTTTCTCAAATAGGGGATCCTCAACCTCCTCAAATTTTTCCTCCTCCCCCTCGGTGTATTCAGGCAAGGGTCTGAATTTAGGAGCAGGTGCCTGCTGGTACCAGAAATTCACCAGACGGTCGATTTCTTCCTCGCTCACATAAGCTCCTTGCAGGCGCACGGGCTTAGGGTAACCAACGGGATAGAAAAGCATGTCTCCTTTCCCCAGGAGTTTTTCCGCTCCACCCATATCGAGGATGACCCGGGAGTCCATTAATGAAGCCACGGCGAAAGAAATCCGGGAAGGAATGTTCGCCTTAATCAACCCCGTAATTACGTCAGTGGAGGGACGTTGGGTGACGAGAACCAAATGGATACCTGTAGCCCGAGCTAACTGTGCTAAACGGCAGATATAGTGTTCCACCTCCGCAGGAGCGACCATCATAAGATCAGCTAATTCGTCAATCATCACCACAAGATAAGGGAGTTGAGAATTTGTGCCATTTTCCTTGATTTTTAAGTTGTAGGCCTCGATATCCCGGGCGCCAGCTTCGGAGAACTTTGCCAGCCGGTCCTCCATTTCCTCAACCACGTCTCTGAGCACCAGGGCTGCCTGTTTGATATCCACAACAAGCGGGTACAGGAGGTGAGGGAGGGTACGATAATTGTAAAGCTCTACCCGTTTAGGATCTATCAGAATAAAGCGAACGTCATCCGGGGTAGCCCGGTATAGAATTCCACAGAGCAGAGAGTTCACGCAGACGCTCTTTCCAGAACCTGTGGCGCCTGCAATAAGTAGGTGGGGCATGTCCCTCAAGTCGGCTACTACGGGATGACCCCCAATATCTTTGCCTAAGGTAAGCGGGAGTCTGGTTCTGGCGTTTTGATATTCCTCGCTGTCTATGATCTCCCTGAGGTAAACCGTGGAGATAGTTTCCAGGGGGACCTCAATCCCGATTAAAGGTTTTCCGGGCACAGGGGTTTCGATCCGGATCCCTGGTGAACCCAGAGCGAGGGCGATATCATCCGCCAGGTTTAAGACCTTGGCCACCCTGATTCCAGGTTCCAGCATAAGTTCATACCTGGTGATAGCGGGTCCCACCTCGATGTTTTTTACCTTGGCCTCCACGCTGAAGCCCCTTAAAAGCTGTTCCAGAATCTGAGCAACATTCCTTGTCTCCCTGCGCGGGGTCCTTCCTGAGTCGGCTGGCGGTTTTTTCAAAAGATCGAGTGGCGGAAGAGTGTAAATTTGCTCTACGTGAGGTTCCACTTGTTCCGGGGTCTCTTTCTTAAGGCGGGTAGCTGGTTGCTTGGATCTATGAAGGGGTACCACTATTTTCTCCCCCGTCTTTTTTCCCCAAGGTAATAAGGACCAGAAAACAGAGAGCAAAACCCCCAGAACAGAAATCGTAACAACCAGGGGAAATAGCCAGGGGTTTCTATTGAGGGTATTCGAGATCAGCTCCCCTCCTTGCTCCAAAAACCCCAAAAGAAATGTTAAAAGCAGAAAGAGTAAAGTATACGAGGTATAAAAACGGATCCGAGAGGTAACCATGCGCCAGAGCAGCGCCCACCCGACAAAGAAAAGCGGGAAAACAAACAAATTCCACCGAAAGAGTTTCCACAAATAAGAGGCCACCGGCGGCAGGTAAAGGTAAAGACTGACCAGCGCCAGAAGGGAAACCAGAACCAAAAAAATCAGGAGCAAGCGTTTTTCCAGGAAGTGCCTCTCTACCTCCCCCTCCCTTTTAGCCTTCCCTTTCTTAAGAGCTTTTCTCTTTCTGTTATTCGTGTTCATTTTCCTCTAAAAGGTCCACGAGAATCAGGGGCCTTTTTTTCAATTTTTTAAAGATCGTCTTCTGGAGCGCCTCCCTTACCTTTTGCTTGCATGCGTTTAACGCCAGGTTCTCTCCTATACATTGATTTAAAACCAAAATCACCTGTTGGCGCAACTCTTCCTGAATTTCCAAGGCAATTTTTTCAGGCAAAAAACCCTTAAAATGAATTTCTGGTCCAATAATTTTCTTCTTCTTACGATTTATGTAAGTCAAAAGGACAACGATACCCTCCTGGGCCATATGCTGCCTTTCCCTGAGCACTGTGCTTGCCAGATCATCTACCGAAAGGCCATCCACAAAGTTCGCGGAGATCGAAATGCGCCCTTTGACGAAAGCCCTACCGGGGGAAAAGCTAACAATGTCCCCGTTTTCCAGGATAAAAACCTGGGACTCCTTAATACCCATTTGCTGAGCTAAACGTGCGCTTCTCACCAGGTGGCGGTATTCACCGTGCACGGGTATGAAATAGCGCGGCCTGGTAAGGTTAATCATCAATTTGATATCCTCGCTAAATCCGTGTCCAGATACATGGGCATCAGAAAAGGGGCCGTAGATCACTTCAGCTTTTTGGCGAAAGAGGTTATCGACGGTCTCGGCAACCAAGGTCTCGTTGCCCGGGATGGGGTCCGCAGAGAAAACCACGGTATCTCCAGGCTCGAGCTTGATCTTCTTGTGCTCTCCGGAGGCGATTCGAGAAAGCGCCGATAAAGGCTCCCCCTGGCTGCCTGTCGTGATGATCACAACAGATTTGCGCGGAAAACGGGAAAGATCCTCGGTTTTTATCAATGTCCCTTCGGGGATTTTCAGATAGCCCAGTTCCTGCGCCACGCTCACAACCCTTACTAAAGACATCCCGTCTATCAGAACCTTGCGACGGAATTCATGGGCTGTGGTAATGATTTGCTGAATTCGGTGCACATTGGAGGCAAAGGTGGTAACAATGATGCGGTGAGGGGCTGATCGGAAGATCTCCTCGAAGACCGCTTTAACTTTTTGCTCAGAAGGAGCGAATCCTGATCTTTCTGCATTGGTAGAATCGCACAGAAGACAGAGCACTCCTTGCCGGGATAGTTCGGCGAAGCGTGCGAGGTCTATTTTTCTTCCGTCCACAGGAGTCTGATCAAATTTAAAATCACCGGAATAAATTACAGTTCCTAACGAGGTTTTGATTGCTAACCCTACGCACCCGGGAACGCTATGGGTAACTTGAAGGAACTCTACCGAGAAGGGGCCGAGATGCAAGGTATCCCCTGGAGTGACAGGCGTTGCATTCCAATCAATTCCCAGTTCCTTAATTCGGCCCTCGGCCAGTCCTAAGGTGATATCTGTACCAAAAACTGGAGCAGGTACCTGTTGAAGAAGATATGGGAGCGCTCCCACGTGGTCCTCGTGTCCGTGAGTCAGAAGAACGGCCAGAACCTTTTCCCTGTTGGCCACAAGATAGGAAAAATCGGGGATAATCAAATCGACCCCCGGAGTTTTTTCATCAGGAAATTTAACGCCGGCATCTACCACCAGGAAACGGTCGTTGAATTTAAAGACGAGCATGTTTTTCCCTATTTCCCCCAGTCCACCCAAGGCTAAAAACTCAAGGTTCATTTAAATCTCCTTCAGTAATCTTCTTAAAATTTGGAAGTCCTCAACTAAAAGCTGGTGCATGGAATCATGGTATAGAGCAGCTGCCGGATGGAAAGTGGGAAAGAAAACAATCCCATCCTTGGCAATCCGGGAGCCATGCACCTGGGAAATGGTTCTTGTGGGATCGACCAGAGTGTGGAGGGCGTGTCTTCCAAGAGTGCAAATGATTTTGGGGCAGATCAGTCCGATCTGACCAACAAGAAAGGGGTTGCAGGCTAAAATTTCAGCGGGAAGAGGGTCTCTGTTTCCAGGGGGACGACACTTTACCACGTTTGTGATGAAAACCTCCTTACGGGAAAGGCCCAAGGAACCTATAAGGGAATCCAGAAGTTTTCCCGCTTGACCCACAAAAGGACGCCCCTGAAGATCTTCCTGTTCCCCCGGAGCCTCCCCAACAAACATCAACGTGGCAAAAAGATTACCCTCGCCTGGAACTGCGTTTTTTCGATACTGCCATAGCTCACAGGCCTGGCAATTCAGGATTTCTTTTTTAATTTCCTCGTAAATTTCTTTTCTTTCATCCAGTATGGCCAAACCCTCCTCCTGAACGAAAAGTAGAGTCAAGTTCAGAAACCGGGTTTAGTTGTGCCCTAACAACAGGGGCGATGACTAGCTGGGCAATCCGAGCTCCCCTTTCTATGGTAAAGGGAGCAGCACCTAAATTAATTAGTATCACCTGCACCATTCCCCGATAATCGCTATCTATGGTTCCTGGGGCATTTAAAACAGTGACGCCGTAGTTCAGTGCAAGACCACTTCGAGGTCTGATCTGCCCTTCATAACCCTCAGGAATAGCGATGTAGAAACCACAGGGAACTAACCTCCATTCTTTTGCAGGAATGGTAACCGTGGAGCTTGCTATCAGATCCAAGCCAGAAGATCCAGGGGTCATATAACGGGGAATTGGAAGGTCTGAAGCTGAAGGGTCAACTTTAATAGGAATCAAAAGCTCCAAGGCCTTTGGCTATCCCCTTTTGTCAGGGGGAGTTTTTCCGCCTTTGTCCTGTTCGGGGGCATTTAAGTCGTCAGGAAGCCCTTTACGGCTAAGCCCAATTCGGTGTTGTTCGTCGATTTTGATCACCTTTACTAATACCTGGTCCCCAACCTTGAAAAGATCCTCTATTTTGCCGATTCTTTTATCGGAAATCTGGGAAATGTGCAAAAGGCCCTCTTTCCCTGGGGCAATCTCAATAAAGGCACCGTAAGTGGCCAGACGGGTGACTTTTCCCATGTAAACGCTTCCGATTTCCACGTCCCCTACAAGCAAATCAATCTGCTGTTTGGCTTTCTGGCAAGCTTCGGCTGAGGGAGCTGTAATAAAAACGCGACCTGTCTGCTCGATATCAATCACCGCGCCTGTTTCCTCAATTATTTTCTTGATCACTTTACCCCCAGGGCCAATTACTTCCCGAATCTTGTCCGTATCTATCTCCATCACCAGCACTCGAGGAGCGTTGGGGGAAAGTTCCGGCCTGGGAGCAGGAATAGTCTCCTTGATTTTCTCCAGAATAAACAAACGAGCATCGCGAGCCTGGGATAGAGCTTTTTTCAAAATATCAATATCGATTCCCTTGATCTTCATGTCCATCTGCAAGGCGGTGATGCCTTTAGCTGAGCCAGCGACCTTGAAATCCATATCACCAAGGGCATCTTCCATTCCTTGAATATCTGTCAGGACAGCTACTTTATCGCCTTCCTTGATCAACCCCATGGCAATTCCTGCTATGGGCGTTTTGATGGGGACTCCTGCATCCATGAGAGCCAGAGTGCTTCCACAAACTGAGGCCATGGAGGTAGATCCGTTGGACTCGAGCACTTCAGATACCAGTCTTATTGTGTAGGGGAAGTCATCCTGGGAAGGAATTACTGGCAGGAGCGCTCTCTCGGCGAGGGCCCCGTGGCCGATTTCTCGCCTCCCCGGCCCCCTTAGCGGGCGGACCTCTCCGGTCGAGAAAGGAGGGAAGTTGTAGTGGTGCATATATCTCTTGTATTCCTCAATCCCCAGACCCTCAATTATTTGCACTTCGCCGATGGCACCCAGGGTGAGGATCGTGAGCACCTGAGTCTGCCCTCGGGTAAAAAGACCGCAGCCGTGAACCCTGGGAAGAATCCCTACTTCGCAGGAAATAGGCCTGATTTCCTCAGGCCTTCTCCCATCCGGTCTGATACCTTCCTCGAGGATCATCCTGCGGGTTTCTTCCTTGAGGATTTTCCGTTCGATCTCTTGAATTAAAAGGTCCTGGTCAGGGAAATCAGGTGAGAGTTTGGCCCTGATCTCTTCATCAATTTTGGCCAGAGTTTCCTCGCGCTGCTTTTTCTCGGCAATTTTAATTGCCTCCCTGATAAGGGGTCGTGCTGCCTCGTCGACAGCAGTCACTAGTTCAGGAGGAGGCAGAGTTTCCACAATCTCTAACTTCGGCTTGCCACAAACCTCAACCAGGGATTTCTGGAGGTCGATGATCTGCTTAATTTCCTGGTGTGCGTACTTCAGGCCCTCCAGAATCAACTCCTCAGGCGCCTCCTTTGCCCCGGCTTCCACCATAATTATGGCATCTTCGGAGGCAGCCACAATCAAATCCAGTTGGCCTTCCTCAATTTCTACGTAAGAGGGGTTTACCACGAACTTATCGTTAAGGTAGCCAATACGCACTGCGCCGATGGGACCGGAAAAGGGAATCGGGCTCATAGAAAGGGCCGCTGAGGCTCCGATCATAGCCGCAATGTCGGGAGGGTAATTGGGGTCTGCAGCCAATACTTTGGCCACTATTTGCACGTCGTTTCGCATGGAGGAAGGAAAGAGGGGGCGAATGGAACGGTCGATAAGGCGGGATCTAAGAATCTCCTTCTCAGAAGGTCTGCCCTCTCTCTTGAAGAATCCTCCGGGGATTTTTCCTGCGGCATAAAGCCTTTCCTCATAATCCACAACTAAGGGGAAAAAGTCTATCCCCTCTCTAACCGTGGGAGAGATGCAGGCCGTGACCAATACCACGTTATCTCCGTGACGTACCGTAACCGCACCGGCAGCCTGTTTTCCCAGTTTGCCCGTTTCTAAGGTGAGCTTTTTTCCGCCGATTTCTACTTCTTGAATAGTAACGTTTTCCAAGCTATTACTTCCTTAAGCCTAAAGCCTTAATCAAGTTAGTGTACCTTTCAGTTGATTGCTTCTTTAAGTAGTTGAGCAATCTTCTCCTTTCACCCACCATCTTCAGAAGCCCTCTCCGAGAGTGGTGATCCTTAGTGTGGATTTTCAGGTGCTCAGTCAAAAGGTTTATCCTTTCCGTGAGAATTGCTATTTGCACCTCGGGTGAACCAGTATCCAGTTCATGGATCTGGTATTTTTTGATAATTTCCTGCTTTTGCTCCTTACTTAAAGTCAATTTTTCCTCCTTTATATCTTTCCATTTTTCCCCAAACCGAGCATATAGTCTGGAGGAGGCTATGGCTCAGTATGAGGTAATAATATTCTAACATAGATAGAATGCAGGGTAAAGTTAAGGCTCGTTCCCGAGGAACGAGACGACTATCTCATTTTGATTAAGGCCAGGAATGCTCAGGGGGTTGTGGAAATCTAAAGGACAAATCAGCTCTCCGTAGTTCAAGCTGACAAGGTAGCGTCCGGGAGGTGGCTGGGTTTTACCCTCCTCTTTTAAAAAATAGAGGTCAGAGGAACCCTGTTTTAGGAAGCGTAAAGTGAGAGGGGTACAGAGGAACCTGTTGGCTTCCGTGACCTTACCTTCCTGGATAAGCTTTCTAATCAAGGACGAGGAAACAATTTCTCCTGAAGACAATCTCACAAGTGGTATTTTTACTACCTGGAAGCCATATTCTTTACCAAAGAGTTCAAGGGACAGAACGTCCCCCTCCCTGTTCCGGCCAAAGGTAAAGTTCTGGCCGACGACCACTATTTTGGCTTTTACTCTCTTTATGAGAATATCTTCCACGAATTTACGGGGAGAAAGTAAGGAAATCCCTTTGTCGAACCTGAGCACAAAGACCATGTCCAATTTCAACTTCAAGAAGAGCTGGATTTTTTCTTCCAGGGTAGTGATCAAAAGATAATCCTTGCGCTGGAAAAATAACGGAGGAGGAGGATCAAAGGTTACGACTCCTGCTTCCAACCCACTTTCACTGGCAAGCGCGGTCACCTGGGAAAGCAACCTGCGATGGGCCAGATGCAGGCCATCGAAAACCCCTATTCCTATCGCGGTTTCTTTCTGGGATTGATCATCCGGAAGGAAGAGCAGGCTCATTTACAGATTTTTTCAGCTTTTAGCAGGGCTTTGCCGCAAACTCTGGCCAGCCCGAGAAAATTCCCTCTACGGTCTTTAAGGCGCAGCAAGCTTCCAACCTCGGAAACTGAAGAGGAAGGAAAAGGGTGTCCGTTGAAGAAGGAGGAAAGATAGCGATCGCCGATAATTACCACGGGGTATTCAGAAAGGGCTTCCTCCACCGGGATAAGCTTTTCTTTTCCCTCGTTGATCTCGTTGATTGTTTGAGCGCTTTCTAAGGAAAAAGGGCCAGATCTTACACGCACGATAAATCCGGCGCAAGCAGTGCCACCCAATAACTTTCCCAACTCACGCGCCAGGCTGCGCACGTAAGTACCAGCGGAGCAACTCATCCAGAGGCGCGCTTTAGGGTAAGCCCCATGTGTAAAGTTCAGAAGTTCAAGGTTATAAATCTCTACTTCTGCTTCCCTCTGGGGTACTGATGCCGGATTCTCCTGAGCTAGCTCGTAAAACCTCTTCCCCTTCTCCCTCTTGGAAGAGAAAGGAGGAACTCCTTGCTTTATTCGACCAACAAGATTGGGAAGGGACTGTTTTAGATGAGATTCCTCGACGTTCATGGGGGTTTCTTTTATTACGTTTCCCCAGACGTCATAAGTATCAGTCTCCAGACCAAAAATTACCTCGAAAACGTACTCTTTATTACTTGGAAGGTATGAGAGGAATTTTGTGGCGCTACCTAAAGCAATGACTACGACGCCGCAGGCGGGCATGTCAAGAGTTCCAGAGTGGCCCATTTTTAACTTCGGCCAGCGCTTACGCAATAACCTGATCACGTCAAATGACGTGATACCCGGTGGCTTGATAACATTAAGAAAGCCGTCAACTCCTAAGGATGTCATTCCGGATTGCCTCCGTCAGTTTTCTCCTTGCCTCTTCCCAATCACCGTGAACGGTACATCCTGCTGCAGCAGCATGGCCCCCTCCGTTAAATTGTACCGCTACCCTGGTCAGATCAATGCCAGGATTCGCCCTCATGCTCACTTTGAAAAATTTGGGGTGAATTTCTTTGAAAAGGAGGTAGACTTTAGGCTCTCGCCAATTTTTCCAGATATTCATGATGTAATCGGAGTCAAATCCTTCCGGTAAATTCAGGGAATGATGAAGAACCGAGTAGGCGATTGGCGGCTCAAAAACCATATTATCCAGTGCACGAGCTAAGATCCTCAATTCCTCCTCTGAGAGCGAAAAAAACAGGGAGGAGATTTCCGGACCTGACCCTCTGGATAGAACTTCAGCCGCTATTTTTAAGGTTTGGGGCCGGGTGTTCTGAAATTGAAACCCATTAGTGTCAGCATAAATAGCTAGGTAGAGTGAATCCCAGACGATTTTGGGAGCGCTGAACCCCTCATTCAGGAGCATTTCTGCAAGGATCTCGCCCGTAGAGGAGTACTCGGTGTGCACCACGTTCCAACTGCCAAAATTGGTGTTAGTAGGATGATGATCTATATTAACTACGTGGGCGAAATTGCTCGATTCCCCAATTTCCGCTCTCTCTAAATCAGAAGTGTCCAGGCAAATCAAAGCAGACTCAGAGGCCTCGGGGGAAACATCGGGAACAATTTTCAAGCTACCAAGGAGCGGGAGATATTTTTGAGGAAAGGAATCTTGGAAGAAAAGCAAGACGTCCTTCCCTCTACTCGACAAGAAATGGCCCATGGCTAAGCAACTACCGACAGCATCGCCATCTATGCCCTTGTGAGTAGAGGGAAGGACGTCTTGCTTT
>JANLFM010000005.1:17588-51706 GCA_024655865.1 Caldisericota bacterium
TCAGGAATTTGTCAAAGCTCTTGAGAAGCTCTTGGATGCTCACTCGGGCTTTTCCTCCAGGGACTTCAGGATTTCTTGAACCCGGGCTGATTTGGCCAAGGAGGAATCGTATTCAAAGGCAATGGTTGGAACGTAGCGCAGCTCAAGCCTTTGGGCTATGCGAGAGCGGATAAAGCCCAGAGCATGATTTAAACCCTCCATCGTTTCCTTAATTTCCTCTTCTGAGCCCAGAACGGAGATGAAAACCTTGGCAAACCGGCAATCTTGCGAAACTTCCACACGCGTTATGGTTACGAAACCCACGCGAGGATCTTTAAGCTCCTTTTCAAAAATGAGGCTGACCTCTTCTCGAATAAGTGTGCCTAATCTTTCCCTTCTTAAATTTCGCATTCATATCACCTGAAAATCTTGCCTGATCAGGGCAATTTCCGGATTTTCTTCCAGAGTTTTCAATATGGAATCAAAGGCTTGAAGGATGATGTCGGACGATGTACCAACAATTGCCAGCTGCAGAGTGGCTCTCTGCCATGTGTTCTGGCCTTCGACCTCGCAGACAGAGACATTATACGCCTGTTTGAGCTTGACCAGAATAGGAGCCAGAACATGCCTCTTGCTCTTCAACGAGTTGCTCGCCGGTATCAATATCTCAATTTCCCCCCAGCCAACCATTTTACGATTGTTCCATCACCACGAACTCTAAAAGGTCTCCCTCTTTTATGTCCCCTGCTCTTTCTAATCCTATTCCGCACTCAAAACCAGCGGCTACTTCCTTTACGTCCTCCTTAAATCGACGCAGAGAAGCGATTTTAGTCTCCAGGATTACTAAATTATCTCGAATAATTCTCGCTTTAACGTTCCTCTCCGCCTTGCCCTCAAGAACGTAGGACCCAGCGACGACACCGACTTTGGGAATACGAAAGACCTTGCGTACAATGGCTTTACCCAGGATCTTCTCCTCCCATTTGGGTTTTAACTTACCCTTCACTATTTTTTCCAGATCGCTAATCAGCTCGTAGATTAAGTCGTAAGTATGGATGTCCACGTTTTCCATTTCGGCAGCCTTCTTGGCTATGGGATCTGGTCTCACATTAAAGCCAAAGATGGTGGCTTTAGTTACTGAAGCCAGGAGCACGTCTGATTCGGTTATGGCACCTACTCCAGAGTGCAGAACCTCCAATTTGATATCTGGAAATTTAACCTTTTTGATTACCGAGTTAAGAGCATCCAGAGTCCCCTGGGAATCAGCCTTGATTATCAAGTGGAAAATGTCCTCGGTATCCTTCTCTTTAAAAAGCTGTTCCAAGGAAGCCCTTGCTGTTGGCTGTGCCAGAACCTTCTTTTCACCTGCAGGTTTGGGAACCTTTAATTCCTTAACAACTTGAAAGGTCTCGCCTGGCAGAGGCACATCCTCTAAACCTATGATCTCCACAGGAGTTGAAGGGCCGGCTTCTTTCAGCCGGGTACCACAATAATCGAGCATAGAGCGAACTTTACCCCATGTGCTTTTGAGGAGGACCTGATCGCCTAATTTAAGGGTTCCAGATTGCACGATAACATCAGCTACAGGGCCTAAGCCTTTATCTAAACGAGCCTCAATTACCGTTCCGGAAGCAGGAAGGTCGGGATTGGCTTTGAGCTCAGAAATCTCCGCTAAAAGGAGGATCATCTCCAAAAGATGATCTATTCCCTCGCCAGTCTTAGCTGAGAGGGGAACGAAGACGGTATCCCCACCCCACTCTTCAGGAATCAAGCCTAAATCCGAAAGCTGTTGCTTAACCTTGTCAAGGTTGGCCCCTTCCTTGTCCATTTTGTTGACAGCAACAATGATGGGCACTTTAGCAGCTTTTGCGTGGTTCAGCGCTTCCACGGTTTGAGGCATTACGCCCTCGTCCGCTGCCACGACGAGCACCGCGATGTCAGTGACTTTAGCTCCATGGGCCCTCATCGCAGTAAAGGCTTCGTGCCCAGGAGTATCAATAAAGATAATTTTCTTTCCATGAAAGTTAACTTCCGAGGCTCCGATCTTTTGGGTAATTCCGCCTTTTTCTTTTTCTGCGACAGACGTCTTTCTGATAGCATCAAGGAGGGTGGTTTTCCCATGATCCACATGGCCGAGGACGGTCACCACTGGCGCTCTGGGAACCAACTTTTCTGTTCCGGCCAGTTCCCTATCTGCTTGTTCCTGTTGAGGAGACTTTCTTAATGTCTCTAGGGGTTGATCCGGGGAGGGCTTAATTTCTTCCAGAAGTTTAATCTGTTTCTCGTTTAAGGTTTGGTTAATGGTTACAAGCTCTCCCTTTTTAAAAAGAAACTCAATTGTTTTGGTGGGATCAATGCCGTATTTTTGGGCAAATTCCCTTACAGTAAGAGGTGTGACCGTTTCCTTAGCTGCCATTGCACCCTTCGTGGCTTGCTTTTTCTCCTCCTCTTTAAGTAAATCCTCTACCAGGCGAGCTGTCTCCTCATCAATGGTGGAGCTATGACTTTTGAGATCAATGCCTAATTCCTTCAGGACCTCGAGAAGACGCGAACTGGATATATTAAGATTTCTGGCAAGCTCGTAAATTCTAATCTTCGCCAACTTTTCCCTCCTCTTCGCCTATGGCCTCCTTAAGCGCGGATATTAAATCCTGACCAGGAACCAAGTTAAATTTTTTTGCCCAGTTTTTGTTTTTAATGGCCCTTTCCAGACAATCACTCTTAGGACAAATGTAAAAACCCCTACCCGGGAGCTTTCCCGCGGGATCAATCTTGAGCTCTTTTTCCGGGGTCAGTGCTATCCGCAGTAATTCCTTTTTGGGAAAGGCACTTCCGCAACCAACGCAAGTTCTCATAGGAATATGTTTACCCTTCATTTTTCAGAACCTTCCCCCTCGGACTGAATGTCAATTTTCCAATTGGTTAGTTTGGCTGCCAAGCGGGCGTTTTGTCCTTCTTTGCCAATAGCCAGAGATAATTGGTCCGGTGCTACAAAAACCTTAGCCATCTTATTCTTCTCATCTAATTCTACCCGGTTGATTTTAGCCGGGCTTAAGGCGTTGGCAATAAACTCCTTCATATCCTTGGAGTACCTGATGATATCAATTCGCTCCCCTCTGAGTTCGCGGACGATAGCCTGAATGCGCGATCCCTTGGGACCTACACACGCTCCTACAGGGTCAATCCGCTCCTCTCTCGAGGCTACTGCTACTTTGGTTCTCTGACCTGGTTCTCTGGCAATGCTCTTGATCTCTACCCTGCCCTCAAAAATTTCTGGAACCTCAAGCTCAAAAAGGCGCAAGACCAGAGTGGGATGAGCCCTGGAAACGATGAGTTCCGGTCCCCGGGGCGTCTTTTGCACTGTTACGAGGAGAACCTGGTAGCGTCCTCCAATTTCGTATCTTTCACCGGGTACCTGCTCCTTTGGTAAAAGCAATCCCTCAGCCTTTCCCAAATCGAGATAAACAGTTTGTCCCTCCCTGCGACGGACGACTCCCGTCAAGAGTTCTCCTTCTTTATCGGCATATTCCTGATAAGCTGCCTCTCTCTCTGCCTCCTTTATTTTCTGGAAAATAACTTGTTTTGCAGTTTGGGCAGCAATTCGCCCAAACTCCCTCGATGGAATTTCTACCTCAAGAACATCTCCCAACTTCGCCTTAGGGTTGATTTTTCTCGCCTCTTCCAAGGAAATCTGAGGAAGAGATTTATCCGGTTCAGCTACAACCTCTTTCTGAGAAAAGACTCTGATATCTCCTGTTTTTTCGTTGATCTCTATTTTAATATCCTTCGCGATGCCGAAATTCTTCCTATAAGCAGTGAGCAAGGCTGCTTCCAGAAACTCCAGCAATTCCTGCTTGGGTATTCCCTTTTCTCTCTCAATTTGTTCCAAAGCAATTATCAAATCTTTAGTCAGAATCCTCACCCCCTTATTTAAAAATTAAACGTGCTTTCTGCACGACTTCTAAGGGGAAAGCAAAAGCCTTTGCCCCTGATCTCAACCTCACATTTTCTCCCTCCAGACCCTCGAGAATCCCTTCTACGGTATCCTCTCCCTCAATGGGTCTTTTCAAAAGAATCCGGACTTCGCGTCCTTTAAAAAGATCAAACTCCTCTCGTCTTTTCAACTCCCGATCAAGGCCGGGGGAGGAAACTTCAAGGTGATATCTCCCTGCGAAAAACTGGTCAACGTGCTCGCTCAAGATTCCAGTTACTCTTTCGCAGTCCGCAATGGAGACACCCTCGGGCTTATATATAATAAAGATTACCCGGGGCTCTTTACCGGGATGCACTTCCACTTCCAGAAGCGCAAACCCGGCACGAGCCAGAATAGGCTTGCATAAATTTTCAATCTGGCTTAATAGACCTTCTTTCATCCTGGTACCAATACAAAAGAGTGGGGTACCCCACTCTTTCTTGAAAAAGTATAAACCAAATAAGTGGAATTTAAAAGTTTTTGCTAATTATTGTTTGGGCAATTTTCTTATTATACCAATAGGCGTGTATTCAACATCCTGACCGAGAGGATTATCTCGCATTAATGCCAGAAGTACTTCTTTACTGACCCCAGAGCTTGCCCCACAGATTTCGCATCCGCCGATATCGTTCACGTCCATGATAGCTACAGGAACCCTTAAAAGCTCTGAGAGCTCTTCGCACGTTTTCACGGGAGCCTTAGGCCCAAGCACTACATAACCTCTAAGAACGCCATATGGCGCATCTCCATCGATCCAGGCAGCCTGTCTGCCAGCGATCACATAGAAAAGCCCTTTGATCTTAAAAAGCTTCCCGATCAATCCGAAGAATGAAGCTAAAAGTATGCGCCAAAAACCGCATTCTCTGATTGCCATTTCCATTGTTTCCGGGCTCCCCAGGCCAATTCCGTAAGGTGTTTTAGTGACCTTGTTTGCCAGAAATCGAGCCAATTTGCGAGGTTTTATCTCTTTAGAAGGTATGAGCCTTCCCTGAGCGGCTGCTACTGCTTTTGAAGACAGGACTAACAGATCTCCGGGTCTTACTAAACCGCTCACGTATCTCAAGAGGACGTCCTTCAAATCATCCGGGGGTTTTATCTCATGAGTGCGGATGGGAATGCGCAGGTAGCAATTTCCTTCGAATTGGACTATTGCTGGCTTTATCTTTTGCATTCCTTTTCCTCCGGATCACCAAGAGCGCCGGCTTTTTGCTTGAGCCCTTGGATTAGAACCGTTGCTTTCTTTTTAACGGAGGAAGCCTCAGGGGATTGAAAAATACGTATGGAATAAAGGAGTCCCGAAAGGACGTAAAGTGCGAAACAGGCGTAGAAGAGGTACAGCCCGTTGGGAATTCGCGTCACAATCAAAACTAAGCTGAAAATAAATATTCCCGTGGATACCTTGCCCACCTTGGTCTCAGCTACCAGATCCTTGTGCTGCCAGAGCAGAATCAGACTCACGATTACCAGAAAGAGGTCCCTTGCCAGAAAAAGCCAGAAGATCATCCAGGGAGCGTATTCTGCCATAACCAGGGCAAGCAGGGAAAGTCCCCCGAAGAATTTATCAACAAAAGGATCGGAAATCCTGCCAATTTTGCTTTCCTGCTTGAGCTTGCGGGCCAGGTACCCGTCGAAGAAATCGCTAAGGCCTGCCAGGCAGATGAAAATAATGGAGACCAAAGGATGATCGGAAATTATCCCCCAGAACACCGGGAAGGCGAAAATCAAGCGCATGAAAGTCAAAATATTCGGTATCGTGATCAAATGCGACCCGCCCTCTTTTTCACATAATGTGTTAAAGCGTGCTCCATGGTTCTCACATTAAAAGATATTTTACTCTTTAGGGTGCCTTTGTGAGCAAGAATTCTCACATTTTCATTAATTTCCGGCTTCCAATGGAGCTTATAAGATTCGAGTCCTCTCAAAAAATCGAAAAACTTGAGCCCCCTTTCTGTTGACTTTTTAATGGCATGGATCTGCAGGATATATCCCAGGCTGTACTCGTGAAACCGCTCGTCTTGTCCTGAAAGATAAAAGCAAAAGCGATCCTGGAACTCGAACCCATAAAGACTGGCTGAGGGTTTATCATTCAGATAAAGCAGGTAGAGCCTGACGATGCCTTTTCCCGCTAATTCCCTCGCTAAGTTCAGGTGAAAACTTCTGAAACTTGGCAACAACGCAGGTGTAGGCATGAGCTTTCTTTTGAACCGGGAAAGATGCAGACGGAAGAATTGCGCGAGCCCTTCCTGCAGTTGAGAATCTGGAACCTCCTCTATTCTCCAAGAGTAGCTTTTATCAAGGAGGCGAGGGTAGTAGCGGATTTTATCCCTTCTTTTTTTAGAAAATCTCTTCAGAAGTTCATCCCAGGTTGAAGGTAGAGTAAGATAAGGCAATTTGCTCTGAGGTAAAATTCGGAAATCTAAGGTGGAAAAATACCTTTCCCAAAAAAGAACCGTGGGGCTTTTGGAATCCACTTCCTGAAGGTCCAAAACATCCCAGGAGTTGTCCTCCAAAAGCAAGTTGCGAAAATTCTCAAAAAAGCTTTCCTCTTGGCCTTTTTGGATAATAAAATCCAGTCTATCTGAAAAGCCAGTTCCGATGAAGCTCAGGGACCTCCCAGCAAGTCGCAGAGGAGCAATGCCAATAAGTCCTCCTGAGCGATAGAGCGCCCAGATCCGTTCATCCTTTCCATTTCCGAAAATGCTCCGCCATGCCCGAATCCACTCCCAGGTGGAGAAAAAGTTGGGAAAAGAGGAACGCAAGACAAGATAGTTCCACTCGCCCTTGAGCTCTTCAATGGAGCTTTGGCGCCAATTAAAACTCACTACTTATACTGGCTCTGTTTGATAGCCCGTTCGTCAAAACCGCAGAGACCTAAGAAATTCTCCAGAGCTTCAGTTTTTCCCTTCCGCTCGGGGGTCTCCTCGTGCGATTGAGCCAGGATCCGGTAATCCGTTAAGGCCTGGGCGCAGGCGGCGTCAACTCCCTTCTCATCAATTAAGGAGATCAACGCCTTATACACTTGTCTGCGGGCCTCGGCATGCCTTTGCCAGTATTCAGGGTTATCAGTGGTGTTTGCGACTAAAAGATCTTGCTTAGCAATTGCTTTAAAAGCATTTAATCCTTTAAGGATGCTTTCTTTATCTATTGGTATTCTCATCACTCCATCTCCCTTCTTCCGTTTTAATTATTTTTTCGGCCCTTATTTTCAGGCGAAAGTAAATGCGACTCGTTTCAAGCCAGATGTTTCTTAGATAGATTCTGCTATAACCTTCTTTCTTTAAGGAGCTCAGCACTCTGAAAAGCTCATCCTCATCAACATCTTCCTTTAAATGTAAGTAAGGAACCCTCAGAGGGCAAGATGAGAGCGCAATTTCCCCTTTTCCCAACGAGAGCCCCTCCAGCGTGCTTTGGAAAAAATCCTCGCTTCCCTCTATCAAGATCAGAGATAGGCTTTTCGAACAAACTCCCGACAATTGAAAAGAAAAGCCTGTTCTTCCCTCAAGCTCTTCCTTGGAAATCACACCTTCGCGCAGGATAGAAAAAGGACGGGTGGTCAGATCCACGATAGTTGATTCTAACCTATATTTTGTGGTCCCTCCATCAATTAAAAAATCTAATTCCCCTCCAACTTCAGCCTCTACGTCCTGAGCACAAATGGGAGAAAGGGAACCACTTTTGTTGGCCGAGGTTCCAGCAAGTGGGGTGCCCACCAGGCGGGCAAATTCCAGGAAAAGGCCGCAATCTGGATAACGGAAGGACACTGTTTGCTCTTGAGAGAGCGCCTGAGGAGGAACGAGCGAGGAAGCAGGTACAATAATCGCCAGCGGACCAGGCCAGAATTTCTGGATAAGTTTGTTAGCCTCTTTTGGAATATCCTGTGCAAACTTGAAAAGGTCACCCAGAGAAGAAATATGAAGGGACAGAGGGGAGCCTTTCTCTCGACCTTTAATCGCAAATATCCTCTCCAGGGAAGCCTCATGGAAGGGGTGAGCGCCAAGACCGTAAACTGTCTCAGTAGGAAACGCGCCTACGCCCCCATTTTTGACTATTTCTGCAGCCTGCTCCAGATCAATCTCCATTATTCCCTCCCCTGCCTTTGATGAGTTGAATTGGTTTTTCTTCACCGCTCTTGAGGCGTTCAATGTTGGTGCGGTGTCTCAAAAGCGCCAAGCCGAAGATGATCAAGAAGACAAGAAAATACTCACCTTGCCAGAGAAGTGAGAAAATTGGGGCCGTGGCTAAAGAAGCAAGGGATGAGACTGAGGCAATCTTAAACAGGATAAATACTACCAACCAAGTAATGAGCACTACCAGGCCAATTTTCCAGTTTATAGCGATAATGCCTCCTAAAGAGGTGGCTACTCCCTTTCCTCCTTTGAACCTTAAAAAGGGAGAGTAATCATGTCCCAGTACCCCAGCCAAGCAGACGACTGAGCGGATGTCAGCCGGGAATTGGGAAGCAAAGAACACTGGTAAAAAACCTTTAGCAAAATCAAGGATAAAAGTTAAGACGGCAGGAATTAGGCCTAAGGCCCGTAGGGTATTAGCAGCTCCAATATTGCCACTTCCAACTTTACGCAGATCCACTCCCATGATTTTCCCTATTAACCACCCGAAGGGAATGGAACCGGCTAAAAACGCTATCAAGACTAAAACGGCAGCAATAGCCCTTCCTCCAATTTTTGCTTTATATAATTAGACTCTAAGGCGTCGAGTAATTCATCAAGGTCGCCATCGAGTATTGCCTGCAGATTGTAAAGATCCAGGTTTATCCGGTGATCCGTTACCCTGTTTTGGGGAAAATTGTATGTTCTAATCTTCTCCGCTCGTTCCCCAGTTTTAACCTGAATCCTTCGTGATTCAGTAATTTTTTCCGCTTGTTCTTTTTGCGCGAGTTCTAAAATCCGGGAACGAAGTATTCTCATAGCTCTTTCCTTATTTTTTAGCTGGGAGCGTTCATCCTGGCAGCTGACCACGATGCCGGTAGGCAAATGAGTGATACGCACGGCGGAATCTGTCTTTTGCACACACTGACCACCGTGGCCGGAAGCGCGAAAGACGTCAATTCGGAGTTCCTCAGGATTAATATCCACGTCCACCTCTTCGGCTTCCGGAAGCACGGCCACGGTTACAGTAGAAGTGTGAATCCTGCCAGAGGCTTCTGTGACCGGGACCCTTTGCACCCTGTGGGCTCCCCCCTCAAATTTCAGCCTGGAGTAAACGTTCCTCCCTTTAACCTCAAAGATGATTTCCTTGAAGCCCCCAAGGTCTGTGGGGTTTGAAGAAAGAATTTCCACCTGCCAGTTTTTCTTTTCAGCATAATTGGCGTACATGCGAAACAGATCGGCAGCAAAAAGTGCTGCCTCCTCACCACCAGCGGCAGCCCTTATTTCCACAATGACGTTTTTTTCATCAGCAGGGTCCTTCGGTAGAAGCAACATTTTGATTTCCCTTTCCAAGGCGTCCACCCGCTTCTGAAGCCTTTCTAATTCCTGCTCAGCGAGCTGGCTGAGCTCGGGATCCTTTTCGCTAACCAGAGGCCTTGTCTTCTCAATGGCCTCCAGTAGTTCTTCCAGCTGGGACATTTTCTCCAGCAAACTCGTGACCTGATGATAGGCAATGGAATACATCTGCAGTGCCTGGTTATCTTTCTGCACCGCAGGGTCCAGGAGCTTTTTTTCTAACTCCTCCTTTTTAGCTTGGAGCTTTTCCTTCCGTTCCAGCATTTTCCCTCATAAGAGACATTTTTAGAGCCACTATGGCAACTTCCACCTGCTCTTTTCCGGGTTCACAAGTGGTCAATTTCTGAGTTAATAGTCCAGGCCAAATGATAATTTTACTCAAAAAATTATCAGGGTTTAAAGCGAAAAGCCTAATTAACTCGTAAGAAATCCCAGCTACAATGGGTAGCAGGAAAATCCGGGAAATAAGGCGAAGGAAATAGTTGTCGAAATCTAAAAAAATGAAGACTATAAAGCTCACAATCAAGACCACGAGAAGAAAGCTGGTACTGCAACGAGGGTGCAATCGGGAGTACTTTAGAGCAATTTCTGGTTCCAATTTTTCCCCATTTTCATAGGCGTGAACTACTTTGTGCTCCGCTCCGTGGTAGCGAAAGAGCACATTTCTGACGTCAGGGATAAGAGACATCAAGGCGAGGTAGCCAAAAAATATCAGGAATCGCAACAAGCCTTCCACTACAAGCACCAAGCCTGGAGCAAGAATTGGGGTAAAAAGTCGAGAGAGGAAATACGGAAGGACGAAAAAGAGGAGAACCACGAGTCCCAGGGCCAAAACCAGTGAGATAATAATCCCTGATGGTGAAAGCTTTTCCTCTTCACTTGAGGATAGGTTCATGGACATGTTTAAAGCCTTGATGCCAATCACCAGGGATTCCCACAAGGCACCTACCCCTCGCACAAAAGGAAGGCGAAAAATCCAGTAGCGCGAGGCCAAAGGGGAATAGGAAATCTTTTCTGTGAGGATTTCACCGGAATCATTTCGCACAGCGAGGGCTGTACCGGAGGGGCTGCGCATCATTACCCCCTGCCAGACTGCCTGGCCACCCACGAGAACCTCTTTATTGCTTTTTATTTTTGTGCCTGCGCTCTGGTTTATTGGGCACCTCATGACAATTCCGGCAACGAGCCTCGTATTTTTCTGATGCGCCAAGAAGGACTACAGGATCGAAGTACGATGCTGGCTTCCCCTCGATTACTCTCTGAGTTCGAGAGGCCGGCTCACCGCAAACCATACAAATAGCTTGGAGTTTGTCCACCTTTTCGGCTATAGCCAGAAGCTCTGGCATACATCCGAAGGGTTCCCCGCGGAAGTCCATGTCCAGACCTGCAACAATAACCCTAACTCCCTGGTCAGCAAGCTCTTGGCAAACCTCGACAAGTTCCGGGGAAAAGAACTGAGCTTCATCTATGGCCACTACCTGAGTATCGGGGTCCACAAAACGGAAGATATCCTCAGGATGCTCTAAATTTATAGCCTGAGTGGAGCCACCATCATGAGAGACGACATGGGATTCCGAAAAACGGTTATCAAGAGCAGGTTTGAATACCTGAACCTTCTGTTTAGCAATGCGGGCTCTTTTCACCCTCCGAATGAGCTCCTCGCTTTTTCCGGAGAACATGCAGCCAGCAATCACCTCGATCCATCCCTGTTTCCTTTCGCTCATAAGACCCTCACTTCCATAGCAAACTCCTTTAACTTTTTTAACGAAGCCCCGGGTATTTTCCCGTAATACCATGGGGAGGCCAGGTTAGCAAAGAGGAACTCCTGTTCCAAAATCTCCCCTTTTACAAAATAGCCAACCTTATTCTTAAAGGGCAAAATGGGAACTGCAAGGGCTGAAAACCCAGTCTTCTTGAGCAACTTCTCCTCATCCCAGAGAGTGATGGTTTGTCCAGCGCTGGCTCGAATCTCCTCAATCAACTTTAGGGGGTCCGGCGAAAGGAAGACACAGGGTTCCCCGGAAATCTCCCCTACTTTTACCTGCAATAACTGCGCAGGCAGACACCCGAGTGCTTTGCTGATTTTTGCGGGATCGATAGTAAACCCGGGTATTTTTACCTCTTCATAATCGGGGACAATTTGAGCCAGGCGCTCTAGGAATTGATCTTTCTTTTTCCTGAAAAAGGCAGAGCCAGGACGCCAGCAGGGAAAATCAATTTCCCGACAGGAGTCGTGGAAACAGAGTGGTCCAGCATTCCGGAACAAATTTGGGGCAATCTCTTTTACTCTTTTCAATGCCAGAAAAGCTAAGGCCCGGATTTCCCATTGTGCCTTTTCACAGCAGCGCAATTCGAAAAAGTGCCAGAGCTCTCTGGCATTCATGGTGAATACCAGCCGTGACTTACTGGCCTGGGGTAAAAGGTAGCGGGCGTCTTCAATAGGAATCCCGGAATCCACCAGCTTCTTATAAGCCTTAAAGGATGAATTCAGACTTTCCTCAAAGACCTTCTTCAGCTCGGGGTCAGAGCGTATTTTGGGCGGAGTCACAAATTCCGTCTCCTCAACTTGCACGTGACGCTGACTCTGCTGTGAAAAGGAAGCTATCCTGTGCCTCACCAGTTGGTGAGTACAGGCACGAGAGAGACCTTCCACAGCAAAGGTAAAGGAAGCATGTTCCAATACAGAATGATGTCCGCTGGAGATAACCTTGGAAAGCAAGGACTCTACTTTTTTCTCGGGGATTTGAGCGAGGTTATCAATACCTACGGATTGATAGCACAGGCGCGCCGCTGCGGCACAAATTTCTTCCGCCTGCGGGGTCCAGGCTATCAGTTCCAGACGCATTTATAGCTCTTCACTCCCAATATATCGCAGGAACTCAGCATTGGAGCGGGTTTTGGTGAGTAAGTCGATGAGCTTCTCCAGTGCTTCGCCGGATTCCAGATTGCTTAAAGCCCGACGGATATTCCAGATCTTGCGCATCTCCTCTTCGGAGTAAAGGAGTTCCTCTCTCCTGGTACCGGATTTCTTTATATCTATGGCTGGGAACACCCTGCGCTCGAAAATCTTCCTATCGAGGACTAATTCAAAGTTACCCGTGCCCTTAAACTCCTCGAAAATTACCTCGTCCATTTTAGAACCAGTCTCAATTAACGCGGTTGCGAGAATGGTGAGGCTTCCTCCCTCCTCAATATTCCTTGCTGCTCCGAAAAAGCTTTTGGGCCCGTGAATGGCAACCGGATCAAGGCCGCCGGAGAGGGTTCTTCCAGAAGGAGGCATTACAAGGTTATAAGCCCGGGTAAGTCTGGTGATGCCATCAAGAAGGATAACCACATCCTTGCGCTGCTCGACAAGCCTTTTGGCCCTTTCCAGCACAAGCCTGGCTACCCGAATGTGGTTCTCAGGGAGTTGATCGAAAGTGGAGGAGATCACTTCGGCAGTGGTGGAGCGCTTGAAATCAGTCACTTCCTCAGGTCGCTCATCCACAAGCAGAACCATAACCAAGATCTCAGGGTAATTCTTAGTAATGGCCTGGGCAATTTTCTTGAGGATGGTGGTTTTTCCAGCCTTTGGCGGGGAAACTATCATTCCCCTCTGACCCCTTCCCAGGGGAGCCACAAGGTCAATCAGCCTGGTGGAAAATTCGTTGGGGAATGTTTCCAGTTTCAAACGCTTATTTGGGAAAATAGGCGTCAGACTCTCGAAATATGGTCTAATCCTGGCTAATTCCGGATCACCGCCGTTTACCTCCTTAACGCGCAGTAGGGCCAGGTACTTTTCTTTCTCCTGGGGTTGGCGAACCCATCCTTTGACTACGTCTCCGTCACGGAGACCAAAACGCTTGATCTGGGAAGGGGAAACGTAGATATCCGAGGAGGATGGAGCGTAATTGGCACGCAAAAAACCATATCCTTCCTCGTGAATTTCCAAAATTCCCTCTACCAGATCCCCTTTAGGCAATTCCTCCAGGGGTTTTTTAATTTCCTTTACTTCGGTTACGGTCAGGGATTCTGCTTTCTCTTCTATCTGGGGCTTGGGCAGTTCGGCAATTTTAGGCGCCAGCCTTTCCCAGATTTTGGCTATCAGCTCATCCCGATGTAGCCTTCCATAGTAGGGGACCTTCAGTTCTCTCGCAATCTTTTGCAGTTCGCGAACTTTTTTCTGTTGTAATTCTCCTAAAGTCAACTGTTCCATTTTATTTCTTCTCCAATAACTCCTTTACTTTTTGCCAATCATCTAAAAATCTCTTCACTCCTATGTCAGTCAGAGGATGCTTGAGCATGCCCTCAAGAACCGAAAAGGGAATTGTAGCAATGTGCGCTCCTACTGAAGCAGCTTGGACTACATGTAGAGGGTGCCTGATAGAGGCAGCGATCACTTTGGTGGGGAAATCATGCAGCCCATAAACTGCAACAATTTGCGAAATCAACTCCATCCCGTCGTGACCAACATCATCCAGACGGCCGACAAAGGGGCTAGCGTAAGTAGCACCACTGATCGCTGCAAGAAGCGCCTGATTTAAGGAAAAAACCAGGGTTACATTGGTTTTTATTTTAGCGGCATGCATCAGTTTCAGAGCTTTTAATCCCTCTTTAACGACAGGAACTTTTATCACCACATTTGGCGCCCAGGAGGCGTATTCCATGGCCTCCTTGTACATACCCTCTGCATCCTGGCTCAGCACCTCTACCGAGACGGGCCCGGGAGACACGAGCTCGCAAATCTTCAAGATTCTCTCCTTATAGTCCACCCTTTCCTTGGCAATTAAAGTGGGGTTTGTGGTAACACCGCTGATTACTCCAAGGCTTAAGGCTTCACGGATCTCATCTAAATTCGCTGTATCAAGGAATAGTTCCATGAATTTACCTCCAGAGATACAAAAGCACGCTTTCGATTCAAAATTCAAAGGCTTAATATGTTTAGACTTTACTGTAATTTGTGAAATAAAGCAACTAAACCCTTTCCACTACCATGGCAATCCCCTGTCCACCGCCTATACAGAGAGAAACCAGACCCAGGTTCTTGTTAGCCCTTTCTAACTCATGAATCAACGTCACAAGTAATCTGGCACCCGATGCTCCTATGGGGTGACCCAAGGCAATCGCTCCACCATTGGGGTTGACTTTGGCGGGGTCAATTTCAATATTCCTCAAAACGGCTAAGGACTGGGCAGCAAAGGCCTCATTCAACTCCACAACGTGAAAATCATTCAGTTTTAAACCGGTTTTTTTCAGCACTTTTTTGATAGCCTCAACCGGACCTAACCCCATCTCCATAGGATCAACCCCGCCGACGGCATATCCCAGAACACGAGCTCGAGGCCTGAGACCGAGACTTTTGGCTTTCTCCTGGGAGGCAAGGAGAACCAGGGCGGCCCCATCGTTTATTCCAGAGGCGTTACCGGCTGTAATGGTACCATCCTTCTTAAATGCTGGTTTCAATTTTGCCAGTTTTTCCAGAGTAGTATCGGGCCGAGGGTGTTCATCTGTTCGGAACAAGAATGGCTCACTCTTGGGCTGCGCGATCTCTACAGGAACAATTTCCCTTTGAAAGCGGCCTTCAGAAATGGCACGGGCGGCTTTCATCTGGCTTTCATATGCGAACTGATCCTGCTCCTCACGGGCAATATGGAATTTTTCTGCAAGGTTTTCCGCAGTGATTGCCATGTGAACATCGTTGAACACGTCCCAGAGACCGTCGTTCACCATGGAATCAACTATGAGATCATTGCCCAATCGGTAGCCAACCCTTGCTTTCAAGAGCAAAAAGGGAGCCCGGGACATATTTTCAATTCCCCCTGCGACGACAAGACTGGCGTCTCCAGTTTTAATTTCCTGGCTCCCAGAGATCACCGCCTGGAGACCAGACCCGCAGACTCTGTTTATGGTCATGGCGGTTGAGGAAACGGGGAGTCCCGCTTTCAGAGATACCTGTCTCGCGGGGTTCATCCCCTGGCCTGCCTGAAGAACGTTTCCCACTATCACCTCTTCGATTTCCTTCGGATCTAATCCATTGCTTTTTATGATTTCCTTTAGAACAATGGCCCCTAAGTCAGAGGCGGGAATGTCCTTTAGAGCCCCCATAAAGGTTCCCACCGCAGTCCGCCGCGCGTCACATATCAAAACCTCTTGCATTACTGCCCTCCTTCTAATGAATTTCTTACTACTTGAGCCAGTGCCTGAAAATCAAGAGCGCATTGAGACGCTTTCTCCACTTTGGATAAGGTTTCCCTACAAAATTCTTTATCTGTCACCCAGGTAAGGTTTATCAACGCGTTGAGCACAGAAGCCTGGATGGCTGATGCAGCAAAAAGACAAGCGATGCCAGTGTCTGAAAGTAAGTTCCGATTACCCTTTTCAAGAAGAAATTTGAAAACCGGGTAAAAGGAGGAGAGATTGTTAACCAATTCCAGGGGAACATTCACTGCTTTCTTTGCCGCAGCGAGGAGGCGATCGCTTCGGAGTGTCTCTCCCCTGGGAAGCCTTAAGGTTTCCCTAAGCTCCTGGAAGGCAAGCTCGTCCTCCTGAGCAAGGCGAAGAAAACTATACATTTTTGCTTTAAGGTCTTCCTCAATCCCCTTCATCTTCTCTTTAACTTCTTGAAACCTTTCACCCTGGGATAATGAAGCAACCATTGCCCCCAGGGCAAAGGTGAACGAAGAAACAATGGCGACAGCAGCTCCTCCTCCAGGGATGGGCTCTCGAGAGGAGAGTCTCTCTAAGAATTCGATCAATTTTTGCTCTTCGTAGGTCGAATCAGGCATGCAGGTTCAAAATTTTTCTTGCTTCATCTGGCGTAGCTACTTCCCTTCCTAACTCCCGGGCAATCCTGACTACCCTCTCCACGAGCTGGGCATTGCTCTGAGCGAGCACTCCTCTGGAGTAAAAAATATTGTCCTCAAACCCCACGCGCACGTGGCCTCCCATGATAAGCGCCGCCACAGCCAAGGGTAACTCGAAACGTCCGATGCCGGCAACACTCCAGGTGGAGCCGGGAGGAATGCTCTCTACAAGATAGACCAAATCCCGAATATTTCCTGTGATCCCCCCGGGCACGCCCATAACAAAATCAAAATGCAAAGGTGGTTGCACAAGGCCTTTCTTTACCAATTGCAAGGCGTTATTGATCATTCCGGCTTCAAAAACCTCAATTTCTGGCTTAATCCCCATTTCCTTCATTCTCAAAGCAAAGTTTTCTATTAAATCCGGAGGGTTCCAAAAAACACCGGTACCAAAGTTCACGGTTCCACATGTCAAGGAGGCCATCTCTGGACGGAGCACGAGGGGGGCAGCTCTTTCTTCAGGAGTCATTCCTACTGCCCCACCAGTGGAAATTTGGATAATGATGTTACATCGGGATTTGATCAGTTCAATTGTCCTGCGAAAAATCTCCACGTTTTGAGTAGGGTTACCGTCCTGATCCCTGACGTGCAAATGAACCATGGATGCTCCCTGGAGGTAGCAATTATAGACGTCCTGGGTGATTTCCTCAGGAGTTATGGGCAGATTAGGGTTATCCTTTTTGGTTACTTCGGCTCCGCAGACAGCTACTGTGATTATCAGTTTTTCCAATTCTCGTTTGCCCTCCTTTTACAGGCTTTAACGAAGAAGTTAAAGAGTGGATTAGGCTTGCCTGGACGTGAAGTGAATTCTGGGTGGAACTGGCTACCCACGAACCAGGGATGGTCAGGGAGCTCAATTATCTCTGCCAGACCTTGCTTGGCATAAGTCCCTGAAACGATGAGACCGTTTTTTCCAAGGAGATCAAGGTAGTCGTTATTTACCTCATAACGATGTCGATGGCGTTCCCAGACAAGATCCAATCCGTAGGCTTCCCTGGCTTTTGAACCAGGGGTGACTCGACAGGGATAAGCTCCTAATCTCATGGTGCCACCCTTTTTCCTGATTTCCCTTTGCCCTTTCATTAAATCGATTACCGGGTAAGGGGTATCCGGGTCAAATTCCGTGCTATTAGCTCCCTTTAGGCCGCAGACGTTTCGAGCGAACTCAATCACTGCGCACTGCATTCCTAAGCAGAGTCCCAGGAAAGGAATATTATTTTCCCGTACTATTTTAATAGCGCTGATTTTCCCCTCCACCCCGCGTCGGTCAAAACCTCCTGGAACAATTACCCCATCCAGTTCCAGTAGAGAACGGAAGTTCTCCTCTTCATCAAGCTTATCCGCTGCAATCCACTGGATTTTTAAATCCGCCCGATTCTCGAGGGCAGCATGTTTCAGCGCCTCAATCACAGAGATATAGGTATCCTTCATCCCCACATATTTCCCTACAATGCCAATTTTTAAGACAGGTTTCTGTTCGCTCAGGATCAGGGATAACTCCTCCCATTTTCGAAGGTCTGGTTCCCCTTTGTAACCCAGGAATTCGGATAAAATATGCCCGAACCCAGCTTCTTCCAGAAACAGGGGAACCCTGTAAATGGAATCCAGGTCCGGAAGGGAAATCACCCCCTCGATTCCCACATCGCAGAAAAGCGCAACCTTGTCCCTCATAGCATGCGTCATAGGGGTTTTGGAACGGCATACTATCACGTCTGGTTGAATCCCAATACTTCGGAGCTCGCGCACACTGTGCTGTGTAGGTTTTGTTTTTTGTTCTCCGGAAGTCTCCAGGAAAGGGACAAGGGTAGTGTGGATGTAAAAGGCGCCCTTGCCCTTGAGGTCGAGGCGAACCTGCCTAATAGCCTCGAGAAAAGGGAGCCCCTCAATATCGCCCACGGTGCCACCAATTTCCACAACCAGAACATCTGCTTTGGATTGTTCGGCTAATCGGTAGATGGCGTTTTTGATCTCGTTGGTGACGTGAGGGATCATTTGAACGGTTGCTCCCAGATACTCCCCCTTTCTTTCCTTAGAAATCACTGAGGAGTATATCTGCCCGGAGGTAACATTGGAAAGACCGGTAAGATCCTGGTCAAGGAATCTCTCATAGTGGCCCAAGTCCAGGTCTGTCTCTGTACCATCCTTCAGCACAAACACCTCTCCGTGCTGGTATGGGCTCATAGTCCCAGCATCAATGTTGAAATAAGGGTCAAACTTCAGCATGCTCACCCTTTTGCCACGTGCTTTGACCAAAGCACCGGTAGAGGCAGCCAATATGCCTTTACCTAATCCCGATACGACACCACCTGTGATAAAGATAAATTTAGTCATTTTTTCCTCATTTTGCGTTTCATTAGCTCATGAACAATAAAACTCGCCACCTGAAGGGGGGTTGTCCCTGGGCCAAATCCAGCATCAAAACCAGTTTCCAATGCTACTTGAGCGTTGATATAAGGTCCACCGCATATCAATATCAATTTATCCCTTAGCTTTTCAGCTTCTAAGAGCTCGGCAAGTAAGGAGAGATTGAAGAGATGGACATTCCTTTGAGTAACCACCTGGGACACCAAAACTACATCCGCATGAATCTTTTTAGAGTACTCTACCACTAACTCTGGCGGGACCTGGGCTCCGAGGTTAAAGACTTCAAACTGAGGATAACGTTCCAAACCAGATTCTCCTCCGAAACCTTTGGCACTGATAATAGCATCGAGGCCCACGGTATGCGCATCAACTCCTATAGTAGCTCCGATCACAACGACTTTCCTTTCAAACTCCCTGCGGATTAGATCGTTTATTTCCCAGAAATCAAAAAGTTGGAGCTCTACCTCAGGGACATGAATGGCTTGGAGATCTACGGAGATATTAATCGCCCCGTAGAGGATATAAAAGGAAAAATTATTCCCCATATCCTGAGCATGAACCAATCGGATATTGTTCATCCCCATTCTGGCAGCAATTAACTTAACGGCCTCTATAGAGCGAGCGGAGACCGGAACTGGAAGGGAGAAGGAAATTTGAATAGCCCCATCGTTCATGCGGTCGCCATAGGGACGAACCTCGCCAATATTCATACCGCCCTCCTTCTGGCTTGCATCACAATTTTTTTGTCCAGGAATGGGTTCAGGTAAAACTTTCCCTTTTTGAACACTCCCTCATACCCCCTACCTCCCCTTTTCTCTCTCTTGATTTGAGAAAAGACGCCTCTGGAAAGCGCATTCCAAATCCCAGCTTCTCTAATTTTTATTAAGGTCTCCATAGCCTGAGTAAGGAGCTCGCAGGCTCTCTTGTCCGCTTGACCGTTCCTGATAAATTGAAGCTCGCGAGAAAAGGATCGAGAAGCATTGCGAATATGCAGGGCACTTTCCAGACTAAGGAATCTATCCTGGACATAAGGAGTATGAAGCGCCTCGGTTGGCATTCCCAGAAGCACTATTCTCTGATCAGTCCAGACAGCCACGAGGTTAAAAATGGTATCCAGAGCGTGGGCGAAGAAAATATTGCCGGTTTTATACCTCGTAGGGGGCATAAATTTGACCGGGGAACGAGGGAAAAGCTGGCGCACAAGCTGAGCCTGAGTTAACTCCCACAATAAGCTATCAGGGATTTTGGGGTCGAGTTCCGCTGCGTGCCCCAACCCGATTAGTTCTTTCTTCATCCCAGCCTGCTGAGCTAATTGCTCGTTAATAAACTGTGAGACCAGAACAATGCTATATTCCTTGAAGGCGTCCACTGTTTTGATCAGGTTATCCTCTCCTGTGGTGATGATGATGTCAAAGAGCCCCAGTAGGTACCGGGAGAAATGCTGATCAACCATGGTCCGGTACATATTGAGGTCCCGGAAGAGGATACCGTAGAAAGCGTCATTTACCATTATGTCCAGGCCCTCCAGGATTGCCAGGACTGCAATCTCAGCCATACACAATCCGGAGCAATAGTTTACCTGATAAATATAACGAGAAACCTTTTGAGCAACTTCATCCAAGGCTTGCCTCATAAGCCTGTAATTCGCTTGCGTAGCGAATGTGCCCCCAAACCCCTCAGTGGTAATGCCCTCAGGAATGTAATCCAGCAAGCTTTGAGCTGTAGAGCGAATTACAGCTACGCAGTCGGCGCCCTGTTCCGCAGCTGTTTTAGCTTGTGCTATGTCATCGTAGATGTTTCCCGTAGCAACAATCACGTAAAGCAGGGGGGGTAAAGATGGAGGAAAAGACTGCTTAAGGGCCTCCCTGGCTTTTTTCTTTTTATATAACCGGCTTAAGCTTTCAGTAGCTAATTCCTCAGCTTTATTCTTAACTTCTTGAAAGCTTTTTCTCGATAGGTGAACTGGATTAAAGGAGCCAGACACTACCTTTAAGGCTACATCTTGGGGACTGAGCCCGGTATTTAAACAAGCATTAGCAATCCAGTAGAGCACCCCTTCTTCCAGGGCTTTTTGCTCTTTAAGATTATCCACCAGGATATTTACATAAGGAATTTTTTCCTTTTCCCCTTCGATCCCCAAAAGGCGCAAAATGGCTCGTTCTACGGAAACGGTGCTTAATGGAGCAATATCTCTTTGGATTTCCAAGGCAACTTCCTTCGCAATCTGACGGCAAGCGTTTGCTTGCTCCTGAGATATGTTAAGCTTCATCTTACACCTTCTTTAAAAAAGTCTCGGCTAATTCTATCACAACCTCGTCTAAACCTAAAAGCAAAGCGATTTTTAGGGCATCATGGGGAACGGCTTGCTCTTTCTTTACCTTCTCCAGCCGATATTCCATCAGCGTTAAAATCAAGTCCTCACTTGCCCCCTTCACCAGAAGCTTTACCTGGTCCAGGCTGATGTTCCCCAGACCAGCCATCTGCCAGTGCTCTACTCGGCAAACCCTAGCAAGTCCATCGAAATGGGAAGTAAAAAGGGAAGTGGATTTAGTATCACTCAAAAATTTTAGGATTGCAGCGTTGATGGCAAATCCTTCTTTAGGGTTCGTGCCCCGAGCGAGTTCGTCAACCAGGAAAAGGCCCCTCTTTTTGCTCAAGGACAGTGCCCTTTTTAATCCAGAAATCTCCGCACCGAAAGCGCTCAGTCCATCTTGCTCTTTCCCACGGGTTGAGAAAAAAACAAAATCAAAGGGGCGCAATTTGAAGGACTTTGCCGGGACTAGCATTCCGTGTTGGGCAAGGCACACATTCAAACCCACTGTTTTGAGTAGAACTGTTTTGCCGCTCATATTAGCGCCTGTGAGCAAAGCAGCTCCTTCCTTGAGGTGAATGGAGAGTGGATGAAATCTGTAACCCTTTTCCTTGAGCCTTAAAGCGAGAGGCAAGTGCACTCCATTACTCATCGAGACTGAAGTTTTACCCTCGCCTTTTAAGATTTGGGGCATGATACCCCCGTAATTTAAAGCGGCCTCAGATTTTGCAAGCAGGAAATCCAGGTAAGCTACCCTTTCTGTATCTTGCTCCAGGCTTTCGGCGAAATTGGCTACCTTTCGGGAAAGCACCTGGCAAACCTCCTTTTCCCTCTTTGCCTCTTCGACTTCTATTTCCTTGATCCTGCCGCTCCATTTTAGGGCTTCGGAGGAAAGGCGTGGGGCAAAGACCAGGGAATGCAGATTCTCGGATTTCAAGTAAATAAGGGGGTGAGACAAAATCTTTGAAGCCTCTGGGGTTTCTTTTTGCAGGGTAATTTCACCCTGGTGGAAATGTTCCAGACCCATTTTTCTGAGCTCTTCAACTATCCTGCTTTTTTCCTGCTCCAACTTAGAGCGCAGCTCTAGCTTCTCACGCCTTAATTTTTTTAGCTGTGGAGAGTACTCGTCCACGAGGTAAAAGCTTTGGGGGCTTTGGTTACCTTTATTTAAGATACGAAAAAGGGCAGGCGCCCCTTTTGGCCTGAAGCGCGCAAGCCAGGAAAGTTCGCGGTTTCTCATCAATCCCTTTAGGTTCTCAAGGATAAACAAAAAACGCTTTATTTCGAAAAGTTCGGTCACGGAGAGCCTGCCGCCCTCCTTGGCCTTTTTCAAACTGTTTCTCAGGTCTTTAAGCTCCTGGAGGTTAGAGGAAAGCTGGTGTAGCCAATCTCGATTTTGGGAAATGAACTGGGAAAACTTTTGGCTTCTCCGTAATTCCTCTTTCAGTTCCTTTTCTTCCCCAGGTAAATAGGGCTTAAGACGGTTTTTATATTGAAGCCCCAGGGGAGAGCGCACCTCTAACAAGGACAAAAGGTAGTCCCATTCTACTCTCTCCCGGGTGTCCCTATCCAGAAAGAGATCACTCATTTAATTTTAAATTGATGACTTTTAAGGGTCCAAGCATTTCGCTAGTCCTGATGAGGAATTCTCTGGGATTTATGGAAAACCCGGAGCTGGAACAGGGGTTCAGGGTTACCAAAGCTATTGGTGAATGAAAACAGGACTTAAAAATCCATCCATCCCTTTTGAGGTTGCGCCAGGCTGAACTGGAGAGGAAAAGTTGCCAAGGTTCCTCAACGATTACGGGTAAACTGGTTTTCCAGCCAGCGATCAGGTTTACAGATCCCCCAACAAAGGCGCCAGGCCAGAATATCTCCTCTGCCTCTAGAAGCAAATTAGCAGGTATATCCTTGATGTCAAAAGGAATCCATTTTTCCTGCACCTTAGCATAGTGCTTATCAAAAGAGGGTGGTAGCGAAGTAGCAACAGGAATGCTGAGCACTTCAACCTGGCTTTGGATTTCCTCGTACATGGAGTCCCGATCAGAAAAATCAATTCCTGCTGAGAGAATAAAGCAATCGCAAACCCTTGAGGAGGAAGAGGATTTCTTGTCCAGAACGCTATCAATGACTACTAAGTCGCAGCCCAACGAGAGAAGCCTGTCTTTGATTTTTTTAAGATCACTCAAGCATAATGGGCCAGCGATAATTGTTTGTATATCCTCTTTCGCCCTGCCAATCACCACGGGACCCCATGGGGTTTCGGCATCGGTTTCGTCAAGAAGCTCCAGTTTTTTCGCGATTTCGCAGTTTTTGGCCAAAGCGATTAGTGAATTCTGGGGGATCTCAAGTAGTGTTTGGGTTCCACCAAGGCCAAAGGAGGTAATACCTAACCTCCGATCCTTTTGAGCCTCAGCCAGAATATAATTGCAGGTTGTAGTTTTTCCGCTCCCTTTGCCGGTGCCGACCACGGAGACTGCTCGGCACCCCTTCAAAAGGGGGAGAATCCGCATCAAGAATTCCTCCTTCGACCAATGTTCCCCTCCAGGATACTGGGCGAGGGAACCCCTTCTCTCTGGCAATGAGGGCAAGTAGAGGGGTCGTGGGAACAATACTCTTCAGGCTGGGGGTAAGAATAAACCTCTCCCCTAAAGTTGCGCAACACAACCTTCTCTGGAGAAAGAGAGAGCAAGTAATTGGGGCAAAGGGGGATTTTGCCTCCCCCCTCAGGGGCATCGACCACAAAGGTGGGAACTGCCATTCCCGACGTGTGTCCCCTCAGGCTTTCGATAATTTCTATCCCTCTGAGAACCGAGGTCCGGAAATGCCCGATTCCCTCTGAGAGGTCACATTGGTATATGTAATAGGGCCGCACGCGGATTTTTAAGAGCTCATGCACCAGTTTTCTCATCACAGTAGGGCAATCGTTTATTCCTTTAAGCAGGACGCTCTGGTTCCCGAGGGGAATTCCTGCATCCGCCAGGCGGATGCAGGCTTCCGCTGATATGGGAGTTATTTCCTTCGGATGGTTGAATTGAAGGTTAACCCAAATTGGATGATACTGGCGCAACATGTTCACAAGTTCCGGGGTGATTCTTTGGGGCATGGTCACCGGTGCCCTAGTACCAATGCGAATTATTTCTACATGTGGGATCTTGCGCAGTTCCCTAAGCAGGTATTCCAGAAGCTCATCGGAAATTAAAAGTGCGTCGCCCCCGGAAAGTAAAACGTCTCTGACTACTTTGGTTTCCCTGATGTAATTGAGACATCGATCGAGCTCTTCCTTGGATCGGGAGCGGTCAAAGGTCCCAGCAAAGCGGCGTCGCGTGCAGTGGCGGCAGTACATAGCACATTGATCGGTGATTAAAAAAAGCACTCTATCGGGGTAGCGATGTGTAAGCCCGGGGACTGGTGAATCCCTCTCTTCTGCCAAAGGATCGTGAAGGTCAAACTTGCTTCTGTGTGTTTCCAGAACCGAAGGCACGGATTGAAGGCGAATCGGGCAATTCCGGTCAACCGGGTCCATCAATGTAGCAAAATAAGGCGTTATGGCCATACGAAAAACTTGAAGTGCTCTCCTTATGCCCTCTTCTTCCTCAGGATCGATATTTATTACTTGTTTTAATTCCTCAATATTGGTAATCCGATTTTTAACCTGCCAGCGCCAATCGTTCCATTGGCTTTCTTGAATATCCTTCCAGAGCGGAATTTCTCTCCAGTCCCTCATATACTCCTCCCCTAAATGAACATTCTTTCAAACATTTCTCTCAACTTGGGGCTTTCCCTTAAAAGATGAAGGGAGATTTTATCGTGCCCCTGAGCATAACCATTTCCAATGATCATTGTCACATCCTTGCCAATTCCCTCTGCTCCTAGTGCTGCAGCAGTGAAACTGGTCGCCATGCTGAAAAAGTAAACAATTCCTCCGTCTCGAGTGCTCATAATGGAAGCCATTTCCGTTCCGGGGATATTTACACAATTGATAGTAACGTCGGCCAGCTTCCCCTGAGTAAGCTCCATCATTTTTTCGTAAACCTCCACGGGCTTAGTAGCGTCTCCCTGAAAAGCGATGTCGGCAAAGCCGCTTTCCTCAATCCTTTTTGTACTCTCCTTGCTGTGACCTAAACCGATAACTTTTCCTGTTACCCCTGCCCTTTTTCGAGCCTCATAGAGGCAAAGCAGGCCGGATTTACCCCCGGCTCCAATAATGAGCACCGTATCTCCCGGTTTGACCAGCCTGGCCGTTTGAGCTGGAGCACCTGCTACATCTAAAACAGCCAGGCACAGCTTATCAGGAAGATCGGATGGTAATTTAGCATAGACCCCGGATTCAAAAAGAATGGCCAAACCATCCACTTCCACCTGGTCTTTGTCCATGTCGATTTTCTTTATGCGCTTAAGAAGGAGGGGTGTAAGGCTCAGGGAAACCAGGGAAGCAATGCGATCTCCCTCTTTCAGGTCAATTTTCGCTTTTAGCGCCGGACCTATAGTCTTCACGGTTCCAATAAACATGCCTCCGGAACCGGTAACCGGGTTATGCATTTTCCCCCTTTCTTTTATTATCCTCTTGATCTGACCAGCGATTTTTTGAGGGTCTCCCCCCGCTTCTTCCTCTAACTGGGTGAAGCTCGCAGCATCTATATTTAATCGCTCAACTTTAACCAGGATCTCGTTGTCGTAAATGTGATCCATGTTATTGTTTAGTTTCCACGCTGCCTGGGGCATAACCCCAATTGGCTCTATAACCCGATGAGTTCCGAAAGGTGATCCTATTCCCATTTTGGTTCTCCTTTCCTTTACATTTTCTCAGGGGCAGAGAGCCCCAGTATTTTTAGAATATTTGATAGAACCACCCTAATTGCTTTGACGAGGGCGAGCCTGGAAATTTCTACCTTTTCCTCTGCACCCAGAACTCGGTGATCGTGATAAAAAGCATGGAACTCACCGGCTAGGTCTTTAGCAAAATTTGCAAGCCTCAGGGGCGTCATGGTAACTGCCGCTTTCAAGATTTCCTGCGGCATCAGCGCCAGGAGGGCTATTAGTTTCCTCTCCGGCTCTCCAAAAGTAGGAGAAATATTTTCAATCTCTGGCAGCTTCTTCCCCCTGGCTTGAGCCTCTCTCTCGATAGAAAGAGCCCTCGTGTAAGCATACTGGAGATAGTAAACCGGGTTATCCATTGTGCGCTCCCTGGCTAAGTCCAGGTTAAAATCGAGATTGGAATCTATTCCTGTGTTGAGAAGGAAAAAGATAGTGGCATCTTTTCCCACCGTTTCCACGAGCTCATCCAAGGTTAAAAACTCTCCGGTCCTTTTGGACATGGAGACTTCCTCCCCGCCCTCGAACAGTTTCACTATCTGGTAAATGATTAAGATCAAGTTCTTAGAATCATATCCTAAAGCCTCGAATGCTGCCTTGTTCCTGGGCACATATCCATGATGGTCCGGACCCCAGATGTCAATGATTATCTGAAAACCCCGGGAAACTTTGTTCAGGTTGTAGGCAATGTCCCAGGCAAAATAAGTGGGCTCCCCGTTGGAACGTATCACTACCCTATCCTTGTCATCTCCGAACCTGGAGGACGCAAACCAGATTGCGCCGTCCTTCTCGTAGAGGTATCCTCTTTCCTTGAGGACGGAAAGAGCCCGGTCCAACCACCCTTCTTTAAGGGAACTCTGAGGGAACCAGACGTCAAACTCGATTCCTAAATTGGAAAGGGTTCTCTGATGTTGGGCCCGCATAATTGTCAGACCTTCTTCGCGGAAAACCTTCAGCCTTTCTTGTTCCTTGAGTTCCAGGAGTTGAGATCCGTATTTAGAAGCGATCTCCTCAGCAATTTTTCTTACATATTCCCCGTAATAACCGTTCTCCGGGAACTGGAAAGGCTGACCCAAATGCTCACGATAGCGGGCCTCGATAGAAAGAACGAAAGCATCCACCTGGGTTCCTACATCGTCGAAGTAGTACTCCCTGGTAACATCGTAACCCACCGCATCCCACAAATTGGAAAGGACGTGTCCCAGGCAAGCGCCGCGAGCATTACCCAAATGAATCGGCCCTGTGGGGTTGGCACTGCAGAATTCGATGTTCGTCCTGATTCCTTTACCGTAGTCCCAATAGCCGTATTTCTCTTCTTTCTGGAAGACCTCCCTCAGTATTTGAAGCATACCCTCATCCTGGAGAATAAAGTTCAAAAACCCTGGTGGGGCTACCTCCACTGTTATCTTTTGAGAAAGGCGATCTAAAAGGCGCTCACGCAAAAAACTGGCGATCTCCATCGGGTTTTTCTTCAACTGCCGTGCTGCCTGGAAAGCAAAGTTAGTGGAAAAATCACCAAATTTCCCGCCCTGTTCCCATAAGGGCTCCAGTTCTAACGTTGAATATTGAGATAGAGCAGAGCGAAGCTCTGCGCCCAGGTTTTCCAGAAAATACATCCCTTAATGTAGCTCCTCTTCTTCCAGTGTAAAAATACGCTCAATGTTTTCGAAAAAGGCGTTCGGGTTAAAAGCCTGATTAAGCTCATCTTTGGTAAGAGTGGTTTTTACAAGTTCATCTTTTTCAGCCAGAGAGCGCAGGTTCTCCTGATTCCTTATGGCCTCAAAAGATAGCCTCTGGACCGTTTGGCTTGCTTTCTCTCGGGAAATCCCCTTGCGCACTAAAGCCAGGGTAAGGTTTTGGGAAAAAATTAAGCCACGAGTTAAATTAATATTTTCCACCATTCGGCCTTCATCCACATCAAGGGTTTCCAGAATGCTATGCAGAGTGCGTAGCATATAAGCGGTAATGTTTGTGGTCAGGGGAGCTACAATTCGCTCTACGGAAGAATGGGAAATGTCACGTTCATGCCAGCTGGGTATGTTTTCCAGAACAGAAAAGGAGTTATGCCTAACAACTCTGCTCAGTCCGCAAAGTTGCTCTGAGAGCACGGGGTTTCTTTTATGAGGCATAGCTGAGGATCCCATTTGTCCTGAGAAGAAGGGCTCAGACACCTCCCCTATTTCAGACCGTTGAAGATTTCTGATCTCAGTAGCAACTTCTTCTACTACAGATGCAATCATGGCTAAAGCGAGAAAGAATTGGGCATAAATATCCCTGGGGATAATCTGAGAAGTAATAACCAGGAGGTTCAAACCCAAAATTTGACATGCCCGTCGCCCTATTTCTAAGGAAAGGCCGTGATAAGTCCCTACTGCGCCAGAAAATTTACCCACCGAAATCCTGGAAATAGCACTGTCGAGGTTTTCCGCCTGGCGCTCAAAAGCTTTCTTGTACCGTAAAAGCTTTAAGCCAAAGGTAATAGGTTCGGCATGAATTCCGTGGGTCCTGCCAATCATGGGAAGGTCTCGATAACGCTTAGCTTGAGAATGTAAGACTTCAATCAAGCGCTCCAACTCGGCGCTGATTATCCTCCCTGATTCCTTTAATATCAAGGAGAATGAGGTGTCCTTAATATCCTGCGAAGTGAGGCCTTCATGGAAGTAGCGAAAATCTTCGCCCAGCCTTTTTTCCACTGCCCTCAAGAAGGCTACCAGGTCATGCCTGGTTTGAGCTTCTAATTCCTTGACTTCTTCTACAGAACCAAAGGACGCCCTTTCTTTGATTCTCAACCAGGCTTCTTCCGGGATATCCCCCAGTTCCGACCTCGCCTGCAAGTAAGCAAGCTCTACCTTCAACCAAGTCGAAAGCAGGTTTTGTTCTTCCCAGAGAGCTTCGATCTCAGGACAAAAGTAGCGGGTAAAGCTCATATAATAAATAATATCATTTTTTCGCTGCGGTAAAAAGGATGAAATGTTAAGCAGAGAATCGAGAGGTTACCTTTCTACCTCTTCTACTTCTTTATACCAGGGAATGGAAGTACCCTTTCTGGACCTTTTGACCCATTGCGGAGTTTTAGGTTCCTCCTCAATGCGCTTCAGCAAAAATTCTGTCTGCTTATTAACCATGTCGTAGAGCGCATTCTCGATACTGCCCGATTCTTTAGCCTCTGTGGCGAAGCTTAAAAGTTTATTCAAATTCATACAGGCGTCGTACCAGAAGCCCCAGGAACCAGCAAGAGTTCTGGAGATATGGGCAACGTTGATGCTCTCCTTCTCCTCGGACTCCGAGAATGGGTGGGAGGCGAAAAGGACTAAGAGGTCAATCAGGTCTTTCCTGTTAATCTCATGAATTTGAAGTTTTTCCAAGACCACGTCCGCAAGGCTGATTGTGGGAAAATCCACCTCTAACCTCCCCTTTCCAGGTACCCTGCCAAACTCTACAGGGTGGGAGAAGTCAAGAAGATCGTAAAAGATATCCACATCAAACAGGCCTTGCGGATGTTGAAAGATGTTCCTCCTGAAAGCGAAGATGGAATTGACATAGACATTGGGCTTGTAGCCCATTTCCTTTTCCAAAAATTTTCGCACTTCTACTGCTTGCCTGGAGTAGGCCATAAGATCGAGATCCGTGAAAATAGGCTGTCCTTCTCCCAGGCGGCCGAGCGAGAAAAATAACTTCCTTTGCTCAGGAGCATGCTCTGTGTGCAGATATACTGCAAGGGCGCCGAGAATCCTCAAGTAAATTCCCTTTTCCTGGGCTTTTTGAACTAAATTAAGGGCCTCCTTCAGGAAAAGCTCTGGCTCCAGATGGACAAACTTCTTTTCCACTTTCACCCCTATCCCTGGATTTTCCAGTAATTTTCCACGCCAGCGGGCGTGATATTAATAATGAAGCCCCTGAGCAGACCCTCGCCGTATTCTGAGCCAGGGTTGAGACAAAGGGTCTTTCCTATCATGTCAAAACCACTGGACTCATGGATATGCCCGTGAAGACAGAGCAATGGTTGGTATCTCTCAATGGCCTGGCGCACCGAGGTGGAACCCACATGCACAAATTTCACGCCATCCAGGCCTGCGACCAGTTTGAGCGATTTATCAAGTTTGGGCGCCAGATCGAGATTGGTATTAGAAGGAGGGCAATGGACATTCCAGATCGAGTTTTTCACGTTTTTGAGCTGAGAGATTTTTTCCTCCAGCCGTCGCCTGATACCCCTCTCATCGTCCTCCCGGGGAGTATTCCACGGAGTTGGGTTAACGTATTCAAAGCTGAGAACCTCGTGTCCTTCCAGTTCAAAAATTCTATCTAAAGGGTAAATAATACCCGCGCCTTCAAATTCCTTAATTACGCCATCTATCACCAGTTCGTCATCATTTCCAGGCATCACCACTGTGATAATTTTCCGGGTATCGATTTTCTCCACTAAGAGTTTAAGCCACTCCCTCATTCTTTCTACCATTTTTTGCTTCATCAGCTCTTCCACTTTAGAAGAATCCTTCTTCAACTCCTCCACGAAATCAGGATCGCAGCGCACGGAATAAACTCCCCCGTTAGCCAGTTTCCTTTCAATGTCCTGAATTTCCTCTTCGCTTTTCAAGAGCCATGTTTGACCAAAGTAAGCCGTTTTGTAGGTTCCATCCTTTTGTCGAATTATAGGGACCAAAGCCTTTCCCGTAAGGTCTCCGGCCAGGATCAGGGCTTGAGCCTCATACATGCTCACAGCAGTAATCCATTTGCGCCAGACGGTAGTGGCACCATGTACATCCACTGCGAAAAATATCCTCATGCTTCCTCCTTTTTTCAGGGCCCCCTTTCGGGGGCCCTGAATCTCAAAAGCTTTGCTTAAGCGGGTGGGATCTCCGTAAAAATCTTGGTGGGGTCGATTCCCTCTTTCCTGTTTCTCCTGTACATGTAGGCCACAAAAATCAGCCCTACAAGGATAAACAGGGCAACCCCAATCTGAGACCAGATATTAGTTAGTTCCAGACCTACGGTAAGCATGATCCAGAATCCCACTCCAAACGTAATTGCACCCAGAACAGATACCCAGGGAAATCCAAAAATTTTGTACTGGAAAGTGGACTTCTCAAAAAGGTCCGGACGGGTAAAGGGCAGGAACATGGCTGCAAGACCTAAGGGCCAGATGAAGAACATGCAGGTGAAGTCCTCAATTGCCAGCATGACTGAGGAAAGTGCAGCTCCTAAAGAATCTCCCAGCCCGATAAATACTCCCAATAATGCAAAAATACCAATCAGATGATTTGCCCATGTCGGGGCTCCCTTGCGGTTGACTTCAGTTAGTTTGGTAGGGAGCAAGCGATCAAAAGCCATAGCAAAAATCCCGCGCACTCCCGCCATCCAGATGATCATGGAGGTGTTCAGGTACCAGAGGAAATACCCGATACCGAATATGATGGCAAAGGTTGAGGACCCCATGATCAACGAGGCGTAGAAGGGAATAGAGGGTGCCGCGGGTGTCACTCCCAGCAAGCTCTGAAGTTGATCAGTCTGGTTGTAGTAAAGCCAGCTGTAGTTCCTGATGAAATCACCACTAAAGGCTACCTGGACAGCCCAGGCATTGAGGATGTAGAGCAGACCTACTGCTACAATACCGATGAGCATACCTCGCAGGAAGCTCTTGCGCGGCGTTTTTACCTCGCTCCCCACGAAGGAAACAGCTTCTGCCGCAGTATAAGCCCAGAGCACGGAGAGTAACATACCCTGGAGGGCCTCCCCCGGGGACATCATGGATCCAGCAATATCCAGATCATTAGCCAGGCTGTTCACTTTATCATACATTCCTGCGCCATAAACAGAGTCAAATGCTTGCGTTCCGGATCCTACAAAAAAAGCTATTATGGCGATCGCGGTGACGATTAGGGGAAGATATATCAGCACGCGCAGAACCCATTTTAGCCTGCTTAAACCCAACAATTCCAGGAACCAGATGATCACCGTAAGACCCAGTGCAATCCAGAGCCTGATCCAGGGATCGGCGAGTGATTCACCGATCGCAACCAGGGAAGCATGTTTAGTGATCTGCCCCGCAACCTGCAAGCTACTGGCAATCGGAATCAATCCCAGATAATTTAAGAAGCCAACCGCCAGCGCTGCACCACCACCAAGTACATAGGTCCAGTTAGGAATGAAGCCAAAAAGTGGATGGAGAACCCGAGAAATCACCACGTAGAGAGAGCCGCTTCTGGGAAAGGAGGAAGCAAAGATTGCCAGGACGATGACCGGAAAGATCCAGATAATGAGGCCAACCAGAAATGCAAGCACGATGTTACCGCCGGGATAGAGGCCAGGCACTTTAACAGTGTAGTAGGTCATACCTGAGGCTGCTGGGCCAGCAAGCGTGAAGAGAAGAACGTCCCACCAGCTAAGCTCCCTTACCAGACCTGAAGCTCTTCTTGCGAAGACAACTGTTTCTTCGCCCATTCAGTTTTATACCCCCCTTCAGGTAATTTTAGTAAAAAAAGCAAAAAACAGTTTAATAGTCAATAGAAATAAGGTTATTTCAGGGGCAAAAGAAAAATAATTTTTCTTTACTTCTAATTAAGGAACCAGCAAAAGCTCATTAACTACTCTTTTTATTTCGGAGAAGTTGCTCAGGATTTCCTCGATGATATAAAGCTGCACATGCGAGCGAATCTCACCCTGGAGAAAAATGGTTCCGCCAGAGATCTCAAAGTTAATTCTGCAATTACTCAAGCGGGAATCCTTAGTGAGTAAGGATTCAATTTTCCGGCGTAGCTGGCCAGCAGAACTTTCTACTGCCTCATGCACGATTTCGTCAACTATTTCCTTAACCCCTGTCACAGAAGCAATTTTTTCGATAAGAGGCAATTTGTCCTGTAAAACATTTACTTCTCCTTTTAAATGCACGGTACCCCGTGATACCCGAACTTTTAAATCTCTGACCTTCATGGAGCTCATTTCGGAAATGGCCAGCATTACCTTATTCCTGATAGTCACATCGTCCGGTATCTCTTCGAAACCTACAGTAATATGATCCGAAATATCCTTGATCCCGGGAATTGCGCTGAGAATTTTCATTATCTCCAATTTGTCTTTGAGCGTTGACACCCTCCCAGAGACCGAGAGGATCCCTCCTTTCAGGGTTAAACCGAGGCCCTTCACAGGAATGCGAAAGTCCTCAATAGCTTTTGATATAAGATCAAGAACAGCCTTTTCCGATATTGTCCTAACCTCTCCCACGGTCAGGTCAATTCTCAGGTCCTTGATGCCCGGAAATCCTGAGAGCAGGGATTCTACCCGTTCCTTTTGCGCCGGAGAGTCAATCACTCCGGATATTTCAACCTTTCCCTTTTTCACGCGCATAGAGATGTCCTCCACGTATACGAAAGGGTCCTGAGCTAATAACTTTTTAATTTCGGCTTCCAAAATCTGATCCTCATCCCCGATACGCGCTATAGTCTGCCGTTGAAGGGCCTGTTTTCGCTCTCGATCCGAAGGGGGCATGAACCGGTCGAATGACTTACCGCTCTTTTTAGAAATTCGAGCCATCAGCGCCTCCTAAGGGGAAAGAACGCTCAGGGGTATCCATCCCTCAGCCCCACTGGGGAGAAGCACCTTCACCCACTCCCCTTTGTTTTCAGAGACAATGACCTGGTAACCCTCATAAACTTCCTGGATTTCCTGGGCTCCTTCTTCAGGCGAGCTTAACAACAGGGAGTCTTTTCTTACCTCCATTCTGGGGATGGTAACGCTCTCAGACTTCAAATAACCGCCCCAGATCCACCCTGTCTTATCGTTTACCTTCACCTTATACCATCCCTTATCCTGGCTTCCCTCCAAAGCCACTTTGGTGTTGGTGGCTAAGGCGTCAAGGATCTCCCCCTCAACCGAGGGCTGTGATCTGAGCTTCACTTGATCCGCAATGGTATAGGCAACTGTCTCTTGCCTCTCCATGAGCACCTCGAGAAACTCCTTACCCTCCTTCAGTTCAAACTCTCTAACGGCAGGACGGTAACCCTCCTTTTCAAAAGAGAGTTGAATTTTTCCAGGAGGGATATTGTTAAGCTCAAAAACTCCACGGGGGGAGGTGGTGGTAAAAATGTCCGGATCAAATCTGACAGTGACGTTCTCTAAAACCTCATTCGTCTGAGAATCGTAAACCACACCAACTATGCTGACAAAAGTTTCAGCTTTTCCGCAGGAACTTAAGAGAAAAACCAATACCACAAGGCCGATAATGATTGCCCGGAAGTTTTTCATTCTAACTTTTAAGCCCTCAATAATAGACCCCACCATTGCTGCTATCGACATACTCCTTCTTTTTTTGTATTGTAGCATAGCTGAAGTTTGTAAAGGGTAAACCGAAGAATTTAATGTTAAAATACAGATACTCA
>JANLFM010000005.1:51716-74132 GCA_024655865.1 Caldisericota bacterium
GGAAAAGGGGGTAACTGTGGTGCGTTGCAATAATTGCGGACAGCAGAATCCGGAGGGAAGTCGCTACTGTAACTACTGTGGCGAACCGCTTACGGCTACTCTGCCCGAGAAAACTTACACAGTTAAGGTTTCAAAGAAAAAAAGAAGGAGGCAGACGCCTAAGCTTCCTCTGATTTTTGTTGGTCTTCTTATAATACTGTGTGTATTGGTGTACTTGATTTACCGCATTTTCGTTCCCAGCACCCCTGAGAGCAGTCAGGAGATCGTCAGGATAAAAATTGATCCCTCATTCAAACAGCTCACCACTGATGCCTCTCTAAGTTTCTCGGTGATCGGAGTCCAAAAGGATGGAAAAGAGGTAAAGCTCAAGGAGGGTATTACCTGGACGGTTGACCCCTCTGACATCGGGAAAATAGAGGGAAATGGCTTGTTCAAGCCGTCCGCCCAAGGAGAAGCCGCGATCGAAGCAAAATACAAGGAGCTCACAGCAACGGCCCGAGTCAAGGTAATTGAAGCCGCGAATGTGGCCAAAATCACGGTTCTCCCGGCAAACGTCACTCTGGCGGTAAACGAGGAACAGCAATTCAGAATAAAGGCAGAGGACAAATCGGGAAACGAGGTCGATGTTCAAGCAAAATGGAGCGTGCTAGAGAAGGACATTGGAACCATCGACCAAAACGGCTTGTTTAAGGCCCTGAAGCCCGGGAATGCCACCATTCTCGCTACATACAGTATGAACAATGCGGAGCTTTCCGCTTATGCTGGAGTGATAGTGAAGGAAGGCCCTCCTTCCCCGGTGAGGAGAATAGAAATTAGCCCATCGAGCATTGAGCTGAAAAAAGGAGAGATCTATCAATTCATCTGCAAGGGCTACGATCAAAGTGATAATCCTACCACCGTAACGCCAAGCTGGGAGGTAATTGGGAATGTGGGGACAATTGACGAAAACGGTAATTTTACTGCAATCGAGGAGGGACAGGCCACGATACAGGCCATTTATAATGGCATGACCGCCACGGCCGATGTAGCCGTCTCTCAGGAAGGCCTTTCCTTTGAGCGTTATACCTTCCCGGAGGTAAACTCTTCCTTCGATTACCCCTCCAACTGGGCATTGGTGGAAAGTGAAAAATTCCTGAAGCTCACCTCTCCTACTCAAACCGATACCCTGTTCAGTTACACTTTTATTTTGGGGTACGAGGAGCTTTCTGAAGGAAAAACCTTGAGCGATTACGTGCAGGAGAACAAGGACTGGGCAAAGGGCAAGTTCCCAGATGCTACTTTCCAGGAGGAAGATAAGTTGTTCGGTGAGGCACCCGGGAAAATACTTACTCTATCTTCAGCAAAATATAAGGCCCTGATTGGCTGTAGCGTATCCAACCACTGGGGATTTTACTTTTTCGGGTACGCTCCTTTGAACAAGTTCGATCAGTATGAAGGTACATTCCGGAGAATACTGAATAGCTGGTACATTCCTTCTTCCCAAACACCTACCCCGACTCCCACTGCAGCTGGCCCTCAGACCTATACCAGCACCAACTATGGTTTTTCTTTTACTTATCCCGAAAACTGGCAGTTGGGGAATCTTCCCGGGGTTGTGGTATACCTAACCGGTGAGATAGTGGCCAATTATCTCCCAAACATGACCGTTAAGGTAGAAGAATTAGCCACTCCCATGAGCGCTATGGAGCTAGCTCAAAAAATTGAAAAGGAAAGGCTGAAAAATTTCTATCAGGATTATCAGAGCGTTTCCCTGGAGGATGTCTCTTTGGGAAACGCCACCGGTGTTAAGAGGATTTTCACTTTAACCTTCCAGGGACAGCCTTTAAAGGACATCCAGTACTATGTGGTGCGTGGTAATTTAGGTTATTTAATTACCTTCGACGTAAGCCTGGATGGATTTGACCAGATCGTGGGAGTCTTCGAGCAGATTGCTTCCAGTTTTTCCTTTAGATAATGGATAAGCTTTTTTGGGCTTTCCCGGTAGCCCTCCTGACATCCCTGGTCTTGACTCCCTTGATGCGCTGGTTAGCGATCAGGTTTAATTTTTACTATCAGCCAACTGCCACCTCAGTCAATAGGACGCCCATCCCACTTTTAGGTGGGGTCGCCATTTACTTTTCCTTCTTAATCGCTATGCTCTTTTTCGACCAACTCTCAATCAAGGATATAAGCATCCTGGTATCTGGTTCTATCCTGTTTTTAGTCGGATTGGTGGACGATGTTTTCCGGATTTCCTCAAAAGGGCAACTGTTCGGGATCTTCCTCGCCTCAAGCATCGTGGTGGGCTACGGTGTACGCATTCAATTTTTGACAAATCCTTTCGGGACAGAGATGCTCTTGCTTGAAGCCCTGAGCATTCCAGTATCAATTTTATGGATAGCCGCTATCACCGCTTCGGTAAAGGTGATGGATGGGTTAGATGGTCTTGCCGCCGGGATTTGTTCTATCTCAGCCCTTACTCTCTTTTTTGTCGCTTGGTCCAATAATTTTCTGACTTTCGGATCCTCGACTACACTGGTGGCTATGCTGGCACTTGCCGGTTCCTGCATAGGTTTTTTGCCTTACAATTTTCATCCGGCCAGAATCTTTATGGGAGAAGCAGGTGTCATGTTCATAGGGTTTATCTTAGCCAACATGACTATTGAGGGAATGGTGAAGCGTTCATCCATCATCTCCTTGAGCATACCCATTGCAGCTTTAGGCATCCCTATTTTCAATATCCTTTTTGCTGTCATCCGCAGGAGGTTAAAGAGAAAAGACATTCTTTCCGCTGATCGTGAGCATATCCACGATGTGCTTTTAAAGAAAGGTATTCCGCACAGGAACGCGGTTCTCGTCCTTTACGCGATAAGCGTTCTCCTGGGTGTTACTTCTTTCTTCATGTCCAGAGTTTCGGCCTTAGTGACTATAATTCTCTGGATTCTCCTCGTCCTGACACTTTCCATGGGAGCCTGGAAAATTGGACTTATTAATCCAAGAGATTAAAAAAGAAGTCGCATCAGGGAAATTGCGCCTTCCCCGGCATATCGCCATCATGCTCGACGGGAACGGAAGGTGGGCAAGGCGAAGAGGGTTGCCGCGGACTGAGGGCCATAGAGCAGGAGGGGAAAACGTAAGCAGGATTGTGCGTTTCTGTGGGCTAATCGGGATTCAGTTCCTCACCTTGTTTGGTTTTTCCACCGAGAACTGGCAACGTCCCTGGGAAGAAGTGAAAAACTTGTTGAACCTTCTTGAGGAATATTTGATCACCCAACGAGAGGAGTTAAGGACCAATAATGTCCGCCTTGTAAGCTGTGGTCGCATCGAAGAAATGCCAGAAAGGATCCAGACAGCGCTTAGGGAAACTCAAGAAGCTACGGCACACTGCACCGGGTTAACTTTAAATCTGGCCATTAATTACGGGGGTAGAGCCGAGATCGTGGACGCCTTCAGGAAAGCGCAGCAAAAAATTAAGGCGGAGGAGTTAGAGCGCGATAACTTCCATATGGAAGAAGTGAGGAAACTTCTTTACTGTCCTTTACTACCGTTTCCGGAACTGTTGATCAGGACCTCTGGAGAGCTAAGAGTGAGTAATTTCCTTCTCTGGGAAATTGACGAAACGTATTTTTGGACCACTCCCACCCTCTGGCCAGATTTCTCTCCATCCGAATTGAAAGAAGCTTTAGTGGATTATAGCCTCTCTCTCCCTGCCGGGTCCCAATAGCAACATTGCGAAAAGTATCAAGGGCAGAAAATAAATAACGGCCTTGCTTAAAAAAATTGCCAGAACGAGCAGGGCTGTATCCGCTTGACTGGAAAAGTAAAAAATCTGAAGGGCGTTCGCCTGTCCCCAATCCAGATTCTCTAAAAAATTGGGAATCTTCGCGGGTTCTGCCGCCAGAAAAAAGCCCGTCCTCAATACGCTATCCTTTTGTTCCGGAGAAACGAAAATTCGATGATATTGGGGGGTGGATTCCTCCGCTAAGGCATTTACGGCAAATATGCGCTCAGCAGGGTTTCCCAAATAAAGGTAAGTGCTACCCTGAGGCGTAAGAAAGCCCGGCAGGATCATAAAAATGAAGAGGAAAAAGCAAAAGAGATAGGCCAAAAACCTTTTTTTAAGCCAAGCATAAAGAGCAAGAAACAAAAAGGTCAAAAACAAAGGCACAAGAAGCCAACCTGAGAGGTTTTTTCTCATCTCCGTTGCCCAGGCCCTAAGAAAGAGGCTTGTTTCTTTTTCTGCGCTTGGGTTCTCTTCTTCAAGAATTAGTAAGTAGTTGCCCTGAGGAAGAGAATAGGAGGAGCTGATAGGTGTATATATTTTGAGCTCATCTGAAGCTTTTACGGAATTTAAGGCGGACTCAAAAGACTGATCGGCATAAACATAAATTCTCGTTGTGCCCTCAACTACAAAATCTTTGCCCAAGCTCTCATATAGAGAAGATAGCTCTTCCTTCGGAGCCTTAAGATAAAATCCTCCTTGATACGAGAAAAGTAGGTTATATTCAGAGCTAACTTTTTCCCCCTCCTGATCGGTCATTTTTTGGGGAGCAGGGAGAGATTCCCTCCCCGCCTGGAAAGTCAGAGGGCTGGGGGGTAAGGCAGGAGCCTGGGGTTGAGTCAAGGTAGTTAAAATCAAGGCTACAAGACAAATAACCGCCAGGGAGATGGAATAAGCCAATTTCCAAAGGGTGAATTTTTTCCGTCTTCCAACCTCCCATTTGCCCTCAATTTTCCCAATTATCCTTGCTTTCTCCTCGGGAGTAGGCAAGGTAAGGGAAACGTTCTTCACTTCAGAAAAGCTTTTTCGGAGCGAGTCCAGTGTTTCAAGTTTAGCCTGACAAGAAGAGCATGTCTTCAAGTGCTCCTCGAATTCCCTGGATTCCTGAGGGTTTAAAAGTTCATTATGATAATCCCAGATTAAATGGCAAATCTTTTTCATTTCAATCCTTTTGACGCAAAAGTATGGCTTTGAGTTCCTCGTCCTCCTCAATGATTCTTAGGGCTTCTTTCTTTGCACGGTTAATCATGGACTTCACTGTTCCCAGGGCGCAGCGCAATTTTAAAGCAATATCCTCATATGATAGTCCTTCTACTTCTCTCATAATTAAAACAATACGCGATCTGGGTTTTAATCTATCAAGCAAAGCGTTAAGGGCCTTGCTTTTTTCCTCGTAAAAGAGGTTGGAAAGGGCAATTTCTTCGGCATTTTGAGAGTCCCTTTCCGCATGGGGATTACTTTCCTCAAAGAAGGGAACTGGAGTTCTTCTCCGCCTTAAGAAATCCAGGCAAACATTTGTAGCAATTCGGTAAAGCCATGTCTCGAGCTGGGATTCGCCTTTAAAAGTGGAGAATTTGCTCACAGCTCGGTACATTGTTTCCGCCACAGCCTCTTCAGCCTCATCCTTATTGAGAAGGATTCGGTAACAAACCCGATACAGGTAATTTATTCTGGAGTAGAGAATGTCTCCCAGTTCCTGCCCCGGGGAAACCTCTTTAAGGTCTATGTTTTCCTTTCTTTTATGAGCCTCTCTCACCTTGACACTCTGGGCGCTGTTTGTATACTAAATTTCAAAGCCGAAGTGGCGGAACTGGCAGACGCACGGGTCTCAAAAACCCGCGAGGTTAACTCCTCATGTGGGTTCGACTCCCACCTTCGGCACCAATTGCCACACAGCCCTGGCCTTGCACATTTTAACATCCGAAGAAACTTCTCACAAAATATTGTTTCCCCCTTTGATAGCGTTTGTTTCAGTTTGAGAGTTCATAGGGTTGAAAGGCTTCGTCAAAGCTTTAAAGATAGGTAAAGAGTTCGCCCCCGGCTATTAAACGTCATTAGAGACTGAATTGGTGTAAAAAGATGGATTCATGAGGCGCAAAAGGGCTTCTTCCGGATCAGGGTGCCCAAAAATTCCTGCTCCCAAAACAAGAATATTTGCCCCATAGGAAGCAATTAGAGGGGCGTTCATTAAATTAATCCCTCCATCAATCTCTAACTCGCAGTCTAAATTGAAGGAGGAAATCTTCTGCTTGGCTTCTCTTATTTTACCTTCCATTTGAGGAAGAAACTTCTGACCCGCAAATCCGGGATTCACGGTCATCAAAAGCAAAAAGTCGAATTCCCCCCAAAGGTACTCCAGAAAACTCAAGGGAGTGGCGGGATTTAAAACTATTCCGGCTTTTCCCTGCTCACGAATTTTGGAAAGCAACCTCTGAGGGTGAGACGTTGCTTCAAGGTGGAAACTAAGATATTCCACCCCTAATTCCAGAAACTGCTGGCAAAAAAACTCCGGATTCTTCACCATTAGATGCACATCGAGAGGTATTTTGGTTTTCCTTTTGATCTGTCGAACAAAGTCCAGGCCAAAAGTAATATTAGGAACGAAGTGCCCATCCATGACATCAACGTGAATCAGGTGCACCCCTACCCTATTAAGCATCTCGAGGGTTCTGCCCAGCTCACAGAGGTCACTAGCCAGAATTGAAGGCGCAATTTTAACCATTATGTTTAAATTATATCAGTGATCCCAAAAAATGGTAAAATCCACACGAGAACAGGAGGTACTTATGAGCAAGATAAGAGAGATTTCCGCCGAGGAGTTTCAATCAGAGGTTCTGGAGTCCAAGATCCCGGTGCTCGTGGACTTCTGGGCACCTTGGTGCGCCCCCTGTAGGATGCAGGCTCCTGTCCTGGAAAAACTGGCACTGGAATTGGAGGGCAAACTGAAGATTGTTAAGGTTAATACTGATGAGAACCCTGAATTGGCAGCCATGTACCAGATTATGAGTATCCCGAATATGCTCTTTTTCAAATCCGGAAAATTAGAGGCACAGATGGTCGGTTATCATTCAGAGAAAGAGCTTAAAGCAAAGTTGGGAATATAAATGGAAAAGGCAGTTTATCCTTTAATGATTATTGGTGGAGGGCCAGCCGGGCTATCAGCGAGTATTTACTCCTGCCGCTACGGTATTAAAACCCTTCTTCTTGCCCCTTTAGGGGGAGGTTTAGCGAGCTCTGCGGATAAGATAGAGAACTACCCTGGATTCCCTGAGGAAATTAGTGGCATGGAGCTCGTCAACAAGATGAAAGAACAGGCCGAAAAGTTTGGTCTGGAAATGGCATACGCGCAGGTTCAAAAAGTGGAGAGAGAAGGCGGAATCTTCAGTGTTTTCGCTGAAGATAACTATTACTCCCGGGCCTTAATCATTGCTACTGGAGCTGAGCCAAACAGGCTTGGTGTTCCCGGGGAAGATGCACTTCGGGGCCGGGGCGTTTCCTATTGTGCCACCTGTGATGGACCATTTTTCAAGGGAAAATCAGTAATAGTGGTTGGCGGAGGGGATTCCGCTCTACAAGAGGCGCTTTACCTGGCTCAAATAACCAGGCAAGTTACTCTGGTGCATAGAAGAGAGCAATTCAGGGGAGCAGCTTACTTAGTCGACAAAATCATGGCTGCGCCAAACATTTCTCTGAGATTGAGCAGCGTGATTGCCGAAATTAAGGGCAGGGAAAGAGTAGAGGGAGCGATCATTAAAAACCTGAAAACAGGGAAAGAGGAGTTTCTCCCTGCGGACGGGATTTTTATTTACGTGGGAATCAAGCCCAATTCCGATTTAGTAAAAGAGCTCGTCAGATTGGATCAGAACGGGGCAATTATTACCGACGAGATGATGAGAACCTCCCAGGAAGGCATTTTCGCCTGCGGGGATGTACGCGCTACACCACTAAGGCAAATCGTTACTGCCTGTGCTGACGGGGCGATTGCTGCTACGAGCGCTTATCACTACCTGAATCCCGAGAAATAAACTGGTGCCCGGAGGGGGATTCGAACCCCCATGGGTTGCCCCATACGCCCCTCAAACGTACGTGTCTACCAATTCCACCATCCGGGCACTGCTAATTTTTATTGGCCGAACAAAAGGAGGATTACAGTGCTGAGGGTGAATACTACTGCCAGTACCAGGCTAGCGTTCCTTAAAACTTTCTCCCTCTTTTTTTGGACTTTAAAAAGGGTAGCAGAACCACCTATGGCTCCCAACCCTTCTCCTCTGGGAGATTGAAGCATTATAAAAATTATTAAAGCGGCAGCAACTACTGCCTGAATTACCCAAAGAGCGCTCATGTTAATTCACCTCAAATTTTATTATATCAGGTTCTCTAAAATAGGGGAACACCGGTCATCTCGGCGGGTTGTGCTATTCCCATGATTTTGAGAATTGTGGGAGCAACATCAGCAAGGATTCCGCTGTCCCTCAATTCAATATTTTTAACCTCTTTATCCAGGAAAACGAAAGGTACCGGGTTGGTGGAGTGTGCCGTAATGGGACTATAATCTCGTGGGTTTATCATTTCCTCAGCGTTTCCATGATCAGCGGTCACGATCATGAAATAACCGTGCTCAATGCAGGATTGCCAGATTCGCCCGATGCATTGATCGACGGCTTCCGTGGCTTTCACAGCGGCGTCAAACACGCCAGTGTGTCCAACCATGTCCAGGTTAGCGAAGTTAAGCACAATGAGGCCGTATTTTTCTTCCGAAATTCGCTTTATAACCTCGCCACAGACCTCAAAAGCGCTCATTTCCGGCTTGAGGTCATAAGTGGGAACCTTGGGTGAAGGAACCAAAACCCGATCCTCAAAAGGAAACGGGTCTTCTCTTCCCCCTGAGAAAAAGTATGTTACGTGCGCGTACTTTTCGGTTTCCGCGATGCGCAATTGAGGACAAGACAGGTTGCTAATTACCTCTCCCAGGGTGTTCCTGAGAAGATGCTGAGGGAAAGCGATAGGCAAGTCTAAGGCTTCATCATACATGGTCATGCAAACATAGTGAACTTTAGGCCAGACGGTGCGAGGGAAACCATTAAAATCTTCTTGGGTGAGCGCCCAGGTCAATTCTCGTGCCCGGTCCGCTCGAAAATTGAAGTGAATCACGACGTCACTATCTTTTATGGTTACCGGGTCCTGACCATTTTTTCTGATCACAGTAGGCAGGACAAATTCATCGCCTAAACCTCGATCATAGGAAAGATGAAGAGCTTCGATGGCGTTTTCTGCCGTCTCCCCTTCTCCCAAAGTTAGCGCATCGTACGTCCTTTTTAGCCTGTCCCACCTTTTATCGCGATCCATCGCGTAATAGCGGCCGGATACGGTCGCAATCTGGCCAATTTTCAATTCTTTCATTTTGGTTTCCAGGGAGCGGAGGTAACCCTCTGCAACCTTAGGTGGGGTATCCCGACCATCCAGGAAGGCGTGGACGAAAACGTTGTTTAACCCGCTCATTCGAGCCATTTCCAGAAGGGCGAAAAGATGATCGAGATGACTATGCACCCCACCGTCTGAAACCAAGCCCAGAAGATGAAGATTGGAGCCTCTTTCTTTAGCAATCTTCATGGCTTCCATGAGGACGGGGTTTTTGAAAAACTCGCCGTTTCTGATTGAGATGTTGATCCTGACCAAATCCTGGTAAACGATTCTCCCGGCTCCTAAGTTAAGGTGTCCAACCTCCGAGTTCCCCATCTGTCCTTCAGGTAAACCAACTGCTTCTCCAGAACAAATAAGCCTGGTATGGGGAAAGTACTGAAGGAAAAAATCCATGTTCGGGGTGGAAGCCTTGAGAATAGCGTTCCCTAAGACATTCTCCGAGATACCCCAGCCATCAAGAATGCAGAGAAGCCCTTTTTGGTTCATTAATTTTTCAAAACCTCAATTCCTGGAAGGGAACGGCCCTCAAGGAACTCCAGCGATGCACCCCCACCAGTGGAGACGTGGGAAATTTTGTCAGCCAAACCGAACTTTTCCACGGCCGCCGCCGTGTCTCCGCCTCCCACGATTGTCAAGGCGGTAGACTCTGCAAGGGCAAGGGCGATCGCACGTGAGCCCTGATCGAAGGGAGGAATTTCGAAAACCCCAACCGGTCCGTTCCAGACTATCGTTTTAGCTTGCTTTATTTTTTCTTTGAACAGCTCACGAGTCTTGGGCCCTATGTCCACTCCGCCATATTCCGCAGGGATTTGCTCCACCGGGACAACAAGGTGGTCAGAGGGGTTGTTGAGATCTTTAGCCACAACAAGGTCAAGGGGAAGTAAGAGCTCAACCCCTGCTTTGGAAGCCTCAACCATAATCTCTTTGGCTTTTTCCACAAGCTCATTCTCGCACAGGGAAGTGCCAATCTGGAGCCCTCTGGCTTTAAGGAAAGTATAGGCCATCCCGCCGCCAATCAGGAGGACATTTACCCGGGATAAGAGGTTGAGCAATAACTTCAATTTGTCAGATACCTTCGCTCCACCGGTTATGGCCAGTAAGGGCTTCGCGGGGTTTTCGAGAACTTTGCTCAAATAATCGTACTCTTTTTGCATCAAGAACCCTGCGCAGGAAGGGAGGAAATGAGCGACTCCCTCGGTGGAAGCATGGGCCCGATGGGCAGTAGCAAAGGCATCGTTGACGTATATTTCTCCCAGTCGAGCTAATTTTTGTGCAAAGGCAAGGTCGTTCTTTTCTTCCTCGGGGTGGAAACGAAGGTTCTCCAACATTAAAACCTGACCATCCTTCAAGCCCAGTGCTAAGGTCTCCACGTCAGACCCCACGCAATCGCCGGTAACCAACACCTCCTTTCCCAATAATTCCCCCAGTCTGCGCGCCACCTTGTCCATCCTTAAACTTTCTACTACCTGGCCATCAGGTCTCCCTAAGTGGGACATCAAAATCACCCTGGCATTCTGGGAGAGGAGATAATTTATCGTGGGTAGAGAAGCCCTGATCCTGGTGTCATCGGTGATCGCACCGGTCTTTTTGTCGAGAGGAACGTTAAAGTCCACCCTGACTAAGACCCGCTTTGATTTGACATCTAAATCCTGGAGCCGCCTGAGCATATTTAAATCCCTTTTTGAGCCATGAAATGGGCCAGATCTGCGACCCTGCAGGCGTAGCCCCACTCATTGTCGTACCAGGCGAGCACTTTCACCAGGTTTTCAACGCACATCGTTGAAAGGCCATCGACTATGGACGAGTATGAGGAGCCCTTAAAGTCAACTGACACCAGGGGCTCTTCTTCAAACCAGAGTATTCCCTTAAGACCACTCTGAGCGGCTTTTTTAAAGGCATCGTTTACTTCTTCCTTGATTACAGGACGAGAAAGGTAAGCCACAAAGTCAGTCAATGATACCGTGGAGACAGGAACGCGCACAGCAAAGCCGTTCAGTTTGCCGTTCAGTTCGGGAATCACCAGCCCAATTGCTTTCGCTGCTCCAGTGGTGGTGGGGACAATATTCATGGCAGCAGCTCTGGCACGTCTTAAATCCTTATGGGGAAGATCTAACAGCCTCTGGTCGTTAGTGTAAGCGTGAATCGTGGTCATCAAACCCGAGAGAATGCCAAAATTTTCATGAAGGACCTTGACAACCGGGGCAAGGCTATTGGTAGTACAAGAGGCATTGGAGACTATAAAGTGCTTATTGGGATCGTACTTCTCCTCGTTTACCCCAAGGACCAGAGTGATATCCTCGTTTTTTGCTGGAGCCGTGATGATCACGCGTTTCGCACCGGCTTCAATGTGCTTTTTAGCCTTTAGCGCGTCAGTGAAAACACCTGAGGATTCAATTACCAGCTCCACTCCAAGATCCTTCCAGGGAATCAGGCCGGGGTCCTTTTCCGCAAATACCCGGATTTCCCTACCATCAACTTTGATGGAGTTTTCTGTAACTTCCACCGGCCAGGGGAGCCTACCGTAGTTGGTATCGTACTTAAGAAGGTGTCCCAGCGTAACGGTGTCCGTAATATCGTTGACCGCAACTACCTCCAGGTCCTTGGCGTAATTCTGGTAAAGCGCTTTAAACACCTGCCTACCTGTTCTGCCAAATCCGTTAATTCCAATCCTTACCATCTTAATTCACCTCATTCCTTTCTTTGAGATTTGGAGGGTATGCCAAGCTCCATGCGGTACTTGGTAACTGTTCGCCTTGCAATGGCTATACCCTTTTCTCTAAGGAGAAGGGCGATCTCCTCATCGGAGAAGGGTTTCTCCTTTTTTTCCACTCTCAATATTTTCCTGATTTCCTCCTTTATAGTGGCCTCCGAGAGTCGGACATCCTTCCCGGATGAGCCACCGGTAATGAAAAATTTCAAAGGATATATCCCCAGGGGGGTATCGATATATTTGCCCCGAATCGCCCTGGATATCGTGGATTCATGCATCCCCAGAGCCTTTCCAACCTCCCTGAGGGACAATGGACGCAACTTAGCCCCCCCATTTTCAAATAAATCTTCCTGTCTTTTTACCAGAAAAGCAGCAACCTTTTCAAGGGTCTGGGATCTCTTCTCGATACATCTGATGATCCACTTAGCGGAAGCGAGCTTTTTGCGCAGAAATTTTCCCGCTTCAGGGTCCTGAAGAAGTTCGCTATATGTGGGAGAGATTGTCAATTGAGGAAGGTATTCTTTGTTAAGGAAAACCCTGTACTCTCCTTGTTCCTTTTTAACTACGAGGTCCGGGATGATGTAAGAAGGAGGAGGAGAAGCAAACAATCGACCCGGCTTGGGTTCTAACATCCTTATCTCGTGGAAAGCTTCATTCAGGTCTTTTAAACTACAATTCAATTCCTGGGCGAGTTTTTTCCACTGACTACGACGGGAGATGTGATCCAGGTAATTTTTCACAATCTCCTGAACCAAAGGAGACGAATTCTCATTTTCTTCCAGTTGTAGAAGAAGGCATTCCTTTAAGTTCCGGGCCCCTACCCCTGTTGGCTCAAATGTCTGGATAATACGCAAAATCTTGTCTACATCGCTTAAAGGCACTTGCAACCTTTGCGCAATCTCTTCGGCAGAACAGGTTAAATACCCATCCTCGTTGATGTTGTCAATTATTTCCTCCCCGATGAGCAAATCCTGTTCGGATGAAAGATGCATACCCAGCTGAAAGCGAAGGTGCGAATGGAGATCCGGTTCCATGGCCCTGACCTCACCCTTGTAGTCGTTCTCTGCATACTCCACTTCAAAGTCTTCTTTTCCCTGAAAATCCTCAACCGGGATTTGCTCTTCCAGTAATGGATTTTCTTCCAATTCTTTGCTAACAAGATCCCGGAGCTCGGTTATGGGCATCTCCAGAATGAGAATTGATTGCTGGAGCCTTGGGCTTAAACGCAGTTGTGGTTGTTGAACCAAAGATAGATCTGGTTTAAAAGGAATATTCATCGAGTTTGACCACCCCTTCTCTTTCTTTGCATTATTAATTTCCAGATCACCCGAGCCAATTTTTCTGGATCGTGACGCAGCACCGAGTCCCTTTTTGTCAGATCGGCAAGGATGGGAACTACGCCCAGGGCCTTTATGGATTGAGCCTCTACTCTCACTGGCTCCGCTTGTTCCTCTTTGTACCGAACAAGCACTTCATCTGAGATGGGAGAGGTACTGATAACGCAGTAATCACAAACCTTTCCCCCAGCGTGTTCGAAAAGGACTTTCAAGTGATCGCTCACGGAAAAACCATCTGTTTCCCCGTGCTCAGTCATAATATTAGCAACATAGATTCGCGGGCATTTAGCATTTCTTACTGCCTCTGCCACCTCTGGCTGCAAAAATGGGGGAATAATGCTTGTAAAAAGGCTGCCGGGTCCGATCAGGATAACATCGGCAGACCTGATCTGGTCAATTAATCCGGGAAGCGGTCTGGTATTTCCAGGTTTAAGATAGAGCTTCTTGATCCTTTTACCTGTTTCCCTGATCTTAGTTTCACCTTCCTCCCTGGTTCCATCCAGAAATTCTGCTTCTAAGGTAACATCGTCAAGAGTGAAGGGCAAAGCTTGCCCTTTCACCCTAAGAACATCTGAGGCGGCAAGGACAGCCTTGCCGAAATCCCCGGTTACCTGGGTAAGAGCAGCAATAAAGATATTTCCAAAATTATGGCCACCCAATGATTCCCCCTTCTCAAAACGATACTGGAACAGGTCCTCCATCAGGGGCTCGGTATCTGAGAGAGCTACCAGACAGTTACGAATGTCCCCGGGGGGAAGAATGCCCAATTCTTTCCTCAACCTTCCTGAACTCCCCCCATCATCTGCCACAGTAACCACGGCGAGTGGTTCACAAGGAAGGAGTTTAAGCCCTCTCAAAAGCGTTGAAAGACCAGTTCCACCTCCAATGGCGATGATCTTGAATCCCTTTTTCCCTCGCCTTTTTTCGTACACAATTTCCGATAACTTCTCAGGGTGTTCTGGAAGGATAACTATTACCAGGGATTCAATTAACTTAGAAAGCCCCCAGACGATGAGCGCAGCTGAGATGATCAAAAGAACTGTGGCTATTATCTCCCTCCAGGGTTCGGCAAGAGGAGAGAAAGGCAGTTGGGAAAAAAGGTAAGAGAGAGCGGTCTTTATTTTTAGAAGGACCATCCAGTCGAGGAAATATAGGATAACCGCGCAAATAAGAATTAACAGGCCCAACCCCATGAGGAGAATCCACCTCTTGACCCTCATCCCAGGGTAAAGCCATCTCAGCATTCTTTTTACTCTCTCCTTTATCCCTTTCATTTGCCAAAAAGACGAGAAAACATAGTTGAAAAAACGGAAAAGAGCAACATTCCTGCCAGAGCTGTCCAGAAACTATCCACGAAAACACCTGGAACTATTGAGACTGCAACATAAAAAAGCAGAGCATTCAAAAAAAGGACAAACAAACCCAGGGTCAAGATGTTTAAAGGAAGAGTAAAAAGCAAAAGAAGGGGCTTAATGACAGAGTTGAGCAAACCAATCACCAGCGCAGCAAGAAGTGCCCACCAGAAATTTTCCACATGAAAGCCCAGGCCAAATTCCTGAAGAATATAGGAGGTAAAAAGGAACGCCAGAGTATTTAGTATAAGCCTAATGAGCATCCTGCGTCTCCTTAACCAAACTCTCCCAGAAAAGGAGTTTCCTTTTCCATTCCAATCCCTGAGCAAAACCTCCCAGGCTACCGTTGCTCTTTACCACCCTGTGGCAGGGTACCACTACCAGAAACCGGTTGCCTTTTAAAACCGTTCCCACCGCACGGGAGGCATTTTCCTTTCCCACCATTCGGGCAAGCTCCTTATAAGAAATGGCGTCACCGAAAGGAACCTTTCTCAATTGGGAAAAGACCGTTTTAGCAAAACCGCTGTAACCAGAATAATCTAACCCCAGGTGATCAAACATAACTGGTTCCCCATGGAAGTAGAGCCTGATTAATTCTAAGGCAAGGGACACATTAGTTAACTCTTTGGGTATGGGAGCGCTCAGCGGGAATAAAAGATCGTTATCGCAAGATGGGGCATTAGCGGGTAGCTTAACGGAATAAAGCCCTTTCTCCGTAAAGGTCATAGTTACCCATCCCCAATCTGTTTCCACACAATATCTTTTCATAAGCCTTTATCCTCCTGATCTATTTTCCCCATGTAAATAAGTATAAATTTTTTTAGCCGTCTTTTCGCCAATTCCTGGAATGCTTGCAATTTCGAGAAAAGAAGCTTTTTCAAGTGCCCGCAGGGATCCAAATGCTCTGATAAGAATCATTTTTTTCGCGGTGCCAATTCCCGGAATTTCCTCCAGCCTGGATTCCCTTATTTTTTGAACCCGGAGTTTCCGATGATATGCGTTGGCGAACCTATGTGCCTCATCCCTCACCTGCTGAAGGAGTTGAAGTACAGGGGAGCTGGGTTTTAAAATTATTGGCTCACTGAACTGGGGTGTAAAAATCCATTCGTTCTCTTTAGCCAGGGAGACCACATCCATCTCCCTGACAAGATTCCCTAAAGCTTCCAAGGCCGCGTGGAGATGTCCAAGGCCGCCATCTATCAAAATCAAATCAGGCTTCTTTTCCGAGGAGGAAAACCGTCGATTCAATACCTCTTTGATCATCCCATAATCGTCTTGCCCCTGTAACTTGATTCTATAATGGCGATAGCCCGAGGAATCCTTCCTGGCGTTGGTGAAAAGTATTTTGGCACCCACTGCCTCCTTAGGCCCAAAATTGGAAATATCATATCCTTCAATTGTGTAGGGAATCCTTGATAAACCAAGCTCCAGTTGCATTTCTTTTAAAACATTCTCTTTATTGGCAGAAAGGCTTATGGATTTCAGATAAGTTTGCAAGTGCTCTTTGGCGTTGCTCTGGGCTATCTCCAGTTGCTTGCGTGCTTCGCCTCTGGGTTGAGGTAGGAAAACCTTCAACCCCTTATTTATCTCCATCCAGCGAATGAGGGCTTCCTTAGCGTCGGGCTTAAGTCGAACTACGATCTCTGGCGGGATATTCTGGGCCCTCTCATAATATTGTGTCAAGGCAGAAAACTGCAAGTCCATTGGTTCCTCACCAATAGCCTGAAGAAGGATAAAATGCTCTGAGCCTGATAATTTTCCGCCCCTCACCTTTAACACGGTCAGGCAGGCCTCTCCGCTTTCGAAATAGCAGGCAACAACATCACGGTTGACAGGAGCCTGTGAAAGGACTGTTTGCCCTTCCATGATTTTTCGCAGGGCAAATATCTGATCCCTGATTTTGGCTGCGGCCTCGAAATTGAGATTTCTGACTTCCCTGTTCATTTTGTTTTCCAAATAACCTATAAGTGTCTGTGTTTTTCCTTCCAGAAAGAGAATCATCTCCTTGACCGCATCCTGATAATCATCTTGGGAAATCAACCCAGCGCATGGAGCCAGGCAGCGCTTAATCTGGTACTCCAAGCATGGGGCCTTGGGCTTGCCGGTCTGGAAGGGAACTTTACAGGCAGGAATGCCAAAAATTTCCTTGATTGTGCGTAGGGTCTGCCTCAAAGCTTTGGCTTCCGTAAAGGGGCCGAAATAGCAATCCTGGCCCCGTTTGAAATGACGGACGATGGAGAGCCTGGGAAAAGGTTCACTCAAGGACACTTTAAGGTAGGGGAAACGCTTGTCGTCCTTTAGTTTAACATTGAGCACTGGTTGCAATTCTTTGACCAGAGTAGATTCCAGGATCATGGCTTCAGGTATGTTACTGGTCACCGTGAAGGAGAGATCCACCGCTCTTTCCTGAATAATTCTCTCTTTTTCCGATAAATCCAAACCCTGGCGCATGTAAGCTTTAATTCGCTGCTTTAAGGAAGCAGCCTTCCCCACATAAAGACATTTACCCTCCCGATCGAAGAACTGGTAAACTCCGGGAGAGTCAGGAAAAGAGAGTGCTTTCTGCATCCAGGGCAGATTGCCCTCAAGCATGGACCTTCTCCTTCTCGCGCATGAGAAATGGCTTCAAATACTGTCCCGTATAGCTCTCCTGGCAGGAGATAACTTCTTCTGGCGTTCCCGCCACTACTACTCGCCCTCCTTCCTCACCACCTTCTGGGCCCAGATCTATAATCCAGTCGGCGCATTTAACCACATCAAGGTTGTGTTCGATTACGATCACCGTGTTATGAGCATCGACAAGACGGTTAAGGACGTCAAGGAGCCTCTGCACATCGGCGAAATGCAATCCAGTAGTGGGCTCATCCAGAATGTAGAGAGTACGGCCGGTATCCCTCTTGACGAGCTCAGCGGTGAGTTTTATCCTCTGAGCCTCCCCACCAGATAAAGTTGTGGCCGGTTGTCCCAGCTTGATGTATCCCAATCCCACATCGAAAAGGAGCTGCAATTTTCTTCTTATAGGAGGAATGTTGGTAAAAAACTCCAGGGCCTCTTCCACGGTCATCTCTAAGACATCGGCAATGCTTTTCCCTTTGTATTTCACTTCCAGTGTTTCCCGATTATAGCGACGACCTTTACAGACGTCACAGGGCACGTAAACATCTGGAAGGAAAACCATTTCAATACGGATGATTCCTTCGCCTCTGCATGCTTCACAACGGCCACCACGGACGTTAAAGCTGAAACGTCCTTTTTCGTAGCCCCGTACTCGAGCTTCTGGTACTTGAGCGTAAAAGTCCCTTATATGATCAAAGACGCCAATGTAGGTAGCTGGATTGGAGCGCGGGGTGCGTCCAATCGGAGATTGATCCACTATTATCACCTTGTCCAGGTTTTCCACTCCCTCTAGAGCCCGATACTTTCCTGGTCTCTCTTTGGAACGGTAGAACTTCTGGGCAAGAGCGCGGTAGAGGATATCATTGACCAATGTACTTTTCCCGGAACCGGAGACGCCAGTTACACAAATGAACGTCCCTAAAGGAAAGCCCACGTCGATGTCTTTCAGGTTATGCTCCCTAGCCCCTCTAAGCCATAACCATTTTCCGTTACCTTTGCGTCTTCTTTCCGGGACGGCAATGGTCAATTCTCCCTTCAGGTACTTCCCGGTCAAGGAGTTAGGTTCCTCTATAATTTCCTTTAGGCTTCCGGAGCAAACGATGTATCCGCCATGAACCCCTGCGCCCGGCCCAATATCAATAATGTAGTCCGCGCTCCTGATAGTCTGCTCGTCGTGTTCTACGACCACTACCGTGTTACCGAGATCCCTGAGCCTTTTTAAGGTATTTATTAACCGGGAATTGTCCCTGGAGTGGAGCCCGATCGATGGCTCGTCCAGGACATAAAGAACTCCTACCAGTCCCGACCCGACCTGAGTGGCAAGCCTCAGCCTCTGAGCCTCTCCGCCGGCAAGGGTTTCTGCTGGTCGATTCAGGGTAAGGTAGGAAAGTCCCACATCTAACAGAAACCGTAGACGGGACTTAATCTCCTTCAAGATTTGATGTGCAATCATTTGTTCCTTGGCTGGAAGTTCCAGTTTTTCAAAGAAATCAAAGGCTTCCTGGATGGTCATCCCGGTTAGATCGGCAATATTCAACCCCTTGATGTAGAAGGAGAGGGCTTCCTTTTTAAGCCTTTTCCCTTTGCAGGAAGGGCAAGGGATTGAGGTCATAAAGGACTCGATTTCCTCCTTTACCGCCTCGCTTTCACTTTGTCTGTATCTTCTTTCCAAATTAGGGATAATTCCCTCAAAAGGCATCCTGTAGATGTGCTCACGGCCTAATGTGTCCGTGTATTTGAAAGTCACCCTCTTTTCCTTAGTCCCGAAAAGGATCATGTTAACTACTGAAGGATCCATCTGAGAAAGTGGAGTGTGGGTGCTGTAGCCAAATTCCTCCACGAGGCTTCTCAACATCTGGTAGTAGTGATCGGATTCCCAAACTTCAATCGCCCCTTCGGCCAGGGAAAGGTTCCTGTCTACAATTACTTTGTCCGGGTCAATTTCTTTCTTTATCCCAAGGCCATCACAGGCAGGGCATGCACCGTAGGGCGAGTTAAAGGAAAAAAGACGGGGAGTAACCTCGGCAATGGAAGTACCACACTCAGGGCAGGAGTATTTCTCCGATAAAATTTGCTCTTTGCCATCAATTGAGACAAGAACGAGACCCTGAGCGAGCTTCAAAGCAGCCTCAAGCGAATCATTGAGACGCATTTCGATACCTTCTTTCAGAACCAGGCGGTCAACAAGCACCTCGATTGAGTGTTGTTCGTATCTGGCCAGGGGTATCTCCTCTGAGAGGTCGTACACCTTTCCATCAATTCTGGCCCTGATAAAGCCTTGTCTCCGGATGTCCTCAAGCAGGGAACGAAATTCCCCCTTCTTTCCCCTGATGATGGGGGCGTAGATTTCTACCTTGCCCTCTGAGAATGATGAAAGCAAATAATCCACCATTTGCTGGCTGGTCTGTCGTTGAATGATGTGACCGCAGTTGGGGCAAGAGGGAGTGGCAACCCTGGCGTAAAGCAAACGGAGGTAGTCGTAAATTTCGGTTATCGTGCCCACAGTGGAGCGAGGATTGTGGGAAGCACTTCTTTGATCGATGGCAATGGCCGGGGACAATCCCTCTATATAATCTACATCGGGCTTTTCCATTAAGCCCAGGAACTGTCTGGCGTAGGCCGAGAGGGATTCCACGTAGCGCCTTTGCCCTTCGGCATAAAGGGTATCGAATGCCAGGGAAGATTTTCCGGATCCTGAGATGCCAGTTATTACCACCAGCTGATCCCTGGGGATGATAAGGTCAATATTTTTCAGGTTGTGCTCCCGAGCTCCTTTAATAAAAATCTGTTTGCTCATTTGATCCCCATTTTTTTCTTCAATTCAAAGATACGATCCCGAATTTCGGCTGCCTTCTCAAACTCCAGAGTTTCAGCTGCCATCATCATTTCCTCTTCCAGGTGCATGATCATAAATTGGGCTTCCTCTCGAGTAAGGACCTCTAAACTTTTTGCCGTAATTTCCGGGGTTTCTGGGATTTGACCGGGAAGAACTTCCAGGAGATCATGAATGGCCTTCCTGATCGATTCCGGCTTGATATTGTGCTTTTTGTTATACTCCGTTTGTGTCATGCGGCGGCGGTTGGTTTCCTGGATAGCCTTGCTCATGGAATCGGTAACCACGTCAGCGTACATGAGAACCTTTCCGGAAACGTGCCTGGCGGTTCTGCCAATCATTTGAATCAAAGAACGCTCTGAGCGTAAAAATCCTTCTCGATCAGCATCCAGAATGGCCATCAAAGAAACTTCGGGAAGGTCAAGGCCCTCCCTGAGCAAATTCACCCCTACCAGGCAGTCGTATTTTCCACTTCTGAGATCCCTGAGAAGGACCACCCTGTTAATGGTATCTATCTCCGAGTGGAGGTATTTCACCTTCATCCCCAGCTCTGTGAGGTAATCGCTGAGCTCCTCGGCCATTCTCTTGGTGAGCGTGGTAACCAGCACCCGTTCTCCCTTTTCAGCCCTGATTTTAATTTCCTCGATTAAATCGTCGATCGCTCCCTCCATGGGCCTGACTTCTATTTCCGGGTCTACTAGGCCTGTGGGTCGGATCAACTGTTCCACAATCTGTTCGGAATTTTGAAGCTCAAATGGCCCCGGGGTTGCGGAAACAAAGATCACCTGGTCGAGCAAGCTTAAAACTTCATCCCATTTCAAAGGTCTGTTGTCCAGGCAGGAAGGCAGTCTGAAACCAAACTCCACCAAGGTCTCCTTTCGAGAGCGATCACCCTCGTACATCCCTATAAGCTGAGGCACAGTAATGTGGGATTCATCGATGAAAGTCAAAAAATCTTTTGGAAAGTAATCGATGAGGCATGAGGGTCTCTCTCCGGGTTTTCTTCCCGAAAGGTGGCGGGAGTAGTTCTCAATACCCGGACAGTACCCGAACTCCCTGAGCATTTCCAGATCCATTTTGGTCCGCTGCTCCAACCTGTAGGCTTCAAGTAACTTGCCCTGGGATTTAAGCTCCTCCACCCTCTCCTTAAGCTCCTCCTCGATGCTTTGAAGAGCCGAGATTCTTCTTTCGTACCCGGTAACGAAGTGCTTGGCAGGATAAAAAAGGTAGCTTGGAAGGTTACGCAGTTTTTTGCCCAATATGGGATCAATCTCGGTTATCCTCTCAATTTGATCACCGAAAAACTCCACCCGGATTCCCTGTTGAGAATTTGAGGGGATTACTTCCACGATATCCCCCCTGAATCGGCCCCTTCTTAAATCGACATCGTTTCTCTCGTATTGCATGGCCACCAATCGCCTTAAGAACAAATCCCTGGAGAGGAAATCTCCCGATTTGATAAAAAGGGCCTCATTCAAGAAGCTCTCAGGAGCGTCAAGCCCATAAATACAAGAAACAGAAGCTACGACAATCACGTCCCTTCTTTCAATCAAGGATTTGGCAGTGGAAAAGCGAAGTCGATCGAGTTCCTCATTTATGGTAGCTTCTTTCTCGATGTAAAGATCACTTTGGGGAATGTAAGCTTCGGGCTGATAGTAATCGTAATAGCTGACAAAGTATTCCACCGCATTATCCGGGAATAATGATCTGAATTCGGCATAAAGTTGAGCTGCCAGGGTCTTGTTATGCGCCAGTACGAGAGTGGGGCGATTCATCCGGGCGATCACGTTTGCCATAGTGTAAGTTTTACCGCTCCCGGTAACTCCTAAGAGTGTCTGAAAACGGTATCCCTTCCGCAAACCATCCGTCAGAGCTTCAATGGCTTGCGGCTGATCCCCCTTCGGTTGATAATCGGAAACAAGTTTAAACTCCATAGAGATTAACATTTTATTATATCCCAAAATAATCTTAAGGGCCATTCTAAGAGCAGGGGGTAAAACAAGTCCCTCTTCAAGAAAGAGAAATTTTTCCAGTCCGTCGAAGACTCCCTAAATTAAGGGGCGAACCTGTTAAGTCATCAAGTAAGGCGTTTCCTGAACCTTAAGGAGCTAAAAAGAAGCATAAAGACGGAAAACACAAAAAGCCAGATAACATCCTGGTAAAGGTAGGTGATGCCCACGCCCTTAAGGATCAATCCTCTGAGAATGGGGAGAAAGTGGGTCAAAGGTAAGAGCCAGGCTACCCATTGAATAATCACGGGCATAGCCTCCACCGGGAAAATGAATCCCGAAAGGATTAAGGAGGGAAGAAGGACAAAACTGGAAATCTGCATGGCCTGAAACTAGTTTCCGGAGACAGTAGAGACTAAAAGCCCAATCCCTAAAGAG
>JANLFM010000005.1:74142-91096 GCA_024655865.1 Caldisericota bacterium
GCTGGCCAGGAATAGGAAGGAAAGGAAAAAGTAGAGGAGTATGCTTCCATTAAAGGGAACGTGAAACCAAAAAACGGCCACGGCCAAAACCAGCGTGGAGATCCCGAAAGCGATCGCCATATAAGGGATGATTTTCCCCAGCATAAGCTCCACCGGTTTCAAGGGAGTAACAATCAGGGTTTCAATGGTTCCCCGTTCCTTCTCCTTCACAATGGCAAAGGCGGTAAGGTTAATGCTCATCGTCTGGAGTATTACCCCCACTAAACCAGGAATATTGAAGTTGAGGCTTTCCAGGCTGGGATTATACCAGACCCTGGATTCCAAATTGACGGGAACAAACTTGATTTCCGTCCCCAAACGACTGGCCATTTGCGCGGAGAGCTGCACGTTAAAATCCTGAACTATGGCCTGCGCCGAGAAAAGCGCTGTCTGTGCCATAGTAGGGTTTGAGCCATCAATTAAAACCTGTACTTCGGCCTTCTGCCCTCGGGAAAGGTAGTAGCTGAACTTATTGGGAATCACGAGACCGCATTTCGCTTTTCCGGAATCTATGAGCTGACTGAGCTCTTCCAGATTCGAGACTTTATAGGTTAAGTCAAAATATCCTGATTGAAAGAAGTGCTGACTTAGATTGAAGCTTTCGTTAGTTTCATCCAAATCCAGTAAAACAGTGGATATGTGCTTTACGTCGGAGGAAACCGCATAACCAAAAAGAAAGAGAAGGAGAACGGGAAGAACGATGATCACGGAAAGGGAAATTGGATCACGAAGAATGTGTACAAACTCCTTTTTCATAATTGCCTGTATTCGCTTTCTCATGTGGCGTTTCCCTCCAGATGAACGAGTCTTACGTAGCAATCTTCAAGCGAGAAGTTCGTTTCTTGAATCCGTGCGTCACGATCTCGAGTCATAGCGATCAGCTTCGCTGCCCCTTCCTGGTCCTGGACGATCACTCTCAGGATATTCCCAAAAAGATAGGCATCTTGAACAAAAGGGCTTACAGAGAGCTCACTCAGAAAAGAAACGGGATCAGGAAGGATCACGTTAAAGACCTTCCCCTGTGGTACCGCTTTAATTTCCCGGGGAGTCCCCACTGCCAGAACCCTCCCTAAATGCATAAAGGCAATCATCTGGCATCTTTCCGCTTCGTCCAAAAGGTGGGTGGTAATCAGGATCGTGCATTTCTGTTTTAAAATAGAGAGCTCCTCCCAGAAATCCTTACGGCTTGCAGGATCCATACCACTCGTGGGTTCATCTAAAAAAAGAATCCTTGGCTCATGCATCACCGCGCACGCTAAAGCCACCCATTGTTTTTTTCCTGGGGGCAATTCCCGAATGCGCCGGTTTCGGAATCGAGAGAGCTCATACCGGGAAAGGATCTCCTCTCTCTTTGCTTTAGACTCCACCCCATAAATTTGGGCATAAAATTCCAGGTTTTCCTCCACGGTAAGATCCTCATACAGCGAGCAGAATTGGGAGGTATATCCAACGAATCCCCTGATCCTTTCTGCCTGATAGAAGCTATCCAGACCCATTACCAAAGCCTTGCCTGAAGTAGGAGGAAGAATTCCACAGAGAATTCTAATTGCTGTAGTCTTTCCGCTTCCATTTGGGCCCAGAAGGCCAAAAATCACCCCTTCAGGGATGGAAAGGGAAGCGATGTTCACTGCGGTAAGGTCGGCGAATTTCTTAGTTAAGTTCTGGATTTCAATTATTTCCATAGTTCTTTTCCTGAAGAATCTGAATAAAAACGTCGTTCAAATCTGGATCAGTGATTTCCAGTTCGGCCAGGGGGATGGCATTTTTCATAAGGATTTTAGAAATTTTCCTCTTTCTTTCTGAAACATCCCCAGAAATGATGCGCAGTTCACTGCCATAATTGATGATCTTCAGATCCGGCCAGACTTTAAGTAACGCCTCCTTGGCTTCGAGGAGATGATCGGATTTGAGCCGGATTATCTTTTCCTTAAAGGAAGTTTTAAACTTCTCGGGCGTATTGCAGGCAATAATTCTCCCGGTGTGCATGAAAGCTACCCGGTTGGATCTTTCTGCCTCTTCCAGGTAAGGAGTAGCCAGAAAAATAGTGGTGCCTTTGGCCTTTAAATCAAAGAGTAACTGCCAGAACTCGCGCCTGGAAATAGGGTCCACACCCGTTGTCGGCTCGTCCAGGAAGAGAATGCTGGGAGAGTGCATCAAAGTACAGGAAAGCGCCAGTTTCTGCTTCATTCCTCCTGAGAGAGTACCGGCTCGTTTGTTCCGAAAAGGGGCCAGACGAGAGAATTTCAAAACTTCGTCCTCCCTTTTTTGGGCCTCCTCGAGAGGGATGGAAAAAATGTGGGCATAAAAGTTGAGGTTTTCTTCTACAGTAAGGTCCTCGTATAGGGAAAATTTCTGGGGCATGTATCCAACCAGGCGGCGAATTTCCTCAGGCTCTTTGCGTATATCAAAGCCCAATACCCTGGCACTTCCCGAGTCGGGAGCGAGGATCGTGCAAAGCAGGCGAATGAAGGTGCTCTTTCCAGCGCCATCCGGGCCAACGAGGGAAAAGATCTCCCCTTTGCTGACATTGAGGCTTACCTCGTTTACGGCTATGATGCCCGAAAATTCCTTGAATAAATTTTGTGCTTCAATCACTATTTGGGAGGTAGACATCAGCAGGAATACCTATCTTAAGGAGATGCTCCGGGTCGCTGATTAGCACCTTTACCGCAAAAGTCAAGAACGTGCGCTGTTCAATGGTCTGAACGTTTTTGGGAGTAAACTGTGCCTTGGGACTGATGTAAACGACTTTACCGGCGAATTCTTTTTCGGGATAGGCATCGACTTTGACCTTAACCTCTTGATTCAAGTGTACTTTTCCTACTTCGGTCTCGCTAAGGTAGATTTTTACGTAGAGATTATCGAGATCCGCAAGAGAACAGATGGCACTGCCGGCATTAACCGTATCTCCAGCATTGGCATACTTTTCAAGCACTACGCCAGTAATGGGAGCCTTGATGACGCATTTCTGAACCAGCTCCTGGGCTAAATTGAAAGCCGCTTCCGTTTGCGCCACAGTGGCGCGGAGAGAGTCTATATCCTCAGGCAAAGCCCCTTCCTTAATCTTCCTTAAGCTCTCCTGGGCCTCTTTGAGTTTAGCTCTCAAAGAGTCGCGATCAGCCCTGGCCTTATCCAGTTGGGCCCTTTCCTCTGCCTTGAATTCCACAACCTTCTTTGTCTCTTCGAGAACCTTCTGGGCAGTCTCCAGGTTTTCTTTGGCGGAAAGATAGGCTAACTCCAGGGGATCGGCCTGGCCAAGAGCAATGGTGTAATTCGCCTGAGCGAGGCTCAACGCTTTGGAAGCAGCCTGATAGGCTTGTTGAGCCTCCTGAATGTGAGCCCCGTATCCCTTGGCCACCAGAGCATCGTAAGTGGCCTGCGCTTGCTCTAAAGCAGCGCAGGCCGCCTCATATTCTGCTTCCGCCTTTTTAAGGAAATAATCCTCGCCTTCAGCTTGAGCCAATTCCAGTTTTCTTTGAGCTTCCCTGAGCTCGATTTCCGCGAGCTTCACCTGATATTCTGCCTGGTCTATCTGCGCGGGATTGCCAGACCTTTGCGCGTAATCCCTGAGAGTTTTCGCCTCCTCCAGCTTTATCTCACAAGCATCATAAGCTGCTTGTGCTTGAAGGATATCGGGATTTCCGTTTGAAGTTTGAGCCATCCTCAGTTGGGCTTCGCAAGCGGTTTTTCTGGCTTTAGCCTCTTCCAGGGCGGCTTTGGCGGCGATCAATTCCGGGGAGGTGGGAGTAGCCGTAGCAGCTTTGTAAGCTTGCTCAGCTTTTAAAAAGTTCAATTTGGCCTGCTCCAGCTCTGCTTCTGCCTGAAAGAGAGGCAGGCTCTTGCCCAGCTTTTTCGCTTGCTCTAACTTTTTCTGCGCATCATCAAAATTAATCACGGCAAGGTCGTACTGGTTCTGAGCCTGGGCAAGCTTCAATTCCCTTGGGGCTTCGAAATCATAGATCTCCTGAGCCAGGGAGTAGGCTTGCTCCGCACCATCCAGTAGGGCCTGAACATATTCCAGATTGGCCTCGGCAATGGCAATTTCTTCCGTGGTAGCTCCATTTTCCGCCTTCTTTAACTGCGCTTGGGCCTGGTACATTGCTTGTTTGGCCTGCTCCATCTTCCAGATCAAGGTAACATCTTCAATCGAGCAAAGGGCCTGGCCGCTTTGCACCTGGTCGCCTTCCTTGAAACTCATGGAGGTAATGCGCCCCGTACTCTCGGAGATCACCCTAACTTCTTCAGCCTCAATGGTCCCCCAAAAGCACAACTCCTTTGAATTGGAACATGCTGAGATGAAAGGAGTAAGCGCAGTAAGGGTTAAAGTCAGGACAAGAAAGTAAATTACCTTTCCTTTCATGCTATATCACCCCCAAAAGGGTACAGTAATTTAATTGAATCTCCCTCATTGTTTTCTCTTCCTCAATCTCTAAATCTCCGGTTAAAAACCCCAAAAACAAGGAGAGAAGGAAATAAAAAATGATCCTGGCGAGAATTGAAACCGAGGCCTGGCTTTTTTCTCTGGCGATCTTTTGGATGTCCGAGGATAAAGCCGCAATCATGTTTCCTTTCCACTTTTCAAAGATCTTCCTTGATTCGGGGTCCATTAAAAGAAAGTTGTGAAAGATCAACCGAAAAAATTCCCTCTTCTCTTTCAGGATTTCCAATAGAACACGCGGTACATTTTCCAGGCGCACCCTGGGATTGGGTTCCTTCCTATTCGCTTTAGTGATCCTTTCTTCAATCAGATGCAAAGTGTAGGAAAAGAGAGAAGAAAAAAGCTCCTTTTTGGTGCGGAAATACAGATAAATCGTTCCCTTGGCCACCGAGGCTCGTTCGGCAATTTCTTCCATCCGGGTTTCATGAAAACCCTTTTCTGAGAAGACCCCGATAGCTGTTTGAATAATTCTCTCCTTCGTGGTGTTTCCCTTAATGACTAACCGGTCAGTCATATTGTAATTATATAGCCCCTGTCAAGTTATAATTAAGTGAAATGAAAAATCAGGAGGTTGCCCTTTTACTGAATAAAATTTCAGCGCTTCTTGAGCTGAAAGGTGAAAACCGCTTCAAGGTTATCGCCTATGCCGAGGCTGCACGGCGCATTGAAAACCTTCCTACTCCCATCGAAAATCTTTATCGTGAAGGAAAGCTCAGCGAGATTCCCGGTGTTGGGCAAAGCATCGCGGAAAAAATCAAGGAATACTTGGAAACAGGAAAGTCTTCCTACCTGGAGGAGCTCGGCAAGGAAATTCCCGAGGAGCTGATAGAGCTGGAGCAAGTTCCTGGAGTAGGACCTAAAGTGGCCCTGCTTCTCTACAAGGAGCTGGGGGTAAGAACCCTCGATGATCTGGAAAAGGCCCTTTCCGCACACAAGGTAAGAAATTTACCCCGTCTAGGTCCAAAATCCGAGGAAAACATTTTAAGGGGTTTGGAAACAATAAAAAGGAGGTCTTCCAGGATTCCTCTCGGGTTAGCACTCCCAGTAGCTGAAGAGTTAGTCCTTTACCTCAAGCAATTCCCCTTTGTAGAGAGGGTAGATGCCTGCGGTAGCCTGAGAAGAATGAAGGAAACCATTGGGGATCTCGACGTTCTCGTTGCCTCTAACGATGAGGAAAAGGCAATGCAGGCTTTTACCAGGTGGCCTGAAGTTCAGGAGGTCCTCGCTTTTGGATCTACTAAATCCTCAGTTTTGACGAAAAGCGCCTTGCAGATCGATTTAAGGGTGGTGAGGCCGGAGTCTTATGGCGCTGCCCTCCAGTACTTCACGGGGTCCCAAGCCCACAACATCAAACTCAGGGAAATTGCTATTCGTAAGGGTTTTAAGCTCAACGAGTACGGGGTTTTCAGGATCGAGGATGATAAAAAAATTGCCGGAGCAACTGAGGAAGAAGTTTATGCCGCCCTGGACCTTCCCTGGATTCCTCCGGAGTTGAGGGAAGACCAAGGCGAAATAGAAAAGGCAAAATTGGGGGAACTGCCACATCTGGTAGAGCTCAAAGATATTAAGGGGGATCTCCACGTACATACCGATTGGAGCGATGGCACTTCCACAATCGAGGGAATGGTTCGGGGTGCTAAAAAGCGGGGGTATGAATACCTGGCGATCTGCGATCATGCACAGTCCCTTGGGGTTGCTGGAGGGCTAACCTGGGAGAAGTTCCAGGAGCAGAAGCTAAAAATAGAGGAAGTTTCCCAAAAAGAAAACTTCCCCATCCTTTGGGGGCTGGAGGCCAATATTCTGGCAGATGGGGATCTCGATTTTCCAGAAGAGATCTTAAGGGAATTTCAGATTGTAGTAGCTGGAGTGCACTCCGCCTTCAGACAGACCAGGGGAAAAATGACGGAGCGCATCGTACATGCACTCAAATCCGGGGTGATTCACATCCTCAGTCACCCCACCGGCAGGTTAATCGGAAAGCGGGATCCCTACGAGGTGGAGGTGGAAAAAATTCTAGAGGTAGCCAGAGAGAGCAATACGGCCATGGAGATCAATTCCTCGCCAGAAAGGCTGGACCTGAAGGATCGGGATTGCCGAAAGGCGAAGGAAGAGTACGGGTTAAAAATGGTAATTAATACTGACGCTCATTCTGAAGAAAATCTGGATTTGATGAAATATGGTGTTGCCGTAGCGCGAAGAGGTTGGCTGGAACCCGGGGATGTTTTAAACACCTATCCCTGGAAACAATTATTAGAATGGCTTAAAGGAAAAAGGGAGAGGATGCCCTAAGAACGCCTGTCAATTTTGGCAATTATCTCCAGGATATCCTCTTCAGTGAATAAATACTCGGCATTACAAAATTGGCAGCGCACCGAAGCGCTTTTTTCGCTTTTCAACAGATCCTTTAATTGCTCTGTACCTAAAAGCGCTAAGGCTCTTCTTGCGCGGTACCGAGAACAATGACAATAAAACTTCAAGCCATTTTCCTGAGTAATTTGAGAGGGAAGTTCCCCGGCGATGGTATGGAAAATTTCCTCTGGAGTTTTTCCTTGAAGGATCATGGATGAAGGGGGGTGCATCCCTTCGATTTGATCTTCAACCGTGCTCAAAATCTCCTCTGGCGTTCCAGGTGTTGCCTGGACAATATATCCTCCTGCTGCGGCAACAGTGCCTTCCTTGCTAACAAAAACTCCGCAACCTACAACGGAAGGGATCTGCTCGCTCTGAAGAAAATAATAAGCAAGATCCGAAGCTAACCCTCCGGTTACTATGTTCACCGTGCCCACATAAGGGTCCCTGAGGCCTAAATCCTTCACAACATACAGAAATCCTTTGCCAATGGCCCTTGGGACGTCAAATTTTCCTTCCGGGGTTAGCCAGGTGTCGAGTTGAGTCTCCCTGATGTACCCTCTTACCCTGCCTAACCAGTCGCACTGCGCAAAGACCCCGCGAGCCGGGCCATCGGAAACCACCTGGAGGTTGACAGACTGGTTTTCTTTCAAAAGACCCCCCATTAAGGCTGACAATGTAAGCAGCCTGCCCAGAACGCAGGTAGAGAGGGGTGAAAGATCGTGCTTTTTCCGCGCCGTTTCCACCAAATTTGTTGTCCGGCATGTGAGCACGGAAATAGAGTTCCGAATCAGGCCTTTAACTAAGTAATCCACGCCAGGTAGCCGTTCAATGCCCGGGAAGGAGCACATTCTGTAGCCCCTCCAGTGGTCCATACCAGTCCACGAGTTCCGTTTTTTGTTGATCCAGGGAGTCTTTAGCCACGAGATAGGTAAATAATCCCAATCTTTTGGCTACCATGTCATCTGAAGGAGAATTGCCGACCATGATCGCCTGCCATGGTTGTATTCCCAGGTACGATAAGATCTCGTAATAATACTCCAGGCAAGGCTTCCCAGAATGCATGTTTTCGTATGTGGTTACTAACCTGAAGGGTAAATCTTCAATTCTTGCCCACTCCAATCTTTTCCTGATAGCTATTTCTGGAAAAATAGGACTCGTAGCGACTACCAGGAGGTAACCTCTTTCAAGGAGATTTTCAAGTAGGTCTCTTGCTCCAGGCATCGGTCTAGTGATATCCCTCAATTGAGAGTAGTCTGTGAGATAAAAATCCCGGATTTGAGGCGCTAATTCCTCATAATCGAGACCGGTGAGCTTGATGAACTCCTTCCAGAAAACCTGTTCGTTAGTTAAGGAAGGATGTGGAGGGAAGATCATAGCGTTACTGGCCTTTATCAGGGAATCGATAAACTTCGAGGGTTCGATCAAGTGAGAAAACCTTCTACTTAAAAGGGAAAAATAACGAGGTATAAAGATAGAAACATCGTTATCCAAAAGGGTGCCATCAAGATCCAAAAGAACTGCTTTCACATTCACTCTCCTTTCTTCTCATTGGGTGGTTCAAGGTTAAACCAGGATGGCTTAGGCAGCTTTCCGGGCTTCAAGTCCTTTTCCAGGCCATCATCTTTTAATTCCCCCTCAGAAGGAGCGAGCTCCTTTTGCGGAAACTGAGCCATAAACGAAGTAGCCTTCTCATAAAGCTGCCTGGTCTCTTCAGGGGTAAGCAAGCGATCCTCCTCCTGGGGTAAAATACCCAACTCTTTGGCGGCCTTGGCGAGGAGAAACTGCCAGAGATCCCCATAAATATGCGCCTTGCCTTGAAATTCCTCCATAAATTTGGAGAACTCAGCAAAAAATTGTGAGAAAAACTCCTTGAATTCTTCAGAATCAAACATCACTTTATTTTACCGCAAAATCGAAAGGTGAGCAGTTTTAGGGGTAGTTTACAAAAAGAACAGAGAATGGCATGATTAAAGAGCGGGTAAAAGGGCTCGCACGGAAATCGTCCAGGAAAGGAGGATAGCTTAAACCTAGCGCCAGGGCCTGTTTAAGGCCGACGAGGGAGAGGTTAATCGAAACTTTCGGCGGATACCTCTAGGGTCCTCTACTCCGACCTGAAGGCATGGGGACAAAACTCCGAAGAAATTCGGCGAACAAATCCCCGCCCAGGAGTGCAAAACCACATAACGAAGGAGGCCAAAGTCTTGTGTGGCATAGTTGGATATGTTGGCGCAAGGCCTGTACTTTCCATTTTGCTTGATGGTCTTAAGAAATTGGAGTATCGAGGCTATGACTCCGCGGGCATCGTCGTTCTGGGAAGGGATCTGAGTCTGTTCAAAAAGCAGGGGAAAATTTCTTTGCTGGAATCCCAGATATCTCATTCTCAAGTGGATGGCCATGCCGGAATAGGTCACACCAGGTGGGCCACTCACGGAGTCCCAAATGATATCAACGCCCACCCTCACCTGGATTGCACCGGGAAACTCGCCGTTGTTCACAACGGGATTATCGAAAACTACATGGAACTAAAGACAGCTCTAATTCAAAAAGGTCACGTGTTCAAGTCTGACACGGACACTGAGGTTATTCCTCACTTAATTGAGGAAGAGCTTCTCAATAAGGACGACCTGCTTAAGGCAGTCCTCGGTTCTATTAGCTTACTCCGGGGGTCATTCGCCCTGGCGATAATTCACAAAGACTTTCCAGAAAAAATAGTCTGCGCAAGAAGGGAAAGCCCCCTGGTCCTGGGTATCGGTAACGGAGAAAATTTCCTGGCTTCGGACATTCCGGCCCTTCTCCCTTACACTAAGAAAATAATCGTGCTGGACAACGATGAGGTGGCATTAATCGAGAAAACCACTGTTTCTATATTCGATGTTCAGGGAAAACGTATCCACAGGTCACCCCAAACAGTAGACTGGGATGCTCGCATGATAGAAAAGGGTGGCTTCGAGCACTTCATGCTCAAGGAAATTCACGAACAGCCGAACGTCATTAAAGACACTATGGAAGGACATTTAGATCTGGCCTACAATAAGGTTCTGCTACCGGAGGGGCCAGAAGATAGCCTGCTTCAGCATTTGGAAGCAATTTACATCACAGCTTGTGGGACAGCTTACCATGCGGGCTTATACGGTAAATATTTGATTGAAGCCTTAACCGGTGTCCCTACTGAGGTGGAGATCGGCTCAGAATTCCGATACAGGGAAAGGATGTTCAAGGATAAATCCTTAGGCATCGTGATCAGCCAATCAGGGGAGACCGCGGATACCCTGGCAGCTATGCGCAGGATGAAAGCCGAAGGTATTCCTGTTTTCGCCATCACCAACGTGGCGTCTTCCTCGGTTGCCCGTGAGTCTGACTGGGTATTTCACACCAAAGCCGGGCCGGAGGTTGCCGTAGCCTCCACAAAGGCTTACACGGCACAACTGCTCTCCCTCGCACTTTTTGCCCTGAGATTAAAAGGGGCAAGAGAAGGCTCTGAGGATCTAAGGGCCAAAGCGCTCGTTCAGGAGTTGCAAAGGCTCCCTATTTTAGCGGAAACGACCTTTAATCTGGAAGGCAAAATACAGGCTTACGCTAATCGCTTAAGGTATCTTACCGATTACTTCATGTTGGGAAGGGGTCTAGACTATGTTACTGCCATGGAAGGGGCTTTAAAGCTCAAAGAGATCTCCTACGTGCACTGTGAGGCTTACCCTGCAGGGGAGCTGAAACATGGTCCCCTGGCGCTGATCACTTCTGGAAAGCAGGTGTGCCTTTTAGCGACCCAGAGACAACTTCTACCTAAAATCCACTCCAACTTAAAGGAGGTAAAGGCCAGAGGAGCCGAGGTATTAATCCTGAGGTTTTCTGATAGCGAGGAGATGGAAGCCGACGAAACCTTTATCCTGCCCGCAACTTCCGATTACCTGAGCCCGCTTCTGGCTATTATTCCTTTGCAACTTTTCGCGTATTATATGGCTAAGGAAAAGGGTTGCGATATTGACCAGCCGAGGAACCTGGCAAAGTCTGTGACAGTAGAATGAGTGGAAAGGGGGTAAACATGAAGGCGTACGTATTCATTAAAACCGAACTAGGGCAAGCTATGAACGTAGTTGAGGAGCTTCGCCAAATTGGTAGTATCAAAGAGGCTTATGGCATAACCGGTCCTTACGATGCCATTGCCGTAGTGGAAGCCCCAAACCCCACGGAAATCGCCACCATGGTAATGTCCCGAATACAAAAAATTAAGGGCGTTAAGGACACGATGACCTGCTTCGCTTTAGGAGACTAAAAAAAGGAAGGCTGAGAGAAAGACGGAAATCAGAAGATTATCCAATTCTGAGGGGCTTAGGGCCTCCACAATAGCGCAAATTACGCCCCCCAAAAGGGGGATGTGAAGCGGCAGTGGGTACCCTGTAAGCCAGAAACCTGAATATATTGCCACTGTGGCTCCCAGGAAGCAGGCTAAGCCTCCTTCTATAGTTTTTTTCCTGTTCCAGGGAAGGCGAATTGGTGTTCTTCCGAAGCGCGATCCTACAGCATCAGCGAGACCATCTCCTAAGGAAAGGGAAAAAATAACGGCTGTCCCCATACTCTTTTTATCCCAGAACAATAAAGTTATTAAAAAAAGCGAAAAGGCAAAAAGGAGTACCCCCCATTTGCCGTCGTGATCGCAAGAGAAAGGCTGGGCCAGAGTATTCAAAAAGGAAAATTTTTTCCAGAAGAGGACCACCATTAAGGTTAGCACGGCGAGAAAAGCAATAAGGGATGCGATCCAGTGACTTTGAAAATTAAGCCATAGCAAACCCCACAGGCCGGCTACAAAGTGCAAAAAATTCCTGGTCACCCTTCCTTTAAAACCAATCTTTTTGAGGCCCAGCGCTATGCACCAAGAAAGAACCACCGCAAAAGCCGTTATCAAAATTGCTATTAAATCCTGGTAACTTTGCATTAGAAAAAGTGTATAATCTTGGCGAATAGAAGGGAAGAATGGAAAGACTCTGGGCGCCCTGGAGAATGGATTATATCTGCAAAGGAAACTCTAATTGTTGTTTCCTCTGCGAAAAATCAAGGGAAAAGAACGAAGAAAACGATTTCGTCCTTTTCAAGAATGAGCGTGTCATCGTATTGCTAAACATTTATCCTTACAACAACGGCCATCTGCTCATCGCTCCCTGTCGCCACATTTCGGGGCCGGAACAATTTCTGCCTGAGGAAGCTCTGGACTTCTGGCAGGCGCTTAATAACTCCCTCTCCGCTCTTAAAGCTGCGCTAAAACCAGATGGATTCAATATTGGCGCTAATTTAGGAAAGGTCGCTGGTGCTGGATTAGAATCTCACTTTCATCTGCACGTGGTTCCCAGGTGGCATGGAGATACGAATTTTATGCCCATCCTGGCCGAAGTAAAGGTCATGCCCGAGCATCTTTCCACCACCTATCACAAGTTAAAAGAGCACTTCCCCGAATTTTAAGCTCAAAGGGAGTTTTTGAAATAGCGCCATCCTGTCTTGGCAAACTTAATCCTTTCAGGGTCCTCTTTCAGCCATTTCTTAGCGTTGATAAAACCCTCTCTGGGATCGTCCTTTTTAGGATCGAAAAAGCCCTCAAAGCCGAAATTGGATTTCAAATAATCCTTCAGGGCGTTTTCCAGCAAATCCTGAAGTGGTTGCTTGATTTCTGTGACCAGTACCTCGTAGCCCTTATTCCTCAGTATTTCCTTTGTTTTAGTGTGAATATGGCCGCTGCAAATATAAATCATGGTATTCTCCGGGGAAGCGTGAAGCTGCTCCAGGAGCTCTAAAGTAACTCTCGCTGCTTCATCCAGGTATTTCTTCTCCTCAAAAAATGGAGATTGAAAAAAAAGCAGTTCTATTTCTCTCCAGAGAAACTTCTTCTGTCCGTGATGATAGACCCCGATTAATACCCCACCTATCGGACAGCCAGTACCTGCATCATCAATGTCTACCCTCTCCTCCTTCAGGGTGGCCAGTCCTTCTCCGTTCAAGAGGCGTAAGAGGGTATAGTCATCTGTAGAAACAATTTTAAACTTTCCCTTGCTGTTCCTGTAAATTACTACGTTGAACTTGGGAGAAAGTGGCAGCCTGCCCCTTCCCTTAAAGTAAATCCAGGGATCAGGAACTTCTACTTCCTCCAGGTACTCTCGGAGGATGGAAACGAAGCGATCTGCGGTTTCTTGGTCGGGAATTTCCATTATCCTCTCTCCAGCTTGAGGCCAAAGGTGAAGCAACTACCCTCTCCAGGAGCGCTTTCGACCTGAATTTTAGAACCATGAGCCTCAATGATCTCCTTGGCGATAGCCAGCCCCAGTCCAGCTCCCAACTTTTCCCCGCGAGGAATCTTTGTGGATCGGTAAAAGCGATCGAAGATCCGAGGGAGCTCGTCGGGGGAGATACCGATTCCGTTGTCCTTTACGCTGATAATTGCTTCGTTCCCCTTTTTAAAGCAGGAGACTCTAACTATCCCACCTTTTTCGGTATAACGCAAGGAGTTGTCCAGGAAAATCTCCAATACCTCCCCTACCCTATCTGGATCTCCCAGGACAATGATCTTTTCTTCAGGCAGTTGAAGCTCCAAATTTACTCCCTTGCGCTGATACGGAAGGTCTAACTTATCCTTGATCCAATGAATGAGGTTTTTTAAATCAAAGGGGCAAAGCTCCATCTTGATGGCCCCGGCTTCCAAACGTGATAGCTCCAGAATAGAATTTACCAGGCTCTCGGTCTTTTTCACCTCTTCCAGCACGAGCTTCAGGCTCTCTTCCCTCTTGGCCTCTGGAAGTACCCCGTCCATCAGGGCCTCAATATATCCTTGCACAGTGGTCAAAGGGGTTCTCAGTTCGTGAGAAATATTAGCTAAAAGCTCCTTCCTGATCCTCTCTGTTTCCTCCAACTTTCTGGCCATGTCATTTAAGACCTGGGCCAGTTCTCCTAACTCGTCCCTGGAAGAGAGTTCCACCCTTGCCGTAAAGTCCCCTTGAGAGAACTTCAAAGCCATTTGCTTCATTTTCTTGATCGGCAGGGTGACCTGCCTGGAGACAAGATAAACCAAAAACAAGGAAAAAAAGGCGGCGATTCCACCTCCAATTAGGAGAGAGCTAGTCAAGGGAAAGCTGAGGACACCACCTAAGTTGGTTCTCTCCTGGACAATCTGAATGGTTCCTATCAACTTGTTGTTCACGTAAACAGGGGATGTAACCACATCAGCTTTTTGGCCATTGGATAGTGAGATCTCAATTGAGGAAGTTATCCCCTCTAAGGCCTTATCGATCTCAGCTTGCACGGGCTGAATTTCTTCTGGATACCTGGATTGCACCTGCAAATCCCCATTGGCATCAGTGAGAAAGACTTTCACTCTGTAGAACATGGAGAGCTGCTCGAGCAAGGGCCTGAGTTCATACCAGCGCCTGGCTCTTTGAATATTCTGGGCCACAATGGAGGCCAGCTCTGGCCCCCTGCGCTCAAGGGAGAAGTTGGTCAAAAACTGGGTCCATTTTGGCTCAATCACCGCCCTTTGAATTAACAGGGTAATTAAGATGGTAAGCAGGATCACAAGTAAAAAACTGAGGATAAGTTTTGTTCGGTAGGACATTATTTCAAGCTCTCAAATTTATATCCCACATCCCTCACCGTCTTAATTAGCTCGGGAGCGGAGGGGTCATTTTCTATCTTTTTTCTAATATTCCCGATGTGCACGTCCACCACCCTGGGATCTCCCACGTAATTCACTCCCCAGACAAGATCCAGAAGTTGCTCTCTGGTAAAAACTCTCCCTGGAGAAGAGGCGAGAGTTTTAAGCAGGTCGAATTCCAGAGCAGTCAGTTTAATCTCGATGCCGTTGCGCCAGACCTGCCTTGATCCTGTGTTAATTTTTAGACGCTCGTCTCCTAAGATTTCTTCCTTTTGAACTTGCCAATATTTGCTCCTTCTTAAATGAGCCTTTACCCTGGCGACTAACTCCTTGGGACTAAAGGGTTTAGTAATATAATCATCCGCTCCAATAGAGAGGCCAATTACCTTGTCAGTTTCCTCGTCCTTAGCGGTGAGAATTAGGATGGGAACGGTGGATGATTGGCGAATCAAGCGACAGATTTCCAGACCATCGAGGCCCGGAAGCATTAGATCCAGGATAACCAGGTCAGGATGGTGCTCCTTATAAGCATTCAGTGCTTCTTCACCATCTGGAACGATGTATATGGAATATCCTTCCCGTTCCAGATAAAGCTTGATCAAATCCGCGATCTTTGTCTCGTCTTCTATTACGAGAATAGTTTCCTTTTCCATCGCCATTATTATAGGCGAGAAAGGAATAAATTTAAAAAGAGGAGGATGTTATCCTCCTCTTTTCTACTCAAAATAGCGTCCTATTTCTTCTTGGAAGAAGATTTAGTGGTCTTGCCCCCGGTTTTCTTTCCGCCACCGCACTTGGGCATATCTAATCCTCCCTTCCTACCTGATAAATATAATTAAAGATCTCTGAGGCGCCAAGTCAATATCTAAAGCCTCTCAGCCATCACCACATGGAAAGAATAAAGTCTTTTATTTTCGCTCTTTATCCAGCAAAATTTGATGGGAGCTGCAAAAGCGGGAGAAAGGATGCCACTTTCAATTGCTTCCCGCGCATGAGGATCATTGTAAATAGCGGGGCTAGCTACGATGGTCAACCTGAAGGGGGAGTCCACAAACTCCACCCTTCTTAACTCTTCAATTGTAAATAGCTTTTCCTCCAGGTCCCATTTTTCCGCTTCCAAAAGGAAGGGACGCACATTAACGAGAGCAATATTTTCACTCAAAGGGCCAACTATCTTGACGTTTGCCAGATCAGTATTCTTCTCCTTCTTTCTGAGGAAGTCAAGCAGCACCTCATTAGTTTCAGCTACCACTTTGCCGTGGAATGTCGAAGAAATTAAAGGCTTAAGCAGGTGTTTGGCCTTACACCCTTCCCTTAATTTGCTTTCCCCAACGGGTTGCACTCCAAGATCAACAGCGCTGACAATTTCCCGTACCTCATCTTTGGTTAGATAAAAAAGCGGAGCAAAAACGTTATTCATCAGAGGCTCTCCCCTTAATCCCCAGGAATCGCTCTGGTTGGCGCCCGTCAGGATAAGGTGCTCTGGGAAGTTTTCCCTGATTAAGCCTAATTTAGCTTTTTTCGTGCACCGATTACACGAGGGCCCATTTTTCAGGATTTTTTCCAAAGTGGACTGGCCAGAGATAATGATGGGCTCCAGATGGAATTTCTGGCAGATGGATTTTACTCTTTCCGGAATACTCTTATAAGTATAAGGTCCCCAATCAACGTGGGCGGGAAATACCCTTTCCTTGCCGCAGGCCTGGACGGCTAAGAAAAGAACTAAGGAACTATCTATTCCTCCGCTAAAGGCGACAACAATTTCTTTACCGGCAGAAGCTTCTTCGATCGAGCGAAGTAAAAAGGGCAGGTCCGGCAAATTCCGCGTATTTTAAGGTGATCTTCGGCGGTTAAGTACCTTTTCGACGGTTTCCTGAAGCTGTTTGAGCGTGAAGGGCTTGGTGAGGTAGTCGGGAGTCGCATGAACCGCCGCATAGATCTGATCTACATAGGAATCACGGACAGTGATCATGATCGTCGGAATTGTAAGGAGCTGGGGATCATGACGAAGCTCATCCAGGAAAGCATACCCATCCATTTCAGGCATTACATAGTCTAAGAGAATTAAATCGGGTCTATCCTGACGAGCTTTCTCCAACCCTTCCCTGCCGTTGTAGGCTGCAATAACGCGATAGCCTAAGCCAGTTAAAAAATCGCTCAGAAGCTTAACGATATCAGGTTCGTCATCTACTATTAGGATTTTTTCTTTTATTTTTTCCTCCACGGCGCCTCCTGTATTTTGATTATTATAGCACACAGATATTTTAAAAAAATGGACTTCCGGAAACTCAATTCTTTTTTGCGATAGCTACATCTATTTTGTTAATTTTATGCGGGATACCCTCAAGGTAAAGGACGAAGGGGTTTATTCCACCTTCAAAGAAGAAGGGGGTAGTACAATGAGAAGAGTATTTATTTCAGGGTAAAAAGTTCCATCACCAATTTCTGGAGCCGACGGAGGGACTTGAACCCCCGACCAGCTGATTACAAATCAG
>JANLFM010000060.1 GCA_024655865.1 Caldisericota bacterium
GGTCGAGAAGCTCCAGGGTGTTTAGTTGAAACTGGAAGTGCACTCCGCTCCCTGATTTCAGAACTTCGCCCGCCTTCAGTAGTTCCAGGACAATTTTTGCTTCCGTGGGCATCAGGGGAATATCGTAAATAGTCAGGGTCTGAGTGAGGGCTTTCAGTTCCTCCGGATCTTCAAAAGGCAAACGCACTGTAATGCTGGAAGGGGTGTATGTGAAAGGAATTCTTAAATCGGGCCTTTCCATATCGGGGTCCCAGGTGTAAAGAAGGGATAAGGGAAGGAAATCCCTGAGCATGCGATATAATTCCTCGTTTCCGAAAACTCCGGGGACCAACTCTAATTCTTTATAGCCGCTTTGGTCTGCCTGAAGCACAGTCGTGACCCTGATCTTTGAAGGAGGCAACTCCTGGTAGAGGTAATCTAAGGACGGTTGCCAAAATACGAGGAGCAACCTCGAGGCTTCAGGGAGAGGTCCTTCTTTAGTCTTGTCCAGGATTTCCGCTGCCTTTTCCACTTCTCCCCGATTGAAAAACTCCACCGCCTCTCTTACAAAGATATTGGACTTCAGATATTTCCCGAAATGGGACGCCGGGTCCACCGCTAACCCCTTATCTATTAACTCCAGAGCTTTATCGTATTCCGGCTGAACGACTCTTTCCTCTTCCTTCCAGCGCGTGAGACTGAACGCCATACCCAAAAGGAAATAGTTGGTGCCGTTTTCTGGCTCGAGAGTCAGGGCTTTTTCGAACTCTGCCTCGGCCCTTGCCGCCAGGGCAAAGTTTGCCGGTCGGGGTGCTATGTGGTAAATTGTCCAGTCCTCCCAGCAGCGCGGCCCCAAAGCTCCCAGAAGATAGACCAGGCCGCGCTCTCGATGATACCTGGCTTCGCCCTCAGCTCCCTCCACATATTGCAAAAGGGAGGAAATGCGTTTCTCCCAGGATGGGGGCATGAGGTAGAAGCTGAGGTCGCGATCAGGTTCCCAGTTGGAGAACTCCCAGACGAGAAGCGACCCATCTTTTTGGAATTCCGCGCGGGATGGTTCTATCGACATATCAAAGATTTGCTCCTTTGAGGATAGTCCATCCCAGAAAAAGGTGATCGTGCCGTGACCCACCGGCCCCTTCCAGGTAGCCCCTGTTTGCAGAGCGTAGTACACGAAGGCCTCCTCGAACCTGTTGAAGAACACTGAGTATTTGACCTCGATGATTTTCTGTTCGCCGGGGAGGAAATCCATCTTCCAGACCGCCCAGGGGAAATAGAGGGTTGAGTCTTCTATCTCGGTTTTCTCCTGCACTTTCTGGTAGTCTATACTCTTTCCATCCATTTTCACCTCGAGGTCCTCGATCAAATAGCCGGAGGGGGGAAATTGAGGGGGGAGTAAGGGTTGGAGGGGAAAGCCCACCTCGATGGATTCGGGATTCTCCCCCTGATTTTCCAGATGAAAAGTGCAATGCACCGTAGCCGAGGCGGTAGCCGGGACGTCCTCCTCAGAAGGAAGCCTTGCAGAGGGTGCCACGATAGAGACTTCCTCGCTCACCATAGCTACCTCCGTTTGACCTCCCGGAGCGATAATTCCCGGGGCCACGGTGCTCACGATAGCTGAATTGGCGGCTACCTCCCTGGCCGGGAATAAGGGCAGGAGGAGAAGAGAAGCCAGCAAAAACAGCACAAACTTTTTCACCATCTCCAGCACTCCATTGACCTTTTCTTGATTAGACGCAGGAGCGGCAAATTTTGTTCAAAAAAAAGGGACTGTCCCTATTTTTTACCCTTGACTGTAAATTTGGCCTGAAGTCCATTTAGAAGAGCTTCCTGGGCACGGGCAGCTGCATGGTGATAGCAAGTCG
>JANLFM010000061.1 GCA_024655865.1 Caldisericota bacterium
TACCGGGCCCTAATCGGGCCAACCATGTATTAGGATATTAAAAATAACACCTAGAAAATTCTGGCTTCGAAGGAGGCGCTTATTTTGGAGGAGCAAGAAATCATCTTCAATTCTGATCTGGTCCAGGAAGCTCTGGCCTTCACCAAAGAGGTCACAGAAGCCTTCCCCGGACGGATCACCGGATCGGATTCCTGTTTTAAAACTGCGGAGCGCATCAAAGAGGAGCTGGAAAAGTACTGCGATCCGGGCACGGTAAAAATGGAGGAATTCACCTGCCATCCCCAGGCATTTTTGAAATACATTCCCTTCCTCGTCCTCCTTTACCTGGCCTGTTCCCTGCTTCTCTTCTTTGGTCAACCCCTCTGGGCCTTCATCGGCTTTGCCTTGGGGAATTTCGTTTTCTACGGGCAATTCGTGCGCTACTATGAAATCCTTGACCCTCTCTTCCCTAAAAGGAAAGGGTTCAACGTCTGGGGCAGAATCGAACCGGCTCAAAAGGCAAGGGAACAGATCATCGTTTCCGCCCATCACGATGCGGCTTACGTCTTTCAACTTCTGGCCCGCTTCCCCAGGCTCTATGCCTTGATGATACTGGTGGGGATCGGCTTTCTCTTTTTGGGAATGCTGATTTCACTTATAGCCCTGATCCTTACACTTTTGGGAATTGCCTTTCCCCAATGGCCCTCCATCCTCCTCCTTGTGGGCCTGTTTGCGGTGGCTCCCTTTCTCTTCTTCACCACAGGGCAGGCTTCTCCCGCTGCAGGGGACAACATGATCGCCGTGGCCATCGTGCTTCAGCTGGCCAAGGTCTTCAGCGACGCCAAAAAGAAGGGGAATCCCTTGAGCTCAACCCGCTTGCTCTTCGTCTCCTTTGATGCTGAGGAAGCGGGACTGCGCGGAGCTCGAGCCTTTATTAAAGCACACAGTGAAGAACTTCAAGCCATACCCACCAGGGTCTTGAACATAGACACGGTTTACCAGCTCAAGCATTTGAACTTCTTTGCCCGGGACTTGAACTCCTTCGTTCCCCTTTCCAGGGAACTCGCTTTTGAGTGCGCTTCCATTGCCCGCTCTTTAGGATACCCGGATAAGGTCTCCGGCATGTCCTTCGGAGGGGGCTCAACGGACGCGGCTGCTTTCGGAGAAAAAGGAATTGAAGCCACCAACATCTGCGCTATGAGCTTCAACATCAACGACTACAGAGAGGGCTTCGTCTACCACACTTCCCGGGACACCGTGGAACACATCGAACCCCAGGCGGTGGAGGCAATCATTAAGGTAATTGGGAATTATATCCTCAAAAGGGATGGAGGGAATTAATAAGGAGGCCCTCTTCAAGAAACTATCTTTCTAAGCTCAAGACAACAGAAAAGGGTTCCGGCTTTTGTGAATTCGCCCGGAAAAGTCCTGATGAGAGTATAATGGTCTCAATTTCAAGGAAATTGTTTTTTTAAAACGAAAAAAGGGGGTGAATCATGGAAAGGCAATTAAGCTCGAAAGAAGTGCTTCTTTTTCAGCTGGACGACACCTGGGGGCAAGTAGAAGTAGCCACTAAGGGGATAACCTCG
>JANLFM010000062.1 GCA_024655865.1 Caldisericota bacterium
TGCGCTCTCTTCCTTCGGCTGGCTGGCGTGGCTGGAGCCGAAGGAAGAGAGCGCTCCCTCGGGGATCGGGCGCCTATCAATGAAACTCACCAAAGCGAGATAGCACTTGCCCAACCTAACAAAGAGATCAATATACAAGGAAGCACCTGCCAACCTGTACTGCCCAGCACGACTTCTTCACAAATATCTCTTCTTCCTATAGAGCTTTCCTTTCCTGGGCGGGGTGGCCCAGCCTCACCAGCCAGCCACCCCGCCTTTTTTCATTTAGAAAAGAATAAAAAAAGCGGCAATACTTTTTTACCTTGATCTGCTTTGACCAAGCCTTGTAGGGCCAATTTGAGGGCACTTTTTTAAGGGATCCCTAAGGAATTAGTAGGCTATCGCCAAATTAACCTCATTTTTTTTGACCCCGCTGCGGCCGGCTCCACTTATACCCCTCGGCGCCTTTGAAGCTGTCAAGGGTGCGGGGTCCCCTCCCACAGGGCGCCCTCCCCGCAGCCCTAACGGGCAAACCCTTGACAGTAAGGCGCCTCGAGGTCGTTTCGCCTTGGCCCGCAGCTTTCGGGTCAAAAAAAATATGCCGGAAAAAGCTGGCATCAGAGGAGGTTAAAGAAATGAAAATTGAAGTCGCACCGGAAAGAGATGGCCGAGTGGTCATCACCATCCTTCCCGAAGAGGGAAGCGTCCCCGAAGTCAGGCTGGCGGAAAAGCCCTCTCCCCAGCCTAAAGAGGAACCCAAGCCTGAAAAGGCCGAGGAGGTTATCACAAAAGACGTTGAAGCCATAGTTCAAGACATTCAGAACGACCCCCACACCTGGGAAGAAATCGAGAAAGCAGTTAAAGCCAAGGAAGCGCGCCGGGCCACAGATAAGCAGATCCGCTACTTTCATGTTCTGGCACGGAAAGCCGGGATCAAGGACACTCATGCCTGGCTGGAAGAAAATGGCTTCCCTCCTTCCTCCAAGGACTGCTCCCAAGCCCAGCTCTCGCGTGCCATAGACATGTTGAAAGAACTGGAGTGGGCCCGCTCCCTGGAAGCCCCTGGCTGGAGGATGGAACCTCAGGAAGCCGCCTGAAGAAAACAGGGGAGGGGCTTTCGCCC
>JANLFM010000063.1 GCA_024655865.1 Caldisericota bacterium
TCGTCTTCCAAATTGAGGGTGCATATAAGGAGAACCCCAAAATTTGAAGGTGAAGGAAATGAGAAGAAAATTGAGTAGCTTTGGCAAAGCCCAGTTTCCTGTTACACCGGGAAAAGTTTTCCTTGCTGCCCTGGCCTTCATTCTTTTACTCAACTTCCTGCCTTTTTGGAACTACACTGCGGCAAGTGAAGAAAACGGACCGGGAGTCGTTTTCCTGAATGGAAAAGAGATGTACAAAGACAAATATGGAAACTTATACCCAATCTGGGAGGATTCCCGGGGAAAGAAGCAGGTGAGAATTTCCGATTTTGAATATGCCCCCCTGGAAGCTCTTTTGGAGCGCGATCGAAGAGAAAGTAAGGGTGAATTTATAGATCTTGGCCCTGGACTTACCTGGGCCATAGGCGTTGTTTCCTATAACCAAAATTATACAGGTTGGAGAGACGTTACCTTGGGCTTTGGTCCAACCACTATCGGCAGTCATGGTTGCTTCCTCACTTCCTCTGCCATGTCTCTGGCTACCTACAATCTGGCCATCAATGGCTCCCTGGTGGATCCCTTAAATCTAAATGAATGGATGAAGAATAATGGAGGGTTTTCTGGAGATCTTTTGATCTTTGGAGCTATTGCCAATTTTCCAGGCAT
>JANLFM010000006.1:0-81638 GCA_024655865.1 Caldisericota bacterium
ATGCCATGAAACCCCCGACACAGGGCGGCCAGATCGTTATCGGTATGGCTCAGGAGCCGGCCAAGATGTATCCCTACCACAACAACATGACCGCTAAGAGCGAGATTTTGAACTGCGTTTTTGATGGCACTGTCACCTCAGCCTGGGTAGGAGTTGCCCCCGAAGGAAAAGGAACAGCCCAAAAGGGCATTTACTATCCCATTTTCGCTCAGGAGGTCCCCTCTTTAGAGAATGGTCTGGTGAAGCTCAACGAGGATGGTACCATGGAGGTTACCTGGCACCTGCGCAAGACCCCCGTCTATTGGTCTGATGGTGTTCAATTTACTCTAGATGACGCCATTTTCGGTCATGAGGTATTGATCAATGAGGCTATCCCGGCTGACATCCGCGACCCGGATGATTCTGTGATTAGCTACGAAAGGATCAATGATTACACGATGAAGATTCTCTATTCTCAAGAAAAGGCTTCAGCCGTTTTTGGGTTTCCCACACAATTAGCCGCTCACAAGTATAAGGGCATGGTTGACACCAATCCCGAGGGCTTCTTCCGCTCCGACGTGAACACTTACCCTCTGGGCCATGGCGCCTACAAGATTGACTCCTGGACCGTAGGCTCCTCTATGACCCTCTCTGCCCGCGATGACTACCACTTCGGCAAGCCCAACATCAAGAAGCTCGTCTGGCTCTTCATCCCCGATGCTTCCACCATCTACGCCCGTATCGCCTCCGGGGACTTAGATCTCACCATCCCCGGAGTTGGTGTGGCTGCTTCCACCGCCATCGACAACCTGAACGCTATTCCAGGTGTGGTTTACGATATTTACCCATCCACTGGCGTTGAGCACATTGAGTTCAACCTGTGGAACTACGATGGTGTGAAGCACCCCATCTTTAACCCAGCCGATGATCCTGAGTCCGGCCGCAAAGTGCGCCAGGCAATCGCCTACGCCCTGAACAGAGAAGAGGCTTCCACCGTTCTCTACAAGGGGTACGCGCCGCCTGCCTTCTCTGTGTGTCCGCCCGCCGTGGCTCTTGTCTACGTAACCGCAGAGGAAATTGGTCTGGACCTTGTCCCCACTTACAACCCGGAAAAGGCCAAACAGCTATTAGATGAAGCTGGTTGGAAGGACACCGATGGAGATGGCATCCGCGATAAAGCCGGAAAGAAGTTCGAGGTTCAGCTCTCCACAACCAATAGAACCGACCGCCAGCAGATGGCTACGATCTGGCAAAAGAACCTGAAGGACGTAGGCATCAAGGTTAGCCTGGACTTTAAACCCGGCCCGGTCTTCTTCTCAGACACCTGGGCTGGTTACAAGCGTGGCTACCCTGATATGGGAGAGTGGCAGTGGTCTTCTACTGATCCCCGCTACCCCGTGACTGAAGTTTTCCGTGGTGACCGCTTAGCCTGGCCTGAGAACCCGCAGGGACAGAACTATTGTGGGTATTCTAACCCCGAGTTCGACAAGTGGGCCCAGGTAGTTGCGGACACCTTTGATGTGGCCAAGGCTAAGGAAGCCAACCTTATGGCCCAGCGTATTCTTCTCCAGGACATGGCTACAGTGCCCTTGCTCTTTGTTGCTGAAGCTACCCTCTATAAGAATCGTCTCCAGGGGATCGACTCTCCTAACTGGTCTTCTATCACCTGGAACGTGGCCTACTGGTACTGGGAGTGAGCTCCCAATAACCCAGGCGGGGCGGTACTTTTCAGGTACCGCCCCCAACCGGATTTTTCCAAAAGGAGGTTAGAATGGTACTGGATGAAGCAGAGGTCGCTCAAGCCCCTGCAATATCCTATTGGGAAATGGTTTGGGTGCGTTTCCGCAGGCACAAGATGGCTATGTTCGGGGCCGCAATAGTGATCTTTATAGCCCTCACATGCTTTTTGGGCTATCCCGTTTACTCTTTCTTTACCGGAAACGACTATGAGCTTCAAAACTTTTCATATCGCTATCAGTTACCCTCAGCTACCCATTGGTTTGGCACCGATGACCTGGGAAGGGATGTGCTGGCGCGCATCCTTTACGGGGGAAGGGTTTCTATTGCCGTAGGTTTTATTTCCGCGATCGCCTCCGTATTTTTAGGAGCCCTGATCGGCGTTTTTTCTGGATATCTCGGGGGCTGGGTTGATGAGGCCTTGATGCGCTTTACCGACGTGATGATGTCTTTACCATACATCCCCTTATATCTCGTCTTAGCTATGGCCTTTGGCCCGGGATTCTGGACTCTGGTGGGCATTTTCGTGGCTTTTGGCTGGATGACTGATGCCAGACTTGTAAGGGGGGTCGTACTCTCCCTTAGAAATTTAGAGTTTGTGGAAGCAGCAAGGGCTGTAGGCGCCTCACGATGGAGGATTATGCTTCGCCACCTCCTTTTGAACTCCATGGCGCCAATAATCGTTTCCACGACATTGCTGATGGGAGGGAACATTGTGGGGGAAGCCGCTTTGAGTTATCTTGGGTTAGGCATTCAACCTCCTCTGCCTTCCTGGGGAAATATCCTCCAAACTGCGGCGGAGTACATTTTTGCCCCTGACAATGGTCCCTGGCTGATTATCTACCCCGGGCTTTTCCTTTTCCTTACCGTACTGGCGTTCAATTTTATGGGTGACGGCTTAAGGGACGCTCTGGATCCAAGGCTTAAAAATTAATTTCTGAAAGGGCAAAATGGGATACTTGAAAATAGAAGAATGCGAGCTTTACTTTGAAATTGAGGGCTCAGGACATCCTCTGGTCTTTATTCACGGCGGCAACATGGACCGCAGGATGTGGGATGAGCAATTTTTTCTTTTTGCGGAATACTTTCGAGTCATTCGGTACGATGTTCGGGGCTTTGGCAAATCCGCCCCCTCGAGAGAACCTTACTCGCCAGGGGAGGACCTTTACTTTCTCCTGAACCACCTCAACATCCCCAAAACACACATCGTGGGGCTCTCCCTTGGTGGTACAATCGCTATCGAATTTGCCATTTCCCACGTGGAAATGGTGGATAAGCTTGTGCTTGTGGGGTCAGGGGTTGGAGGGTTTCAATTTGCCGAAGAAGGCATCAGGAGGCAAATGGAAATCATGAAAGTAGCTCAGGAGGAAGGCGCAAAAAGAGCTGTGGAGCTCTGGCTTCAGGACCCGATGATGGTCCCAGCCATGGAAAACCCCCATATTTCTGCCAAAATTAGGCGGATCTGCCTGGAGAATCTCTATGCTTATTCCCCGGATTTTGCTCCCCTCAAATCCATCAAACCCCCTGCCATTCACAGGCTTAAAGAAATTCAGTCCCCTACCCTCGTAATCGTAGGGGAGAGGGACGATCCGGAAATCCTGACTATAGCGGATATCCTGGAAAGGGAAATTCCCGAAGTTAAAAAATTAATAACACCAGGAGCGGGCCACATCGTGAACATGGAAAAGCCAGGAGAATTCAACAAAATAGTGTTGGATTTCCTGAGGAATTGAATGCGAAGCAAATAACTACTCTGCTCGGAATTAATTAAAAGGGTGATGGGTTAAGTAATTCGGGTCGCTTAAATTTTTAAAGGCTGTGTTAGAATAAGGACGTGGCTTTTGTACATCTGCACGTTCATTCTGAATACAGTCTCTTAGATGGGCTTTCCCGGATTAAGGATCTCACCCGAACAGCCAGGGAAATGGGAATGAACGCTCTGGCTTTAACTGACCATGGGGTGATGCATGGCGTGATCTCTTTTTATCAGAAAGCGAGAGAACAAGGGATCAAGCCCATCATCGGTTGTGAAGTTTACGTGGCCCCCCGAACCCGCTTTGATCGGGAGGGAAAAATAGATCAGGCCTATCACCTGGTCCTTTTGGCCAAAGACCTTGAGGGCTACCGAAATCTGATCCAGTTAGTCTCCCTGGCCCACCTGGAGGGCTTCTACTATCGCCCCAGGGTGGACAAGGAGCTCTTGAGAAAACACTCCCGGGGTCTGATCGCCTTGACCAGCTGCCTGAAGGGAGAAATTCCCCAGCTTTTGCTTCAAGGAGAAAAGGAAAAGGCGCGCCAGGTTGCTCTGGAGTATGCCTCCATTTTTGGGGAGGGGAATTTCTACCTGGAACTCCAGAACCATGGGCTGGAAGAGGAAATGGTCTTTCAGAATGAGATGATTGCGCTTTCACGCGAGACCGGCCTCCCCATTGTGGCCACCAATGACTCCCACTACACCTTGAAATCGGATTACCGCACCCACGACATCATCCTCTGTATCGGGACGGGCAAGACCATAGAGGACAAGGACAGGCTGAGCTTTGAGAATGATGAGTTTTACTTCAAGAGCGAGGAAGAGATGGCTGCTTTATTCCCTGATTTTCCCGAGGCCCTGGAAAATACGGTAAAAATTGCCCAGATGTGCAACCTGGAGCTGGAATTTGGTCAGCTCTACCTTCCTAAGTTTGAAGTTCCAGAAGGACACGACGTCAATTCTTTCCTCAGGGAAAAAGCAGAGGAGGGCTTGCGTCAGAAGTTCGAGACAATAACCCCTGAGGTCCAAGAAAGGTTCGAATACGAGTTAGAAACGATACAGAGGATGGGATTTTCCTCTTACTTCCTGGTGGTCTGGGATTTAGTGCGTTTTGCCAGAAGCCAGGGAATTATGGTGGGGCCAGGCCGTGGCTCCGTTTGTGGTTCCCTTGTGGCTTATGCTCTGGGTATCACCGAGATCGATCCCTTAAGGTACGGGCTTTACTTCGAGCGCTTCCTCAACGTGGAGCGAGTTACTATGCCGGACTGCGATATAGATTTCTGCTCCAGAAGGAGGGATGAGGTTCTCAGTTATCTTAAAGAGAAATATGGCCAGGACAGCGTGGCCCAAATCGCCACATTCGGAACAATGGCAGCCCGTGCCGCAATCAGGGATTGCGGAAGGGTGCTCAGAGTCCCTTTGAGGGTTGTGGATCGCATTGCTAAGAAGATCCCCTTTAACTCCACAATCTCTCAGGCCCTGGATACTGTGGAAGATTTGCGCGAAGAATACGTAAGCGATCCTCAAATAAAGGAGCTAATCGATTCCGCTAAAGGCCTGGAAGGAATTGCGCGCCATGCTTCCACTCATGCTGCGGGGGTAGTGATCTCCTCGGAACCCCTGACCCTGCATGTCCCTCTGATGCGCGACACTGAGGGAGAAATTACCACCCAGTTTGCCAAGGATGACATTGAGAAAATTGGCCTCCTGAAGATGGACGTTCTGGGGCTGACCACATTGACTATGGTTCAGGATACCCTGCGCTTGATTAAGGAACGGCGAGGAATTGAGATAGACTGGGAGAATATCCCCCTGGAGGATGAGAAAACCTTCCGAATTCTCCAGCAGGCTGAGACCTCAGGGGTCTTCCAGCTGGAAAGTTTGGGAATGCGCAGGATCCTGAAGGACCTCAAACCCACAAGAATCGAAGATATCATCGCTGTGGTGGCCCTCTTCCGTCCCGGTCCCATGGACATGATCCCCGATTTCATAAAATCCAAAGAGGGGAAAATCTCCCTTGAATATCTTCATCCCAAGCTGGAACCAATTTTAAGGGAGACTTATGGCGCTATCGTTTATCAGGAGCAGGTTATGCAAATAGCCTCAGCTCTTGCCGGGTACTCCCTGCAAGAAGCGGACGTTCTAAGGAGGGCCATGGCCAAGAAGGATAAGGTGGCCATGGAGAAACAAAAGCCTCAGTTCATCGCGCGGGCCCAGGAAAATGAAATTTCTCCTGAGATCGCCAGTCAGGTCTTCGATTTCATGGCTAAGTTTGCCCAGTATGGCTTCAACAAATCTCACGCCACCGCCTACGGTGTGCTCGCTTACCGCACAGCTTATCTCAAAGCCCATTACCCCCAGGAATTCATGGCTGCCCTTTTAACATCCGTAATCGGGGACGAGAATAAAATTCGAGCTTACATTGAGGAGTGCCAGCACTTCGGCATTAAGGTTCTTCCCCCGAACTTAAATCAGGGTAACGTGGGATTCAAGCCCGGAGAGGGCAACACCATCATCTTTGGCTTAGCTGCTATCAAGAATGTGGGAGAAGGGGCAGTGGAGGTGATCGTAAAAGAGCGTGAGGAGCGGGGTCCTTTCCAATCCCTGGGCGATTTCCTCCAGCGGGTGTCCTCCCATCTGGTCAACCGCAAGACCGTGGAGAGCTTGATCAAGGCAGGCGCCTTCGATTTCACAGGAAAGTCCAGGCCCGAGCTCCTTTTCAGCCTCGATCTCCTCCTGGGAGCGGCAAAAAGGACCTCGAAGAGAGAGCAAGCTACTCTGTTTGGTCATGAGGAGCCTAAAGAATATGAGGAACCGGACTATGAAGGGGGATATTCCGAGGCCGAGGTTCTGGCCTGGGAGAAAGAGGCTCTGGGCTTTTATTTCTCTGAGCATCCGCTCGTAAGGTATGAGAAGCTGCTTGCTTCCTTTAATGCTACTCCCATTGCGCACCTTGTGGAATTGGAGGATGGACAGACGGTTACGGTTTACGGAAGCGTCTCCCGTAATCGGAAAGTGCAGGCTAAAAACGGGAGCCAGATTTTAATTTTGACCCTTGAGGATCTGTCTTCCTCCATTGAGGTGGTCGTTTATTCACGCCTGATCGAGGAATTTAAGCCCGCTTTAGAAAAAGAAGGGATAGTGGTGCTCTCTGGTAGGCTCTCCGTCGATGAGGAGCGGACGAAGATCACCGCTTCCAAGCTGATTAAATTCTTAGAGCGTGAGGTTCTGGAATCCCAGATTAAAGACCTGGAAAAGAAAGATTTCTTCCTTTACCTCACCATTCCTGCCGGCACCACATTCGATACCTTATTAAAGCTGAAGGAAATTCTGGAAACCTATCCCGGAAGATGCCCTGTGACCATCTTCATTTCCCTGAACGGGAAGCGGGTAGTCGTAGCTCCTTCCACTCGTTTCTGGGTTCAAAACAGCCCGAGGCTTTTGAAAAAGCTCAAGGAGCTTCTGGGCCCAGAAAACATTGCCACTTCCTCCTGACTCTTAAGGGATGTCCCGGATTGCCCTGACCATTCAGGAGCTTCGAGAGGGCCTCGCTAAAGAAGGTCAGTTAGTTCATCTGGAAATTATCTCAAAGAAACCTCCTTCTTTTGGGACCCTTGATCCTCCACTTCCGGACACTCTCGAGCGCATCCTGAATTCAGCAGGGATCCGCCTCTATTCCCATCAAACAAGGGCCATCAACCTTCTAAGGGAAGGTAAGGATGTGATCATCGCTACTCCCACAGCTTCTGGAAAAAGCCTGGCCTTTAACCTTCCCGTTTTAGAGAAGCTCCTCGAGGATCCCTTCGCCTGCGCCCTTTACATTTACCCTTTAAAGGCACTGGCAAACGACCAGTTGAAAACTCTTGTTTTCTGGGATCAAAAGCTCAAATCCCACATCCGCCCCGCGATCTACGACGGAGATACACCTGCCTCAGCCAAGAGGAAAATATTGGAGAGATCGCGACTTTTAATCACGAATCCCTACGCGCTTCATGAATACCTGCCCTGGCACCACCTCTGGCGCAGGATTTTCATGAACCTTAAATATGTGGTAATTGACGAAGCCCACGTCTATCGCGGGGTTTTCGGTTCCCATTTCGCCTGCCTCCTCCGCAGGTTAGAGAGGATCGTTGAATACTACGGGGCGCATCCCCAATTCGTCCTTTCTTCCGCCACGCTGAACAACCCCGGGGAATTCGGTGAGAAGCTGACCGGAAGGAAGATGGAGGCTGTCACTGAAGACGGAGCCCCTCACGGCCAGAAGTTCTTTCTCCTCTGGAATCCTCCCCTCACGGAAAGTGGGGAAAGGCGTTCCCCTCACCTGGAAACCAGGGACCTTGTTTTGAAGTTAGCTTCTTCCGGTCTCCAGGTTCTCTGTTTCACAGGCTCCCGCTACCTGGCGGAACTCTTAACCCGATGGACCAGAGAGCTGGCAGAGAAGGAGCAGCTCATAGAGGCGGGAAAAATAGCCTCCTATCGTGCCGGATACCTCCCTGAGGAACGCCGAGAGCTGGAAAGGAGATTAAAGGAGAAGGAGTTGCGAGCTCTTTTTTCCACCAATGCTCTGGAGTTAGGGATTGATATTGGCTCGTTGGATGCCGTGGTGATCGCGGGATATCCAGGAACTATGATTTCCGCCTGGCAGCAGGCAGGGAGAGCAGGACGGGGAGAAGAGGACGCCTTAGTAGCTTTGGTTACTTATCCCAATCCCCTGGATCAGTACTTTGCCCAGCACCCGGAGAGGTTTTTCGAAAGCCCCTTGGAAAGCGCTTTACTTAATCCTGAAAATCCATACGTTCTCAAAGGCCATCTGGTCCTGGCGGCTCTGGAATTACCTCTGGAAAATGAGGAGGAAGTAAGGAAGTTCTTCGGGAAATCGGCCCCCGAGGTTCTTTCTTCCCTGGAGGAAGAGGGCGTTCTCTCCTGTGGATCTTATCGAGGGGAAGCGAAGCGGGCTTCGGAGATTGTCTCTTTAAACAACATTGGGACAGGCACCTTCATGCTCCTCTCTGAGGGTGAAGTGCTTGAGACCCTGGATGAGGCTCAGGTCTATCGAGAGGCTTATCCCGGTGCAATTTTCCTCCACCAGGGGGAGACCTACCTGGTGCAAAAAGTGGAGATGGATAAGGGGATAGTGCATCTTTTGAAAGCGGAAGTGGATTATTATACCCAAGCTCGAAAGAATACCGATGTCCAGATCAAGAGGACTTTAAAGAGCAGGGTCACCGAGGAAGGGGTGGAGGTCTTCTTGGGTGAGGTCGAGGTATCGGAGCAACTTTTAGGATACTTCGTCAAGAAATTTGACCGCGTCCTGGATTTCCGCGAGCTCCTCCTCCCTCCTATTAGCTATTCCACTATGGCTACCTGGTTCAGGATTCCAGAGAATCTTAAGGAGGAGTTTTCGGAAAAGAATTTGGATTTCGATGGCAGTATCCACGCCCTGGAGCATTCTATGATCGCTCTCACACCGATTTTCGCCCTCTGCGATCGCTGGGATTTAGGGGGAGTTTCTTACCCCCTGCATCCGGAGCTCAAAGTCCCCGCCGTTTTCATTTATGACGGAGCCCCGGGGGGAGTGGGAATTGCGGAGAAGGTTTTTGAGGTGCTCTCAGAGCTTATAAATGTCACCCTGGAGATGGTTCGTGACTGTCCCTGTGAGGATGGTTGCCCGGCCTGCGTCCTTTCCCCCAAATGCGGGAATAACAACCAGCCCATGAGCAAAAGTGGGGCCGTGATCTTGCTTCAGAAGCTCAAAGAAGGAGGGTTCAAGTGAAAAGCCTGATTCTTCTGAAATCCGAACACCACGGGAACACCAAGCGAGTGGCCCAAATTATCTCTAAAGAGTTAGACGCTCAAATCTGTGACCCCAAAGAAATAAGCCCGGAATTCGCCCTGGGTTTTGATCATTTAATTTTCGCCTCCGGGATTTATTTCTGGACGATGCATGAGGATCTCCTGAATTTCGCGGAGAAACTTCCCCAGGTGAAGGGAAAACTGGCCTCCATTTTTTCCACGGCTGGGATACCTTCCCCGAAGAGGCACGAAAAGTTGAGGAACATCCTTGAGAAGAAAGGCTTCCGAATCATTGGCGAGCTCTCCCTTCCGGGCTGGGATACCTTTGGCCTTCTTAAACTTTTCGGGGGAATCAAAAAGGGAAGACCCAGTGAGAGGGATCTCGATAAAGCCAGGGAATTTGCCCGTGCCCTTAAGGAAAAACTTAGCGCTTAAGGGCTTGCTCCACGCTCTCCAGGGTTGGATCAATCGCTTCAGGCATGCTCACGGCATGCAAGGCAGCGGAGACATCTTTTAATCCGTTTCCAGTGATAATCGCCACAACCTTATTCTTCTTTTCCACCATTCCCTCCCTTAATGCCTTAATCAACCCAGCCAGGCTGGCTACCCCAGCGGGCTCGCCAAAAACCCCGGATTCCTGGCCCAGAATCCTCATGGCCTCGAGGATCTCTTCATCAGTTACAGTGACCATTCTTCCCTCCCAGCGATAAAGGTCCCTCAGGGCCATGACTCCATTCCTGGGAATCCCCACCGAGATGGAGTCAGCAATAGTTTTGGGCTCTACTGGTTCTAAAGGCTTTCTGCTTTTCCAGGCGCGGTAAAGGGGAGCTGCGCCCTCGGCCTGAACACCGATAACCTGCGGCACACGCCCAATCCAACCAAGATGAAAGAGGTCAGCGAATCCCTTGAAAACTCCAGAGAGGATGCAGCCATCACCTACAGAGACAAACACTTTATCCGGTACCTCCCAATTCAACTGTTCGGCAATCTCTAAGGCTACGGTCTTTTTTCCCTCCACTAAGTAAGGGTTATAGGCGGTGTTCCTGTTGTACCAACCAAACTTCCTGGAAGCCTCGATGCAGAGGTCAAAGGCCTGATCGTAAGAGCCCTTAACGGGGAAAATCCTTGCGCCAAAAATTAGAAGTTGAGCGAGCTTAGCTTGAGGAGCAGTTTGGGGAACAAAAATATAGGATTTCAAGCCCAGTGAGGCTGCAACCCCTGCCCAGGAAGAGGCGGCGTTTCCCGTGGAAGCGCAGGTCACTTCGTGAGCTCCCCTTTCTAAAGCCTTGACGATTCCTACCGCCGAAGCCCGATCCTTAAGCGAAGCTGTGGGGTTGCGACCGTCGTCCTTGATATAGAGTCCTGGAAGCTCCAACTTCCTTCTCAGCCTAAAAGCGGGATAGAGGGGAGTCCATCCTACATGCAAAGGAGGAGTGGGGGAATCCTCCTTTATGGGAAGAAGGGGCCTGTACCTCCAGATGGAATAGTCACTATTCTTTGCCAGGCTCTCCTTCGAAATACGCTTTGAGACTTTATCGTAATCGTAAAGGACCTCAAGAATACCCGCATTTCCACAAAGCGGGCAGGTATATTCCACTTCTTGAGGCTCATATTCCCTCTGGCAGAGCACGCACTTCAGCGTTTTTACCTGATCCATCTTCACCTCCAGAAAAATCAAGAGGGCTGATCCCGGGGATCAGCCCTCTTGTTAAGACACTATTTCGAGTCAGGCAAAATGTGGGTTCCGGTTTCTCCCCTTAGAGCGCGGGCGATATTTTCCGGGTTAGTAATAATCGCTTTCTTGCCGCCAGCCTCGAGGAACCAGATAATGGCCTGGATCTTAGGAAGCATGCTCCCCTTAGCAAAGTGGCCTTCCTGCATATATTTTTTGGCTTCACTGACCGTCATTATGTCAATTGCCCGTTGATCCGGCTTATTGTAGTTGAGATAAACTTTTTCTACCGCGGTGGAAATGACAAAAAGTTCGGCTCCTACGGAGCGCGCTAAAAGGGAGGAGGCATAATCCTTGTCGATTACCGCGGCGACGCCCTTAAGGTTACCTTCTTCATCCTCAATTACAGGAATGCCGCCACCGCCAACTGTGATCGTGACCACACCGGCATCGATCAAGGTCTTAACTGCCTCCAACTCCACGATCCGTTGCGGGATGGGGGAAGCAACTACCCTGCGCCAGCCTCTGCCTGCATCTTCCACAACTATCCACCCCTCTTTCTCAGCACGCATCTTCGCTTCTTCCTCGGTCATAAATCCGCCGATGGGCTTGGTGGGATTTTTGAAGGAGGGGTCGTTGCGGTCTACTACGACTTGAGTTACCACGGTCGCAGCGTGCTTCTTTATTCCCCGGCGGAGGAATTCGTTCTGGAGGTTTTGCTGCAGGGCATAGCCGATAGCTCCCTGAGTATCGGCACCGCAAACATCCAGAGGCACCTCGTGCATTCCCGCTACTTTATGGGCAATCTCCGAACGGCGTAAAACGAAGCCCACCTGTGGGCCATTCCCATGTCCAATGGCCACCGTCCAGCCTTCCTGAATCATGTCCGCAATGTAATAACAGGTTTCCTTCGCCGCCTGGTACTGGTCCTCTACGGTCTGGTGCTTTTCATCCTTGATCAGCGAATTTCCTCCAATCGCTACCACAGCAACTTTGCTCATAGAAAGAATCTCTCCTTTAAAGAATTATTTTTCGCGAACACCCATAGTGAGGGCCATAATCGCCTTTTGTACGTGTAACCTGTTCTCTGCTACCTCGTAAATAATGGAATTGGGACCGGAGGCCACTTCGTCCGTGACCTCATGTCCCCGATCCACGGGCATGGGATGAATGAAGAGACCCTTTCCTTCCCGCGTGAGTTTCATTTTCTTGGCATCACAAATCCAGTCCGTATATTTCAGGGCTCTTTCGATCTCCCCCTGCTTATCAAACTCCCCGTTGCGGTAGGCATTGGGACTCATCCAATTACGAGAGTAGACTACGTCAGCATCCTGGTACCCCTCCACGGGATCGTGAATGATCTCGAAGGCCGAATTATTCATGCGGCAGTTAGCTTTAACAGCTTCAATCACTTCCGGGTCGAGATCGTATCCTTCAGGATAGGCCAGAGTGACATCCATGCCGAAACGGGAGGAGATCAGCAAGTTTTCTTGAACGGAACACCAGGAACGAGCGAGGGCTCCGTGTCCCCAGATCATGAGCAGCCTCTTTTTCTTCAGGTTTTTGCCCAGGTTGTTGCGCAAACCCATGATGTCCGCAAGACCCTGGCAGGGATGGAACTTGTCGTCCGCCATGTTGATGATCGGGATGCTGGACCAGTAAGCGTATTCCTTGAGGAGAGCATCGCCTTCACCATAAGCGGAAATTTTATCCTCAAGAATCCTTATCCCCATACCCACCGCATATCGGCTCATCACCTTCGCGGCGTCTTCAACGGTCTCCCCTGCAGTGGTAGCGGTTTTCAGCCTCATGGCCTTGGGCTCCAGAAATTGAGCGTGTCCTCCCAATTCTGTGGCCGCACACTCGAAGGACTGGCGTGTGCGCACTGAAGGGTTATAAAAGAACATGAAGAAGGTGCGGTTGCGCAGACAGTTAGAATAAGGATGATCGAAGCGGTGAACTTTCATTTCCTCCGCCAGATCGAGAACCTTCTCTAAATCCTCCAGCTTCCAGTCCTGAGTACAAATTAAATCCTTGTTGTAGAGTCCCTTATCGATGGGTTCCACCATATTTACCTCATAGTCAGGGCCATGATGGCCTTCTGCACATGGAGCCTGTTCTCCGCCTGGTCAAAGACCACGGATTGAGGCCCGTCGATCACGTCGTCCGTAACCTCAAAACCTCGATCGCAGGGCAAGCAGTGCATATATATGGCATCCTGTTTAGCGTTCTTCATCATCCTGGAATCGCAAATCCAGTGCTTATTGGCGTCGAAAAGCTCCTGGGTTTTCTCCAGATCGGGCTTGGGGGAGAAGGGTGGGATGTTCCACTTTGAGGTCCAGGCCTTGGGGTAAACGACGTCCGCATCCTTGAAGGCTTCCGCCATATCATTGGAGATCTCGAAGGAGCCGCCGTATTTGCGCACGTTTTCTCTGACAGCGTCCAGGATGTTATCATCCAGCTCCAGCCCTTTAGGGTGCGCCAGAACGATGTCCATCCCGAATTTGGAAGCTACGGAAATCGCAGAGTGAGGGACAGCCAGGGGCTTTTCCACTGATGGTGAGTAAGCCCAGGACATAACGAATTTCTTTCCTCTTAAATCTCCCAGCTTTTCCATCATGGTCATAATGTCCGCCATCCCCTGACAGGGGTGATAAATGTCATCCTCCATGTTGATCACGGGAACGGATGCCCAGTGTGCAAATTCCCGGATCATGTAATCCGCCTTTCCGTAGACCCAGCCTACAGGTTCTCCATAGCAGCGAATAGCAATCCCGTGTCCCATGCGGGAGAGGGTTCGGGCGACATCGGAAACCCGTTCTGTGGAGTAGGCTTTCTCCATTCCCGCCAGAGCGGGGGAGTAGATTTTGGAGGGGTCCAGGAAGTGAGCGTGCCCTCCCAACTGGGTCATGCCGGCTTCGAAGGAATTCCGCGTGCGCAGGGACTGGTTGTAGAAAATCATGAATAAGGTCTTGCTCCTCAGAAGTTCGTGGGGTTCGCCAACTGCAAACTTACGCTTCAAGTCAAAAGCAACCTCAAGGATGGTCTCCAGCTCCTCTTTGGTGTACTCTAAATCCGTGATCCAATCTCTTCCCCTGAAGGAATCGGTCTTCATCACTTTCTCTCCTTTCTGCTTCTGATTTTTCAGACCATTCCAGAGTTACGACAAATTTTAATTACAAATTTGTCATTTGTCAGACATCATACAAAGAGGGCTCCCAAACTGTCAACAATTCAGCTTCCGGAGGGTGGACGGCGAATCACGTGAAATTTGAAGAACTCTCGCACAAAGTAGTTCAGGGAGTACCCTAACTTCTCCCCGTCCCTGGTAAAGAGCGTCTCCTCAAGAAGCAGGATGGGAGTCTGAGGGGGTATTCTCAACTTGCGCGCCAGATTTCGGGGGCAGTTCGTGGGAATGATGTTAGCGCGGGCGTATGAAACGGGAACTTTCTTCTCCAAAACATAATCCAGCGCTGAACCGCGGAAGTTAGCTTTTAAATCCTCCCAATCTACATATTTTCCCAGAAGCACATCGAACATATAGGCTACAGGGCGATCAGCTGTAGTTTTAATCCTGGAGATGGTGATTACCATTTCGTTCTTGGAGACTCCTAACTTCTCCTGGATCGCCCTGTCGGCCTTGGAGAGGGAAAGCTTCAAATCCTTCGTCCCCGCCTCTAATCCGTACCTTTGCGCCAGACTGTCAAGACTTTCCAGGGTTTCCAGCCCGGTTTCTATAACGCGTGGACGGTTTTCCTTAATGAAGGTGCCCAAGCCTCTTTTTCGGGAAATTAACCCCTCTTCCTCAAAAACCCGGAGAGCCTCCCTTAAGGTAGAGCGCGATATCCCTAACTCCCTTGCCAGTACGGGCTCGGAGGGGAGCTTTTCTCCTGGTTTAAAGTAACCCTGTTCGATGAGGTCGAGTAGTCTTTCCTCCACAAGCAGGTAAAGCGGACGGGTATCCAATTTTAGTTTTTTCCTGTTCAACTCCATGACCTTGACTTTTTCAAGTTATAAAATAAAAGCAAGAAAAGTCAACAGCTCTTTTTCTGGGCGCTATTCATCTTTCATTTATCTTTCCGGGGAGCAGGGGCCTGTTTTTGGGAACGCCGGGCTTCTATTCCCCGAGTTTCTTTAAAACCTTCGCTTTCAGCTTTTCGCCTTCCACTAAGCCAGTGGCGAGTAGCTTGCCGTTTAAGTAGATCCCCCAAAAAGGAAAACCGGACAGTCCTTCTTTGCTTGAGACAATGTGCTCTCTGATTTCCACCATTCCTTCGGGGAAGTCCAGCTTTTCTATGGCTTCACGGTAATTTTTAATCAGGTAGGAGCAGTATGGAGGAAGAATGGCCTCTAAGATATTTTTTTCCCTCCTTTCCCTGGTTTTGACAACTGTTGGTGAAAAGCTCACCTGGGCGCCTTTCGGGCTGTAAAGAGAGAGCTTCCATGAGCCCCTTTGGGCGACCACTTTAAATCCCAGGTGTTCTAAAAAGCCCGGAGGGATTAAGCTCTTGTGTGCTAAAGCACAAATTCCTGATTTGTCCTCAGAGACTTTGATGGCCAGTTCAACCAGAGAACGTCCTAACCCTCGCTTCCTCTTTTCTTTCCTGAGCATGAGACAGGCAATGTGCACCAGATTCTCTCCTTCTATGGGAAAGGTGGCTTCCGCGGTGGGTCCCAGGATCATCCCGCCCTGGATCCCCTCCTCGTCAGCAGCCTGAAAGAATCGCCATCCCTTACTCATTGAAGTGCGCAAGAACTCCTTACATTCAGGAAGCGTCTCCGTGCAGAAGGAGCAGAATCCTGCTGCATCTTCTTTGTATTCCTGAAAATTCATAGTTGATACCGGGGATGGAGTTCTCCCTTTTTCACCGCTCTCATCGGCCAGAATCTCTTTTTCCGGAGTGGGCTTCTTTTTGGATTTTGCCAGGCTGAGGAAAAGGAGAAGGTTCTTAAGGCTGGTTATTGCCTCTCCAATACCCACCCTAAAAACGGGCTTCATTGGCTGAAGGAGGTAGCTACGAGCTTTTGGGAGAAAAAGGTAGTTTAATAAAGGTACAGTGGCGTTGGCAAAAGGCAGGGAGAATATTATCCCCAGAACCGGACCTAAAAAGAGCCTCAAGGGAGCGGAAAGAAGTCCCCCCAGAAATCCGTAAACCAGCTTACCCCTGAGCGTGAGGGGCGTGGTCCCCGCCATAGGGACTAGGAAGACGGCAAAAAATATGCTGTCGTTGGCAAAAAGCTGTGCAGGCAGAGGAACCTTAGAGAAGAGGAGAAAAAAGGAAGAACCCAAAAGATATGAGAGCGTTACTGCCGAGTCAAGGCTATTCCTCAAGGCCAAAAAGATTGCCCCAAGCAAAATGGCAAGAAGGGAATAGCTTCCCAGCGCCTGGTTCCCGGAACTTAAAAGGAAGAGCTCATACCATGATTTTGCCCGGATAACCGTTTGACCGGTCTCCTCCAGTGAAGGCCAGCTATAGCTTAACGCTCCCGGAAAAATAAAAAAGATAAGGATTAAGGCCAGGATCAGGGGTGAAAAAATGCTTCTCCCCAACCCTCCAGGGATTGTTTTCCCTAAAAGGACAGTAAGTGCGGCCACAAGCACCGGGATGTAAAGGGGGGCTGAAGGAGGAAGAACAAGGGCCGAAAGCATGCCCATGGATATAGCCCAGCCGTCGTCCAGGGAGAAACTTTGAGAGAGGGCAAAAGAAAAAACTATCTCTGCACAAGCCGCCCCCAGGGCAGAGATCAAGAGGAAAAGGAGAGAGGGCCCGATGCCGTAAGAAAGGGCTCCGGCCACAAAAGCCGGGGCTAAGGCCACGATCAAATCCCAGTTGCTCTTATAGTAGTTCTTCCCAAAAATGTGAGGGGGGAAAGCAGTGGACCTTTTTCTCATTTCACCAGCCTTTCCCGCGCCCTTTTCAGATACTTCTGATGAGGGATGTGAGCCGGGCAAATATACGAACAAGTGCCACAGAAGATGCAATTTTCCGCGCCCAGGTCGTCCAGCGCCTTCCAGTTCCGGGACTTGACCGCCTCACAGATAAAGACAGGATAAAGCCCCATGGGGCAAGAATCGATGCAGGAGCCACAGAGAATGCAACTTGTTTCCAGGAAAGGATTTCTTTCGGGGAGAAAAACAAAGCCCCTGCTGTAACGGGTGATGGGTACTTCCAGAGAATTTATCACTTGCCCTCTTAAGGGACCGCCCATAATGATCATCCCTGGTTCCACGGTGAAGCCGTCACATTGAGCTACCAGTTCCTCAAGCATGGTCCCTATCCTTACCCTTATATTTTGGGGATTTCTAATAGCCGGACCGGTTATGGTCACCACTTTTTCCATAAAGGGTTGGCGTAAGACTACTGCTTCATGAGAATAAACTGCCAGGGGGAGGTCAATGATCAAGGAATTTTCTTCAGGAACCCCGAGTATCTTTCTTATGAGCACAGGGTGATCCAGGGGATAGCGGGGCGGAAAAACTTCTAAGGAGATTTGTTTCTTAGCAAAAATCAGGTCACCGAGGTCCTCCAGGATTCCCTTATTCTCGGTGGAGATCACCAGGATCGCCCTCTCTGCCTCAACAGCCTGGACGAGAAACTCGATTCCCAAAAGGAGCTCCTTGGGTTTCTCTTCCAGGAGGCGCTGGGTGGAGGTCAGGTAGGGCTCAAGCTCGCAACCATTTACGATCAGGGTGAGAGGGGCGCTTTTCCCAATTAACTCCAGATCCAGGTTTACAACGCCCATGCGGTAAAGGAGAGAGCGCAGTTCGTCAGGGGAAAACTCCGTCTTGGCCATAGTAATGGGCAAAAGGAGCTCATCCTTCCTGGGCATAATCACGATCGTTTCCACCGGTTCCGCGGACCATGGGACCACCGACTTCTCGACTGCCACGACCTCGCCCCATACCGGAGAAAAGAGCGGAAGCGATTCCTTCTCAGAGGGTGCGGCCACTTGCTGCCCCCTTTTTACGGAACTCCCGGGGCGAACCAGGGGCTTCAGAGGAATGGTATTTGCCCTTTCTTGCAGGGGCAGACAGACCTTTTGAGGAAGGGCTGAGGGGCGAATCAGTTTGTCAATAGTGGCATCCTGGCGTAAGGGGATCCATACGCCCTGAGGGAAAAATCTGGATTCTGACCTTCCTCTTTTCAGCAAATCCTCGGTAGTTGCTCCCCTGAGAGAGGGGCAAGCACCCTTCGTCCTCCAATCCGAGTGGAGAGCAGTGCCACTCCTTCAGGTTTTTCCAAGCATTCACCGATGAGCGTTGCCTGGGTACCCAGGGGGTGTCCTTTTAGTACGGTGAGCGCCTTCTCCGCATTCTTTTTCGGAAGTATAATTACCATTCGGCCCTCACAGGCTAAATAAAGGGGATCAAGACCGAGCATGTCACAGGCAGCGCGAACGGTTTCCCCTATGGGAATTTTATCCTCTTCCGCCTGAAGGCACAATCCCGATTCCCGGGCCAGCTCAGCAAGGGTTGTTGCCAGACCACCCCTTGTAGGATCCCTCATAGCGTTTATTTTTAACCCCGCTTTAACCAAGGAATCAATCAAAGGCCAGACCGGAGCGCAGTCGCTTTGAAGCTCTAAGTTGCGAAAGAAGCTTTCTCTGGCCTGGAGTACAGCCATTCCGTGTTCTCCAATTGGCCCGGTCACTAAAATGGCATCTCCAGGCGAGATCAGTGCCGGTTGGGGATCAGGAATTTGCCTCCTTACGCCTATGGCGCTTGTGGAGATATAAAGTTTGTCCCCTGCCCCCTTTTCCACGACCTTTGTATCCCCGGTTACTAAAGCCACTCCCGCTTCCTTGCAGGTTCTGCTCATCGATTCCAATACCCTATCCAGCTCCTCCACCTCAAGCCCTTCTTCCAAAATCAGCGAGGCGGAAAGGAAAAGCGGCTCAGCGGCCACGGCTGCCAGATCGTTGATTGAGCCGGAAACAGCCAATTTCCCGATATCTCCTCCAGGAAAGAAAATGGGGTGTACAACGAAAGCGTCTGTCGTAAAGGCGAGTCTACCTGAGCACTCTAAAAGAGCGCTGTCTAAGAGTTGCTTCAAGGGAGCGGAATCAAATCTGGGCAGGATGTGGCGTTCGATCAAATCCTGAGTTGGCCTTCCTCCGCTTCCGTGCGCCAGCGTGATAATTTCCTTTTTCATGGGTGCTCCTCGTAATGATAGGCTGCCGCGCAGGAACCCTCGGAAGAAACCATGCACGGTCCTACCGGAGAATCTGGAGTGCAGACCCTGCCAAAAAGAGGGCACTCCTGAGGGCTAATTACCCCTCTTAAGACCTCCCCGCAGCCGCACGCCGGGTATTCTCTGGAGCCCATGATCTTCAGGGGGAACCTGCGCCTGGCGTCAAAATCCCAATAGGGATGACGAAGTGCCAGACCGCTTTCCGGGATAATCCCGAGCCCTCTCCAATTGGCCTCCTGGGGCTCAAAAACCTCTTCCATCACCTTCAGGGCCTGGGGATTTCCCTCAGGCCTCACCGCTCTTCGATACTGAATTTCAATATCCGCCCTATCCTCCTTTTTTTGCTTTACAAGCATGAAAAGGGCAAGGAGGATATCGTCTGGTTCAAAACCAGTAATTACACCGGGCAAATGGAATTCCTCCTTTAAGAAGAGGAAAGGTTTAGAACCGAGAATGGCACAGACGTGTCCAGGAAGGATAAAACCGTCGAGTTGAATCTCCTTCAAGGCTAAAAGCGCGCGCATTGCCGGGGGAATAAGCTTATGAAGGACAAGAAAGGAGAGGTTGGGTATATTTTCCGCCTTTGCTGTCTGTACTGTGCGCGCTATTAAAGGGGCGGTGGTCTCAAAGCCCACGGCCAGAAAGACCACCTCTTCTTTTGGGTGAGCGCGGGCCAGGTTCAGGGAATCCATTGGAGAATAGACTACCTCCACCTTTCCCCCAGAGGCTCGCGCTTCTAAGAGGCTTGTTTCGGTTCCCGGAACCCTGACCATGTCACCGAAGGTAGCAACGATTACCCCTGGTTGATGGGCGAGAGCTATGGCGTAATCGATATCCACTTGGGCGGTGACGCATACGGGACATCCCGGTCCGGAAATAAGCTTCACGGAATCAGGAAGAAGCTTCTTTAATCCGGAGCGAGCGATGCTCACAGTGTGAGTACCGCAAACCTCCATGAAACTGGCGCTCACACCCATTTTTGAAATTTTGCTCAAAACCTCTCTTGGTTCAAGGGATAACATCCGCGTCCTTTAAAAGCTCAAGGGTTTCCCGAGCCTCTTCTTCCTCAAGCACGGAGATGGCAAAACCCGCGTGCACGATTACGTAATCGCCTACTTGAGCCTCAGGAACGAAATCCGTGCGAATTGTCTGCTTCAAACCCCCGACCTCTACCAGGGCCTCCTGGTCTTTAATTTCCACAATCTTTACTGGTATTCCTAAGCACATTTTTCCTCCAATTTAGCACATGCAATTGCCCCCTGCCCTACGGAAATTGCTCCATCGTTTACGGGCAAGTTCCGAGGCAGCAGGACTTTAAAGCCTTCTTGCTCAAGCATCTCTAAAAGACGGGCAAGAAGCAAGAGATTCTGAAAGACTCCTCCCGAAAGGACGACCTGGGAAATGGCGTATCTTTCCCTTCCCCATTTACACCCCTCCAGTATTCCTCGGGCAAACGCCTCGTGAAATGAGAGGGCTAAATCCCGAGGGTTTTCCCCTCTCAGCTTGCGATAAGCGAGCTCCCTAACCATGGGGGCGGGATCGAGCAGAAAACGGTCTTCCTCCTTGTTGGGAAAATTCAGGGGAATAACGCTCCTTCCTTTTTCCGCTTCTCGCTCCAAAATAATGGCCGCCTGTCCCTCATAGGAGATCTCCCTGGAGAACCCCAAGATTGCGGAGATGGTGTCGAAGAGGCGACCAGCTGAGGAGGTCTGTGGGGAACCAAATCCCTTTCTCCACTGGGCCTCCAGAACTTTCATTCTCTCTTCTCCAATTTCCGGGAAAATTTTTAAAGAAAGCACTGGAGAGCCTCCCTCGGCGTTCAAAAGGTGGCTCACAGCCATCCTCCATGGTTGCCTGATGGCTTCCTCTCCTCCCAGAAGAGGGAGATAATCAAGGTGACCGAACCTCTTGTAGGACCAGAGGTCGGCGATAAGAAACTCCATTCCCCAGATCGCTCCGTCATCCCCATATCCTGTCCCATCGCAGGAAACTCCGATCACGGGATGAAAAATGCGGTGCTCGAAGAGCACGGAGGCGATGTGCGCGTGGTGATGTTGCACGGGAATCTTCATCCCTACATTAAGGGAGAGGGCATACTGGGTCACGATGTACTGAGGATGCAAATCGTAAGCTACAACTTCTGGTTCTATCTGATAGAGCGCCTTTAAATGCTCAAGCGACGAAAGGAAGTGCTCGTAGCTTTCCCAGTTCTCCAGATCGCCTATGTGGTGGGAGAGAAAAAGGTAGTTTCTTTTGGTCAACGAGAAGGTGTTCTTCATCTCGGCCCCGGTGGCCAGAATGGAAGGGAAATTTCCCCAAAGCTTAAAGGGGAAGGGCGCGTACCCTCTGGCCCTTCTTACCATCTGAATTCCCCTGGAGTATGAGCCTAAAACGGAGTCGTCGAGTTTCTGAACGATTTCCCGGTCGTGCCACAGGAAAGCATCCGCAACCGCAGAAAGTTTACTCAATGCCTCCTCATTTGAAGCTACCAGGGGTTCGCCGCTCTCGTTGGCTGAGGTCATTACCAGGGCCTGAAACTCCTCCAAAAGCAGGTGATGCAGCGGAGTGTAAGGGAGCATAATCCCGATTCGGTTATTGTCCGCGGAAAGGGAGGGTGCCAGGGGGGTACCCTCTCTCTTCGGAAGGATCACGATTGGCCTCCTCCAGCCAGTTAGCTCCCTTTGCGCTTCCTCAGAAACCCAGGCCAGGCTTTGAGCTACTTCCAGCGAGGGAACCATTATGGCCAATGCTTTGCTGGGCCTACCCTTTCTTTCCCTTAACCTGATCACGGCTTCCTCGTTTGTGGCATCGCAGGCTAAATGAAAACCGCCGAGCCCTTTGATCGCCAGTGTTTTTCCCTCCCTGAGCAATACTTTGGCGCGCTTTAGGGCTTCTTCCTCGAAAAGAACGCGCTCTCCTTCCTTCAAAGAGAGCTTTGGCCCGCACTTCGGGCAGGCCACGGGCTGAGCGTGATAGCGGCGATCCCTGATATCGTGATATTCCCGCTCACAGTCCGGGCACATAGGGAACTTCTTCATGGAGGTCCGGGCCCGATCGTAAGGCAAGGATTCGATAATCGTGAAGCGGGGACCGCAATTTGTACAGTTCAAAAAGGGGTAACGGTATCTCCGATCCGAGGGATCGCGCATTTCCCGCAAACAGTCCTCGCATGTAGCTACATCAGGGGGTATTAAGGTGATAGGCTCTTCCTCTGTCCGGGAGGAGCGAATTTGAAATTCCGCATAGCCCACGGGCTCCAGCTCCTCCACCTCCAGAGTCTCAAGGACAGCGAGCGGAGGGGGGTTATCTCTAAGTTCTCTGAGAAAAAATGGGGCCTTCTCCCCTTCCACTTCTATCAAGACGCCTGAGGGTGAGTTCAACACCCACCCTTTAAGATTATATTTCAGAGCCAGGTTATGGACATAAGGTCGAAAGCCGACTCCCTGGACCACTCCCTCGGCCCTGATACGCAGTCTGACCATTTTTAAAATTATATCATATAAAAAGTTGTCCTTGCTATTTCAGGGGGAGGGTAAGAGAAACCGTGGTCCCCTTCCCTACCTGGCTCTCGATCCTGACTTCCCCTTGGTGGGCATCAAGGATTAGCTTGGTAATGTGCAGGCCGAGTCCGGTACCGGAAATGATGGCTTTAGAGCCGTGGGTTGAACGGAAAAACTTCTCAAAAATATGAGGCAGGTCCTCAGAGGGAATTCCCATTCCCTGGTCCTGAACTTTCAATATAGCCTTATCATTCTCCTTGGTTAGCTGAACCTTGATCGTGCCAGCCCCGAGGGAAAACTTTATAGCATTAGATAGGATGTTAGTCACGGCGAGGCGCATCAGGAACTGGTCCATTTTTACGAAAACGGGTTCCTCAGGAAGATCAAGCTCCACATTTATATTCTTTTCCCGGGCATATAGCTCAATAAAGTCCACTTCCTCCCTGACAATCCTGCTTAAGTCCTCCTTGCGAAGTTCCAGCGTGGTCAGGGATTCCTTTTTGGAGGCAATAAGCAAATTATCCACAAGGATGGCTAACCTCCTGAGGTTACGCTCCAAGACCTTAGCATATTCCCACATTTTCTCCCCAGTTTGCTTCCCGGAGCTCATAAACTCCAAAGCGGACATGGAGATCATCAATGGGGTTTTAAACTCGTGGGAGATGGTGTAGAGGAAATCCTCTTTGACCTGGGCCAGCTCTCTGATAGTCTCCACATCCCGCTCCAGTTGCCGCACTATTTCCTCTTTTTCCTTAAAAAGCAGGGCGTTTTCCACGGCGATTGAGGCTTGTTGAGCGAAAAGCCAGAGAGCTTCCTGGGCATCGGTTCCAAAAGCATCCTCCCTCTCATGATTTTCTAAACTGAAATATCCGAAAAGCTGCCCGTGGGCATAAATGGGAGCAGAAAGAAGCACTTTTATTTTTTGTAGTCCGCCTATCTCTTCCAACTGCTTTTTGATAGTCTCTGGCAGATCTTGGCGCATGAGCTCCTCGCCCTTTGTTAAAACCGCCCTGTTTGCCGTCAACTTACGGGAAACAACGTTCTGAGGTAGCTTGATTCCCCTTAGCTTCTGGAAATCGTAGCCCACCGCCTCCTTATAGAGGAAGTGATCGTTCTCTTTGACTAAGATGGAGCCTGTCTGGGCTCCGGGAACGACCTGAACTGCCATCCTCAGGAGCTCCTTCAATAACTCGTCGATCTCGATTTTCTGGGAAATGTTTCTCAGCGCGGTGTTCAGGATTTCCATCAGTTTCCTTCTCTTCTCTACTTCCAGGTAGAGTCTGTTGTTTTCCAGGGCTACGGCTACGCTGGAGGCGAACGTGGAAAGCATTTCCAGATCCTTTTCCCCGAACTGATTTAAGCCCATCTTCACCACTGAGATCACGCCGGTTGCCCTGTCTTTAACCTTCAAGGGGACCGCCATAAAGGATTCATCAATGATGGGGGTTCCTTGAATGTGATGGCTCCTGGGATCGCGATCGGCATCGTTTAAAATCAGGGGTTCTCCAGTTTGGGCTACTAACCCTGCTAACCCCTGCCCCACCTTTTTGGGAAGCCTCTGAGGGAACTCTTCCTCGGGAAAGTTCAAATAATCGGGCCGATAGCGCCAGTAAAGAGGAGTCATTTCCCCGTCCCGCACCTCATAGATGATCACTCCCTGAGCATCCAAAAGCTGGCGCAGAGTGCTTACTGCTTGCTCCAGCGCAGCATTAATGTCCAAACCCGACACCAGGTCCAGAGAGGAGCGGTGGATGAACTCCAGATCACGCAGGCGCTGCCTTAAAATCTCCTCCAGGCGCAGGCGAGCAAGGCCCATGCTCAGATATTGGGCCACAGTGCCCAGGAAGACCTTATCCTCCTCTTTGAACATACCTTCATGGGCAGAAAAGAGGCAGAGCATCCCTACCAGGTCTCCGGCCTGGATCAAGGGAAAGCCCAAGTAGGAGCCAATTTTAATTCCTTCCTTCTCCAATTTGGAAAAATGAGACTCTTCTCCCTCAAGAAGGACGCTTGCTTGCGCTTCGTGGATGGGTTGAAATAGCCAGTACTCCTTTTTGGAAGCAGGCATTTTCTCCCAGGCGGAAGGAAGGATGGTCTTAAAGGAGAACTTCTCCCCTTTTTCTCCATAAAAAACCAGGGCTCCACCCTCGGCCCGGAAATATGAAACCACCTTTTCCAGGAGGTTCTGAAGGACTGAGTCTGCTCCCTGAAGGTCAAGCATGCGGCTCATATCCCGAGAGACATCGAATAAGAGGGCGATCTGCGCTGACCTTCTTTCTCTCTCCTGAGCAATAATCTTTTCCTCGGTAATATCAGCATAGAGGCCGATAACGAATTCTGGCTTCGGTCTTTGGCCCTTCACAGGAAAAATGGTAATCCGCAACCATTTTTTAGGCCTTCCGGGAAGGAGCACATGGCGCAGAGAGGAGAAGTCATACTCTACTTCCGTCTGAAGTTGTGTTCCTTCCTCAAATACCTTCATGATTTCCTTCGTTAGGCCTTGTGCGCTCAGAACCTCGTCCCGGAAGATATTGTATTTTCCCAGAAGCACGGTGTCCCTTTCCAGGGCGAAAAGCTGCATCGCCGCCTGGTTTAAACGGATAGCGGTTCCCAATCGATCAAAGACCAGAATCCCCTCAGGAGACTGATCGATGATGGCTGAGAGAAACTGATAAGAGGATTCCAGAGCTTGTCTCTGCCGGGCAAGCTGGGTGATATCAAGAAGAATCACCGCAATCTGACCTTCAGCTCGTGAAGGTTGCCTCCAGAAAAAGGCCCGGACCCACTTCATAGTTTTGTCGTGTTCCAGAGGGAATTCCGTCTCGAAATCCTGCTTCTGGGAGCTAAGGAAGTTCTCCAGTTTTCGCTTGACCTCTTCTCGATATTCTCGTGGAAGGAGCTTGAGCCAGTCTTTGCTATTGAGGTAGTTCTCCCATTCAATTCCCTGGGAGGAGGCGCCTGGAGAGTAGTAAATCAGGTTCAGGGAGGAATCTAACTTCAGGAAGATGATTTCCGCTTTGGCCATCTGGTAGTCTAAAAGCTCGGCCACCTGGCGTAGCTGGACCTCAGCCTTCCTTCTTTCCAGTTCCGTGATCAAGGCCTGGGCTAAAAGGGCATAATAGTAGGTATCAGGACCATAAGGAACTCGGGGAGGCGTACGCTGTTCGCCCAAAAGGAGAATCCCGTAGGTCTTATCCCGGGAGATCAGAGGAAAAATAGCTACCGCCCCTAACTCCACTCCAAAATCGGCGACCAGCCTCTGAAACTCCTCCGGGTCGGATTCCCCTTTGATCAAAATGCGCGGTTTCCCCTCTCCTAATATGGACCAGAAAAGAGCCGGTTCGCCAGCGTAGACGTGGTTCAGCGCGGGGTTCCAGGTAGTTTCTCTTATAGGTTCAGCTGCTCTGACCTTGAGGCTATCGTCCTCCCTCAGGAGGATGCGGCAGAAGGTAGTGGGCAGTTTTTTGACGATGAACGAAGCGAGTCGCGATAGAGCCTTGTTTTCCTCGAGATCCTCCCCCAAAATTTCCAGAAATTCTGTAAATTCCTTCATTAAACCTCCAATCCACCCCGTTGACGATTTGTTGACAATAAGTTGACGATTCTACTTGCTTTTCTTGAGCCCCGTCACAAGCCATGGGCCTTTCTCCCAAAGCCTGCTTAGCTCAATTACCCATACCCCCTTGTTCTGGACTATGAGCTTAACGGAAGTCGTCTGGGAACCCGGGCTCGTTTCCTCTCCCTCGTAATAAGCGAGGAGCTGGTGGTCTTCCCCTAAAACCGTTATCCCCTTTCCGGAGGCTAAAAGGTCGATTTTTTCATCGGGCTTGAGCCCTATAAGGTCGGATGTGAAATATAAAGCAGAATTCAGGGAATCATAGGCCCAATTTTTACCGAGGACTGGAAAGCCCTGGGGCTCAGTGCTTATAAGCTTTTCAATATCACCCCGCTCTAAATTCTCCCAGCGACCCTGATTATAAATTTGATAACCTGAGGCCGAAGAGCAACTAGACAGCAGAATCAAAAGCGCAAGAAGGATGATGGTTATTCTTTTCATATGATCTTTTATACAAAAACCAACTCCATAGGTCAAGGACTGTCTCATTGCGGGATTTCCATGGATGTCGCCTGGGTAGTGTAGAGGAGGTAGTAAAGGCCTCTTTTTTCCATAAGGGACTCGTGGGTTCCTTCTTCGACTACCTGTCCCCCCTCCAGGACCAGAATTTTTGTTGCGCTTCTGATTGTTGAGAGGCGGTGAGCAATGACGATTGAGGTTCGCCCTTCCATGATTTTGGCTACGGCTTCTTGAATGAGTTTTTCGGTATCAGAATCGATATTTGAGGTAGCTTCATCCAGAAGCAGGATGGATGGATGACGATAAATGGCCCTGGCGAAAGATAGAAGCTGTCTCTGACCTGCAGAAAGGTTTGCTCCGTTGGGCGCAAGCATGGTCTGGTACCTTTCGGGCAATTCCTCCACGAACCGAGCATTAACATAAAGGGAGGCTTCCCTGGCTCTTTCCTCGTCTCTCTCCCAGAGGGTGATGTTGTTGAGGATGGTATCGCGGAACAAAGTCACATCCTGAAGCACCAGGGACATTTTTTCCCGCAGGTTTTGGAGATCGTGTGAGCGAAGCTCGACCCCGTCAACCAGAATTTCCCCCTGGTAATCCCACCAGAAACCCAAGAGCAAGTTCAAAATGGTGGTTTTCCCGGCCCCGGTGGGGCCGACAATTGCTAAGGACTCCCCCGGGGAAACGTGGAAGGAAACATTTCTCAATACTGGAGTCCCATTGTAGGAAAAGCTCACGTTTCTGAACTCCACTTCCCCCTTGATGGGGATTCGGAGTCTTCCTTCCCTGTATTCCCTGTCGTCCTCCTCGAAAAAATCCATGATCTTCTCTAAAGAGGCAAAGGCAGTCTGGAAGATGGAGTATTTGTCCGAAAAATCAGCAATGGGCTCAAAGAACATGTCCAGGTAGAGGAAGAACGCCACAAGCACCCCCATCGTGCTATATCCCTGGTAGAGCGCCCACCCTCCGTAAAGCAGGATTACCGCACGGCTGAATTGCTTGAGGAAGTTTATCGAGGGGTAAAACAGGGTTCTCAGGCGAAAAGCCCTGAGGTTCTCTTGAAGAAAGCGTTGATTGATCTCCCTGAACTCCTCCCGGTTCCTCTCCTCCCTGTTAAAGGCCTTTATAATCTGAAATCCAGAGAGGTTCTCCTGGAGGTAAATGTTCATCTCCGCTACTATTTTCCGCACCCTGCGGAAAATGATCCTCATTCTGATCCCCACGTACTGGAGCATAAAAGCAATGGGCATGGCGACAAGCATGGTGATCAAGGTCAGGCGCCAATCCATAATGAACATCACGGCTAAGATGCCCAGGAGCATAGCGGCATCGGCAATCAGAGCTGAAATTCCAGCAGTAAGGAGCTCGTTCAAGTTTTGAATGTCATTGGTCAGACGGGTTATTATTTTCCCCACGGGGTTCTGATTGTAAAAGCGGATGGAGAGGGAAAGCAGGTGTTCCATGAGATCCGAACGCATCCTCCACATCAACTTCTGTCCCAGGGAATTGGAAATCAGAGCTCTACCCCACCCTAACAGGAAAGAGAGGACGGCGAACCCCAAAATCAGGGACGCTACGAGCGGCACTCCCTGAAAATTCCCTGGAACGATGTACTGGTCAATTCCCAGTTTGAAAAGGTAAGGAAGGGCAACGTTGGTCAGGGAGGCAAACAGGATTGTGAGGATACAAACTGTGAGATGGAGCGGGTAGCGTTTCAAATACCTCCAGAAGAAGAGCAGCAACTGGGAATCTTTTCTTTTACGCTCTAATTCCTGCTCCATAAGCCTTTCCTTCAAGAACCTGAGTGCGGTAAAGGTGGGAAAAATAACCACCTTTTTCTAACAGTTCATGGGGGGAACCAAACTCTCTTACCTTTCCCTCAAAAAGCACAAGAACCAGATCCGCCCAGAGCAAGGTAGAAACTCTATGGGAAATCGTAATTACGCTCTTTCCGTGCTCTCGCGAGTGTTCCTTGAGGTTGGTGACGAGCCTCTCTTCGGTTACCGTATCCACAGCGGAAAGGGCGTCGTCCAGAAGAAAGACTGGTCTTCCGGAAATCAGGGCTCGGGCAATGGCCACCCTCTGCCTCTGTCCCCCTGAAAGGGTCACTCCCCTTTCTCCCACCACCGTGTTCAATCCTTCAGGAAACTGCTCAATATCCTCATCCAGACAGGAGATCCGGGCCGCTTCCTCTACCTCCTTGAGCTCTGCCTGGGGGCGAGAATAGCGAATATTCTCGAGGAGCGTTGCTGAGAACAGGTAGTTGTCCTGAGGGACGAGGGCAAAAAACTGACGCAGAGTCGAAAGGGGGATGTACCTCACATCTATATCGTTGAGGAAAATTCTATTCTCTTCAGGCTCCACCAATCTCAGGATCAGGCGAAAAAGGGTGCTTTTCCCGGCCCCCACCGGACCTACAATCCCTAAAACCTGACCCCTTTCCAGGCGGAAGGAAACCCGATCCAAAACATTCCGGCCCTCAAGAGAAAAGGAGAGGCTCCTGACTTCCAGGCTCTGGAATTCCTTTCCGGGATCGCAAAGAGGCTCCTCGTGACTCTTTTCTTTTTCCGCGTAAATGATTTCCTCCACTCTCTTAAGCGAGGCTCGCGAGCGCTGAAAAGTAGTGGTGGTAAACCCCAAGGCCATCATGGGCCAGGAAAGGGTGTTAATGTAGTTCACGAAAGCTACAAGCAACCCCAGGGAGAGCTCTCCTGCCATGACCAGGTTGCTACCGTAGAAGAAGGCCAAAACTACCGAAATCATCACCAGGAAACCCATGGACGGCTCAAATACCCCTTCCAGTTTCACCAGGCGCATGTTCGTCCTGTAGTACTCCTGGTTGACCTGCTGGAAGATCTCCATCACTCTGGACTCCTTAGCAAAGGCTCTCAACACTCTGACCCCGGAGATGAACTCCTGCGCTTTTTCCGTGAGCTTACCGAAAACATCCTGCACTACCTTGAAGAGCCCGAAAACGTAGCGGCTGAAAAATAGGGCCACAATGGCAATCACGGTAATTGGTCCTACAGTGGTCAAGAAGAGCTTCCAGTTTAGGGAAACCATCAAAATTACTGTGGAAACCCCCAATACTATCACATCGGTAAATCCGATCAGGCCGAAGACCAGAAATTGCCTCACGGCCTGCATGTCGTTGGTGGCGCGAGCCATGATGTCCCCAATGTCCTCTTTCTGGAGAAAGTTAAGGGGAAGATTCAAAACCTCCCGAAAGAACTCCTCTCTTAGGTTGCGATCAAAGAATAAAGCTAACTTGCCCATCTGCCACCGGTAAGCGTAACGTAAAAGGGTGATCAAAATAGCCAGAGCCAAAAAATAGAGGCCGTAAAGGTAAGTGCCCGAAGCGTGTCTCCCCACTGCATCGATAAAGAACCCGAAGACAAGAGGGAGCAAAAGTTGAAGGCCATCCACAGCGATCAGAGCGAGGATGGCCCAGAGGTATTTCTTCCAATTTTTGAAAATATATTTCCAGACTCTCTCCATGGGCTTTATATAATTTAAGCCAAATTGAGGGTTATAGCAATGAGAATAGAGGAGGAGTCACAGGCGAGGTTTTAGATTAGGCCCTCGTTACGGTGCTTTTCCAGGACTGCCTCTGCCAGACGATCCAGGGCTTGGAAATCCTCCTCCTTAGGCAAGCCCCTTGCCAGGACGGGCTCCAGGATCTCAACTTTTAAATTGGAAAGCATGCCCGAAATCTGTTCCACGGTCTTGCCACCCCAGCCAAAGGAGCCGATAAGCGAGACGAAGCGCAGTCTTGGACGGAGAGCGTTCGCCAGGAAAGCGGCAAAGGCAGCGTAAGGGTGAGCACCCCCGAGAACAGTAGGCGTTCCTAAAATCAGAGTGGCTGCATCTACCAGGGCCATGGCGATTTTTCCCAGATCTGTTTGGGGCAGCTCGAACCTTTCCACCTGAATTCCTCTTTTAATCAGGGCATCAGTGAGGTAATCAACCATAATCCTCGTGGAATTGTGCATGGAAACGAAAGGAAGTACCATGATATTCTTGGGTGCGCCGCTCGTCCACTCACGGTATTTGTCCATGATCAATTGGGGATTATCCCAGAGGGGTCCATGGCTGGGAGCGATGATGGAAACATCCAGGGTTTTGACCTTCTCGAGATTCTTTTCAATCGTGGAGCGGAAGGGCATCATAATCTCGGCAAAATAGCGTTTGGCTGCTTCTAAGGAATAATCTCCTCGGGCATAGGTTTTCGAGGTAGCGAGATGTAAGCCAAAAAAGTCACAAGTGAAAAGGATTTTGTCCTCCCTCAAATAGGTAACCATGGTTTCAGGCCAGTGCACCCAGGGAGTGTACAGGAACTCAAGGGTCTTATTTCCCAGACTGAGGGCCTCACCGTCCCCAACTACCTGCACTCTCTCCTCAGGGATCCTGAGATGAGCCATTAGGATTTCTTTCCCCTTAGAAGAGACAACCAGTTTACTTTCCGGGAAGAGTTCCAGGACTTCCGGGATCAGGCCTGAGTGATCCTGCTCTCCATGGTGGGCGATGAGATAATCAATCCTCTTTATCCTCTTTAACTCTCTCAGGAAAACTTCCCTCATTGTGGGATCAGAGGTATCCAGAAGAGCGGTCTTTTCTGAACCTTCTATTAAGTAAGCATTGTAACTCGTTCCATCGGGCAAAGGGATTAAAGAATCAAAAAGCCGCCTGTCCCAATCAACTGATGGAAGTAGAAAAACACCCTCGCTAATTTTCCTTTTCAGCATTTTTTATCCTCCCTTAATTTAAGACCTGTCATCAAATTAGACAGAGAACGGCTTGAGGATATTCCTCAAATGCTCAGGAGAGCTCGTAATATGTTGCCCTTCCCAATCCCCGGCGCACGATCAGGCCATTTTCTAAAAGAGGATCCAGGATCCGGTTGGCCATCTCCCTGGAAACCTGAAACATCCTCTGAACATCGGAGATGCGCAGGCGACCTTCCCGCTTCAAGACCCTGATAACTTCCCTTTGTCTCTCGTCCAGGTATATCTGGCCTTTTTTCTCCTTAAGCCTGGATTCCAGGGAAAGCTCATTTATCGCTTCTTTCACTTTCTTCAGGGAGACCGCTACCCCCTCAGCGAAGTATTCCAACCATCCCGTGAGCTCTCCCGTGCGATCAGCTAAGGCAAGAGCGGAGTAATACCCCTTGAGGTCGGTGTTGTAGTACTCGTCGAGGACGAAGAAACGCTTGGTATCGAAACCACGCAAATACAGGATCAGGGTTGCCAGAAGCCTTGCTGTCCGTCCGTTTCCATCGGTGAAGGGGTGAATACGCACAAGTTCGTAGTGAGAAACCCCCGAGACGATCACCGGGTGGAAGTCCCGGGAAGGCCCGTTAATCCATTGAAGAAGATTTTCCAAAAGCGAGGGGACTTGTTCTGCAGGTGGTGCTTGAAAGACAATCCTCCCTAAGTGATCCAATACCGCAACCCGCCCGCTGCGGATAGTCCCTAACTCCTCCTGGGGGAGCAATCCCTTCATCAGGGTAGAGTGGAGCGCCATAATCGTTTCTCTTTCAATAAGCGGCAACCCCTTGTTTCCTAACTCGTCCACGAGCCTTAAGGCGCTCAGGTAATTCAGGATCTCCTGCTTGTCCTTTTCCCTGGCCGCCACATCCTCGCCCCGAAAAAGAGAAGATACCTGTTCGCTGTTCAAGGGATTCCCCTCAATGGCCGTGGAGTGGTGAGCCATCTGGAGCATAGCCTGTCTCCTGAGTTTGAAATCCCACTGGGGAAGGATGTAAGCGGAATTGATCAATTCCCGGACGCTGGAGATTTCCGCAACCAGGTTCAGTAGTCTAGGTGTAATTTCAAAATGAGGCCGATACACGACAATAGTTTATAACAAAATGCTAACTTTTGGCCTCAAGAAAGGGGTCTTAAAGTTATGTCTCCAGAAATGGTCTTAATCTCCAGGACAGCGTCCCGCTCGTTCAGCACCCCGGTGAATTTGTGCCCGATTCTTATCCAATCCTTTTCCAGCCAGACCGGCCCTGCCTTTTTACCCTCATTGAGGGTCTCCTCGAAAACCCGCTCGGAGGTCAAGGGCAGGTTACTGAAAAAGCTCCCGGAAAGGGTAGCAACTTTAACTTCCAGGCGTGCGCTAGGCGGAATCCTGAGATTGATGTCCCCTGAGGTCGTAGCCAGCTCGTATTTCCCCCCCGATTTGGGAATTATAGCCAGAGAGAGGTCCCCCGAAACAGTGCTTACTTTAACGAAGGGAGCGTTTAAAACCCGGGCTTGAAGGTCTCCAGAAGTGGTCGAAGCCTGAAGCTGCCCTTCGATTTCCTCTATCCGCAAATCGCCAGAGATCAAGGAGAAGCTCCCATTTCCTTTAGTCTTTCCTAATTCCACATCCCCCGAGACGGTCTCGCACTTCAAGTCTCCATTCGCACCTTCTAAATTGATGTCCCCGGAGGTGGTATTTATGTTCAAGGGTCCCTCAAAGCCTTCCACCCTGATGTCTCCGGAACTGGTACGCAGTCGGCCCTGGCCCTTAATTTCCCTGAGCTTGCAATCCCCGGAAGTGCTGCGAAAGTACAGTTCCCCCTCCCACTCCTGGACCGTGAGGTCACCGGAGATGGTGTAAAAATCCAGAATTAGCCCTTTAGGCAGGGTAATCTCCAGATCGACCTCGTCCCTAATTTTTTGATCGAACTCCACGCTCAAGCTGATGCCAACTTCTTTCAAACTGGAGGAGACAGCACCCCAGATGGTCTCCCAGAGCTCGCGCCCCGGACTCCTATCGGGTTCCTTCTTGGATTCTTCCGTTATTTTTTTCGTTCCGCTCCTGATGATCAGCTCCTCTTGGGAAGCTTCGATCACCGGGACCACCGACTCCGGTCTGCGCTTGATAATCACCACCCTGGCCTGCTCCTCATCCGTGCCCTTGATGAAGACATCAGCTGAGGATAGGCGGATGGTAACCCTCCCTCCTTTTTTCAGGCTATAAGCGCTCTCTATTTTGTCCATTTTTGGCTCCTTTTTTTACCGTCCACTCCAAAAGCTCCAAGGTTCTATCGCCTACGAGCTTAGCGTAAAGGCTCTCCAGAAGGATCATCAACCACACCGGGTCGTCCTCCTCCTGAACCTGCCCGCTTTTTAACTTGGTCAGCGCCAATTCCTTGCACCCTAATTTCTGGATCACCCTGATCTCTGCGGTAGAGAGTTCGTACTCCTTGACCAGCCTGTTAATCAGGGAGAGAATACGAATCTCTTCTTCCGAGAACCTTCTCTGATTTCCAGGCGTGCGTTTGGGGAAAATGAGACCCAGATCCTCCCAGTATCTCAGCATCCTGGGAGAGACTCCCACTTTAGAGGCTGCTTCCTCGATGGTGTAATATTTCTCGTTCATTTTCCCCATTCTGTCTCATCGCTCAGGGTTAGCACAAGTTAATGATAATTAAGGGGGAAATTATGTCAAAAGTCTGTCAAGTTTTTTGAGGAAATTTTTTCTAATTTGAATAAAAATAAAGAAAATATGCGCCACTTGAAGAGCGAAAGGCGTCTCCTATTTAAACGGGCCCTGATAAGTTTAAGCGGCTTTCCTTTCCCCTGCCCTTTGTTCTTCCTTAATGTTCCGTAGGAACTTCCCGCAGTTCTGACAGGCCCACACTCCCAAAACGTTCTCGTAACCACAGTAGGGACAGGGAGCGCTGAGCTTGGCGCCACATTTCACGCAATTTAGGGCTCCAAATACATTTTCTTCCCCGCAGTTAGGACATTTCATCCCTTTACCTCCTTAAATTAATTTTACCAGAGGAGGAACCCGGAAAGGAACTTCAATTATTTTTGAAGGAGAATTTCTCTTAAGAAGGAGACTATTTTGGGGATAGCTCTTCTTACCTGGGGCGAGAGCTCCAGGGAAAACTCGATGCCTGCAGGCTTTAAGAGCAAGAATTTCACTTGAGCAGAGGAGCCCTTTTTGACCTCCTCCGCAAGTAACTTCAGGGGGAACCGGTGCGAAAAAAGGGGTTCATCCGGAAGTTCCTCCGGGTCAAAAAATTCCCAATTTCCGGAGGAACCAGGGATATCCCCCGCATCGCAGATGAGCACTGCTTCGGGATTCAAGCGCAGAATCGGGGAAAGGAAGCTTTCTGGGGCGCTTTCTCCCCAAAATAGGTGGACGCCCTCGGGAATTGATTTCTTGAGCGCAGAAAGCAAATAGAAAGCCCAGCCATCGTCCCCGCGCAGAGTTGAACCAGCCCCTAAGATCACCAGGGGGCGCTTTTTGAAGAAATCCTCAATACTGGAAGGCGAAAACTTACTCTTTTTGATTTTCCTTTCCGGTTTCTTCTGAAGAGGCATCCTCCTTGGGTTTCGGAGGTACTCCCTCTTTGCGGTCGATAAGTTGTGCTCTCTGGAAGGTGGCTAATTCAAAGATCTGACTCATGGTGATCGCCTTCCGGGGACAACTGTCCGCACACTGACCGCAATAAATGCACCGGTCCAGGGAGAAGGTGCAGGCGAAGGTCTTTTCCGCAATCTTTTCAATGGTAATTACTCCAGAGGGACAATCCCTCTCGCAGATCTTGCAGCCTACACACTTTTCCGGATCAAACACCGGACGACCACGGAAGTTTGGGGGGACAGGAAGGCGCTCTTTAGGATAGAGAACGGTAGCTGGTTTGCGGCCTAAATTTTTTGTGATTTCACGCCAGATAGCACCGGGACGAGTCACAGGATACCTCCTTTCTGGAAGAGAACCACAAGCAACATCCCCAGGAGGCTCAAAGGCGCCAGGATCTTCCAGCCAAAACTGATCATCTGGTCAATGCGGATTCTGGCCACTGCAGCTTTGATGTAGGCCAAAATAAAGATCACGATTAAGGTCTTGATCAGGTAAGCGATAAAACCAGGGATTCCTAAAAATGACTGCGCACCGCCCAGGAAAACGGCGGAAAGCAGGGAAGCACCCACAACCATTTCCATGTCCAAAGAGAGCCTGAAGATAGCCAGGAGTCTTCCGGAATATTCCGTGAATGGCCCGGCGACCAGCTCAGTTTCCGCATCAGGGATATCGAACGGCTTGCGCTCCAATTTCCCCTGGAGGGCTATGATTCCCACGATGAAAGCTAAAATTACCGGAATGAAGTAGAAGGGGTGAGCGAACAAAAAGGATGGCAGGTTCTGGGAGATCTCCGAGATGTTCCAGGTTCCCAAAAGCAAAGCAGGGGTGAGGAGAGCCAGGAAAAAAGGAACCTCATAAGCGAATAGCTGAGTGAGGCACCTGATTCCCCCCAGGATACTGTAGGCCGTCGCAGAATTCCATCCTGAAAGGGAAAGCACCAAGGTGGGGATAGTCAAAAGGTAAGCCACGATTACCAAGTCCCCCTGATAAGAGTATAGGGCCTGGGGAGACCAGACCGGAATAAAGAAAAAGGCCGTCACCACGCTGGCGAAGGCGAAATAGGGAAGGAGGGTGTAGAGGTAGTACCCAGCGGAACGGGGAACGATCACCTCCTTGGAAAAGAGCTTGATCAAGTCGGCCAGGGGTTGCCAGTAAGGAGGCCCCACTCTGTTCTGCATACGGGCATATAATTTGCGATCCAGCCATTCCGCGAAAATGGCATAAATTACCAGGAACAGGAACCCCGGAAATATTAAAAGTTGAAGGACAAAAAGCAGTTCGTTCATAGCGGTTTCTTTGCGATACTCCTCCTTCTCAGTTCTTCCCAGGTGAGAATCTCTCCCTCTTTTTCCCCCGCCTGTTTCAAAAGAATCAGGCGATCAGTGCAGGAAAGGCAGGGGTCGATTGCCGCAATAATGATGGGGATGTCAGCTACTTGCTGATTCAAAAGGCAGTGCCTGATGGACATTAAATTTGCCATTGTAGGAGCGCGCACTTTCACCCTGTCCGGCTTCTCGCTTCCGTTCGCCCGCACGTAGTGGATGCATTCCCCGCGAGGGGCTTCGTAGCGAGATGTGGCTTCTCCTTGAGGAACCTTTCTGGGAACACGCGCGGTGATGGGACCTTCCGGGAGATTTTTCAGAGCGTATTTAATGATTTTCACGGATTCAAAAATCTCCCCCACCCTGACCAGTGTTCGACCCAGGACGTCACCTCTCTCAGAAGTAATTACCTGGAAGGGAATCTGGTCATAGGCGGCGTAGGGAAAATCTCTCCTGACATCGTAGTTCACGCCTGAACCTCTGGCAGTGGGACCCACGGCGCAATAAGCAATGGCAATGTCCTTAGGGAGATACCCCACTCCGGAGACCCGGGCGATGAACGTGCTTTCCTCCCTGGCCACCTTCTCATAATACAGGGTGCGCTCCTCCAGAATCTTTATTCCCTTGAGGGTCTCGTCGATTTCCTCCTGATTCATATCCTTGCGCACACCGCCGAAGGTGTTCATGCCGTAGTTGACTCTATTCCCGGTGATGATCTCCAAAAGGTCCATGACGATTTCCCGATCCCTCCAGGAGACCATAAAGAGAGTATCAAATCCAATTTCGTGGCCAGCGACACCCAGCCAGAGGAGGTGACTGTGGATTCTCTCCAGCTCTCCCACTACGGTGCGCAAAAATTTTGCCCGGGGTGGGACTTCCACGTTCAGGATTTTTTCCACGGCCTGCACGAAATTAGTGGCATGTGTGTGGGAGCAAATGCCACAAATTCTCTCTATCATGTATAGATCCTGGATGTAGGTTCTTTCCTCAGCAGCTTTTTCAATTCCCCGGTGGTTATAGCCCATCCGGATGTCGGCGTCCACAATTGTTTCTCCATCCAGGGTAAAGCGGAAATGAATGGGCTCTTTTAAAAGCGGGTGCTGTGGTCCAATCGGTAAAGTCAATCTTTCACTCATTGCTTTTCACCTCCCCTGGTTTGAAATCCTTGCGCAAAGGGTAAACGCCTTCCGGCCAATGCTCTGGCAAGATCAATCTCCGGCCGTCGATTATGCCCTCGAATTTCACCCCCAAAAGATCCTGGATCTCCCTTTCGTAAAGGATTCCCCCAGGTAAAACAGGGGTTATAGAGGGGAGAACGGGGTTTTCTTTAGGAACTGAAGTGCGCACGTTCAAATCGCCCTCACTGCCCACAAAGTGGTAGAGGATGTAGTAATTATCGCCCTCTTCGTATCCGGAAATCGTGGAAAGAAGACGAAATGCTCCGCTCTTTAAAAACTCCTCCACCCAGTTTCGGATTTCGGAGGAATTGACATCAACCCACATGCCCACTCGCTATCCTCCTTTCTTTAGCTTCTCCAATAGCGCGTAAACTCCCTGGATAATGGCATCGGGGCGGGGAGGGCAACCGGGGACATAGGCAGTCACGGGAATAACGTCGTCCATCCCTCCCAGGGTGTTGTAACAGCCGCGGAAAACTCCACCCGAGATTGCGCAGGCCCCTACGGCCACAACGAATTTAGGATGAGGTATCTGATCGTAAATGCGTTTCAGCCTGCTCTTGATCTGCTCATTTACGGGACCAGTGCAGACAAGGATATCTGCGTGTCTGGGAGTTCCCTTGAGGAGGATACCGAAGCGCTCTACATCGAAGCGCGGGGTAAGTGCTGCCAGAACCTCTATGTCGCACCCGTTGCACCCACCAGCATTGAAGTGGATGATCCACGGGGATGCTCTTCTTGACCATTCTACAATCTTGGACATTTCTTCACCTCAATATTAGAGACAGAAGGGCCAGGACAATTATTCCTGCGTAAACGAGCCCCACCCAGGCCAGACCGTAGGGGAGAAGCCCCAAAAGTAAAGCCAGGACGTGAAGCACGGTGAAAAAAAGAGCAATGGGAAAGAATACCCGGTACCCGATGAATTTTTTTTCGCCAGGTATGTCCTCGCCTCCGGCATAGGAAGTAGTAGCTTCCTCGTCGGGAGGAGCCTGGGGGGATATCCTCTTTCCTCCAAACCCCAAAAGGAGCGCCACGAGGAGGAAGAAAACAAAAGCTAAGGGAGGAACGAAGCTCATCTAAAACCCTCCTTTAAGCAAGGAGAAAGCCTGAGCAACCCAGCTTCTTACGGGATCAGGCTGAACTCCAAGATAGATTGTTAGAAGGCAAAGGATAACCAGAGCGACAGTCATGGCCCAGGGGACTTCCTTTATTGCGGGGACCTTTTCCGCCTTTTCCTTGCTGTATAAAACGCCGATTGCCGGGAGATAGTAGCCCAGGGAAAGGACAGAGTTGAAAATAGCCACGAGCGACCCAGCCCAGCCCAAAGCGGTGCCGCTCTGAATACCGCTCTGATAGATCAAAAGTTTGCTCATGAATCCCGAGAAGGGGGGCACTCCAGCCAGAGAGAGAGCGGCGACCGAGAAAGTCAAAGCAGTGACGGGCATTCTCCATCCTGCACCCCTCATATCCTCTAAATAGCCGGAGCTTAGCCGGAAAATCAGGGCTCCGGCGCAGAGGAAGGCCAGCCCTTTCATGAAGGCGTGAGTGATGATGTGAAACACGCCTCCGGTAAACCCGCTGGCTACGCCGTAGGTGGCTCCCATCCCAATTCCTAAAAGGATGTAGCCCATCTGCGCGATGGAGGAGTAAGCGAGCATCCGTTTGAGCTGCTTCTGGGTCAGGGCCATGATATTTCCCGCGGTCATTGTCAGGAGGGCAAACCAGATCAGAATTTCTCCCCAGGGGAGGCTGGCGCCCAGGGAGAGCATTATCCTGAGCATGGTAAAAAGCCCGGTCTGAATAATGATTCCCGAAAGCATGGCAGAAATTCCCGAGGGAGCTTCAGGGTGAGCGTCGGGAAGCCAGGTATGCAGAGGGAACATAGCCGCTTTGATTCCGAAGCCAATGAGGAACAGGGTTATGGGCAACCAGATTGAGGCACCGCCAGAAGCGGTGAAGAGATAATTCAGGTCTAAATTGCCGAATTGGGCATAAACCAGGGAGATACCTAAGAGGATAAAGGCTGATCCGGTAACGGACATAACCATGAACTTGATGCCCGCCTCCACCGGTTCCCATTTGTCCTTACGAAAAGCCACCAGGGCAAAGGAAGTAATTGAGAGAAGCTCAAAGAACAGGTAAAGGTTGAAGAGGTCATAGGCAAAGGCCAGTCCGATCACCGAAAGGACCATGAGGAGCAAAAGCGGGAAGAATTTGCTCGTTCCGGTATCCTCCTCCATGTAAACGATGGAGTAAAGGGCCACGACGGTACCCAGGACAAGGCTGACTTCGGCCACAATCCACCCCAGGAGGTCGATCTGCCAAGAAAGGACGCCAAAAAGTAAAACCTTTTCGCTCGCTCCTGTCATGCGGAAAAGAAGGGAGAAACTAATCAGGCTCCCCAGAAGAGCAAGAAAAGCGATTACGCCTGAGATCAGCCTCTCCCTGTGACGGAAGAGAACCCCTCCTAAATAGCTGGCGACAGCTCCCAGGACAAGCAAAGAAATTGTGGTTTCCAGGAAGGATGCACTCACCTTTAGCCTCCTACTTGAATGCCCAGAAGATTAAGAGCGCCCCTCACCAGTTGAAACGCTGGACCGGGGTATATTCCAAAGATGATCATAATTAAGAGACCGGCTGCCAGGGCCAAAGAGGTATTCCAGGGAGGCCTGATCACCGATCCCTCGTGCTCCTTTTGAAGTGGTCCGAAGAAGACGAACCTCACCAGGCGCAAGCCGTAAGCTGCCGTGAGCACGGAAGCCACTAATGCCAGGGAGGCGACCAGGTAATTTGATGAAGCAAATCCTCCCGAGAATGTGAGAAACTCGGGCCAGAATCCCAGAACTGGCGGCGCTCCAAGAAGAGAAAGCATGGCCGCTGAGGCACAGACTGCAGCAAAGGGGTGTCTTTTGGCCCAGCCCCCCAGCTCGTCCAGGCGCCAGGTAGAGGCACTCTCAGCCACCAATGCCACGGAGGTAAAGAGCACGAGCTTGGTAACCGCCTGGTTCATGATGTTGAAAACCGAACCGGAGATTCCTAAAGGGACTAAAGTGGCGAACCCGAAAAGAACATATCCCATCTGGCTCATTGAGGAGTAAGCGATCATCCTCTTGGCGTTCTTCTCCGCAAGGGCCATCGCTCCTCCGTAGAACATATTCACCAGGCTAGCAATCAAAAAGGGAAGGGATAGTTTTAAGAGGGCTTCCCGGGGGAAGAAGGGAAGGAACCTGGCGAATCCGTAAATTCCCACCGAGGTCATCATGCCCACGAGGACCAGGGTAACTGGCATGCTGGAAGTAGTGTAAGCATCCGGAAGCCAGGTGTGGAACGGGAAGATCGCCAGTTTCACGATAAATGCCATGAAGAATAAAGCTGCCATCCAAACGAGGGTGGATACAGGCAACTTGGGTAGGAGATCCTGAAGCACGAACATGTTCGTAGTACCTAAAGTGGAATAAATCCAAAGAATGGAGGCCAGAGTGAGTACGGCGCCGATATGGGTGATGATGAAGAACTTCAATCCCGTATAGCGCACCTTTTTGGGGTCCTCGTTCCAGTTTACAACGAGCGCCCAGGCCGGGATAAGCATCGCCTCCCAGAACACGTAAAACTGGATCAAATCCCGCGCTAAAGCCACACCCACCGTGCCGAAAAGGACAAGCAGGATCAGGGAGTAGAAGGAAGGGGACCTCTCGTGTTCCAGGGGTTTTCTCAAAGAGTAGAGAAGGGAGTAAGCGCAGGCAAAAGAAAGCACGATCAGGACAATAGCAGTTAAATAGTCAAAGGAAAGCACCATGGTCACCCCCAGGCCCAACCCCAGATAAACGGTGAGTTTCTGGGGCAGGAGAAGGAACACGAACAAAAGCTCCAGGAGGGCGGTGACCAAAGCGAGAATCGCTGCAGTTTCCTTTTTATCTTTTGGGAACAAAAGGACAATCAGCGCCCCCAGAAGGGGAAGAAATTGTAAAACTAAGAGCTCTACCATAGGATCAACCCCAGAATGATTAGTAAGGCAACTACAATGTAGAGCAGGTTCCAGTGCAGATCACCGGTTTGCATTTTCCTGCTTGAGATACTCAAGGCCACGCTGCCTTCTCCTGTGGCCCGGTTTATCCCCTCCATCACCTTTTCCTCAAAGAAAGTGGAAAGGAGGTTGGAGGTAGCATAAATCTGCTGAGAGAGCCAGCCGTATAAAATATCAAATCCTAAACCTACGGAAACTGCTTTGAAGAAGGCGGGAATTTTACCCTTCAGCCAGCCCAGGTTCCTGCGATAGTAAAAGATCAAAAAGCCCAATACGATTACACAGACCGTGATCAGGAAAGCTGTGGAGGAAAAGGTCTCCCTCAAAAGCTCCAGCCAGTCAATGTGCGGAGCTTCCAGGCCTGTCCTTATCCAGGAAGTGGTCAAGGGCCCTACAAGCACCCATGAGACCAGGGAGCCCAGAGCGAGAAGCGTGAGCGGGCCGGTCATCACGACAGGCGCTTCCTTGACGTGAGCGCTGGTTCTTCTCTTTCCCCAGAACACAACGGCCGTGGTGCGCAGGGAGTAATAAGCAGTAAGGAGAGCGGCCAGCGCAGCGACGATCAAAGGCCCCCAGGAACCAGCGATCAGGCCTTCCTCTAAAATCATGTCCTTGGAAAAGAAACCGTTGAGCACGGGGAGCCCCATCAATGCCAGGGCTCCGATCAAGAAGGTGGTTCCGGTTACGGGCATGAACTTCTGGAGTCCGCCCATCTCCCTGATGTCCCTCGTTTTAAGCTCATGGATCACGGCCCCCGCACAGAGGAAAAGCAGGGCTTTGAAGATAGCGTGGGAGAAAAGGTGGAACTGGGAGGCGAAAACTCCTCCTACCCCCACAGCGAAAACCATGTAGCCTAATTGGGAGATGGTGGAATAGGCCAGAATGCGCTTCAGGTCATTATGGAAAGCAGCCAGCAGGGAACCTAAAAGCGCGGTCAGAGCGCCAATCCACTGGATGACTACAAGCCAGGATGGAACGAGGGAAAGAAGCGGATAAACGCGAGCTAAAAGGTAGACGCCGGCGTTCACCATAGTGGCGGCGTGAATCAAAGCGGAGATCGTGGTGGGAGCTTCCATGGCGTCCGGCAGCCAGACGTGTAGCGGAAGTTGAGCCGACTTTCCCACTGCTCCCAGGATGAAGCCAAAAGCGATGAAGTTCAGGAGGGGAAGAGCGATCTTGCTGCCTTCGGCCAGTCCCTGGCTGATGGAGAAAGTCCCTGTGAAGGCATAAATTGTAAGGATGGCAGCTAAAAGCCCGATATCTCCGATCCTGGTCGTGAGGAAAGCTTTCACTCCTGCTGAGGCTGCTTTGGGATCCTTGTAGAAAAAGCCAATCAGGGCATAGGAGCACACTCCCATTACTTCCCAGAAGAAAAAGAGCGACAGAAAATTATCGGCCAGGGACATCCCGATCATAGAGGCGATGAAGAGCAAGGTGAGGGAGTAATACCGGGAGAGGTTCTCCTCGTGTTTCATGTAACCCAAGGAATAGATCAGAACCAGGAACCCGATCCAGGTGGCGATCAATGCGGGAACAACGGAGAGAGTGTCTAACTGAAATCCAGTCTTTAACACTCCGGGTAGCCATTCAAAGGATGCCGCCTGAGCACCGATCTGCCCCAGAAGGAAGAACCCGATCACCGCTGTCACGAGACCCACAAAAACGGAAAATAAAGGCACCGCCCTGGAAGCGAAGAAGTTAAGCAAAGGAACAAGGGCAGCTCCCGCAAGCGGCACGATCAAAAGCAGGAGGGGGATCATCTCTTTATTCATCACCCTTTCAACCTTCTCATATCGTCAGTATCAAGCGAGCTCGATTTCTCGTGGAAAGCGTAAACCAGGGCCAGAAATACTGCTACCACCATAACTTCGATAGCAATGGCAATTACTGCCAGACTCTGGGTGTAAGATAAGGAGTTGCGCAGGATGCCACTCCAGATCAAGGCAAGCGTAGCGCCTTTGCTCAGGAGTTCCAAACCAATCAGAATCTTGATCAGATTGCGCCTGGTAAGCAGGCAGAAGATGCCCAAAGCAAAAAGGGCGAAAACAAAGGGCCAGAGGTTCATCTCTCTTTACTTTCCCCCTCCTTTCTCAATAACGCCAGAATGCCTAAGACTGCTGCCAGAATTACCAGAATCTGGGGCAATAAATCAAACAGCCTTACCTTCCAAAGAATTTCGCCCACCTCTCCCCAGCTGGTTTCAGGGATGATGTCCGCCAGGACTTGAGGCCAGAGCGCCTGGAAAAGAAAAAAGACCAGCGCCGCTAAAGCCAGGGAAAGGGCAAGCCATAGGGCAGCGCCCGGTTGCTTTTTTTCCTTCCTCTTCTGGAGGAAGGAAATCGTGAGCACCGCGAGCACGGTAATCAATCCTGCACCCACTGAGAGTTCAAAAGCTCCCGCCACCGGGGAATTAAGCTGGTAGAAAGCTATAGAGAGCAGGGCGGAAACCGTCGCCAGGGAGAGGACGGAAAGCAAGGTATCCCTCAAAAAGACAGCGAGAAGAGCAAAAAACAGAAGAAAACCTAAAGTGAGATAGATCATCATTCAGGAACCTCTAAAAGATTTTTGTTTCCTTCTTTAATCTTAAAACGAGATTTCCAGAAAGTGCCGCATATCGTGTTCATCTTCGAGACCTTTTTATTATAAATTGCTTTCAAAACCTGTCAACGTATAGGTTAAGGGGAGCTTAAAATTTAAATCCCCTTTTTCAATATTTAGTGGTATAATGGCAGAATAGATCTGGGGAGGGTCCGGTTCTTAATGAATAATTTTAATTTTTTACTGAAGAATAATTCTAATTAATTTTTTATTTGCCAAATGAAAATCGGCCAAAAGGTCCTTTTGAGCTTCTTCTTGATTGGGGGCATTCCCCTTATCGCCCTGGCCCTCACGGTTTATTTTTTAAACTCCCGTGTTTTCCTTGGGGCTGAAGCCCAACATCTGACAAGCTCCCTTTCCACGATGGAATCCTTCCTGAAGCAGGAGAAATCCAGGCTGGAAACCACACTTGAGGACTATGCCCTCTGGAGCGATCACTATCAAGCTCTCCTTGAGCAGAAGGATGCTTGGATCGAGGAGAACGTTACCTCCTGGGTGCCCCAGCACTTCGGTATGGAGCTGGTGATCCTCTGGGATCGTTTTGGCAAGACAATTGGCTATGCGGGAGACCCGGCCTCTCTGGATTCTCACATCAGGGAGCTGGCGCTGACCAAAGCTTTGGGCCAGTCTCAGTTTTTCTCAGGATTCGAGCGCTTGGGTCCTTCTTTAGCCATTTTTGCTTCCGGTCCCGTCCTTACTAACGAAGGTAAGGGGCCTCCAGCCGGGGCTCTCCTTTTTGTTCGGTGCCTGAAACCAGAGGATTTATCCTTGTTCGAAAGCGAGGGCTCTTTCCCTCTTCTTCTTGTGGGAAACGACCTTCAGGTGAGCGAAAAATATTCTCAGACCCCACAGCTTACCGAGATCAAAAGCAAGGTTGGGGAAATAACTGCTAACTCTGGTTATTTGTTCCTTTCTCAAGGAGCTATTTTAACTTCCAAAGCTCTCTTAAATCCCGAGGGAAAGGTTATCGGTTATCTGGGCTTCTTCAGCTTTGCCAGAGAAGTAGCGCAGGCCAGGGAAAACACCATAATTTTCTCCCTAATAGTGGGGTGCGGGTTCTTAGGCCTGGTCATCCTGGCCTCGGGATTTTTGTATAGGTGGCTCCTTGCCCCTCTGAACACCTTGAGTCAGGACCTCCGTAGCCTGTTTTCCGGAAAAAGGATCGAGGAGAGGAAGTGGCCTCGGGATCAGGTGGGAGCCCTGGCTAGCTCCTTGATGGAACTGTACAGAGAATCCCAGGAAGCGCGCCAGAAAGCTGAGGCAGAAAATGCCTGGTTCCGCGGGATTTTGGATTCCTCTCAGGACATTCTTTTGATTTTTGATTCTCAGGGAAGGCTCGCAGATGCCAATAAGGCGGCAGAAGTGTTTTTCTCGACTTCCAAAAAACAATTTCTGGGCTTAGAGCCCGAAGAGGCTTTAAAGAGGTTGAACATAGAACCTGAAACTCTCAGCTCCCGGTTTTGGGATGGTTTGAAAGAGGCCTACTCCTCGGGGAAGGAGACGATATACGAAGGGTACTTTGCCGCCATGGACAAACAATTGCTGGTGAGCTTCCTGCCCCTGTTTTTGAAGAAAGAGCTCAAGGGGGTAATCCTTACCATCAAGGATATTACACCGCTCAGGAATTTAGAGTTAGAAAGGCGCACTGTGCTTGAGGGTGTGGTTCATGATCTGGGTTCTCCCATTACATCTCTTCTTGCTGCAGTGGAGCTTATGAAAAAGGGTTGTGATTCCCCCCAAGCGATGAGTTATCTCAATGGGATGGAGAACAACCTGCTTCTTCTGAGAAACCTGGTGCAAAATTTAATAAATTTGAACCGCCTGGAAGCTGGCATGGTTAAGCTGGAGCAAGTTCCCATTAACCTTTCTCAGTTCTTGGAAAGGATTCGCTCCATGTTCCAGCCCCTCATTCAATCCCGCAGGCTGAATCTGGCAGTTGATTGCCCTGAGGACCTTCCTCCCATTAAAGCGGACCCCACGCGCTTGGAGGAAATTTTTTCCAACCTGATCTCCAACTCCGTAAAGCATACTCCTCCTGATGGTTTAATTTTGATCAGCGCAAGGAAAATTGACGATGCAATCAAGATACGCTTTCAGGATACAGGCTATGGAATCCCCGAAGAGGAAAGGGATTTCATTTTCCAGCGTTTCGCTCAAGGAAGAAGGGGGAAAAGGGTCGGGGGTAGCGGCCTGGGCCTCTACATCACCAAATCCTTAATGGAACTGATGGGGGGAGCGATCAAGCTCGAAAGCGAGAAAGGCAAGGGCACCGTCGTGGAGCTCACGTTCCCCCTCAGCCAGGAAAACTTTAATTCAGGCTCTTGAATATAACCTGCCTTACCAGACAGGCCCCGTATCCACGTACTCGATCAGCTTCTCGTTACCCGTGGGCATGTGCACACCTTTGTGGGAGGCGAAGGACTCCTCCCCCCATCCGTAGAACCAGTCCGTGGGATGGCAGTCAGGGAAGTGCTGGACAACTGGCCCTTCAAGGAGTGGTCCTCTTCCCAGGGCGCGGTCGATCAGGGTTACAGTCTCAGCGCGGATGATGGGATCATCGGGGTGGAAAGTGCCGTCCGGCAGTCCCTCCACAATTCCCAAAACGTAGGCGGTCTCGATTTCCTTGATCGCCCAGTGCCCGGAGATATCCGGGAAAGGAGGAGCAGGAAGGAAGACTACTGGGTCTATGTCCCGAGCCCGAATCATGGCTACGGCTACGTTGGCACGGGTGGCGGGCTCATCGGGGCGGAAGGTGCCGTCCGGGAAGCCCGTCATAATCCCAGCCCTGTGCACCGCTTCCACATACTTGAAGCTCCAGTGACTCGGTGGGACATCCGCGTAAAATTGCTCGCCGGTTACCGTGCTCTCCAGGTGGAGCAGTCGAGCAATAATCGCTGCGATCTCGGCCCGGGTGACGTTCCGCATGGGTCCAAAAATGTTCCCTAAATCGCCAGTGTAGCCTTTAATGTAGGCTTCGTGGATTTTACCGCCCACAATGACCACTTCGTCCTCAGACTCCACGGTCAAGGGGGGTCTTGTGGAGGTGGCTACGGCTTTATTGCGGATCAGCGTGCCGTCGGGAGTGTCCGGGTCGACCTTCACGATCAACTTTAAAAGCCGCCATTCTCCAGGGGCGAGGTTCCCCAGGTCCCAGGTGGTGATCTTCGTTGCCGAATCAAAGGTGCCTGCAGGGCCCCAGAGAGTAGCTGGGGCGTCCACAAAGGTGGTGTGGTCAGGAAGGGAATCCGTGACCTTTACGTAATAGAGGGTCTGATCCCCCTTATTTGCCACCAGGATGAAGAAGGTAATGTTCTCCCCGGCCATCACGGTATCCGCCGTGGCCTTCTTCTGAATGGTGAGAACTGGCTTTCCGGAAGGCCCGGGAACCGTTTTCAGGGCGGAAAAAAGGATGTAGCGCCAGAGAACCGCCACCGTGGCCGGGAGCTGTTCCCGATAACCCAAAACGGGAACCGGCGAACCCGATACCGCTCCGGTAGCGTTGATCCCCGAAACAAAGAACTGATAAGTAGCCCCAACCGGTGGGGAGGGGTTCATCAGGTAGACCACGAGCAGGTATTTTGGTTCTCCCAATTTGATCAAAAGCCCAGGTGCAGGGAAGGTAAAGGTAATTGAGCCGTTGTCCGAGGGGTAGGTCCCAGAAGCCAGAACGGGCTCTGTGCCGTCGTAAAGAGCGTCCTGATTGGTATCCTCAATTAAAAGCACATTGGCAATGTCGGTCTGGTCATTGCCGGTGCCGGTGGCGGTGATGGTCAGGTCGTTCAAATAAACATTTTCAGGAATAACGTCCTGGGATTGTTCCTCGTCAGCAGTGAGCACAAGCTCCATCATCTCGTTAAACTTGTCTCCCGGATCATAGTTATGATCGGGCGGGGAATTCTCGCTCTCGAAGATGAGCAGCCGGCCGCGGGGGGCGCCCCAGCAGTCCGAGGGAACCATATTTCCCCAGGTATTGGGAATCATCCAGTCAGCTTTTGTCGCGCTCGCAGGGGGCCAGTAATAGTAAATGGGTTTGCCGTCGGGATCCATTGCTACAGCATCAAAGAGGCAGCCCTTGGGGGAGGGATCGCAGATTTCAATCCCTAAAAAGTCATAGGGAATAGCCATCTCCACAAGCCAGTATTCCGTGCCTGAGGTGCTGATTGCCCCTGAGAACCCGGGGGGTTCGGAGATCGTTTGCCAGCCAGTTCCTGTTCCTGTGGCGAAGATAAAGGGTGTTTCTCCCGCTGGATATTGTTGCCTGATGATGATTTGTCGGTCGTCAGTCTGGGGTTTGGAACCTAAATTGTGCAGGGAGCACCATTCAAAACTTAACGGGTGGTATATACTTGGAACGGCGTAGTACAGATAAAGTCGCCCCCCGCCGGGATAATCCCCGGGGATGGCCTTCATGTAGACCGCTATTTGCGGCCCACCATCTATACCGAAGGAAATGTGATTGGCATCAGACCACTCATCTCTGGGAGCAAGCTGGCCGTCGATTTTGGGCGTGGTGCCAAAATCTGCGGAACAGGTCCATTCCTCGTTGTGCCCGGATGTGGAAGAGGGCAGATAGGCGAAGGAAATCAGAGAGAAAACGAGCAACCAGCTCAGGACCACCTTCAATTTTCCCAACATAAATTTACACCTCCTCATTTCTTGCAATTTGATTTCTTAGCAGGATGTAATTGGTTAATCTTTCCCCCAGATTATAAGCTATTTAAACTCACAAAGAAATTATTTTAAAAATTTAAAAATTTTCCGTTCTCGTAGATCACCTTTCCGTCCGCTTTCACCCTTGAGCCGTTCTTCATCTCCCGCACTATATCCCAGTGGATGGCTGACTCGTTCACTCCTCCAGATTCCGAATAGGAGTTCCCCAAAGCGAGATGCACGGTGCCCCCGATCTTTTCGTCGAAAAGGACGTTTTTGGTGCAGATCTGGATGCCGAAGTTCGTGCCGAAGGAGATTTCGCCGATCCTCCTGGCCCCGGGATCAATTTCCAAAGCGGCTTTTAGGCTCTCCTCTCCCTTTTCTGCAGAAAATTTCACCACTTCCCCGCGCTCGAACTCCAGGCGTATTCCCTCCACGGGCTTCCCGTAGAACTCGCTGGGGTATTCAAAGTAAATAAATCCCTCGGCGGAATCCTCAATTGGTCCCGTGAAGATCTCCCCGTCCGGCATATTGATTTTGCCGTCGCAGTTGATCCACTTTCTTCCTTTGACCTTCATCCTCAAGTCGAGATTGGGGCCCTCAAAGTGCAGCTCCTCCACCTGACCTAAGAACTCGGCCAAACGCTCCTGCTCCTCGTGCACTTTCTTCCAGTAGCCCACGGGATCATTTTCGTCGGGCATGCAGGCCTGGAACACGAACTCCTGATAATCGGAGAGGGACATCCCGGCCTCCTGGGCCAGAGCATTCGTGGGGTAATCAAAGCCCACCCATTTGATGCCCCCTTCCTCCCTGGACTTCATGAACCTCTTCATAAGTGGTTCCAGAACCTTGCGCCTTCTTGCAATCCTTTTGGGATCAATGCCTGCAAGCTCCCTCAAATTTGCCGGGGCTCCGATCCCGATTTGGACGTCGAGGTGCTCTATTTCGAATTTTCTGATCTCCGAAACGAAATCCAGTTGCTCCAAAGTTGCGTAGCGGAAGAAGATCTCGTCCAGCCCGTCCAGTCCCAGGCGCAACAGGGGATGGCCTCCGTGGAGGAGAACCTCCCTGTAGATTGCGCGCACCAGGTCCGCGGCTTCAAGGGTAGAGTTAATGACCACAACCTCTCCTGGTTTTACTTCTACGGAATAATCCACAAGTAATTGAGCCAACTTATCAATTCTGGGGTCGCTCATTCTCTTCCTCTCTTTCTTGCACTTCTTTTATCAGGTTTTCCAGTATTTTAATTCCCTTTTCGGCAGAAGCCAGGGCTTCGGGTGAGAGACCCTCGCCAAAATCAAAATTGTACCCTCTTAGAGAAAGAAGAAAGGCTCGAGGTCGGCGATGATAGAGTTCCTCGAGCCAGAACAGGAATTGCTCCGGAAGGAGGTGGTGGGAAAGGAAGGAGGGCTTATTTTCCGGGAAAATTTCCCTCACCCGCACTTCCTCCCCTTCCAAAGCCGCATCTACGAATACGGCATAATCACAAAGCGCCAATTCCTCAAGGAGGTCTAAAGAAAGCTCCTGGAGGAACAACTTCTGGGCGGAAATTTCCGCTTTCTGGACGACATAATGGCCGATCCCGTCGTCCTGGCGATAAGGATTGCCGTAGGCGATTAAAAGGAGCCTAATCTCTTTGAATCCTTTTTTCCAGTTTCCCCTCCTGGTTGTAGATTTCTACGATCAGGGGCATCTTCCCCACAGCATGAGTGGAGCAGGAGAGGCAGGGATCGTAACAGCGGATAGCTCCTTCCACGCGGTTGAGCATCCCTTCCTTGAGGTTTTTGCCGTCCACGAATCCCCTGGCCACGAGGTCCACAGCTTTGCTCATAGCCCAGTTGTTGTGCCCGGTAGCCACGATCAGGTTGGATTTCTTCATGGTCCCAGTTCCGTCCACCCAGTAATGGTGAATCAGGGTCCCCCGGGGTGCCTCGATCACGCCGATCCCTTCCTCGTTTTTGGGGGTGCCGAAAGTGAAGACGTCCTGAGAAAGAATGTCGGGGTCTTTCAGGATCTCTATAGCACGCTCGGCGGCATAGAGGGTCTCAATCAAGCGCGCATAGTGGTAGTAAAGCGAGCTCTCCACGGGTTTTCCCCCGTTCACCTTTTTGAACTCCAGGAACTCCTTATGAGCCAGAGGAGTGGAGATGGAGTCCGCCACATTCAGGCGCCCCAGCGGTCCCACGCGGTAGAAACCCTCTTCCGGACCGAGCTCTTTGAAGAATGGGAACTTGAGGTAGGTCCAGTCTTCAACTTTCTCCCCGATGTATTTCAGGTAATCTTTGCCCTCGAACTCCCTGACGATCTTTCCCTCCTTATCCATGAAGCGCACAATGCCGTCATAGAGCTCTAAGGAACCGTCCTTTTTCACAAGCCCCATATACCCGGAGGGGAAGGAAGCAAATTGATTGCACTCCTCCTTGTGCTCGGAAATCCACTTTTTGGCGATCTCGATTCCCTCCTGAATGTACGGGATTCCCTCCTCCAGGAAAGAGAGCATCTCATCCCTGCGAGCTTCATCGAGGGCGGCGTTCACCCCTCCGGGAACGGCGAAGGTGGGGTGGATCCTTCTTCCCGCCGTAAGCTCAATGATTCTCTGCCCAAATTTGCGCAGCTTCACGGCCTTTAAGGCTATATCCGGGTTAGCCTGAATCAGCCCCACCACATTGCGCACGGCGGGGTCCGCATCCCACCCCAAAAGGAGGTCCGGGCCAGCCAGCTCAAAGAAGTGCATGGCGTGGGACTGGACAATCTGTCCCATGTGGACAAGCTCTCGCAGAAGTTTGGCCGGCCTGGGAATGTCCACGCCGATGACGGCGTCGCAGGCTTTGGCCGAGGCTAAATGGTGAGAGATGGGGCAGATGCCGCAGATGCGCTCGGTGATCATGGGCATCTCCGAGAAGGGCCTGCCCTCGGTGAATTTTTCATAACCGCGGTACTGATCCACGTGGAAGTAGGTCTTTTCCACCTTTCCCTGATCGTCCAGGAAGATGGAAACCCTGGCGTGACCTTCAATTCTGGTAACTGGATTTATCGTAATTTTTTCTCCCATAGTTCCTCCTAATCGTACTTCAGAAGCTCTTCTTTGAGCTCTGGGGTTTTCCCCTCCAGGATATCCTTGAGCACTTTATAGATAGCGTCCGCCGAGGGAGGGCAACCGGGAATGTAGAAGTCCACCTTTACCACTTCGTTCAGGGCCATGCACTTCTTGAGGTGTTTGCCAATTCCCGGACCCTGGGGGATCTTTCCCTCCACCGTGCTCTCAGTGTTTACATATCCTCTTTTTAAAAGCTCCTCGATGGGAATGTAGTTTCTCATGGTGTTGATCCCGCCGAAGACCGCACAGTCCCCTAAAGCAACCAGGATCTTGCAGCGCTCGCGGAAGAGTTTCGCTACCTCCTCGTGGTGGTCGGTGGCCACTGCTCCCTCGAGCACCCCGATATCCGTTCCGAAAGCGGGGACCTTAAGGTCGGTTATAGGTGTGGCGGTGATCACCAACCCCTCATTGATCAGCTCCACTAATCGCTCATCCATATCTAAGAGGGACATGTGGCAACCCGCACACCCCTCTAACCAGTCGCTCGCTAAGGTTATCTTCTTCATGGCGTTCCTCCTGACCTTTGCCTTAAATTTTTAGAAGCCGAGAGGAGATCTCTTCCACGGTCAAGACACCCTCGGCAGGGGTAACTACTCTCTGGCGCACAACTTTTTTACCCTCTAAGGTGATAAAGGTTCCCTCATCCTCCAGATACCAGGTAATGGGGATTAACAGGTCGGCTACGGATTTGAGTTCCGGGGTTTCAAAGGGAGTAAAGGCAACGATAAAATCCCCTGGGGAACGGGCGGAGGAAATGTTTTCCCCGACATAAATTTTCACTTTTTCCTGGGGTACTTTATGTTCGATCCCCAACTCCTTAAGGGCCATAGTGTTAGCCTCGTAGGGTAAAAAGAGATATTTGAAGCCGGATTCGGTCTCTAATCTCTCACTGATCCCCTCGGGGAGGGAAGAGTAAACGGCAACAACCTTTTCCCCTTTTCTGGCCTCTCCCAGAGCGGTATCAATGTCTTTATATTCGTAAGAGAAATCCGTAATTCCAGAGAGGCTACCCGCTTCCACAGCAATCAGCCTGGCGTTCTGGGGGACGACCCTGCGCTTGATCATGGAGCCCACGACCCCGTAGCGCTCGTTCAAATCCACGCCCACTACGAGGTAGGTATCTGCATCCTCCAGGTCCTTTAAAGTGGCCGTTGATGGGATGGGAGGATTAACCTCGTTCAGAGCGAAAACCCTGTCTCCCAAAGCCGACTTAAAGGCTTGAAGGAGCTCCAGTGGCAGGCTCCCCTCCAAAAATACCGTTGCCGCTCCCTTTTTCTCGCTGATCACTTTGAAAGCCATCTCGGGGGAAATCTGGGTCCAGATTCCTCCTTCCTTTAACTTAGGAGCGTTGAGGCGGGGCCGGTCTTCATAAAGGGGAAGGTAGCGTCCGTTCTTGCACAACACTCCCTGGTTAATCGGTGAATCCCAATCCCCGTAAACCTTCAAAATGAAGTTCGCCCGCCTGTAAACCTCGATGCCGCAACCCACGGGGCAGCGATCGCAATTCGTCTTGATGACCTCCGCTTGCTCTTTCCTTCCCAGGTAGGAAGCCCTTTTATCCACCAGCGCTCCGGTGGGACAGACCTGGACACACAGTCCACAGGAAACGCAGGAAGACTGAGCAAACTGGTTATTCAGATCAATGTTGATCAGGCTCTGGTAACCCCGGTTCTTTACTTCCAGCACGAAATGTCCCCCAAGTTCAGCGCAAGCCCGAGCGCAACGGCGGCAGAGCACGCAGCGGTTCTGATCTAGAAGGATGTACGGGTGAGAGACATCTACAGGATACTTATCCTCATAGGGAGGGAATTCAAAATGATCCAGACCGAATTTATATCCCAGGTCCTGGAGCTCGCAGTTTCCGCTGGACTCGCAGTACATGCAGTAGTGGTTGCGCTCCCCGAAAAGGAGCTGGAGTACCGTCATCCTCACTTCCTGGATTTCCGGAGTGGAGGTCTTTACTTCCATCCCGTCCGTAACATAGGTGGCGCAAGCCGGCTTCAAGGCTCCAGGTCCAGCTTCCACCACACACATGCGGCAGGCTCCATAGGGAAGTAACTTTTCGTGGTAACAAAGGGTGGGAATTTCAATACCCGCTTCCTTCGCCGCTTCCAGTATGGTCTTACCTTCTTCTACTTCAATTTCTTTTCCGTCTATTTTCAGTCTCACTTTTCCCATCATTTACCTCCTGAATTATTGAACAAGGGGAAGGAATTCTTCCCGGAAGTTTTCCAAAGCAGATTTCACAGGCATGATCAGAGATTGCCCCAGAGGACATAGTGAGGAGTACCACAAGGCTTCTGACAGCTTGACCATTGTATTCAGATCCTCCGCTTTCCCTTTTCTCTCCAGAAGGTGTCCGGAAATGCGGTATAACTCTCGCGTCCCGGAGCGACAAGGAGAGCACTGTCCACAGGACTCGTGACGGAAGAAATAGAGTACTGAGTGCAACATTTTTGGGATGGAGGCTTCTTGACTCATCACCAAAATAGCGCCCGACCCGAGGACGGCTTTGTACTGCTTCAAGTTATCGAAATCCATGCGCACATTGAGGAGGGATTCCGGGAGGAAAACCCCTGCTGCCCCACCCACTAAGGCTGCTTTGAACTTTTTCCCTCCTTTAATGCCCCCTCCGTAGCCAAAAATAATTTCATAAAGCGTAGTTCCCATCTCAACTTCTATCAGGCCAGGAAAGTTCACGTCGCCTAAAATGGTGTACACCTTCGTTCCGGGACAGGACTCCGTACCCATAGTGCGGAACCAATCCGCTCCTTTTCTGATAATTGCGGGAATATTCGCTAAGGTCTCCACGTTGTTGATCACGGTGGGACTGCCAAAAAGGCCTACTACTGTGGGATAAGGGGGTTTAATGCGGGGGTTGCCCCTTTTGCCCTCCAGGGATTCCATGAGCGCGGTTTCCTCTCCGCAGACATAGGCGCCGGCCCCTTCTTTGATTTCCAGATTAAAGGAGAATCCGCTGCCCAAAATGTCTTCTCCTAAGAGCCCATATTTTCGGGCATCCTCGATGGCCTTGTGCATCCTGTGCAGGGAAAGAGCATACTCCCCTCTGATGTAGATATATCCTTTCCTGGCACCCACGGCGTAGCCCGCGATGATCAATCCTTCAATCAGTTTATGGGGGTCACCCTCCAGAATCAGCCTGTCCTTGAAGGTCCCGGGCTCCCCTTCGTCAGCGTTGCAGATGATGAATTTTTCCATAGCCGAGGCCTTGCGCGCTCCCTCCCATTTAATTCCTGTGGGGAATCCGGCTCCTCCTCTTCCTCTCAGGCCGGATTTCTTGACCTCGGCAATGACCTCATCCGGGGTCAGGGAGAGGGCTTTTTCCAGAGCAGTGTAACCATCTCGCGCCAGGTACTCCTCGATTTTCTCAGGATCGATTATACCTGAGTTCTCAAGGACCACCCTCTTTTGCTCCCTCATGGGGCCTATCAGGTCCCTTCTTACTGCCCTAACAACCTCTTCTTTTATGATCAGGTCCTGAACCGGACGGCCCTTGAGGAAATGCTCCTCCACGATCCGAGGACAGTCCTCAGGTTTCACCTTCCCGTAATATATGCGCTCTGGATAGACTGCCAGAACCACGCCCAGCCCGGTAACTCCCAGGGTTCCAGTTTCCAGAACTTTAATTTCCTCCAAGAGGCCTCTCCGGGAAATCTCCTCTTTCAGTCTTTTTAAAACCTCCCAGGCTCCTGAGGCCACGCTTTCGATATCAATCGATACCAGGACATGACTGCGAGCTAATCTCATTTTCCCCTCCGCAAATCATTAAGGACAGAACGAACTTTCTCCGGTGTCAGGTTTCCGTAGACCTCCTCGTTGACCATCATCGCCGGAGCTACACCGCAGACCCCGAGGCAGGAGGATAATTCCAGGGTGAAAAGGCCATCCGGGGTGGTCTCTCCCACTTTTATGCCCAAAAAGTTGCTCACCGTATCAATAATTGACTCGGCGCCCACCAGATGGCAGGGAGGGGATTCACAGATGCGGATGATGTATTTCCCCCGGGGCTTCAGGCTGAACATGGAATAGAAAGTGGCCACACTGCTCACAAAGCTCAAGGGAAGGGAAAGGTAATTTGCCGCCAGTTTCAAATCCTCTTCCTCGAGATAGTTCTGAGGGTTGCTCCTCTGAAGAGCATGGAGCAGGGATAAGAGGTTTTCCTTTCTGGGCTCAAACCTTTTCAGGATTCTCACCTTTTCCATAAAGGTCCCTCTTTCCCGGATGATCTATTAACCGTTAATTGCTTTTTTCCGGTCATCTCAACCTCCTAAAGGAATTCTCACTTTTTCCTTTTCCAATTTTTCGCTCACGACCTCCTTGCCCCTATCGCACTTCAGGCACCTCTTCGATTCCTCAAGGGCCTCCTGAAGAAGAATCCCCTTATTCACTTCGATGAATGATTTAATTCTCTCCTCAACCATTTCCAGAGCTGGAGTTTTCCTGGGGATCACCTTCAGGTATTCCTCCTCGTTGAAAGAGGTCTCTACCACTTCCCTCCTGGGGAAGGGGAATTTTCCTTCATACCCGAAGTGTCTGTCAATGGAGAGGGCGGCCTTCCTTCCCTGGCCCACAGCTTCCACAACGGTCGCGGGGCCCAGCACAGCGTCACCGCCTGCGAAGACTCCGGTTAAACTCGTCTCCAGGGTATCCTTGTCAACCTTTATCGTTCCGTCCCTATTGGTCTCCAATTCCTCAGCAAATCCTGAAAGCTCTGGCCTCTGCCCGAGGCACAGGAGCACGAAATCCGCCTCTATTTCGAATTCCGTTCCCTCTTTGGGCACCGGTCTCCTTCTTCCGCTCTTATCGAACCCCTGGAATTCCATCTGCACGCACCTTATCTTTTCCACTCTTGTTGATCCGGTGAATTCTATGGGGTTCGTCAGGAAGTAGAATTTGATGCCTTCTTCGATGGCTTCCTCCACTTCCGTAGCCTGCGCGGGCATTTCCTCCCTGGACCTTCTGTAGATTACGGAAACTTCGCTGGCCTTAAGCCTTAAGGCAGTTCGGGCCGCATCCATGGCGGTTGAGCCACCACCGACCACTGCCACCCTCTTCCCCTTGAGGTCCATTTTCTTCCCCAGGTTCACTTCGCGCAGGAAATCAATGCCGCCTGTAATCCCTTCCAGCTCCTCGCCTTTGACGTTTAACTTTTCTGAGCGGTGGGCCCCTATGCTGATAAAGACAGCGTCAAAGCCCATCTCCTTCAGCTCCTGAAGGCTCGAAACCGGAGAATTAAGTCTCAGCTCCACCCCTGATTCCACAATCCTGGCGATCTCCTCATTCAGGACATCCTTGGGGAGTCGGTAGTCCGGGATGCCCACGCGCATCATTCCCCCGGGCACAGGAAGGGACTCGAACACTACGGGCCTGTAGCCCAGCCTGGTAAGGAAGTAAGCGCAGGAAAGTCCCGCAGGGCCAGCACCGACAATGGCCACTTTTTCCTTCCTAAGTTCTAAGGGAGGGTTGAATTGCACGTCGTTTTCTCTGGCCCAATCCGCAAAGAGCCTCTTTACCTCCCTGATAGCGATGGGTTCATCGAATTTGCCCCTCTCGCACGGTCTTTCACAGAATGCGGGACAGACCCTGGCGCACACGCTGGGGAAAGGATTGTTCTCCATGTGCACCAGGAAAGCCTCTTTGAGTCTTCCCTCCGTCATATGGGCGAGGTAGCGAGGGACATCCACACCCGCGGGACAGGCATTGGTGCAGGGGGCATAGAAAAGCGAAGCGCACACTCCGGCGCGACACTTCTTGTAAAGAACGTGTTCCAGAAACTCTTCAGGGAAATATTTTAAACCGGTAAGGACCGGGTTGGGGGCTGTCTGCCCCAGAGCGCACATAGAGGAGCTCTTTATCTGTTTTCCCAGTTTTTCCAAAAGAGTTAGGTCCTCCAGCGTGCCCTGCCCGTTCGTGATTCTGTCGAGAATGCTGTACATTTGCTTCAGGCCCACCCTGCAGGGGGTGCACTGGCCACAGGATTCCGACATCGTGAACTCCACGAAGAACTTGGCCATGTTCACCATACAGTTGTCCTCGTCGAGGACGATCATTCCTGCAGAGCCGATTATGGAACCCGTCTTCTCTATTTCCTTATAATCCACAGGCAGGTTCAAAAATTCGCTCGTGATGTAACCGCCTGAAGGGCCACCCATCTGGATGGCCTTGAATCTTTTCCCTTTGGGGATCCCGCCGCCAATATCGAAGATTACCTCCCCCAGAGTCAATCCGAAGGGAACCTCAATCAAACCGGTATTGTTCACCTTTCCTGAGAGCGCGAAGAGTTTAGTGCCCTTGCTGTTCTCCGTGCCCATGGAGGCGAACCACTCTCCCCCGTTTAAAATGATGTGCCTGATGTTGGCCAGAGTTTCCACGTTGTTGACCAGCGTGGGTTTTCCCCAAACACCCTTCTGGGCAGGATATGGAGGCTTGAAGCGCGGCGTGCCTCTTTTCCCCTCAAGGGAATTTAAAAGAGCGGTTTCCTCTCCAGCGACGAATGCTCCGGCTCCCATTCTCAGCTCTATATCAAAATCAAACCCTGTCTCTAAGATGTTTTTCCCCAGTAAACCGTATTTCCTTGCCTGTTCCAGGGCAATTTCCAGCCTCTTGATGGCCAGAGGATACTCGGCGCGGATGTAGATATATCCGTGGTGGGCGCCTATGGTGTAGCCGGCAATAATCATCCCTTCGATTACCGCATGAGGATCGCCTTCGAGGATTGCCCTGTCTTTGAAAGCCCCAGGGTCTCCTTCATCGGCATTGCAGACGACGTATTTTTCATCGCCCTTCGCTTCCCGTGTGAATTTCCATTTCAGGCCCGTGGGAAAACCGGCGCCTCCTCTTCCTACTAATTTCGACTTGATCAGTTCCTCGATCACCTTTTCAGGCGTCATCTCTGACATGACTTTGGCTAAGGCCTCGTACCCTCCGTAGGCGATATACTCCTCGATGTTTTCCGGGTCGATTCTGCCGCAGTTTTTAAGGACAACCTTCTCTTGCTTTTCGAAGAAGGGGATCTTCTTTTTTTCCTCGACGATCTTCGCGGCCTCAGGGGCAGTCCATAAAAGCCTTTTTACGGGTCTTCCCTTGAGGAAGTGCTCTTCAACTATTTGGGGAATGTCCTCGTCCTTGAGCTTTACGTAAAAGGAACCCTCGGGGTAGACAATCATCACTGGGCCCAGCTGACAGGGACCCATGCACCCGGTTCCCACTATGTTGACTTCCTCTTGAAGTTGCCTCCTCTCTAATTCCTCCTCCAGCTTCTTCTTGAACTCCAGGCTGTGCGAGGAGAGGCAGTTTGCTCCCGTACAGATGAGAACGTCCAGTCTTTTCCTCATTATTGGGCTCCTTATTCTTCAACCTGAATTACGTACTCGGAGACCACCACCCCATTCACTATGTGTTCTGCCACTATCCTTTTCGCCACTTCCGGCGTAACCATTCCATAGACTATCCCGGGTTTTCCAGACTCCTCCACGATCACCACCGGTTCCTGGGAAGCCAGCCCTTTTTCTCCGGTCTGCGTCACGAGGACGTCTGTGAGATTTCTATTTTCAATTTCCGACAAAAAGGCCCTTAAGGTCTCCCTTGCTCCGGCCGCAATGCCGCTGGTTCCCATTCCAATGATGATTTTTATTCTTGCTTTTCCCTCTCTCAGGCTCAGTTCCTGTTGAACCCTTTCTCTTATTTTTCTCAGCTCTTCCAGCTTCATTCTCCATCCTCCGTATTTTTATTTTTTATCTTGTAAGTTTTGAGGGATCAGATCAAAGGTAAGGCTCAGCGATCGAGCTCCCTTTCCCGGATCCCCTTTATGACATTGACCACCTTGAGGGGAGTCAACCTGCCGTAAATCTCCTCGTTAACCATCATGGTTGGGGCTAAACCACAGGCACCAAAACAGCGAGCAGTAGACAGGGTGAAGAGCCTGTCCTCCGTGGTCTCCCCTACATCGATCTTGAGCTCCTTACAGACGGCCTTCAAAACGTCAGCCGCTCCCTTTACGTGACAGGCAGTCCCCAGGCAGAGGTTTATGACGTACTTCCCTACGGGCTGTGTGCGGAAAAAATGGTAAAACGTGATCACTCCCAGGATCTGGGATGGGGGAACATGCAGCTCTCTGGAAATGAAATATTGCACTTCCCTGGGAAGGTATCCAAAAAGTGACTGGGCTTTATAGAGAACGTTGAGCAAGGCGCCTTTAGAGTTTTTGTGTTCCGCTATGAATTCCCTCAGTTCCTGGTACTGCTCGTTCTCAGGAATAACAATCTGCTCGTTCATTGAAACCTCCTGTTCAGTTGAGGGCTTTTTCAATTAGCCAATATTTTATCAAATATTTTACTCAGGATTACTTTATTTAAAATGCTTCCTGAATTCAAGGCAAATATTTTTCTTAATCTTGTTCAGGAAAGATCCTCTCCAGCTCCTTTACTTTCTCATTTATGAATTCTCTCAAAAACTTAATCACCGAGGGATGAGAAAGGGGCACATCATTTAAAATCGCTTTTATTTCTCGAGTGTCCAGAACCAGTTCCCTTCCGTTTTTTAAATAGCGGAAAAGGATGTCCGCTCTTTCTGAAGCGTAAACCAGGGCCAGTATGGTCCCGCGCAAATCCCCCAGCGGGGGAAGGTCAATATGGCTGCGCGGAAATTGTGCTTTTATCCTCGTGCCTTTCCCGGCCTGGGATTTGACCTTTAAATCACCTCCGGTGGAGAGGGCCGTCTGCTTCAAAAGGGGAATTCCCAGGCCCACTTTCTTTCCGGACTTGGTGGTGAAAAAGGGATCTTCCACCATTTTCAGAGTCTCTTCATCCATACCCCGGCCGTTATCTTCCACCGTGATCTCCAGAAGATCCTCCTTGATTCGTTCTCTGATCTCTACGGAGATCAAGCTGGCTCCTGCGCTAATCGAGTTCTGCACAATATCCAGAACGTGGAGAAGGAGTTCATCCATTTCCTAAGGGTTCCCTCCCGATTTCTAAGCGGATTATCCCTCTTCCCCCTTTCCCCTCCAGAGCGTACCTCAATTCTTCAAGGGTGGGGCTTTCCATCTGGAGTACCGTTACCGCCCTGCCGATTTCCTCGGGATAGTGGGCATCGGAAAAGGATACCAGAGGATACCCCAAGAGGTCGCGCGCTGAGGGATTCTTTTTCAAAAAGGCGTGGGAGACCTCAAGGGCAGGAAAGTGCAGTTCAGGAGGGATAAATCCCAACTGCCCGGCAAGGCTGAAGTGAAAGGAGTCCACATGTGCGGGAATAACCAGTCCTCCCATTTTTGTAACAAGGCGCGAGAGGCCCTCCAAAGAAATCGCCACGGAGTTCAGAAGAAGCTTCTCCTCAAAATAGATCACGTTTTCCTCCTCGTCCACGGCCACCTGGTCTCCAAAGTGCTGAGGGTCGTTCTTCACCTGCGGGAGACGGTCGTAAATTTCCTTTCCAAAAAGTTCAAAGGAGGAGGGGTCATCAAAATAAACGAGGAGGTGCGCCTCCTCCTGAGTTTGCACTTCTATTCCATAAAAGAAGGGCAGGCTCCTCTTCCGCGCCATTTTTCCCAGCGTTACGCTGTTTAAAGTTGCGTTGTGGTCTGTGATGGCCACTAAATTTATCCCCATTCCCACTACACTTTCCAGGATGCGCGAGGGGGACATTTTCAGGCTTCCGCAGGGGGAAAGCGTGGAGTGGATATGAAGGTCAGCGCGGAATTTTTCCACCTTGAAGCAACTGGAAAATTTTTCCACTCAGGGTAAAGGCATCATCCGGACTTCCTAAAAGCCAGATCCCCTCTTCCTCAGCTTTCTTCATCACATCCTCTTCCGGAAGTAGCTCCTGAGCGATGATTATTGCGGGAATTTCCTTAAGCGCTGCTACGGCCACGATGTTCACGTGCCTTTGCACGGTAATCCACAGGGCCCCAGAAGGAGCGGAACCAATCACCAGGGAAAGGAGGTCCCCAGTATATCCCTTATCTATGGAAGCTTCTTTCCCGGTGGCATACACCTTTAAATTTAAATGGTCGATTATTTCTTTAATACTCACCATTTTCAGCTACACCTCGCTTCTAATTTAGCCCGGGGGCAAACTAACCCTTCTTTTAGAGGAAGATGCAGTCCTCAAGAGAAGCTTCGCCCTTGGCAACGTCCTCTGCCAGTGCCCTGCAAGTGGGAGCACCACATGACCCGCAGTCTATTTTGGGAAGTTTCTCGTAGAACTTATCAATCATCTTCAGGAGCTTGGCGGCGGCTTCCATATTTTCGGAGAGAAAGTACTGCGGTCTTGGTTGGATGGGCATAGTTAAATAGAGAAAATCCGCCATATCCTCCCTGGAAAGAGGGGAAATCGCATTTTCCCTCTTTCGCTCTTCCTGCTCCAGACGGTAAAGGTTCAAAAAGGAGTCCCTCTCAGGGAGGAGGATGCCCCCCACGCACCCATTGGGACAGGAGCGGCCTTCAATCAGGTCAAGGGCGGGCACCTTTTCCATCTCGAGCTCTTTTAAAAATCTGACCACGTTGGTGATCCCGTCAATCGCCAGCACCCTTAAGGGAGAGAGGAATTCCTTTTCCCCGCCAATTCTGCCAATGGCTACCCCGCTCGGACCCGAAAGGTGTACTTTCCCCGAGGTAGTCTCATTGACCCTGAGGATTTCCCGATAGAGGATATTCGCTGCGATCACACCATCGTAAGGGGATTTCTCGATCCCCTGGGGGTTCCTGATGGCAGTAATTTTGGCGGGGCAGGGTGCAAGATAGAAAAGCCCCGAATTTTTTCCTAACTTACGCCTGACTGTGGCCCCCAAAATGTCCCTGGGAGTATTCAAGGGGGAAAGATGTGAGAGCAGATCAGGAAACCTGACCTGCATCAGCCTGATCACGGCCGGGCAGGCGACGGAAATCAAAGGTTTCTTCACATTCCCCTTTGTCAGGATGCGGCGCGTTTCCTCTAAATAGGCTTCCTCGCCTATCCCCTCCTCGTAGACCTCCTGGAACCCCAGGGCAAAGATTCGGCCCATTACTTCGGATGTGCTTAATCCCAGGAAATCCAGGGAGAGAAAGGCGGGAGGAATCACCAGCACTCTGTATTCGTAGTGAGAGAGAACCGAAAGGTCATCGGTTAAAACCTCGTTCGCTCCCCAGGGGCAGAAGCGCACGCAATCGCCGCAATCAATGCACTTTAAATCCTTGATTTGAGCTAAACGGTTTCTCACCCTGATGGCCTCTGTGGGACAATTGCGCAGGCAATGGGTACAGCCCTTGCACACGTCCTCCTTTATGCGCAGTGAATGGAAATAAAGGTTAAACGCTGGCATTGGGAATATCTATTTCAAAAATCACTTTCGTGCCCTTTCCGGGGTGGCTCTCAATAAGCAATCGGTCGGCATTTTTCTTGATATTGGGTAAGCCCATCCCTGATCCAAAACCCATTTCCCGAATCTCCGGAGGAGCAGTGGAGTATCCCTCCTTCATGGCTAACTCCACGTCCTCGATCCCTGGTCCGCGGTCCGTGGCGGTAACCCTGATCATTTTCGGATAGACTTCAAGTAAGAGCTCTCCTTTTTCCGTATACACGATGATGTTCATTTCCGCTTCGTATGAGGCGATGGCTGTCCTTTTTATAACCTGGGGATTGATCCCCATGCGCTTTAAAGCCTCCTTTATGTCTGAAGAAGCCTCACCCCCGTGCTCAAAGTCTCGCCCCTGAATCTGGTATGTGTGGCTGTAAAGCAGGTCGTTCAAGGTCCCCTGGTTATTCGGGCCCCTTCGATTCCAGCTTTATAGAGCAGCCCGCAGGTAACGAAAACGATGAGCTCCGTGGATACTACGATTACTCCTTTTTCCTCACCCAGGGTTATCGTTTCCCAGGGGACGCGTTTCCCTCGGGCCACGATTACCATGGGAATGTCCATGAGCACTGCTGTGCGCACAATTTGAGGGTTAGTTATTCCTGTTATCAGGACCACGTCCCTGTTCTCTACTTCCACCAGGGCCAGTACGTCGCTTAATAAGTCAGCGGCGAATCCCCTTTTAATTTCCACTTCATCCAGCAGGGATTCTCCGGATAGGACTTTGCCCTTAATTAAGCTCACAATTTCTCGCGCTCTCATCTTCCCTATTCTACACCAAAAATAGGGACAGTCCCTATTTTTTTCTGGGCCTTCCCCTCAGCTTCGGAAGCGCCTCCTGGCCGAGCCTTTTTATAATTTCCTCCGCCCACCCTCTGCTTCCGAAAGGGACCTGCCTGTTGGCACAGGCTCTCAATTTTTCCAGCTCTCCGGGGCTTACTGCTTCCATGACATAGGTGCCCCAGTCTCGGGGAAGAGGGACCGGGCTGGCATCAAGAAGGGGGATCTTCACGTTTCCCCCTTCCCTTTCCCGGAAAGAAGACCACTTCCACTCGCCAGGAAGAGAGGCCAATCCCGCCCTCAAGGGATTGGCCTCCACATAGCGCATAACCATGAGAAAATGCTCGTCCTCCTGAACGAGAAAGCATCGGAAGCGGTCCTGCCAGATGTGGCCGCTCGTCCCATGCTCCTTGTGATAGCGGCGAACATGGCTGGTGCAAAGCCAGTGCATTCCCCGGCTCAGGTCTTTACCCTCTGGAGAAGAGAGGACCAGATGAAAGTGGTTGGGCATCAGGCAATAAGAAAAAATTGACCAGAAATACTTTTCCTTCGTTTCCTTAAGCAGCTGGAGGAAGGAGAGATAGTCCTTTTCCTTGTAGAAAACGGTCTGCCTGCCATTCCCCCGGTTGAGCACGTGGTAAATTGCTCCCCCGATGACATTTCGAGCTGTCCGTGGCATCCTCAGTTTCCTCCTTCAAAAATAGGGACAGTCCCTATTTTTTTCTGGGCCCGGCGATCCGCTTCCAGAACCTCTTCCAGAGCTACCCTTCTAATAAATCCAGCGCCCCAGCAGCCAAAGTCTCTGAATCTCTGGAAATCTCTGAGAAGAATTATAGCAAAACTGGGGCCGCATCCCTTGGGAGCATGAATCCTTTGACGAACAAGCCTTTAATCGCTTTCACCCATTCTTTAAATTTCGGCAAAAAATCAAAAAACTGAAAATCTGAAAATCGACAGGCTGCAAATAAGGAGGGGCGCGCCCTGCGCCCCTCCCAAAAAAATGGGGACAGTCCCCAGTTTATGGGGCTATCGTAATCCGGCCCTCAATGGCTGCCGTGATGGGGGTATTGGCGGGAGGAGTCCCGAACTTCCAGAGGATATAATCGATGAACGCTGTGAGATCGCGAATGGCGGTGCGCTGGACGTTAGTCCCCTGGAGGAAGACCGTAAATTTGTCTCCGCCTGTGGCGATGAATTCATTACACACCACACTGTACTTAGTTGCTGGATCGATAGGCGTCCCGTCCTCCAGGGTCAGGGAGACAATCCTTGATCCCGGAGGGTTGGTTGGCCTGTAAGAGTACTTGATTCCGGAGATCTGAAGCGTCCTCGTGGCAGTCTGCGTGGGCGGCCACTGCTGCTCGAGAAGGGCGGCAATCTGGGCCCCCGTGAGCTCCATAGTCACAAGCTCGTTATCGAAGGGCTGGATGGTATAGAGGTCTCCCCAGGTCACATCCTTGGGATAGGAAGTGCCCACAAGGTCCGCGCGGATTCCGCCCGGGTTCATGAAGGCAATCTGGGTCCCCGTTTTCCACCTCTGGGAATCAGCGATCAGGTTGCCCAGAGCGGACTCCCCAGCGGTATTCTGAGTTCGTGTGATGGGGCCGGTTATAGTCCCCAGTACCTGGTTGACGATGGGGGCAATAGCGTCCTTGTAGTACTGGACTAAGGCCGCGATTTCGGGATCAGGTGTGATGCCTGCATTATATGTGGTGATCACGGAGAGGTCATAGGAGAAGAGCTTGTTGTTCAGGCGGTCCACCCGGAGTTTAGCTACTCCTAAAGCGGTCCCGGAGGAGTAAGCCTGGGTGATGGGTATGGAGTTCGCCGTCCCGGCGATATTGGTGTGGGAGTGTCCGGAAACGATGTAATCCACACCCGTGAGGTTCTGGGCCAGGGTTGCTACTTCACCCGTGATCACCTTGGTCGTGGTATCCTGCGTTCCTCCCATGTGCGCCAGGACGATAATCACGTTCACACCAGAGGCTCGCAATTGCTGCGCTAACTGGTTAATTATCGGCGCCGGATCCCTGAATTCCAGTCCCGCAAGGTTTCCCGCCATGACGATTGAGGGGGTCTCCAGCGTGGTGGCTCCGATCAATCCGATCTTCAGGCCCTTGGCCTGGATAATCGTGTAGGGCTTAATCCAGGAAGGTCGATCATTGGTACCAGCCGTGAAGATGTTGCAGGATAAACGGGGGAAATCAGCCTGGGCAACGCGCTCCTGGAGCACTGCCTGCCCCCAGTCGAACTCATGGTTACCGAATGCGGAAGCCTGATATCCCATGTGATTGAAGACGTCGATCACGGATTCACCCTTGACCAGATTGGAGATGGGCGTTCCCTGCATGGTGTCCCCGGCGTCCACAAGGATTGTTCCTAAGGGATTCTGAGCGCGATAGTTTTTGATATACGTCATATTGTACGCAGCGCCGCCAGCCCACTGCCCGGATACTGTCTTGGGCTCAAGCTGTCCGTGGAAGTCGTTGGTGGAAAGGACGGTTAAAGAGGGATACCTGGTCTCAGAGATCCACTGGAGTGCGGTCCAGTTGGTCAGGGCGGCTTTAGGATTAAGAGAGGACTGTCCGTAGAAAAGTCCTATCTGTATACTGTAAGTGTAAGCCGAGGCGGACCAAGGGGAAATGCTCTTATAGTCGCCAAAATCGTCCAGAAGCGTCCAGTCAACTGAAGGAGAAACAATACCGCTCATCGCCTGGTTCACGAGGAAAACCTGCGCACGCTCGGCATCAAAGGCCGTAGGCAGGTCTCGGGACAGAAGCAGGTATCTTTTGCCTGTTTTCTTATCAAGAACAGTCACATTGGACGGCCCGCCTTTAAGACTTAAATTGGCATTAACAAAAAGATCGTTTGCGCTATAAGAGAACTTTAAAACGCTTGAGGTAGCAAATATCCTGGAAGCAGAACGGACGCCGTAGGTTTTCTCCCCCGCAAAGAACTGAAACTTCTTGTTCGATACATCCACCACAATCGCCGTTTTTCTTGAGGGATCCGCAAAAAGGTACGTCTTTTCGCTGGGCTCACCAAAAGCCAACCCCAGAAGCGCAAGATAAGAATCCTTTGTTATCACCTCATTGGGGCGGAGGAAGTTATCCGGGTAAAGACTCCAGTTCTTGATGAAGATAGCATTGGGGTCAAGCGGTGAATGAGCCTCTACCCATTGCACAATCAGATCCCTGACTTCCGTTGTGGAGCTGTAGAGTACGGTGGCGCCTCTGGGTACGAACTGCCCCGTGGCACGGTAGTTGTTCACCGCTACCCTGATCTTCTGGCTCATAGAGATGGGCACGCCGTTTAATTTCAAATCGAAGATCCTCTGGCCAGGCGGCTTTGTGATGTCAATCTTATATTGAATCCCGGACCACATGTCGTAGTTGTAATCCCTAACAGCAGGATTCTTGGTAACCCCCGTGGGGCTGAAATCGTAGGTATTGAAGTACTGAGCCGTCCACTCCAAGACGTCTTTGACAATTTGACCCGTGGCCTCAACCACGTAAAGAGTGTTGTCGTAAATATAAAGACCGTAAATGTCCTTTAGTCTGATGGGGCCTTGTGCTAATTGTGCCGCATCAGTGAACAGAGCAGCGCAGGAAGCATCAACGGGATAACCGGCGGCTGCAGCCGCTTCAGTTTGTACCAGGTTAATCAGATCAGCCGTGGGACCATCCTGAATGCGAGCGGGGAATCCACCGGGGAAGGGCCCAAGAGCCTCTCCCACCGGGGTGTTCACGTAAGTCCTTGTGGCATCATGATAGGGTTGCATGGTAGCAAGGAAGCCGGAATCCTCCGCCACGGCATCCATGGATTGAACAACTCCGGACTTGGAGGAGACCGTCCAATCGGAGCCCGATCCGGTGAGATTCAGCGTGACATCGCAGACGTCCCTTCCGGCGTTGCGCGGGGCTACGATTAATACTCCATTAACCGTGGTATTCACCACCACGTGAGCGTGTCCCGCGAGGATAACATCCACTCCAGAAACGTTATTGGCCAGATCAAGGATGAAGTTCTCCTCGTGTCCATAGCCGTAGGTGACATCGGTTCCCGAATGGGCGGCGATCACAATCACATCTGCTCCAGCCGCTCTCATCTGGGGGACATAAGTATTTGCTTCCGCAACCGGATCGGTGAAGCTCAGCCCGGCGATGTTTTCCGGTTTCTCCCAGTGTGGGATGGCCTGGTTGGTCAGTCCTAAAATTCCCACCTGCACTCCTCCGATATCCTTGATTGTGTAGGGAGTGTAGGCCGGGGTATTGTCCGCTGTTTTCCTCACGTTGGCCGCAAGAACGGGGAAGCTGGCCTCAGAGATGAACTTTCCCAAGACAGTCTGGCCGAAGTTGAACTCGTGATTGCCCAGGGTCATGGCATCGTAGCCGATGTAGTTCATAGCTACCGCCATGGGATTGGGATCTGTGGGACGAAGGACGTTATAAAGGTAGTTTACCGGAGTCCCCTGAATGGTGTCTCCGTTGTCAATCACAAGGGTATAAGGGTTGGCGGCCCTTACCTGGTTAACGTAGGTACAAATTTTTGCCATCCCTCGCTTGGAGCTCGTGATGGCGGTGTCGGAAAAGTAATCCCAGTTCTGAATCTGACCGTGGATGTCGGATGTCCCGATCAACCTCAGGGTCCTGGATTCAGCTGCACTTGCAGGACCAACGGTGAAGGTGAAAGAAAAGAAAAGGACGAAAGCGAGAAGAAAACTGAGAAACCTAACCCCTTTTGACTCTCTCAATCTCAATTGACATACCCCCCTCTGCAAAATTCGGTTTTCAAGTTTTTCAAGCTTTTTCTCAAAAACCAGGATATTTTTAGTTTAAAACCACCAAAAGAAAAGTTCAATAAAAAATAGGGACTGTCCCTATTTTTTTTCGGGCCCAGCGATCCGCTTCCAGAACCTCTTCCAGAGTCTCCCCCGAAAGGGGCACGTGGCAGGACAGCACTTCCTCCACTACTTGAACGATTCTGGTAAACGAAATCCTTCCCCCAAGGAAGGCCTCAACCGCTACCTCATCCGCGGCAGAGAGCACGGTGGGTGCGGTGCCTCCCATCTCGAGGGCCAGATATGCAAGCCTCAGAGCCGGGAAGCGCTCCAGGTCAGCCCTTTGGAACTCTAACTTCCCCACCTCCGCCAGATCCAGTGTACGGACGAGGGAGGGAAGCCTCTCCGGATAAAGGAGGGCATACTGAATGGGAAGCCTCATATCAGGGACCGAGAGCTGGGCCAGCATAGCCCCGTCCTTGAACCGAACCAAGGAATGAACCACGCTCTGGGGATGAATTAGGACCTCGATCTTCTCCGGAGGCAGTCCAAACAAATAGTGGGCCTCGATCACCTCCAATCCTTTATTCATCAAAGTGGCAGAATCTACCGTGATCTTTTTCCCCATCTTCCAGACAGGGTGAGCCAGGGCCTCCTCCACCGTCACCCTTTCAAGCTCGGCCGGGTTCCGGCGCCAGAATGGTCCCCCGCTGGCGGTGAGGACGATCTTGTCCACAGCCTCCATCGACTCCCCTTGCAGGCACTGGAAAATCGCCGAGTGCTCGGAGTCCACAGGGATCAAGCGCCCTCCCCCTTCTTTGATTGCCCTCTCTACCAGCTTCCCCCCGGCAACCAGCGCCTCCTTCGTAGCCAGAGCTACGGTCTTCCCTCTTCTCAAAGCCTCCAGAGTGGGTGCCAGGCCCGCGATCCCCACAACCGCCACGAGCACAAGATCCACATCCTCCCTCGTTACGAGCTCCACGAGCCCCTCCTCCCCCAGATAGAGGCCGGTTCCGGGGGGAAGGAATGAGCCGAGAAGGTTCGCTCTCGAAGGATCGGTGGAGGCCGGGTGGGTAAGTGCCACAGCTTTTGGATGATGCCGCAACACGATCTTTCCCAGCTCTTCCACGGAGCGGGAAGCAGAAACCCCTACGAGCTCCAGGCGCTCGGGGAAGCGCTCCACGACCTCAAGAGCCTGTCTGCCAATGGAACCTGTGGCGCCTAAAATTGAAATGCGCTTCATACACAGGATTATAACTTTATTATTAATAAAAAGGGCGGTCCCTACTGCACTTTTTCACATGCGCCCGGACAATAGGATTAATTTCCACTTTCATGTGAGCAGTCGCAGTGGCAGTGGTCCTTTTAAATTAAATGCTTCTTTTATACCTCTTCGAAGACTTTAGTGTTCCCTATCCATCCTTAAAACAGGGTGCTGGCTTAACCGCTCCAGGACCGTTTACCGGAAGCCCGAACTAATTCTCAACCCTATTCCGTTACACTGCTTTTTAATCCTTGAAGTCTTAAGATCCTTCAACTACAGAAATTTTCAAAAATAATTTGCTACTTCGCTGGAAATGCCTATAATAAATGCCTATAATTCCGTTAAAAGCACGTTCAGAATCGGAGGGCAAAGAAAGCAAAAAGAAAGAAGGGGGGTTTGTAGTAAAAAATAATTTTAAATTTAAGCTAAAAGCCTTTTAAGGAAAGGAGGTTCGAATTTTGAAGAGATCAAAAGTTATTTCGCTTGTAGCCATTGTCTTTCTCCTTGTCTTTTTCACCACCAGTATTGGCATGGCTACCCCCTTGGTTACCCCTGGCCGCACCATTCCCGAATCCTGGAAGGTGTCTCCGCAGAAAATCGTGGAAAATCACCTTGCTCAAGCAAGCAAGGTGGATTCCTCTCTATCCAAATCCAGTCCGGTTTTCCAGAAGTCGCTTCCCGAGGAGGGTATACAGGCGCCTGTGCCTGATGATGGCGTGGCCAAAGGAAATTTCCGGGTGGAAGAGGACGGAAAAATCACGGCCATTATTGGTCTGAAGGAAGCGCCCGTGGCCGCAGTTCAGGACAAGAACCTGATCAGCAGGAACCTTCTCAAAGTAAAAAGTGAGCAGATCATGGCCGAGGACGTCCTGGCCTCCATCGGGGATGTCGAGGTTAAGGAGAAGCTTCAGTACGCTTACAACGGCCTGGTCGTTCGCTTCCCCAAAGAGAAGCTTTCGGAAATCCAAAAGCGCTTCGGCGCGGAGAACATTCACCCCTCCAAGACCTATTACCTGGACATGGCCTACAGCACCGTGCTCACAGGAGCCACGACTGTCTGGTCTAACCTCGGTTACGACGGTACGGGAGTGGTGGTAGGCGTTGTGGACACCGGTGTGGACTACAATCACCCTGATTTAGGTGGAGGATTCGGCAACAAGGTAATCGCTATGATTGACACCGGAGACGACGACAACGACGCTATGGATTCAAACGGTCACGGCACGCACGTTGCTGGCACAATGGCGGCAAAGGCCGCAGCACCGGGTGGAGTCACAGGCATGGCTCCGGAAGCGAAAATCATTGCAGCCAAGATCGTAAAAGGCGGGGAGGGCTCTGCTTCGAACGCTGACATCGCTGCTGCCTTCGACTGGATGCTCCAGAAGAAGTTGGAGGGTGTAAATCTGGTCTCCATCAATATGTCCTTCGGCTTCCCCGGTGGCTGGAACAACCCCACTGATCCCGAGCAGGTGGCGATCCAGAACTGCGTGGATAACGGGATTTTTGTCTCCCTCTCCGCAGGAAACGAGTACTGGTCGGTTTATCCCTATAACCAGGTTTACTACTACGGGGAAAATTACCCTAGGACCACCTGGTACCCCGCCGACATCAGCACTGTCGGCTCTCCTGCTACTACACCTGGTGCAGCTTCAGTCGCCGCTTCCTGGAACACGAATTCTATGTATCCCAGCTTCCTCGAAGTAACGGGGTCAAGGCGCATTCCTTATGTCGTAGGAAGCCCCTCCCCTGACCCTGTAAATGTCTTTGGCACATCCAGCCAATTGGAGTATGTTTACTGCGGCCTCGGCGGAACACCAGCGGATTTCCCCTCTTCAGTAGCAGGAAAGATCGCCCTGATTGAGAGAGGAGTGTACACATTCCTGACAAAGGTTCAAAATGCTCAGGCTGCTGGCGCTATCGGTGTGATTGTTTATAACAGCGCTGCCGGTGGGGAAGCTTTCGTCACCATGGCGCTGGATGCGAGCGTCACCATTCCTGCGGTCTTTATCCGCAGAAGTGACGGCTTGTATCTTCAGGGTCTTACCAGCCCACCGGCAAAGGTGCAGTTTGACGGTCAGGTGACCGCGGTAGCCAACCCCACTGCCGACAAGATGGTGGACTTCTCCTCCTGGGGTACTGACCCCAATTTGAACTTTAAACCCGAGATCGCGGCTCCCGGTGGCGGAATCTGGTCCACAGTGCCTCTGGCCATGGGCGGGTACGCCAACTACTCCGGAACATCCATGTCCTCCCCTCATGTGGGCGGCGCTGCTGCTTTGATCATGCAGGCTCATCCCGACTGGACGCCCGCTCAGGTTAAGGCTGCCTTAATGAACACGGCTACGCTCCTCACAGATCCTACAACCGGCCTTCCCTACAGCCCCAGGCTCCAGGGCGCCGGCCGTATCAACGTCTATGACGCTCTCCTCACTCCGGTTTTCGTCGCCGACAACACCACGAATTACCCCGCTGAGCCCCTGGGAGACACAGATTCTGCTACCTCGAAGAGCTTCACTTTAAAGCTCACCAATACCGCAACTTATGACATCACTTACAATCTCAGCGCCACCATCCAGAGGTATAGTACCACCCGCGTTCCTTACGCTCTTACTGGGGGAAGCGTTACCTTCCCGGGAGGCACTTCTGTGACAGTTCCCGCTGGGGGCACAGCCCTGGTGGATGTAATAGTTAGCGTGGCGGGAAACATTACCTACGAGAACATCTTTGTGGACGGGTTCGTGAACTTCACCCCTCAAGGGGCGACGGTTCCCGAGCTCCACGTTCCCTACACCCTCTTCTGGGGTGACTGGCAGGATACCAGATACACGGAAGACTGGGCGCATAACCCGGTAATCGATCCTCCTCCCGATGATCCCACAGGCTGGTGGTGGTGGGGCTACACCTGGCTCTACACTCAGATGGGCACCTCCTACTACTACCTCGGTTACACATTCAGCGGCGACCTCGACCGCAACGCCATCGCTATCTCTCCCAATGGGGACGGGATCTGGGATAACCTCTATCCCCTAATTTCCTTAATGAGGGGCACTCCCGAGACCTATGTTCACAAGAACTTCAACCGCTATCCCTACTGGGATTCCTGGGACAACTGGTGGCTCTGGGCTCCTGCGCCAGGGGCGATCCCTGATGGCAACTACTTCCTGAGATTTAAGGCTGAGATTCCGGGAACCCTCACCCAGCATTCCGGAATTTACCAGACGGTTGACCTGCCCTTCATCGTGGATACGGCGGTACCCCAGGTGAACGTCTCTACCAGCATTTCAAAGGTCCCCTCCGGTTCTTACGACTTCACCATTAACTGGACTGCCTCCGACGACAGGAGCGGCCTCTGGGGGTTCGACCTCTACTTAGATGGGGAATACTACGACTCTGTAGGGCCGGATGTCACGAGCTACACCTTCACCGGCCTTCCCGACGCTCCCCATTCCTTTATGGTTGTGGCCTGGGATAACGCCCAGAACTACGCCTTCTCTGCTTACCTCTACAACGCCTTCACCTTCAATATGAGCGCGGGCTGGAACTTCTTCTCCTTCCCGGTTCAGACCAACCCCGATCCCAGTAAAGTACTTCCTTCAACTCCTGCGCCATTCACTCTTAAATGGTTCAACGACGCTACCCAGAAGTGGGTAACAAAGAACATCACCTTCACCCTGGGAGACGCCTACTGGCTGATGCTCAAAAAGGCCACTTCATTCACCTTCTCCGGCGTACTGAACGGCCAGCCCTCCTTCTCTATCGCTCTCTATACGGGCAGAAACGATATCGGTGTACCCTATCCGGCGAACTTCAGCTGGACGGACGTGAAAGTGCAGAAGGGCAACACCGTGCTCACCCTCAAGGACGCTTTAAAGGCCAAGTGGATCAGAAATGTCTTCTACTGGGATCGCGGCGTGTACCGCAGTGCCCTGAATAAGGATTTGATCCCCGGCAACGGTTACATTATTTACGCCAACACCCCGCTGACTCTGATCTTCCCGAATCCCCTCTATTGAGCGAAAAAGGTATTTGAATCTTCGAGCGGCTGGCTTGGGCCCAAGCCAGCCGCTCGTCTTTTGGAATCAATTTTATGAGCATTCGCCCTTTTTCACAGCTTTAATCTCCTCCCTGACGCACCGGGAGAAGGAGGTTTACGAAGAGAGGTCACTTCAGGATAATTTGAAAGTAAAAACTGAGGAAAAAGGGTTGTTCTCGCTCTGAAAGAGAAAATTTTTGTGGTATAATGTTGAAAAATCCAAAGGACACGAGGCGAGATGAAAAAAGGATTGAGCGGAGCGATTGCGGCGGTTCTTTTAACTTTTCTTTTTATTTTCCCTGCCATGCCACCGGCGTTTTCCCAGCAGCCCCCGCCGCAGATTGCCCCGGTAAGCAGCGCTTTTTTAAACCGAATTTCGGAAATCGGCCAGAAAGCTGATTATAATTTAACAGAAGAGCAAGCCCTGGGATATTTCCCCTCCCCTTTGGACCGCTCCCATTTGATGGGAATGGGCACTCGTTTTAGCGAAGCCAACTCCTTCCCCTCCTCCTACGACCTCCGCTCTTCAGGAAAGGTTTCTCCTGTGAGAGACCAGAACCCTTACGGCACCTGCTGGGCTTTTGCGGCCTACGGTTCCCTGGAGTCCGCCCTCTTGCCATCTGAGTCCTGGGATTTCTCTGAGGACAACCTGGTGAATGGAAGCGGCTTTGATTTCGATCCCTACAACGGCGGAGGAAATCAGGATATGACCACAGCCTATCTTACCCGCTGGAGCGGGCCGGTGCGGGAGGATCAGGATCCTTACCCAACCCCGGGAGTTCTGACGCTTCCTCCCCAGAAGCACGTGCAGGAAGTTCTTTACCTGCCGGGAAGATCCGGGGCACTCGACAATTCTACCATTAAAAGTGCGGTTATGACCTACGGCGGGGTTTACACATCAATTTACTGGAGCAACTCTTACTACAATTCCACTCGCCGCAGTTATTTCTACAATGGAACCCGGGCACCCAATCACGCCGTGGTGATCGTGGGCTGGAACGACGATTTCCCGGCCTCCTATTTTTCAAGCAGGCCTCCGGGAAACGGGGCTTTCATCGTCAGGAACAGCTGGGGAAGCTCCTGGGGCGAGGACGGTTATTTTTACGTCTCTTACTATGATTCCAAAATCGGGGGAGATCTTGCCGTCTTCAACAACGCGGAGCCTGTTTCCAATTACTCCAGAATCTACCAGTACGACCCCCTGGGTTGGACTGCTTCAGCGGGTTACGGACAGGAAACGGCCTGGTTTGCCAACGCCTTCACCGCTTCCGCATCCGAGACCCTTGTGGCCGTGAGCTTCTACACCCCCTCCTTAAACAGCGCTTACCAGATCTATACGGGAAGCTCCCTCCAGAGCCTAAATCTTTGCGGGTCGGGTTCCCTAACTTTACCTGGCTATCACACAGTAACACTGGATTCACCTTTTCCCCTGAGCGCAGGAACAAAATTCCTGGTGGCGATTAAGCTCACTACGCCCGGTTACTTATACCCCATTCCTCTGGAATATCCCTTTTCGAATTACAGTAGTGGGGCTTCTGCCTCATCCGGACAGAGCTACATGAGCCCTGAGGGATCAAGCTGGCAGGATGTCACCTCCCTTTATGCCAAAACCAATGTCTGCCTGAAGGCTTTCACCGCTCCTTCTTCAGGATCTCCTCTAGTTTCCATTACCCCTACCCAGTTTGTCTTTCAGGCCCTTGAAGGTGGCGGCAACCCGCCCCCTCAAACCCTATCCATTCAGAACACGGGCGGGGGAACCTTGAGGTGGCAGGTCTCCGAGAGCGCCTCCTGGCTCAGCCTCTCTCCTTTAAACGGTTCCTCGACGGGTGAGGTTGATCAGGTGACCGTGAGCGCGAATACGAGCGGTCTGGGCGCCGGCACATATAACGCCACGATCACGGTGAAAAATTCAGACACCCTGCAAGTGCTTGAAACCGTTCCGGTAACCTTACAGGTCTCCCCCCAGGGTGGCGCAAGCGGCCTGAGGGCTATTCCCCCCGCATCCTTGAGCGTCCAGAAGGGGACGGGCGCGGGGCTTCTTTCCAGCCTCTTTTTCGATGACTCCAGCTACTTCCAGGTGGCCTCCGCTTTCATTTCTCCGTACTACTACATTGAGTGGACGGCTGATTTTCAGGTCCCCGATTACGGGAACGCCAAGTTTTTGGGGGTGAGGTTCAAGGGGTTTAATTCCCGCTCTGTGAGCACCTACCTCAAGCTCTACAACTGGTCCACGAAGAGGTGGGACAGCCTGAAGTCGGCCTCCATTTCCACAAGCGAGAAGGAGATCCTGGGAACCACGCTCGATTGCGGAAAGTACATCTCCGCAAGCGGCCAGGTGAGGGTGCAGATCTACGGGAGGACCTCTTACAGCTCCTTCACGAACAGTGCGGACCTGTTAGAGGTGCTTGCGGGATATTCTCTGAGGACCGTCCCGCCTTCCTCCTTGAGCGTCCAGAAGGGGACGGGCGCGGGGCTTCTTTCCAGCCTCTTTTTCGATGACTCCAGCTACTTCCAGGTGGCCTCCGCTTTCATTTCTCCGTACTACTACATTGAGTGGACGGCTGATTTTCAGGTCCCCGATTACGGGAACGCCAAGTTTTTGGGGGTGAGGTTCAAGGGGTTTAATTCCCGCTCTGTGAGCACCTACCTCAAGCTCTACAACTGGTCCACGAAGAGGTGGGACAGCCTGAAGTCGGCCTCCATTTCCACAAGCGAGAAGGAGATCCTGGGAACCACGCTCGATTGCGGAAAGTACATCTCCGCAAGCGGCCAGGTGAGGGTGCAGATCTACGGGAGGACCTCTTACAGCTCCTTCACGAACAGTGCGGACCTGTTAGAGGTAATAGCGGGGTATTAGGAAAACTCAAGGGGTGAAGATTAACCGGTAAAGAAGAACCGCGGCCTGCGCTCTGGTTGCAGGAAGGTCAGGGGAAAAAGTATATCCCACAATCTCTTTGTGGTAGGCTCCGATGGGCTTCGAGACTTCCTCGGTAAGTCCAGGATCTGGCACGCGCAGAATGTTGAAGGAAAGAGCCGTCTGAATGTAGGGGAAAAACCAGTCTTCCTCACGGCAGTCCAAAAAAGCACCTTTTTTATAAACGCTCGCAGGCAGTTTCCTGGCCACCACGATCACTTTTACGATCTCTGCTTTGCTGATCGTTTTCTCCGGTTCGAATCTTCCGTCCGGGTACCCGGAAATCCATCCTAATTTAACGCAGGCTTCCACATAGCCAAAGGCCCAGTGCCGGCGGGGGACATCGGGGAAAGTCGGCGCGGCGGGGAACTGGGGTTCAGCTTTGTGCAGAGAAGAAAGCAGGGTGAGTTTAGCGAATTCCGCCCTGGTGACGGGATTCTCCGGGCGGAAAGCCCCGTCCGGATAGCCGGAAATGATTCCTTCCTGAGTTAGAAACTGGATCTCCTTATAAGCCCAGTGATCCGGGGACAAGTCTTGAAAGGAAGGGGTCTTTGAGTAAACGCCCGGACCGGAGAGGCTCAGGAGGAACCAAAAAACCAGAAGAAGAACCGTTGCTCGCAAGATTACCTTCATTTTTTCCTCCCTCTTTTCATTGCCTTCAATTTTAACAGAACTTCTAAGAAGGCGCTGCGAAAAGCCCTGGATTTTTTAATAATCCAAAGAAGGACGGGAGAAACTTCCCAAAATAACCTTTCCTCCTTCTTGAGCCAGGCCGGGAATAAACAAGAACCAGGAACGCTCCGCTTTTAAAGCTTAAAAACTGAGAAATCGAGAGCAAAATGACTCTCATCAAGAGGATGTTTGAAAAACCAGTAAGAGCTTCAGGCAGACTAAATGAGCGCCCGAAAAAGGACAAAAGAAAAAGAGGGGGCCTTGCGGCCCCCTCTTTCGTTCAAAAAACGGCCTTAGTCGACGAAAATCTCGAAGTCTTTGCCAGAGTATGAGCCACCAAAGGGATCCACGGGCTCTGTGATGTAGCCATCATCGGGAGTGATGATGATGGTGTTGGGAGCATACCTGCCGTCGTAATCGAGGCGGATGGTGACATCGTGGAAGTTGTAGAACTGGATTCCGGTGAACGCGTAGGAGCCGGTGGAATCGGTGTAGGTTACTTCCTCATGGGGGTTGCCGCAGGCGTCAGTCCATTCAAGGTAAACAGGCATGTCAGAAGGGGTTTCCGTCACTTCGCCTGTAGCTGTCACCGTGCCGGAGAAGTCCCAAGCACCAAGGGTGAAGTTGAGGTCGAATTCCCAGGTACCGGTCAGGACCTCCGTTCCGGTATCAGCGTCCACGGCGTTGTAGAAGACGATGTAGTGTCCGGGAACCAGTCCGCAGGGGGTGAAGACCATGGTGTCGTTGGGGTAGATCCCGGTCTGGGTGAAGGTAAACTCACCGCAGTAGGGGTAATTTCCAGGATCGGCAGTGAACCATTGGCCATCGTCTACATTGTAGAACAACATCCAGCTCTTGGCGGTGTTCAGGGGCTCGTTGAACTGCATCCAGACGTGGAAGCCTTCCTGTGGTACATATTCTTCAGTAGTAGGTTCGTATCCGGAATCGATTATCCTGAGCTCGGTCCCCAGCATGGGTCGAATGACGATGAACTTCACCACGGGGATGTACTGGCCATTGACCAGCATCCAGTCGCACATGTAGGGGTTAGCGGGTTCTTCGACGGGTTGGAAGAAGACCTGGACGAACTGCTCGCGCTGGAGGTCGGCCATCTTCTTGATCAGGATGTTGCCGTCGGGAGTGGGAACGTTGGGAGCGGGCAGGGTAGCGTCGTAGATCACGGTTCCGGGCTGACGAATAGAAGGGTTAGAGGAGCTAGCAGGCCATGGGACTGTGATGATATCCTTGGCGGCCAGCCAGGTGGTCTCATATTGTTCGTAGGGGATGGGGTTCGGCTTCCAAGCGGTTGAGGGAGTGAAGGTCCAGTAGAGCTGCTCGCGGCTCGTGTTCTCTAAGGAGAAGATAGTTCCGTCGAAGGTGGGCCCGATCTCGTCAATGATGCCCTCGGTGTTGTAGGCCTGGAGCGCACCAGGATTGGTGGCCAGCTCCTCGATCTTGAGAATATCTCCTAAGCTGGTGGTAACTTTGGAGAGCTTAACAACGTCGCGCACCAGGTTCTGGAGCTTCTGCCAGACAGCGTAAAGGGTGGTGTAGTCAGTAATGGCTGCGCTTCCGTCTTCGATTGCTTTGGTGCCACGGTTATGATCGTTGTACCAGCTGAATTTCCAGAAGATGCTGGTAACTCCAGAGGAATCAGCGAGCTCTGTCAGCGGGTAGTTCACTACAGTTCCATCACCCTTCATGACGTCAATGGAGAGGTGGTAACCGGTGGAATCCTGGTTCATGTTCACGCGGGTGACCATGCCGTACTCAAGGTAGGCTGTAGTGGTCACCGGGTTAGCATTAGTCAAGAGGCGAACTTTGCCATCGGCATTCAGTACAATGAGAACGTTTGTTCCCAGCCAATCCTCTCTCTCATCCCAGAGGTTGTTGAAAACATATTCGTAGTCAAGCCAGTACCAGTAGCCTCCAACCCAAGTTGATGTGCCGAATGTGGCGCCGGATTCCACGGCTCCCACTTGTCCCACAGGAGCGGTGGGCTCCTCTTTGGTTCCGGTTGTAGAAGCGGCGATGGCCGGGAATTCACCGCGGCCGGGGAAAAGCACATCGTAGACCTTGCCGGAAACCTTGATCTGGGTGACCCAGTCATTGCCCCACTGATCCTTGGTGCGATAGATGTCCTCCAGGACCCCAGTCTGTGTAACCTCGTTCCCCTCGAAGCGGACCACAGAGAACCTGTTCTCCTCATCAAGGTTCTTGACAGGAGCCATGTACACGGTTCCCACTGGATAAATTGTCGAATAGAACCAGTCTAAAGCTGAGTAGGCGCCACCTACTGCCGCATACCAGTTCCAGTTGGTGTAATCGCCACCGCCTAAGACGAACTTAGCATCATCCTCAACTAAAGCCGTGTAGGTATCGGCGGAAGTGGGATAAGGAGTGGGAAGTCTCTTGTTGAAGGTATTGTCGTCGGTATAGGAGAAGGACAAGGTTCCGAATTCTTTCACCCGACCCCACTTGTCATAAGTAGCAGTGGAGTTCGCAGATGGCATAACGTCCTTAATGATGTGTCCCGGCCAGACTTTGGCGAGGATAGCCCAGACTTTGGAAGACACAACAATGCTGGAGTAAAGATGTCCCTCATAGTCCTTAGAGAACTCGGTCTCGGAGATTCCGCGGATCACGGTGATGTCAGCATCCTTGACCAGCATGACGTTTGGATTCTCAACCTGAGTATCCTCGAGGAAGATCACAGCGCGGGGGTCGATAGCTAAATTAGAACCGGTCTTGGATGCGACCGCGGGGTCTGCCGCGTAAACGCGAAGTTTCAAGTCGGAGAAAATCTCTCCAACTGTCTTCCCAGGGTAGTAGAGGCCTCCGACACTATTGGCAGCAACTTTATAGTTTTCCACCAAATGGTTCAGAATGCGCACGTACCAGAGTTTGGCGGGATTGGCAAAGGGCTCCTGCCCGATGTACGGTTTGTCTCCCTGGTAGATCACACGCACGGGCTTGCCAATCAGGGTGGTGAGATCGGCAGGCTTGCCGGAAACCCAGATGGAGTCGGCGGGAATGTCGTAGAGACGGTGAACGGGCTTGAAGTCGGCGGGGTAAGAGAGGCCATTTGCAGCCGCGAAGGCTGCTGGATCCTCACCCACAGGGACAAAAACTTCCTCGCCGTCAATAACAGTGGTCCAGCCCTCGAAGAGCTCGATTTGAGAGGCGCCAGCATAGACATCGTAGGGAGGAGCGTTGGTGACGAAGGTCTCCATCTCATGGAAGCCTAAATTCTCAGCCAAAGTGGTGTTCGTGGGATAGTAGAAGGCTCCGGGAACGGGACCCTGAGATTGCCACTCCACAGGACCCAGGCAGTAAACGAAGAGGGAGTTGTAAACCATAATCGCCAGGTCGCCGCGGGAAGCGGGGGCGGAGGCGTTGAATGAGGTCACTCCGGTGAGGATGCCATCAGGGAGAACTAACTCCGGAGGGTGCACGTTCATGCCGTATCCCGAGGGATCGCCCAGAGCCACGGCCATCTTCACGAAGTTGGCGAACCAGTCCTCAGTTCCGCCGCCAGGGGTGACGGGGGTGATGTACTGGGTGTAGCCCAGCATGCGGACGAGCATGGTCACAGCCTCGGCGTAGGTCACGTTGGAATCCGGACGGAAGGTGCCATCCGGGTAGCCTTTAACGATGCCGAAGGCAGTACCGGTGTTGATGTAGCCGGTAGCCCAGTGGTCCACTGGCGTGTCGGGATACTTGGTCGCACCCTTGAACCCGTTAACATACTTCTCGAAGTTCAGGGCACGAAGGGTTACCGCCAGGAACTCCGCTCTGGTGATGGGACGATCTGGCTTGAAGGTCTGATCCGGATAACCGGTGAAGATGCCCATCAGGTGGAGTTTGATAAAGGCGGACTCGAAAGGTGTGCCGAAAATGTCGGA
>JANLFM010000006.1:81648-89188 GCA_024655865.1 Caldisericota bacterium
AGGGCACTGTGGTAGTTGTGGCTGCGGTAGTGGTCGTGTCTTCAGCCAGGGTCATCACCGGCGCCAGAGTGCAGAGCATGGCGGCAGTTACGAGCAGTACTAATAGCTTTTTAGCCAAGTTTTTCTTTCCTCCTTCTTTCAAGGATCAGATTTTTCCCCAGCTTCGGGGAAAATGCTTTGGCCTCTTTCGCGGGGCCAAAAAGATTGTTCAGCATCCATCCCTCCTTTCTCAAAATTAAATTCCCAACTTACGGCGTAGCTCCCTTTAAAAGGAGAGCATCGTAAAGGGAAGAGAGGGAAATGGCCACCTCTCCCCTCAAAGCCTCCTCCTCGGGAGCGAAGTCCGGATACAGAAGTCCGTGCTGTGCCCCTACCACGCTGTACCCGGCAAACCAGGGGGCATCCTTGAGGTAAGCCTGAGCCGCCTGAGCTTCCCGCTCAAGCCCCGCTGCCCGCACTAAGGCAGCGATCACCTCTTTGCCTGTAATATATTCTTCGGGACGGAAGGTTCCGTCCGGGAAGCCTTTCATTAAACCCTGAGCGGAAACGAACTCCACCGCCTGATACGCCCAGTGCTCCGGGGGAAGGTCACTGAAGGTCACAAAAGTTGCGGGGGAAGTGGGCGGGGTGTAGTTGGCTTTGGTCAATGCTCTAGCCAGGAAAGCGGCAAACTCCGCTCTGGTCACTTTGTTTAAGGGGCGCATGGTGCCATCGGGATAGCCCTGCATAATCCCTAAATCAGAGAGCTTGGTCATCGCCTGGGCATACTGGGAGGGGATTTCCTGGACGAAAGCTGTAACCAGCGGGGAAAAGGCGCTCTGGTTTCCCGCCTGGTCCTGAGCGTAGTAAAGGATGTCGTGCCAGCCGGGGGAGAGGTTCAAGCTGCCCGTGGAGAAGCGCCCGTTCTCGTCTGCGGGAACATCCTTCACGGGCACGCTGTCCACGAGGACAAAGACCCTGGAGCCCGGTTCAGCCGATCCATAAAGGAACTGGGTGGGCTCGAGGATCACCGAGGTGCTCTCGGGGAGGGGAGCAAGAGGGGGAACGAGGTCTAAAGTGATGTATAGCGTGGAGCTGAATTCGCTGTAGGAGCCGTCGGGGAGAAGGGTGCGGGCCCGGAAAGCGTTGATTCCTCCGGGGATTTCCTCAAGATAGGTGATCAGGGAGAACTTTCCGTTCTGGTCAGTGTAGGCCAGCCCCAGGGAGCGGTCGTTGCGGAAGACCTCCACAAAGGAGAAAGGCGGAGCCTGGCCCTCAATAGTGACTATGAGCTGGTTGGTAATGGGAGTAGAAGTAAAAAGGACGGGTGTCGCTCCTTCCTGCGCTTCTTGGGCGAAGGCGGGAAGGCTACCCGCTAAAACAAGTACCAAGATTGTGGCCACAATCCTGAATTTCATCTCACTTAATTAAAGTAGCAATATCCGTGCCAAAATTTCAGAAAAGGGGTGGTGGCGATTTTTTCGCTTTGTATGGGAGGGGTGTAGGTCGGAAAAAATTTCCTCCACTTTGGGGCATCTTGGGGACATGGTTTAACTGTTAAGAAAGTTAACTTCCGCTCAAAAATTTGACAAAAATGGGGACTGTCCCTATTTTTTTGCCGTGAGAGAGGAAAGGGTCGTCATCCGGGGAATAAGTCTTGCCTTGAAACTCGGAGCTTACGAGTGGGAAAGAGTAAGAACGCAGCCAGTGCTCCTGGATCTGGAGCTCGTTTTTCCCTTCCCTGAGGAGGACAGGCTGGAGGAGACTGTAGATTACTCCAGGGCGGTGGAGCTTGTAAAGGGGCTTGTGGAGGAGGAGTTCTTGCTCCTTGAGACTGTAGCGAGAAGGGCAGCGCGCTTAATTTTTGACTCCTTCCCCAGTCTGGAAGCGGTGAGGGTCAGGGCGCACAAGCCCGGGGCTCCCCTTCCCGTAGAATTCCAGGACCTCTACGCGGAGTGCTTCCTTGAGCGCTGAATGCTATCTTATGCGTACAGGGCTTTTCTATGCGTATAGGGCTTTTCTGGGGGCTGAAGGGCATGTTATGTATTGAGCTTTGTATTGAGCTTCCCTGAGCGGGGAACGCCATCTTAGGCGTATAAGGCTTTTCTTGGCTTGAAGCGGTCTTATGCGCATAGGGCTTTTCTGGGCGCTGAAGGGCATCTTTGAGGCCTGAACGGGGTCTTATAAGTAAAGGGCCCTTTGCAAAGGGCTGTGGGCTTTTCTGGGCGCTGAATGCTATCTCCAACGTGAAGGGCTTTCCTGAGTGCGGAATGCCGACTCAAACATAAAGGCCTTCCTGAGCGGACAGCGCCTTTGTGATCGCGATTCAACGCCCCTTTTGTAATCCCCATTTTGAGCTCAAAAAAATGGAGGCCAAAACTAATTTCGTGGACCCTCGAGGGCTTTGGTTTCTTCCTAGACCTAGGGATTTCCAGTTCCTCGAAAACGAAAGGAAGATGTTTTGAAAATTTCCTCGGAGAAGAAAAGTCGAGTCCGGGAAAGGTCATAAAAAGAGGGGCGCAGCTCCTGGAAAAAATGGGGACTGTCCCTATTTTTTGATTTTCAGGACCCGGGGAAGCCCCTGGAGATCGTAAATTAGAGAGACCTGGGCATCAGGAAAGGCCTCCTTCGCCTTTTCAAGGAGCTTTTCCTCTCCCTCCCCGATTTCCGCAAGGAGGAACCCCGGGTCCTTGAGCCAGCGGGGCGCACCCTCGAGCATGCGGAAAACAGTTTCCGCTCCGGATTCTCCCCCAATCAGGCTTGAAGGGGGTTCAAAGGAAAGCTCAGCTTTTCCCTTAACCCATTTTTCGGGAACATAGGGGAGATTGGCCAGGATGGCGTCTACCGGCTTCCTTAAGGGAGAAAAGAGATCCCCTTCAAAAAAACTAATCCTGTCCTCGACCCTGTGAATTCGGGCGTTGATTCGGGCAACCTCCAGGGCATCAGGAGAAATATCTGAAGCCAGAACTTCCGCCTCCTCAAATTCCAGAGCCAAGGTCACGGCAATACACCCGGAACCCGTCCCCAGATCGAAAAAGGTGAGCCCTTCTCCACCGTGAGTCCCTCCCCGGAGCTCCCTTCCCAGGGAAATGGCCTCCTCGATCAAAATCTCGGTCTCCGGGCGGGGGATGAGCACCCTCTGGTCCAGGTAAAACTGGCGCCCGTAGAATTCCTTTAAATGGGAAAGGTAAGCCAGGGGTACTCCCCGGGAGCGCATCTCAATCCAGCGTAAAAGTTCGGCCGGGCTTCCCTCGAATTCCTCTTCCGGGTGGGCAAGAAGATAGGAAAAGTCCCGGCGCAGAAAGGCGGAAAGCAGGTAGTTCGCCTCCCTGGCGTCCTTCAACTTTTCCTGAGCAATCTTCAGGGCCTCTTTGAGCTTCATTTCCACTATTTTACACCTCTTCCCGGGGTCAGGTCTTGCAATCACACATTTTCCGCCGGACTCCCCTAACTCAATTCAGCACAGGGATACTGGGCAGGAAGGCTCATTTTGGGTTTAAGCCTTGGGAATTCGGCGAATTAGCTTTTATCACAGGAATATTCAGCGCAAGAAGGGTTAATAAGGGGAGTAGAAAAGAGGGGAGGAGAACAGGGGCCTCATGGCCAGACATAAAGGGAGTTAACCGACCGGGAGTCCAAGTTGAAAGGGTAGAAATTGTTGGATTGCAAGACCTGACCCCAATTACTTTGACGCAAGGATAATTGCTTTTTTGGGATAAAACTCCGCTTCTCCTCCGCTTCCACTCCGCTTGAAGTAGGTGGAAAACCCCGGCAATTTTACCCCCTGAAGTTCAGAATCTCCTCTGCTTCCCCACCGCTTACCCAAAGGGGGTAGAAATTGTTGGATTGCAAGATCTGACCCCGCTCAATCTCGATAAAATTTGGTGTAAACTTGAAAAGGGTGCTCGCTGGTCTAATAATCAGGAATGCTCAAAGGAATGCTCAAAAAGGAAAAACGAGCAGAAATACAAACGAATCTTGACCGAAAAAAGGCGCAAGGAGGCTGTGTCTGAACTTAATGGAAATCTTTAAAAGCATCCTCATTTGGATTCTGGCAAACTTCAAGTGGGGTATCATCTTTATGTGCTCCTACCTCATCTTAATTGCCTTGGGGAATCTTCTCCCCCGCCCCAAAGTCCGGCCTTCCCCGCCTTCTACCCGTTTTGCCATCGTCATTCCGGCCCACAACGAGGAGCGGGTGATAGGTGATCTGATCAGGAACCTGAAAGCCATGGACTACCCCAAAGAACTTTTCGACATCTACGTAATCTGCGACCGCTGCACGGATAGAACTCCGGAAATCGTCAGGGAGGAGGGGGCTGTGGCCCTGATCAAGGAGCACGAGGGCAAAAGGGGGAAGGGCGCAGCTTTAGACTGGGGATTGGAGCAAATCTTCGCTTTGAAAGGAAGAAAATACTACGACGCCTTCTGCTTCTTCGATGCCGATAACCAGGTGCGCACCAACTTCCTTCAGGTGATGAACGACCACCTGAATTCCGGGCACAATTTAATGCAGGCCTTCCTGGATTTAAAGAACCCCCGCTCCAATTGGATCACGAGGACGATCTTCGTGGAACAGCGCTCCACGAACTTCCTCTGGCACGGAGGGAAGACCCGCTGGGGGCTGGGGAACTACCTCATCGGCACGGGGATGTGCGTCAAGGGAGAGCTCATTGCGGAAACGGGGTGGAAGGTGGAATCTCTGACCGAGGATCTGGAGTTTTCCCTGAAGATGGCCCTCAAAGGGGAGCGCATTTACTGGGTGGAGGATACCAGGGTCTTCGACGAGGCGCCCACGGATCTGCGCACCATCTGGTTTCAGAGGCAGCGCTGGGCAATCGGAGCCTGGCGCTGTTTTTTCCGCTATTTTTTCCCCTGTCTTTTCAACGCCATTAAAAGGGGGAGTCCCCGCCTCCTCGATATGACCCTTTATTTGACACTTCAGGCCTACGGGGTGTTCACGATATTATACGGCCTCATGAACTTTATCAACGGGATTTTCAATCTTGTCTATCTTCCCCCGGATCCCGCAGCCACGATCCTGGGAGCGATTTTCGCCCTGACCTACGTGCCTTCGGGAATTCTCTTTTCCAGAATTCCCCTCAGGGAAAACATTCCCTTTATCCTCATCTATATGGGGCTTCTCACCTCTTTAGGGGCCGTGGAGGCTTTCTTCGGGCTCTTCCGCGTGGGCACGAAGGTTTGGTTCCACACCCCACACAAAGCGAAGTTAGATGAAAAGATCAAGCTTTAAATCAGCCCTTAAATCCGCCCTGATTTTATGGCTCCTTTTGGCCCTCCTTTCCTCTCCGTGCCTGAGCGCAGGGCCAGTTTCCGTGAAGGAGGAAGGGGTACGCCTCCGGGATCGGCCCTCCGCAAGTGGGGAGGTTCTGGCTACCGTTTCCCAAGGGGTGTCTTGCGAGCTCCTCAAGGAGGGGGAGGACGAGAACGGACGGGTGTGGTTTTTCGTGCGCACGGAATCCGGAGAAGAAGGGTGGGTGGCTTCCTGGCTCCTTAATTATGGAGATCTGAAATGGGTGGTGGTGAACGAGGAGCTTGTGAACCTGCGTGAGGGTCCGGGAATTGAGAACCCGGTGGTTGATCAGGTGACTCTGGATACCGTTCTCTATTTAGAGGGAGAGGAAAAGGACCAGGAAGGCCAGGTCTGGTACAAGGTTTCAAGCGGAGAGGGGAAAGAGGGCTGGATCGCCTCCTGGCTCACCAGGCCGGGGAGGGTCTCCGAGCCACCGCCGGTACCTGTGGAAATTGAAACGGAAAAGGGGAAAGTAGTCCTCTACGATATCTACTACCACTGGGGAAAGGAAGAAATCATCTCCAGCGTGAAGGCTGGGCTGGTTACGGGGTATCCGGATGGCACCTTCCGCCCCGACCAGAAAATCACCCGTGCGGAATTCTATTCCCTGATCGTGCGCTTAAAGGGAATCCCCCTCGAGCCCAGCTCCTCTCAGACCTTTCAGGACTTGCCCCCTTCCCACTGGGCCTTCCCTTATGTTTCTAGTGCCTTGAAAGCGGGATATTTAGGTCTTCCGCCATATCCTCTTGACCTGGAACCGGACGGCGCCATCACCAGAAAGGAGATCGCCCAGGCGGTAGTGCGCGCTTCAGGCTGGGAGAGTGTTGCTTTATCCAGGGCCAATGCCCGCCCCTCTTTTTCTGATGCCCTCTCTTATCCCTTTGCCCCTTATATCCAGGTGGCTGAGGAGTGCGGTCTGATTAAAGGATACCCGGATGGCACTTTCAAGCCGGAAAACGGGGCCACGAGAGCGGAAGCCCTGACTGTGTTAGAGCGGATGAAGAATCCCGCATCACCCGGGCACATTTATTTAGCGCAGAAACAGGTGGCCCTTTCCGCCACGCGAACCGTCACCGTGGATTACGCCGTGGTGGACCTCTCCTATCCCAACATTAAACCCCGGGTTTACATCGCCCAAGACCAGGTGGGAAGGCTGGAGTCCCTACAAAGTCTGGCTTCAAGGAACAAGGTAACTGTAGCTGTTCCCGCGGCTTACTTCGACAAGAAGAGTTCCGACCCCTTAAACCCCGATGGCCCTTACCGCTACATCTGGGGAAACTTAGAGAATGACGGGACATTCATCACCTTAACCAATCAGGGAACCTCCATCGGTTTTACGGAGGATAATCAGGTTTACTTCGCTCCTTTAGAGGTGGGAATCACAGGGCGCATCCTCCCCGAGAACCTGGATGGGCGCACGCCGGAGGACCTGAGCTTCTACGTTTCCGGTTTGAACCAGCCCCTGCTTCCGGATTCCGTGCGCATCTTCACCCCGATCTACGGACCCTCGGTGAACGTCGGGGAGGCCAAGGCTGTGATTTTCCGGCAGTACAAGGTCGTGGAGATCAAATCGGGAGAGGTGGAGATTCCCAGGGACGGCTTCGTCCTCGCCGCACCGGCTGGTTCCTGGCTTTATGCCCACTTCCGGGTTGGGGACAGGGTGGAGCTTCAATACAAGTACACCCACAATGTGACCGGGGAACTTCTTCCCTGGCACACTGTGCGCACCACGGCCTCCGCGGGACCCAGGCTCTTAAAGGGAGGGCAGATCGCCCTCTCGAAAAACGAGGAGCGCTTCGATGACTCCCTGCTTGCGGAAAGCGCCCGGAGAACAGCCATCGGCCTTTCGGGATCAAGCATAATTATCCTGGCCAACGTCCTGGAGCCCGTGAAATTGGACGAGCTGGCATTAATCATGCTCAATTTAGGGTGTCTCGAGGCTGTGAATTTGGACGGAGGCGCTTCCTGTGGGCTCTATTATCGGGGAAAGGTGATCAATGAGCCCAGGGGAAGTTTAACGAATATTCTGGCCTTCACGGAATTTTAAGAGGCGATTTCGAAAATTCCTCCTAAGAAAACCGCCACCGCTCCTCCGACGACCAGATACCCTCCGTAACCGAGGCCGCTGATGAAGCTCTGGAAGTTGGTCCAACTTCCAAAAAGAGATTCCCGGGGGTCAGGTCTTGTTCCCGGGGGTCTATCATCGGATTTATGAATCTACCCTCCATATTAAAGGATGTGAAGTTT
>JANLFM010000007.1:0-31234 GCA_024655865.1 Caldisericota bacterium
GGTCCAAGTGAGTCTTGTACCTGCATGTGCCTACACTGTTTAGTTTTCAAGGTACAACCAGGAAGCTTTCTTCCTGAGTTTGACTTCCAAAGAGAAAAAATATACTTAACAGCCCTTATCTCTGGCGTTAATTTTCTGCCTCTTCGGTTGTCAAACTTAAAAGGCAAGATTGATTATATAGAGGAGCACCTCCCCTGTCAATAGAGGACGTCAAATTTTTCCAGATTTTTTAAAGAACTTAAAGCGCCGGGAAAGGTAAATTTCTAAAAGATAGAGGACAGCAGCGAGCACCAGAAGCCACTCCCTTAAAGAAAATTCCCGGAGGATAAAGGGTAGGTCTGCCAAAATCTCAGAGGAAACTTTCTCCCTGGTTTTTCCCCCAGTCAGGGCGCAAATATTATCTAGGACTGAGCTATTCAAGCGAATCTGCTGTACCTCTGGATCAGGTACCCAAAACGCCTGGACAAATTTTTTCTCCCCTTGAAAGGCATTTAAAATATATGCTCCTCTGCCCCAAAGCGCTATCTCCTCCCGAAACTGGTTTTCCCCTGATTTTCTTACTTGAAAGTGCGCCACCTTTCCCTCGGGACCCTCCAGAGTAAGTATCAGGGGCTCATCTTGATCGGAATAAGCCCTAAATTCAAGGGAGCTTCCCCTTAGTTCCGCAAAAAAGGGCAGATCTTTTTGGGGAGCAGCTAGCCAGTTCAGGAGAGCGGACCAGAAGTCGGAGAATCCTGCCCAGCCTGAGAGCTCACGAGTATACGGTCCCTGAAAGTCGCTCGTCCAGCAAACAACCCTTCCCTGGCCCTGGTTCCAGAAAGCCAGTAGAGGCTCCCCTCCTGAAAATTGGTATATGGAATAAGCTTTCTCCTTTAGTCTGGTTTTGAGGTAACCGTCCAGCGGGGGCAAGTTTTCAGGAGGGAGAGGAACAGGAGCCGGATTGTACTCCGATTGGAACCTTCCCTCTTCTACCTTCTTTCCGCTCTTTTCCGCGCTGGGAGGAAAAATTACGTTGGGAATCCCCTCACCCCCTGTAACCTGAGCAAATTTTCCCTCTCCCAGCTGGGCAATCCTTTTCATGAAATCAGTGTCCGCATCAGCACCCACGGCAATTGCCGTAGTGTAAACGCCGCCCTCTCTGCCCTGTCTGATTAAATTCTCGAAATCCCCCTCGCTAGATTTGCCGTCCGAAATCAAAATCACGTGCTTCAGGCTGGCCTCTGTGCTCTCCAGGGAGCGGTAAGCCTCCTGGAGAGCTAAATATGCGTTGGTACCTCCACCAGGCCCCCTCAGGGAAATCTTTTCCTTGATCTGGGTAAAATTCCTTCCTGCACCCAAAGGAAGCGCCCACTGGGGTTGATCCGCGAAAAAGATCACCCCTACCTGATCAAATTCCCTGAGCGGTGCTGAGGCGTGGATAGCCACCTCCTCCGCTAAATCGAGTTTCTGGACTCCCTGAGAGATCTTCCACATGGAGGAAGAATTATCTATTACGAAAATCAGGGCCATCTCGGGAATTTCCTTTTCCAGCTGGGGAGCGGAAAGCACAGGAAGCAGTTCCTCAAGTGCACTACGGAAATAATTTCCTAAAGTGAAGGAGTGCCCTCCGCCGATTGCCAGAAGCCCTCCGCCGGAAAAGCGGACGAAACTGGAGAGAGTATTAATTTGCGCATCGTTCAGTTCCCCGGCATCCACATCCAGTAGAACCACGGCATCATAAAGGGAAAGGACATGGGGCTCTTCCGGAAATTCCTGGGGGTCGATGAGCTCGAAGGGGAAGCCCTGCTTCTCCAAGAATTGGGAAAAAGTATCCCGGGAAGGCTGGCTGGAAACGAGGAGGATCCCTTTCCGCTCCTTGACCTCCACAAAGAGCTCATAGTGGTTGTTCTCCAGAAATATATCCCCGCGGGCAAGGTCCCCTTCCACCTTGTGAATTCCCCCCTCTCTGAAGGACAAATAATAGGTGAAAAAATTGTCTCCCGCCTCCAATTCCTTCGCTTGGCGTAGGATTTCTAACCCATCGAGTTTCAGGGAAAATTCCTCCTCTCCCTTTTCTGCAGTATGAATTTTAACCTTGAGGAGAAAGGCCTGATCCATGAAAGCAAATTTAGGCCCGTACAGAGTGATTGCCGAATCCTTCCAGGGGGGAGTTACGGGAATGGCATCCACCTTTATGCCCTGCCTCAGGCAAGCATTGATTCCCTCTTCCAGGCCTCCCTCGGTATCCATACCATCACTTAAAAGGACAATCTTCCCCTGGCCCTGGGGGATCATAGCTGCTGCTTCGCTTAAAGCCTTTCCCAGGTCGGTTCCATGCTCATCGCCGAAAAAGTACATGGTGCTTTCCACACCCTTTTTTGAGGGAAATTGGGAAGGGTCAACTGCCAGTCCGGTGGAGCGGGAGCGATCAAGAAGATAGACCACCTTTCCCCCGGCCTTCTCTAAGTAAACAACAGGGAAAGCAAGGGCCAGGATGAGGAAAGCGAAGACCACGGCCCTCAAAATGGATAAAATTTTAAAACCCTTTTTCTTTAAGAAGAAAAAGGGGATGAACAAAAGGAGAAGAAGCGCCCAGGGATGGAGAAGGTCAAACATACTTCCTCCTCAGGATTTCCTCAATCAAGATCAAAGCAAGGGGAATGGAGAGCATAAAGGGCATAAGGTCCCGGGGTGCATTTGAGCCTGTGGTTGCCCCCATCCTTTCGATTTCCGTGTGTCTCAAGAGGTTGGACTCCTCCTCGGAAAGGTAGGCGCAACTGTAAAAGCGAAAACCCTGGGCCCCTTCTTTGAGGTACAGTCCGGGAGGGGAACCCAGGACCTCCTCTCCTTTGAGGACAGGTTCCAGGAGTTCATCGCTTCTGGTTTCCTCAAAAGATTGGAAGCCGGCCTTTTCCCCTGAGAGATAATTAATGACGTTTAAGAGAAAGACGGGAAAGGAAGGCTCCAGGGGGAAGTTGCTCAGGCTGAGGCTGGGAGCAAAGAGAACAGCCCTGTGGTCTGAAATTACGCCCTCGAATAAAAAGGGTGTTTTTCCCCAGAAGGCTATGGGGATCATAGCGCCGGGTTGAAGTACCGGAACCTCGTAAAATTGAACCGTGGAGAAGTCCAGGAACTCCACAAGGGAACTCGGTACCTCAATTGGAAACCCCTCCTTTTCCAGTCCTGACCAGGGAAAGAGCTTGTTCCCCTGGGGAGGATGGATAATCAAGAGGGGGGAATCGGGGAGGACGTCAGGCAAAAAGTCCTCAAAAATTGCCAGGTCGGATGAAATCTGGGGGTTATAATCCTCGGGTTTCACTGAGACCACGGTCATCCCCAGTGCCTGAAGCGCGCTCTTTATAAACGGGGTGGAAGAGACGAGAAGCACCCTCAAGCTCTGGGGTCTGATCAGGTAAAGGGCGTTATCCCATTCCAGGGGATCCGCTTCCTCTATTTCCACTTTTATGTAGGGTTTGGTGCCCGTGACGGTTAGCGCTACTTTCTGGGTGCTCATGTTCTCAATCCAGAACGAGGAAGGATTTTCCACCCTCTTCCCATCTATTTTTAAATGCACTTCCCTCTCTTTATTTCCGAAATTCTTGATCTCCAGCCAGAGCCTTTCGCCCTGGAGATTCGCCGAGACGATCGCCAGATTTTCCACAGCCTCCCCTACTCCTATCTGGTGGAGGACCAGGTGGGGAAAGCGGTTGGGAAGAACGGAGAAGGCCAGATCGGAGAAAAGGTAAACTTCTACCACTTTTGGGGCCGCCCATTTCTCCAAGAGGTCGAGGAGTTGCATAATATTCGTTCCGGAGTAAGAAGGCGTAATTTTATCCAGAGCGCTTTCTAAAAGGTGAGCATTAGAGGTGAAATTCTGAATGATTTTAGGGTTCAAACTCAGCTCCCAGAAAGATACCTGATTCCCTGAGGAGAGAAGCTCCTCGATTTTTTCCCGGGCGAGGCTCACCGCCACAACAAACCTGTTGGGGGCAACGTCCGTGGCCATCATGGAAAGGGAAGTGTCCAGAACCACAGCGCAGTACTTTCCGGCCCAGGGGGGCATTACTCCTTGAGGAGCGGAAGCTGAGAGGGAAAGAAATAAGAGGAAGAAAACTTCCAGAATCAAAATCGAGTTCTTCAGGAATTGCCACCTGGAAATGCGGGATAGGGCCTCTCTCCTTGCACGCAGGAAAAGAAAAACCTGCGAGAAAACCCGCTTCTCGCGCCTGGGACGACGGAGCACGATATATAAAAGGAGGAGCAGACTTAAGAGTGAAATCAAAAATAGAGGCTTTAAAAAAATCATTATTTTAAAATCCCTGCCAGAGGCAAACGCTTCAGAACCAGTTCTTCAATGGGGGAAGAGGTGAGGACAAAAAGGTACGGGATCTGGTGGGCCAGGCAAAAGACACGCAGGGTGTTCCTCCAGTTTTCCACCGTTTTTTTAAGAATTTGAAGGGCAACTTCGTCCAGGGTGACTTCCACTCTCGTTCCCCACTCCTTATCCTCCAGTTCAAAGTCACCCCTTATCTGAGGTTGAATTTCCTCGGGAGCGAGGATGTGGAGAAATACTAACTGGTGACCGCGGGCCAGGAGCCTCCTAATTCCTCCCTCAATACCGGTGGGCTCTAAGGCGTCTGTAAGAAGGAAGATTAAGGACGGTCTGGGGTTGAGCTCCGCGTAGCGCTTGAGCTCCTCCCCAAGATGACACTTTCCCAGAGGCTTTATTTTTGAGAGGAACTGGAAAAACTGAGGAATTTGCTGGCGGCCCCTCCTTTCCGGGTAAAAGTAGCCTCCGGGGATACTCTGAAATTTAACCCAGTTATATCCTGAAGAGGCCACATAGCCTAAAGCTGCTATCAGTTTTAAAGCGTATTGCAGCTTGTGAGGGTCGCCCCAGTCCATGGAATCGGAGCAATCCACGAGAAAATGGAGCACGATTCCCTCCTCGTCCCGATAGACTTTCACGAAGGGCCTATCCAGACGAGCGTAGGAATTCCAGTCTATGAGGCGATAGTCATCTCCCCAGGTGTAGGTGCGGAAGTCCGAAAATTCCACCGAGGCTCCGCCTTTACGCACCAGGTGCTCTCCCGCTCCTTTTCCTGCAATTCCTGGCCTGGGCTTGAAACGGAGCGTTGTCAGTCTCTGGAGAAACGGGTCGGGGAAACCGGGAAATTTCTCCATCTTAACCCCTATTGAGCTATTCTTTTCAGAACGTCCTCGATTAAGAGATCCGGGGAGATTCCCTCCGCCTGAGCTTCAAAATTGAGAATTAACCTGTGCCTCAAAGCTGGGAGGCAAACGGCCTGCACGTCCTCCAGGGAAACATTAAAACGGCCTTTCTCCAGCGCTCGGACCTTTGCAGCAAGGATAAGCGCCTGAGCACCCCTGGGGCTTGATCCGTAGCGCACGAATCTCCACACCATCTCCCCGGATTTGGGATTCTGGGGCCGGGTGCTCTCCACGATGTTGATCACGTATTCGTAAACTGTCCGGGATACAGGCACCTCTCGAGCTAAGGAGGTCATTTCCCATAGTTCAGAACCGTCAATCACCTTCCTTAAATCCGGCTGATAGACGCTGGTAGTCCGGGAGAGCACTTCCACCATCTCGAAATCCTGAGGATAACCGATCAGGATCTTGAAGAAAAAGCGATCCAGTTGGGCTTCGGGCAAAGGATACGTGCCTTCCATCTCGATGGGGTTCTGGGTGGCAAAAACGTAGAAGGGTTGAGGGAGCTGGTAGGTTTTTCGAGCAATGGTCACCTGCCCCTCCTGCATGGCTTCAAGGAGGGCTGATTGAGTTTTGGGGGTTGCCCGGTTGATTTCGTCTGCCAGAATCACGTTGGCGAAAACCGGGCCTTCCTGGAATCTGAAGCTTCTCCGCCCGGACTCCTCCTCGAGCACCATGGTCCCCGTGATGTCAGCGGGCATCAGGTCGGGAGTGAACTGAATGCGGGAAAAACCTAAGTCGAGAACCTGGGCCAGGCTGCGCACCATTAAGGTCTTGCCCAACCCCGGCAAACCCTCGATCAGCGCATGGCCCCTGGCAATCAGGCAAATCATGAGGCCCATGAGCACGTCCTCCTGGCCCACAAGGATTTTTCCCACTTCCTCTTTGATCAAGCGAAAATTTTCCTGAAATTTTTCCGGTGTCATCTGAGACCCTCCAGAATTTGATAGTACCTTTTGGCGAGTTCCTCGTAGTCAGGAGGAAAAGCCTGGCGCAGGAAAACTTCGGAAGCGCTTTTTTCATACAAGGAAAGGACTTCCCTGTATTCGTAAAAAGCTCCCTCCTGAGATTCTCCGGGGGTAAAAATCTGGTACTTTCCTTCGCTTCCCTGAGGCAAAACCAAAGGCTCCCCTTTCCCCTCCATGGGAAGGGGAGGAAGGTAAATCAGGCCCTGAGGTAGGTTGCCCTGCTCATTGGGAGGGGATTTGATATACCCGCTCTGATCCTCCTCCTTGCTGGTTGAGAGCCCTCCCTGTGTGCCAATCCCTTGACCCGGTTCCAGTTGCCCCTGGGCTCCGCTGGCTTTTGCCTGCAGTTCCACCTGAGCTCGTTCATCCTTAAGCTGGGAAAGGAGGTTATCAAGGCTTGCATAGGCTGATTCCTCTCTGGGTTGGATTTCCAGGAGCTTCTTTCCCACCTCTTCCAGGTCATTCCCATCCTCCATTAAAGAATTCGCCAGTTCCTCTAAAGTGGCACTCAAAGGTCCCTGGGGGGAATTTTTAAGCTTCTCCGCTATCCTTTCTGCCTGCGCTTTCCTTTCCTGGGAAGTGAGCCCCTCAAGCTGAAGCAGATGTGAAAGGGAGTTGTTTTTAATGCTCCAGGTGAGAAAAGAGAGTTCCTCGGATGCTTCGAGTGCTTGCAGGGTCTCTTTGTCCTTTTCCATCGCCTCCTCGAGGAGCTTCTTTGCCTCCTCTAAATTTATGCTCGCTTCCTTGAAGTTCAGGGCCTCAAGTTGCTTTTTCGCTTTTAAAACCTCTAAATAAGCCTGGTCCTTCTCCGGTCCCGCAAGGAATGAGAGCTCACGTAAAATGGCGCTTGCCTGAGAGATCAGTTCCTGGTACGGGGCGCCGGAAAACTCGATTTTGGGCAGAAATGGTGCCACGGAGAAAACGATAAGCGCGCTAAGGAAAAGGACAAAAACTTTCCCCGAGGTCCTCCCGGGAAGAGCCTCCCTGGGTTTCATAGCTTGAAGCCGCTCGCAAGTGTCCTTTAAAAGCAGGCTTTCGAGGAGAGAACCGGGTCCATTTCTTTCTATCACTTCAAAGGAGGTGACGAGCCTCTCTTCCATTTTGAGGTTCTGATCTACCCGAGCCAGAACCTTAAGAGGATCAGGGCGCTTTAAAAAATATATAGGGGCAAGCGCAAACCAAAAAAGAGGGGCCAAGTAAAAGTACAGGGTTAACCCCTCAAAGAAAAGGCGTGAAATTAAAAAGATGAGGGAAGCGGAAAGGAGGCTCAGGGCAAAAGCCCATTTCAGTCCCAGGAGCGCTGCATCCCGGGCGCTCAGAGAGAGGACCTCACATAGAAATTTTTTGAGAGTTTCTTTTTCCACCGTTTTCCCTCAGTGATTAGATAAAGGGAAAACGGGGAAAGTTCAAGTCAGGCGAAGCCTGATGAACCTTTTCTTCCCCACCCTTAAGATAGCGCCGTCCTCAAGTGTAGATATAACAGGCCTTTCACTGTAAGGAAGGGGCACGTTGTCCAGGTAAATTCCTCCCTGTTTTAAGAGCCTCCGTGCCTCGGATTTTGTAGGCACCAGCCCTACATCCACAAGGAAAGTAAGGAGGTCCAGGGGCAGGGAGACGCTCTTTTCCGGCATCTCTTCGGGCATTCCTCCCCGGCTGAATACTTTTTCGAACTCCTGACGCGCCTTCTTTGCCTCCCCAGGGGAATGGAGCCAGGAGACAATTCTGGTAGCTAAATCCAGCTTGACGTCCCTGGGATTCAAGGAACCGGAAGCCATTCTCTCCTCGAAGGATTTGACTTCTTGGGGGGTAGCAAGATTGAGGTAGAGGAAGTAGTGGGACATGACGTTATCGGGGATGGACATTACTCTGCCGAACATCTCCTGGGGAGAATCGGTGATGGCGATCACGTTATCCAGGCTCTTGCTCATCTTCAGGGAACCGTCTGTCCCCTCCAGGATGGGCATGGTGAGACAAACCTGGGGATCCTGCCCCATTTCCCTCATGAGCTCACGGCCCACAAGAAAGTTGAATAGCTGATCCGCACCGCCCATCTCCACGTCGCAGTTTAAAGCTACGGAGTCGTAAGCCACCATCAAAGCGTAGAGGAATTCGTGGAGGAAAATCGGGATTCCCGCAGAGAACCTCTTCTGAAAATCCTCCCTCTCTAACATCTGGGCAACGGTGAACTTCGCCGCCACATGCACCAGATCCTTGAGGGTCATATTCTCCAGCCAGCTCCCATTGTAAACGACGCGGGTCCTCTCTGGATCCAGAATCCGGGTTACTTGTTCATGGTAGGTACGGGCGTTTTCTTCCACTTCCTCCTTGGTCAAGGGAGGCCTGACCTGCGATCTGCCGGTAGGGTCCCCGATCCTGGCGGTGAAGTCCCCAATCACAAAAACCACGATGTGCCCCAGATCCTGAAATTCCCTCATCTTCAAAAGGCAAACCGCGTGTCCCAGGTGGATATCCGGTCGGGAGGGGTCAGCACCGTATTTCACGATCAGGGGCTTTCCGGTGTGAATGGATCTCTCCAGTTTGGAAAGCAAGTCCTCGGGAGTGACCAGATCGACCACTCCGCGCTTTAAAATCTCCAGTTGCTCTTTTGCGCTTAGCTTTTTCATTTCACCTGTTCTTGCCGGTTTTTGAAATTTGATAATACCTGGAGAAGGCCTGCTTGTAAACTATTTTTTAACTCAAGCGGGATTTCTGTAAAAAATTTTTTACAGGTGGAGAATTCCGCTAAGGTGTCTTCGAGGAGCGTGCCGATCTTGGAATTTGCCTTCTTAAAAGTGCCGGACCCAGAGCGTCAAAAAGCCAGCCGAAGGTAAATTCAAGGACGGGGATGACCCTCAGCCACCGGGGAAAGTAGATTTCCCTCCGAGGACGGTTGAGCAGCTCCCAGACTTTGAAGGCTACCTTTTCCGGGCTTAAGGGAAAGACTTTCCCGGGAATTATCAAATTGGCTTCCCCGGGAGAATGCTCGAAGAATTCCGTATCCACAGCTCCCAGCTTGATTGAGGAAACCGTCACCCATCCTTTAAGCTCCCTGTGAAGCGCAGAGCTCAAAGTAGAGAGAAAGGACTTCGTGGCCGCATAAATAGCCACACCCTGAGAGGGGATCTCGCTTGCAATGGAGCTGATGTTGATCACATACCCCCTACTCCGGTTTCTCATTCCCGGTAGAAAGAGCTTGATTAAGTGCACCGGGCAAGTGGCATTGAGCTCGATCATCTCTTTAGTCAAATCCCAGGACATGTCTTTAAGGTAGCCATACCAGCCAAAGCCGGCATTATTAATCAGGACGTCAACCCCCTGGAATTTCTCTTCCACCCAGAGGAAAAGCCTGATCCTTTCCTCTTCCTTAGTCAGGTCACAGGGAAAAGAGAACGCCTGTCCCCCCTTGCGCTGGATTTCCTCCTTTAAAGAATCCAGCGCCTCCTCGCTTCGGGATACCAGGACCACCTTCAACCCTGCTTGTGCAAGCTTCAGGGCGATTGCCCTTCCGATTCCCCTTGAGGCACCAGTGACCAGGGCCACCTTCCCTTCCCAGGCTTTCCCCTGCCGCTTCAGGCGGTAGTATGGAGAACGGGAAAGCAGATATTGCCTGACAATAGGGCTAAAGGCTTTAATCAAGTACCTCCTGAAGCCGAAAGCCTTGTGCATGTCCCTTATATAGTCGGCAAAGGTTCTGGTTTGGAAATTGAGAATTCTCTGGCTCTCGGAGCTATCCAGCCAATCAGTGGCGAAGGGCTCTTCCGTAAAGGCGCTCTCTGGGAGCGGGGCAATGCCCAGGGACCCCAGCACTCCCTCTAAAATTTCCCGATAATAGAGCTGACAGGAGGGGCCGCCGCCGATGTGCAGGATTTTTCCCCAAATTTCCTCAGAGCTCACTCCCCTGGCGATGGCCAGGCCCACGTCCTTAGTGTGCACGAACTCCATTCTGTTCCAGAGGGGGACATCGAACATCCCCGGATCGAGCCTGAGGGAAATGGGTAAGGCCGCGGCCAGACGGAAAATGGACCAGGTCAGGCCGGAATTTTTCACCATCTCTTCACAGGCCAATTTGTGTCTGGAGTAATGCTCTACGGGCCTGGGAGGATCTTCCACCCTTCGGGGTGGAGGGAGGTAATGGGTATCCCCGTAAACGTACAGAGAAGAGGTGAAAATTATCCGCGGAGGGACGGGCTGCATCCTCATTGCCTGGAGTAGTTTAGACGTTCCTCCCACGTTAACCTCCTCGGCGATTTTGGGCTTCTCATTGCAGTCAATTCCTGTCCGGGAGATCTTCGGGATGATGAACGCCAAATGTACCACCACATCCTGATTCTCCACAGCTACAAGCACGTCCTCCAGCTTTCTCAAATCGCCCCAGACCACCCTGACCCTGCCCTTGAGCTTCCTGTAGACCCTTAAGTTGGCTTTTGTGGGAAGATCAAAACAGGTCACTTCGTGACCAGCTTTCAGTAACTCTTCCAGCGCGCTTAATCCTATGTTGCCAAACGCTCCTGTAATTAAAACTTTCAAATCTTTATTCCTCCTGTTTTTAAATAATTAAGCCTGCGCGCTCTTCAATTCCTTCAAAATAATGCCGATCATCCTCCTTAAGGAGGCCTTCCAGTCCGAACCCCTGGGGTCCAGGGCAGCCTGTAGGAAAACTCCCACAGCGAGGGATACCATTATCTGTGAATAGAGTTCCAGATCAAAAGGCTGGAACTCTCCATTTTCCCTTCCTTTTTTCAGAATCTTCAGAAAAAATTTTCGGTAGCGCTCAAAATAGGAAACAGCGCTCTGCCAGATCTTCTCCTCGTGGCGAGCCTTGTTCCAGAATTCGAAGAGGATGCCGTAGCTTCCTTCAGCCTGTTCGATCACGTATCCGGCAACATCGGTCATCCTGGCAATGGCCTCTTCCACGGTTGAGGTGCTGGACTCAATTTTGAGGAGTTCCTCATCCAGGTGGGAAAGCCAACGGTCCAGGAGCTCGAGAAAGAGGGCTTCTTTAGAGGAGAAATGATGGTAAAAACCTCCTTTGCTCACTCCCGCGGCCTGGCAGATGTCATCTACAGAAACTGCGTCGTATCCTCTCAGTGCGAAGAGATTCTCCGCCTCCTTAAGCAGGATTGACCTGGTCTCTTCTGCTTTCTGCGCTTTCATGTTTTTGCTCATTTTCCCTCAATTTTTTTCGTTTTACTCAATTTAAGAATCTCATTTCACAAACCGACTGGTCGGTATATTACCTGAGGATAGCATGGTTGTCAAGGGCTTGTATGAGATGAGTACATCGGTAACACCTGAGTATATTCTTCCGCAAATTCCAGAGGTGTCAAATAGCCCAGGGATTGATGAGGACGAACTGCGTTGTAGGTGATCAACCACTCCGTGAGGGAGGCGTTAACCTCTTCTAGGTCCTCACCCATCTGACCGAAGTCCAACCATTCCTCCCTCAGGGTGCGATTGAACCTCTCCAATCGTGGGTTGTCCTTGGGCGTTTTCACCCGGGAGTAGTACTGGGGGATGTGCAAGCTCTGGCATAGTTGGCTGAAGTACTTGGAGTACTCTGAGCCGTTATCCGTGTGCACATATTGAATGGGAATATTTAAGACATAGAGCAAACGCTGGAGGAAATCCGAGGCATTCCGGGAATTAGCAGATTTGTACATCCGGGCATAGCCGATGCGGGTATGATCATCGATAGCCGTGAAGATGTAGCGGTAGTCGCCACTCCAGGGTTTTGGCCGCTCTTTGGGGATGAAAGTAGAGGGAATGGCGCTCGATAACCCGCTGTATTTTCCAGGAGGAGATCCTCTCCCCGTATCTTTTCTGGTAAAGCAAGGCCAGCTTCATCTTTCCCCAGCGCAAGTTCTCCTTACGCAGCTTGATGATCCTAAATTCCTCCTCCGGGGTCACCTGCCAGGCCCTCTTTCTCTGGGGAGCTCGGGAGCGCTCCTCTAAGGAGGAGAGCTCTCCCTCCTTAAACCTCTTCTGCTATAGGTAGAAGGTCTTCCGGGAGATGCCAAAGTGGCGGCAGGTAAAGGAAACGTTTCCCTTTCCCCTACATTTTAAGAAAAGGAACCACTCCAGACGCCGGAGGGCATTCCGGGATAACTTCTCCTTCCTGGCCCGGACACGGAGGTTGTTAGCCCAATCCTCAGGATCCCTGGGCTCCGGATTCTTCTGGGGGAAATAGGTGACGTATTTGATCCAATAGGGTTCTTTCCAGGGGAGGGAAATCTCTTCCTCCAAGATGTAACACCTCCTTCTCCAACAATTCTATTACGGAGGTGTTACCTATCTTTCTCATCTTTTTCAGGGCTCCGAGAAAAATTAATAGAAATGCGCTCCATTCGTAGGGGTACAGCGGATCTGGAAAATCCCAGGAGTTGGCTTTTTAGGAGCCTGCTTTTAAAAAGGGGCGCAGGCGGTCTTTAATCTTCTTGAAAATGAACAGAAAAGAAAGCTACTTCAAATAGACGATGGTGACACCCTGCCCACCCTCGGTGGCCTCTCCCATGCGGAAGCGGAGCACGGAAGGATGATTGCGCAGGTAATTGTGAATGGCCTGACGTAAAGCTCCCGTTCCCCGTCCATGAAGGATATAAACAAAAGGGAAATTAGCCATCACAGCGTCGTCCAGGTACTTATCCAGAACCTGAAGGGCATCCTCTACCCTGGCTCCGTGGAGATCGATCTTCCAGGAGATATCCTTCTTGAAGGAAATAGAGGGTCTTTCCGGAACCTCCCTCTCCTTTAAGACCTCCTGGGCCTCTTTGGCCTCCAGGCGTTCAATCTCCCTTTCCTCCACGCTGGCGCGCATTGAGCCCACCTGGACTCTGGCCTTCTTTTTTTCTTCATCGATTTCCACGATCACGCCCTGAGCCTTAAAGCGAGGAATCCAGACCAAATCACCTATGCGTAAATCCTTGAGGGAAACGGGAAGGCCGCGCTTTTCCGTAATCTGAATGCGTTCATCAACCTGGGATTTGACCTCCTCCACCTCCTTCCTGATGGCTTCAGTGCGGACGGAGACCTTAGGCTCTTGCCTAAGTTTTTCCAGAAGCTCCTCCATCTGCGATTTGGTCTCATTAATCACCTTTTGAGCTTCTTCATAAGCGCTGCGCAGGATTTGCTTTTTCTTTTTCTTGAGCTCCTCGCTCTGCTTCTGGTACTCCTCACGCAATTTCCAGGCTTCTTCCTTGAGCTTCTCCGCCTGAGCCTTATCGGATTCCAGTTTTTGCCTCTCCTCTTCAAGCTTGGAGATTAACTGGTCCAGCTTCTCCCTCTCTAAGGTCATGTGGTTCTGGGCATCAGAGAGCACCTCCGGGAGAAGCCCCAGCTTTTTAGCGATCTGGAAAGCGTGACTCGATCCGGGAATACCCAGGCGCATCTTGTAAGTGGGAGCGAGAGTGTTCAGGTCGAATTCCATGGAGGCGTTCCGGGCATCGCGGTGCAGGTAGGCAAAGGCCACAAGTTCGGTGTGATGGGTGGAAGCAATGGTAGGGATACGATTTTCGTGCAAGAATTCCAAAATTGCTGCCCCCAGAGCCGCCCCTTCCCGGGGATCCGTGCCCGAGCCCAGTTCGTCCAAAAGCACTAAAGAACGGGGGTCCGCATCCTTCAAAATCCTCACAATTTGCGCCATGTGAGCGCTGAATGTAGACAGGGACTGCTGGATAGACTGTTCATCCCCGATATCGGCAAAGACGTTGCGGAAAATGCCGATCGAGGACGTTGCGGAGGCCGGAATATGCAACCCCGCCTGAGCCATAAGCACAAGCAGTCCTGCGGTTTTCAGGCTCACGGTTTTTCCTCCCGTGTTCGGGCCAGTGATCACCAGGGTGTGAAAACTTCGTCCGATCTGAATGTCTATGGGTACTACTTCGCCTTTAAGTAGAGGATGTCTGGCGTTCACCAGGTCGAGGTAGGCCCCGTCCTCCACTTTAGGCATATTAGCTTTCATCAGATCGGAAAGGCGCGCCTTGGCAAAGATGAAATCCAGGCGCCCTAAAGCCTGAAGGGAGCGTAAGAGTTCCCCGGCCTGCTCCCCGATCTTTTTCGAGAGGGTCATGAGAATGCGCTCTTCCTCATCCCTGATCTTCATCTGCGCTTCCCTGAGCTCGTTATTGATATTTACGGTGTCCAGGGGTTCGAGGAAGACAGTCTGGCCGGATGCCGAGCGGTCATGCACCACTCCAGGAAGCTGGGCCTTGAATTCTGCTTTTACGGGGACCACGAAACGGTCATCCCTGATGGTGATAATTGGCTCCTGGAGATATCTTTTAACTGTGGGCGATTCAATCAGGCCCTGGAGTTTCTCTTTCAGGCGGTTTTCGATCAGCCGGGCCTGCTTTCTCAGGCGCAGGAGGTCGTAAGAGGCGGAATCCAGGATCTCCCCGGAGGGAGAAATCGATTTCTCAATTTCCTTTTCTAAGGCCGGCAAAAGGTGGAACTCCTTGACCAGCGAAGTAATGATGGGAAAGGATTTCGATTCCAGAACTTTGCTTTTGATCTGTCTCAGCGCGCCCAAGAATTCCTTTATCTGGTAGAGTTCCCCTGGCGTGAGCACTCCCCCGATTTTAGCCCTGCTCAGAATGGGCCTGATATCCAGACTGGTACCCCAGGGAATTTCTCCGTAACGGCCGAGCCACTCCACGCCCTCGGAAGTCTCCTCCTGAGCCCTTCTGATTTCATCCAGGTCATTGAACGGCGCAATTTTCTCCGCTATTTCCCTGCCGTAAACTGTCTGGGTTTGCTCCACCAGTTTTTCTACTATGGCGAAGAAATCCAGGACTCTCAGCGCATGGGCATCCATTTCCTCACCTTGAGAGGTATTCACTTCCCACTTCAAAGAAGCGCCAGGGCTTTTCCTTCCATTCTCCGGCATAGTGCACCCCGATCCTGGTGCCCTGGCCAATTTTTTCCGGGGATCTCCCCTCCTCAATCCAGAGGTCGCTTGTACAGAGGTCCCATCCGTTCATCTCCCTGGTGATCCCCAGGGCCAAAGTCAACTTTCCCGGTCCATTAGCGATTTCCCTCCGGGACTTGACCTTCCTGCGCTCGAGCATGAGCTCAATCCCCTCGAAAGGCTCAAGGGCTCTTATCAGAACCGCCGCTGGATAATTTTCCCTTTCCGTCACCACATTAAAACAATAATACATTCCGTAGATGAGATAAATATAGGCATGTCCTGGGGGACCAAACATAGGGGCTGTTCTTTTAGTGAGGCCCCTGGATGCGTGGGAGGCGCGATCGTCCGGACCCACGTAGGCCTCGGTCTCCACAATGAAACCTGAAAGATAACTCTCCCCTACCCTATGTACCAAAAGCTTGCCAATTAAACTTCTGGCAACTTCCAGGGTATCTTGAAGGTAAAAAGATCGAGGAAGAGGGGCTCTTCCACTCAACCTTTTCTCAGCTCGGCTTTCAGTTTCAAGGTCAATTCCTCTTCCACATTCTGGAGGAACTGGTTCACCTCTGCTTCAAGCAGGGTCCTCTGAGGATGGCGGAAAATTAAGGTAAAAGCCAGGCTCTTTTTTCCCGAAGGGATGTTAGACCCTTGATATAAATCGAAGAATTCCATCCTTTCCAGGTATTCCCCGCTCGCCTGACGGATAACCTCCTCAAGCTGGGAATAAGGAATCTCTTCATCCACAATTACGGCAATGTCTCTGCGCACCTGAGGGAAGCGGGGGTATGGCTTGAAACTGGGGGCCTCAGGCTTCCTCAGAAAGGCCTCAAAGAGAATTTCCGCTACAAGCACCCTCTCTTTCAAATCCCAGAATTGCGCCGCCTGAGGGGCAAGTTCTCCAAGAATGCCCACTTTTTCCCCGTCTAAATGGATAGCAGCTTGGCGTCCGGGATGCAGCGGGGGGCAGGAATCAGGCACGAACTCCAGGGGAAATTCCTTGAAGGCGTTCTCGATCAGCCCTTTCAGGGAGAAAAAATCCAGGGTTTCCTCTTCTCCTCTCCACGATCTGCGCTTCCTTGAGGAAAGGACGACTCCAAGTACCCTGGGCTCCTCGGGGAGCTCCTTTTCCCCTCTTTTAAGGTAAACTTTACCCAGCTCGAAGAATCCCAGAGTCTCCTTCCCCACTCTCTCGTTTAAAGCATAGGTCGAAATTAAAGAGGGAAGAACGCTTTTCCGCAGGACTGATCTATCCTGAGAAATGGGGTTGAGAATTTTCACTTCCTCCCTCCCTGAAAAGAGAAAGGCGTACTCGTTTAAATGCGGGGAAACCAGAGGAGCGGTGATCGTTTCCTGAAGCCCGAAATGAAGGAAATGAGAACGCGATTCCTTCCAGCGGATTCTCCAGAGGGGCTCCTGGCCTTTCCTCGGTTCACCCCTGGGGAGGGTACTGGGGATATTCTGGTATCCGTTCAGGCGGGCGATGTCCTCGATCAGATCGGCATCCTCTTTCACATCGTTCCTGAAGGGAGGGACTTCCACCTCTAAATCTTCCCCATTCTCTTTCACTTTAAAATGAAGCCTCTTCAAATCGGAGATAATCTTTTCCCGGGAATAATTCGCCGCAAGGTAAAAATTCACTCGCTTGGGGGTAATTTTGACGGTATTCGTGCGAGATTCTGCCCCTTTCCGAATCGTTCCCTTGAGGATTTTCCCTGAGGAGAGATACGAGATGAGCTGAGTAGCAAGCCGGGAACCAAGCTCTACCTGTTCCATGTTTGTCCCGCGCTCGAACCTTAAAGAGGCTTCAGTGCGCAGGCCCAACTTTCTCGCCGTCCTCCTTATGGAAAAGGGAGCAAAGTATGCCGATTCCAGAACCACCCTGGTCGTGGTCTCCTTAACCTCGCTGTTCTCTCCGCCCATCACCCCGGCAATGCCAATTCCCTTTTCCGGGTCGGCAATCAGGAGCATCTCCCTTTCCAGGGCTCTCTCCTTCCCATCCAGGGTGATAATAGTCTCCCCGGGGTTGGCTCTCCGCACCACAATCTTCCCCTGAGCCACGTCATCGTAGTCGAAAGCGTGTAGGGGCTGCCCGGTCTGAAGCATGATGTAGTTCGTAGCGTCCACCACGTTGTTGATCGGCCGAACCCCAGATTTCCATAGGCGGCTCTTCAGCCAAAGAGGGGATTCCTTGATGGAAATTCCAAAAATAAGGGTGGCCAGATAAAAGTAGCAGAGGTCGGGGTCTGAAATCTCCAGATCTAAATAAGAGGAGGATTCCTCTGGAGAGAATTCTCCGGGAAACTCCCCCAAATGGAGAGGCTGGTCAGTGAAAACCGAGATCTCCCGGGCCAGTCCGTAAACCGAGAACCAGTCAGGGCGGTTGGGAGTGACTTTGATATCCAGAAGGTGATCCGGAAGGTTCAAGAGTTCAGCCAGATCGGCACCGATCGGGGTATCAGGTGGAAGGATGGAAATCCCACCTTCCCCTTCAGGCAGGAGCTCGAGGTCCAAATCCAGTTCTTCTCTGGAACAGAGCATGCCCTGGGAGGAAACTCCCTGGAACTCCCGGATCTGGATTTCTCGATCCTTTAACCTGGAGCCCGGCAAAGCCACAGGAACGATGGCCCCCGGAAAGACGTTTTTCGCCCCGCACACTATGGAAAGCTCCTGAGGATCACCCACATTAACCCGGGCTATGTGCAAACGGGAATCGCCGGGATGAGGTTCCCAGGATATAACTTGGCCAGTTTTCACGCCCTGGAAATTGGCCCGGATCTCGTTCATCTCTTCCACCTCCAGACCAGCTTTCAAGAGGAGATCAGCGAGTTCTACAGGAGTTGGAAGGTCACTTAAAAACTCTTTAAGCCAGGAATACGGGACTATCATCCAAACTGCTCCAGGAAACGGAGGTCGTTCTCCATAAATAGCCGGATCTCCGGGATGTTGTACTTTAGCATGGCGATCCTTTCAACTCCCAGGCCGAAGGCGAAACCGGAATAGACCTGGGGGTCCAGACCAACGTTGCGCAAAACCTGGGGATGAACCTGGCCACAGCCCAAAACCTCCAGCCATTTTCCGCCCGCTGCATTATGTCCCTTCTCGTCGTCCCATAAAATTAGAAGCTCGGCTGAAGGCTCCGTAAAGGGGAAGTAGCTGGGAACGAACATCGTTTTGCGTCCAGGGCCAAAAATCAGGGAGACGAAAAGCTCAAGCGTCCCTTTGAGGTCCGCGAAAGTTGTGTCCTTATCCACCACCAACCCCTCAATCTGCACAAAAACATCCATGTGGGTGGCATCCACAGCCTCGTGCCTGTAAACCAGACCGGGCATGATCGCCTTAATTGGCGGCCTCTGCTCCTCCATGCACCTGATCTGATCGGGTGAGGTGTGTGTCCTGAGGAGCATCTTATCGGTGATGTAAAAGGTATCCCACATATCTCGTGCCGGATGGTCAGGGGGAATATTCAGGGCGCCGAAATTGTAATATTCCCACTCCACTTCTGGCCCCTCGTAGATGTCAAATCCTAAAGAAAGAAAGGCATCCTCTATTTCCTCCCATACTTGAAGTAGAGGATGCCTTCTTCCCAGAGGGGGTCTGATGCCAGGAAGGGTGACGTCCACCCTTCCCTTTTCCAAGCTCTCACGGATCCTCGCTTCTTCCAGCTCGCGCTCGCGGGCAAGGAAAAACGATTCCAGCTCGACTTTCAGAGAATTCAATTGAGCACCCAGGATTTTTCTCTGCTCAAGAGGGAGCTCCCCCAGCGATCTCAGGTATTGAGTTAATTGTCCTTTTCTTCCTAAAACGCTGGCCTTAAGCTGGTTCAATTCCTCCAGGCTGGATACCAAACTGATTTTTTCCTGGAGTTCCTGACGCAGAAGATCCGGGTTAATCAAGTTATCCCTGCTTATTTAGTTCCGATTTAGCAATCTCTACCAGGTGGCTGAAAGCTTGGGGATCGTTCACTGCGATGTCGGCAAGCACTTTTCGGTCAATCACCACTCCTGCCTGCTTCAGGCCGTAGATGAACCGGTTGTAGGCCAGTCCCTCTTGCCTACAAGCAGCGTTGATCCTCTGAATCCAGAGCGTGCGGAAATCACGCTTCTTTAATCTCCTGCCCACATAAGCGTGTTGCAAGGCTTTCATCACCGCTTCCCGGGCGATGCGATAGCGAACATGGGTGGAACCCCAGTAGCCCTCCGCCATCTTCAAAACTTTTTTTCTGCGCTGCCTTGTTGCGGGCCCGCCTTTAACGCGACTCAATTTTAATCACCTTCCCTATTTGCCGGTTATTTCGGCAGTAGTCCTTTTATTCTCCGGTAATCCGATGGGGAAATTTCAGTCAAAGTGGTAAGGCGACGCTTGCGCGCGCTGGACTTCTTGGATAAAAGGTGTCCGTGGCCGATATGGCCCCGGAGTATTTTTCCAGTCGCGGTGACCTTAAACCTCTTGACTGCTGTTTTGCAAGTTTTCGACTTTATCTTTGCCACTTTGCTCTCCCTTCGCCCGCTTGGGCGACAAAACCATAATTATTCTTCGACCTTCGAGGGTTGGCTTTCTCTCGACTGTGGAAATCGAGCTCAGTCTCTCGGCCAGTTTGTTCAGGATCTCGAAGCCTTTATTTAAATAAAGCTGCTCCCTTCCCCTGAACTCCACAATCAGCCTGGCCTTATCACCATGCTCCAAAAATCGAATTAAATGATTCACCTTAACCTGGAGGTCATGCTCTGCGATGTGGGCACGAGTGATCTTAATTTCCTTAACATCCCCGCTCTGTTTCTTACGGGAATCCTTGGCTTTTTTGGCCTGCTCGTATTTGAATTTACCGTAATTCATCAGCCGGCAGACCGGGGGATGAGAAGCTGAGGAAACCTCCACCAGATCAAGCTGCATCTCCTGTGCTTTCCTTAAAGCCTCGTTGAGGGATAAAATCCCCAACTGAGTGCCATCGGGGCCAATCAGGGCACGAGAAGTGCGCCTGATCTTTTCGTTCACGCGAAAGTCCTTACTGATGGGACTTCACCCCCAGGGAAATATTCTCTTTTTCCAAATTTTCTCTCCTTTCTCGCTCCTTTCTAAAATAATGAAAAAGGCTCCCACAATGGAGCCGCCAGTACAAGACTGATTTCATTTTTTGACCTTGTTGGCGGCGCCACAAGGTGAGGGGCCAGGCCCCTTCTTTATTCGCATAAGGAGGATAGCACAGCTATAGGGCTTAGTCAAGCGGTTCAATGGCTTTCTTCTGGATTTCCTCCACCATTTTCTCTATAAGTTGGGAAAGAGGCATATCCCCCAGGTCTCCTTTCTTCCTGCGCCTCACCGATACGGATCGGGATTCCACTTCCCTGTCTCCTACGATAAGAATGAAGGGGATCTTCTGGGTTTCTGCATCCCGGATCTTGGCGTTCATCTTCTCTGAACGCGAGTCCACCTCCGCGCGGATACCCTGAGCTCTCAGGAGGTCACGCACTTCCTGACTATACTCCTGGTGTCGGGAAGCGATGGGGATGACCACGGCCTGTTGAGGGGCAAGCCAGAGCGGAAAATCCCCAGCATAATGCTCAATTAAAGCGCCAATGAAGCGCTCCAGGGAGCCCAGGATAGCCCTGTGGATCATCACCGGCTGGTGTTCCTTGCCATCCTCCCCCATGTAAGTCAGGTTAAATTTCTCCGGGAAGTTGAAGTCCACCTGAACAGTGGGGCCCTGCCACGTTCTTCCTAAAGCGTCTTTAAGCTTGGTATCGATCTTGGGCCCGTAGAAGACGCCCTCCCCGGGATCCACCCTGAAAGGAATGTCCTTCCTTTCCAGGGCTTCCTTTAAAGCAGCGGTGGCCCGATCCCAATTTTCCTGGCTGCCGATGAATTTCTCCGGCTGGGTGGAGAGGCGCACGTCAAACTCCTTGAACCCGAAGGTCTCCAACATGAAGATCACGAGGTCCAGCACCCCAACAAGTTCATCCAGAAGCTGGTCGGGACGGCAGAAGATGTGTGCGTCGTCCTGGGTAAACCCACGTACTCTGAGCAGTCCGTGGAGAACGCCAGAGCGCTCGTAGCGATAGACGGTACCCATCTCGAAGAAACGCAAGGGGAGGTCCTTATAAGAGCGGGTCTTGCTGCGATAAATGAGCACGTGATAAGGACAATTCATGGGCTTGAGCACGAACTCCTGCTCATCAATGGTAAAGAAATACATGTTCTCCCGATAGAACTCCGTGTGTCCGGAAACTCGGTAGAGGTCGGACTTGGCAATGTGAGGGGAAGTTACCAGATTGTACCCTCGCCTGAGGTGTTCCTGAACGTCAAAGTCCTCGATGATCCGGCGCAGAATGGCACCCTTGGGATGCCAGATCACCAGTCCTGCTCCGGAAATGTCCTCGATGGAGAAGATCTCCAGCTCCTTCCCTAAACGCCTGTGGTCCCTTCTCTGGGCTTCCTCGAGCAGATGCAGGTATTGCTCCAGGCCTTCCTTTGTGGGAAATGCGGTTCCATAAATCCTCTGAAGCATGGGCCGCTTTTCGTCCCCCCTCCAGTAAGCTCCCGCCACGCTCAAAAGTTTGAAATGCTTTAAATATCCGGTGGAAGGAGCATGAGGACCCCGGCAGAGGTCCACGAATTCCCCCACTCGATAGAGGGAAACGGTCTCCTCCGGAAGTTCCTGAAGGAGCTCCACTTTGAAATCCTCGTTCAGACGCTGGAAGAGTTCCAGGGCCTCTTCCCTTTTTATCTCTTCCCTCTGGAAAGGCTGATCCCGGGAGGCGATCTCTTTCATCTTCTCCTCGATGGCAATAAGATCCTCCTGGGTCAAGGGCCGGGGGAGGTCAAAATCGTAGTAGAAACCCTCTGCGGTCGCCGGGCCAATTCCCAGTTTGGCCTCAGGAAAAATCTCCTTCACAGCCTGAGCCATAAGATGGGAAGTACTGTGACGCAGTATTTCTAATCCTTCCTCAGTTGATGTCTTAATAAAGGTAACATCCTTTCCGCCCGTGAAGGCGGAAAGATCCATTAAACGGCCATCAACCTTGAGGGCGATGGCATCCTGAGGAATTGAGCCTTCAGGCTCAGGCTTGAACCGATTCATTTTCATCCCCTTCTTTATTTATAATTTTCTGCATTTTAAGCGCATAGAAGTGATAAAGTAAAGAGACCCCAAAGTACCCCAGGATAATGGAAAATGGCAAAAGGTAGGGGCGCGAAGGAAGAAAGGGCAAGGCTTTCTTCACGAGAAAATACTGCGCAGTAAGAAGCTCTAAGATCAAGGAAAACAGAAAGTAAAGAAGGCCACACCAGTATTTTCTCTGGAAAAATCCGTGCGCGGTGAGGGCCAGAAAGCCCGCAATAAGAATGTAGGCCTGAATCATCCAGAAGCGGTCCAGGATGAAAAATCCTGTAAAGATTGCGGAGGGGGAATTAAAGAGGTAAAGCCCAAAGCTTTGCCCCAGGCCGAATAGGAAACCTAAAAGGAGCGCTCCCTGAAATACCCTTCTGGGATGGGTTTCCCTTTTTACAACATAAGCCAGGAAAAAGACAATCAGGCACAAGAAGAAGTAAGCAGGATTCCACCTTCTCAAAATGAGAACGGGTGGAGAAAGTAACCCTCCCAGAAAAGAAAGCGATACCGCTACTAAAAAAAGCCCCTTCTTAAACCCTATAGAAATGCGATTAGCGCAGGCCATCCTGCGCTAATCATAAATAAGTTTTGGGGCAAATCTCAAGGATTTAGCTTTTCCTTTTTGCCAGAGCCTCCTTGAGCACTTCATCCATATGATTCACGAGCACAAATTTCATGCTCTTCTTGACGATGGGTGGAAGCTTTTCCAACTCCTTTTTATTGGCTTCAGGAAGGATCATAGTTTTTATTCCGGCCCTGTGGGCTGCAAGGACTTTCTCCCTAACTCCACCTATGGGAAGTACTCTTCCCCTGAGCGTGATCTCCCCGGTCATGGCCACATCGCGCCGTACTGGCTTTCCGGAAAGAGCGGAGACCAGAGCTGCTGCCATGGCGATTCCCGCAGAGGGGCCTTCCTTGGGAATGGCTCCTGCAGGAACGTGGATGTGGATGTCCATCTGGCGATAGAAGCTCTCATCGATGGAGAGCTCCTTGGCCCGGGAACGAACATAAGTGATTGCCGCTCTGGCAGCTTCTTTCATCACGTCCCCTAACTGACCTGTCAGGAGGAGCTCCCCTTTGCCCTTGACCAGGGCAACCTCAATGGGCATGATGTCCCCACCGTACTCACTCACCCCTACCCCTGTGGCCACTCCTACCTCATCCTGCTTTTCTGCAGATTCGTAGTGGTAGCGAGGGATATCCAGATACTGGGGAACAGTTTTCGCAGTAACGGTAACGCCAGAGAAATCTTTATTCTCCACTTTAGCTCGAGCTATCTTGCGGCAGATATTGGAAATCTCGCGCTCTAAGTTGCGCACTCCGGCTTCCCTGGTGTACTCCCGAACGATCCTTAAAATAGCACCTTCGTTGATTTTAAGATCCTCGGGCGAGAGCCCATTGGCCTCAAGCTGTTTGGGGATTAAGAAACGCTCGGCGATCTTTACCTTTTCCAGCTCCGTATACCCGGGCAAGCCGATGACCTCCATCCTGTCCAGAAGGGCTGGAGGGACGGTGTGCAGCACGTTGGCCGTAGTGATGAAGAGCACCTTGGAGAGATCGAAGGGGACTTCGATGTAGTGGTCAGAGAAGGAGTGGTTCTGCTCAGGATCAAGAGCCTCAAGCAGGGCAGCTGAAGGGTCTCCCCTGAAGTCGGTACCCAATTTGTCGATCTCATCAAGGAGGAAGACCGGGTTCTTGGAACCGGCGTTCTTCATTCCCTGAATGATTCTCCCGGGAAGAGCGCCCACGTATGTGCGGCGGTGGCCCCGGATTTCCGCTTCATCCCGCACTCCGCCTAAGGACATGCGCACGAACTTTCTGCCCATGGCCCGAGCAATGGACTTTGCCAGAGAGGTCTTTCCCACTCCAGGAGGCCCCACGAAGCAAAGGATAGGACTTTTCACCTTCTTGGAAAGGTGGCGCACAGCGAGGAACTCCAGAATGCGTTCCTTAGGCTCTTTTAAGCCGTAGTGGTCTGCCTCCAGGATTTCCTCAGCTTCCTTTAAGTCCAGCTTGTCAGGGGTCTCGATACTCCAGGGAAGGTCCAGGAGCCAATCGAGATAGGTGCGCACAACCGTGGATTCTGCCACCATCGGAGGCATCTTCTCCAGCCGGGAAAGCTCTTCCTCCACCTTTTCCCGAACCTGTGGAGGAGGGTTGACCTTTTCCATCTTGGTGCGGTAGGCCTCGATCTCGGCCAACTTCTCGTCCTTTTCCCCTAACTCCTGCTGAATGGCCTTCATTTGCTCTCTGAGGAAGTACTCTTTCTGGCTTTTCTCCACTGAGGTCTTGACCCTGTCCTCGAGCTTTTTGGCCAGCTCCAGGACTTCAAGCTCCTTGGAGAGGACTTCTCCTAGTTTCTCCAGACGCGGGTAGACGTCAGTGATTTCCAGGATTTCCTGCTTTTCCTTGATGGAAAGGACCATATTAGCCGCAATAAGGTCAGCGAGCTGGTTGGGGTCATCCACGTTCATGATCGCTACCGTGGCCTCGCTGGAAACTCGCTTGGAAAGACGGGCGTAGTTCTCAAATTGCTCGACGACCATCCTCATCAAGGCTTCCAGGTTTTTCGAGGGCTGCACAACCTCAGGAAGATAATGAAACTTGACCCGGTAGGAGGGGCTGGTCTGGGTAAATTCGTCGATCTTTACCCGGCAAACTCCTTCTACTACCACGGAGAAGGTGCCATCGGGCATCTTCAGGAGCCTGAGGATTTCCGCGCCCACTCCTATTTGGAAGACATCATTAGGACCCGGGTCCTCGATGGATTCCTCTTTCTGGGTAACTAATATAATTAATCTGTCCTTCTGGACAGCTTCTTCCAGCGATTTGGTGGATTTCTCCCTACCAACGGTCAAGGGAATAATCATATGGGGGAAAACTACTACGTTGCGCAGCGGCAGAAGCGGCGCTTCGGTCAGGTTTTCCCAAATTGAAAGAGCGTTTTCTCGCGCCATAGTTTCACCTCCATTTTCTTTTGCTATATTTTAGCACTCTTTAGTCAAGAGTGCTAACGAAGGAGGGCTTCCTTCTTTTCCTCTTTCCTGGCCGATTTTTCCAAAATCGGCCTCCCGCCATTCAAAATTACTTCTTCGGTGATCAAACACCTGGTTATACCTTTCATGGATGGTACCTCAAACATTAAATCGAGCATTAAACTTTCCAGAACAGATCTCAATCCGCGCGCCCCTATCCCTAAGCCCAGTGCCTTTCTGGCGATGGTTCTAAGTACTCCCTCAGTAAAGATCAGTTCTATTCCATCTAATGCCATGAGCTTCTGGTATTGCCTGATAATGGCGTTCCCGGGCTCGACGAGAATCCTCACCAGGTCATCCTCAGAAAGGGGTTCGAATTCCACAATCAGGGGGAACCGCCCCACCAGCTCGGGAATCATCCCGAACTTTAAAAGGTCCTCGGGCATAGCCCCCTTTCCTGCTACTTCTGCTTTGCTTTCTTTTGCGACGAAACCGATGGATCCTTTTTCCTTTTTCTTTATTATTTTATCAAGCCCCTCGAAGGAACCGCCAGCGATGAAAAGGACATTGGTAGTGTCCATTTGAATGAAATCCTGGTAGGGATGCTTTCTTCCTCCTTGAGGGGGGACATTCATTACTGCTCCCTCTAACATTTTGAGCAGGGCCTGCTGCACTCCCTCTCCGGAGACGTCCCTGGTGATCGAGGGGTTCTCCGATTTGCGCCCAATTTTATCTATCTCATCGATGTACACGATCCCTTTTTCCGCTCTCTTGACATCGAAATCCGCGGCCTGCAGCAACCTTAAGAGGACGTTCTCCACATCCTCACCCACGTAGCCTGCTTCCGTAAGGGAAGTAGCGTCGGCAAGGGCAAATGGGACTTTGAGGAATTTAGCCAGAGTCTGAACTAAAAGAGTCTTCCCTACTCCGGTAGGACCTATAAACAGAAGGTTGCTCTTTTGAATCTCCACATCCTGAGAAGAGGGAGAGGAGATCCTCTTGTAATGGTTATAGACGGCTACAGAGAGGGCCTTCTTGGCCTTTTCCTGCCCGATCACGTAGTCGTCTAAAGCTTTTTTGATCTCCATCGGCGTGGGAAACCGGGAAAGCTCAAGGGAAAAACTGTCCGCGCGGTTCATAGCGTTGTGGAACAGGGTAACACACTCCTCGCAAATAAAGGCGTTATAACCAGCAAACAATTTGCCGGTTCCCGTAGCGGGTCTGCCGCAGAAGGAACAGTATCGCTCTTTCCCCGCGGGAGAAGAGAAGGGTCTTAAGTCGGACATTTAATTCTCTGTTTACTCTCTTTTATAGAATACGTAATCGATTAACCCATACTCCTTGGCTTCTTCCGCGGACATGTAAAAATTGCGCTCCGTATCCTTCTCGATTTTCTCCAGAGGCTGTCCGGTGTGCTTAGCCAGGATCTTGTTCAAGATATTCTTGGTTTCCAGGATCTCCCGGGCCTCGATCTCGATGTCCTTGGCAGCCCCTGAAATCCCCTGCCCGGTCAAGAGAGGCTGATGGATCAGGATACGGGCATGGGGAAGCGCCATCCTCTTTCCTTTTGTTCCCGCAGCCAGAATCAGAGCGGCAATGCTTGCTCCCAGGCCAAGACAAATGGTGTTAATCGGGGATTTCAGGTATTGCATGGTGTCGTAAATGGCCAAACCAGAGGAAACCAGGCCACCAGGGCTGTTGACGTAAAGGTAGATGTCCTTGGCGGGGTCTTCTGCTTCCAGGAAGAGAAGCTGGGCGATGATGGAGTTTGCCAGATCATCCATTACCGGCCCTCCCAGGAAGATAATACGGTCCTTAAGCAAGCGAGAATAGATGTCATAGGCTCGCTCGCCTCGGGGCGTTTGTTCAATAACGTATGGGATAACCACTCTTTACCTCCCTTCCTCTGTCTCCTTTTGGGAAAGAATCGTAGATACCTGCCAGTCGTGGAAGAGTTCGTCCAGGGCTTTTCTTCTTCTCAAGCTGGCGTAGATACTTTCCGGATCAGCGTCCTCGCGGTTCCGCAAGGCCTCCCGGAGCTCGGACTCCTCAACCTGGATGTCCCTCTCATCAGCCACCTGCCAGAGCACGATTTGCTCCTTGAGGGTCTGAACAGCCTGATTTCTGGCCACCGTTTCCCTCCACTCTTCCTCGGTAAGACCGATCCTGCCCAGGAAGTCATCCAGCATTCGTCCGGTGCTCCTCAAGTAGTCCTTGAAGGATTCTACGTAATTGGCCAGCGCTTTCTCCCGGGCGTGACTTGAGAATTCCAGAGGAATAAGTTCTATGTACTTCCTGAGGAACTCTTCCTTGAGTTGCTTCTGGTACTCATTTTCCATGTAATTTTTCAGATCGGTTCGGACCTTTTCCCTAAGCTCCGCTAGATTTGAGACCTGAAAGTTCTGTGCGAACTCGTCATTTTCTGGGGGAAGCTCTTTTTGTTTGACCTCGACTACCTGAACCTCTATATCAGCCTTTTCACCCTTGAGATCCACGGAAATGGTTTTCGTCTCCCCAGCCTGAGCCCCTTGCAGGTTTTGGTCAAACTCGGGCAGAAAGGACTCCTTGCCCAATTCCAGCATCTCGGTAGCCCAGGGCTCATCGCCCAAGCGCCATCTAACCACCACCACGTCACCGATCTCTGCCGGCCCTTCCTTGGGGATCAGGGCGGCATAGCTTTCCCGGAGGCGGAAAATGGTCTTTTCCACATCAGCATCGGTGACTACAGGAGGAGGAAGATCAAGTTTCACCTGTTCCACGGGAGGAAGCTCGAATTCTGGCCAGGGATCTACGGTCATGCGGAATATGAAGGGCATGCCCTCCTCGAATTGCTCCACTTTTATTTGGGGGGAGAAAAGAGGAGTGATGTTCTCCTTTTCATAAACCTCCTCGATCGATTCCTCAAGGAGCGCGGAGAGGGCCTCCTCCTTGATCTTTTCTTTGCCTAAAAAGGCCTTTACTACGTTGGTGGGAGCCCTTCCCTTGCGGAAACCAGGAATAACGGCATCTTGACCTAAACGCGAAGTCGCCATGTTCATGGCATTATCAACCTTCTCCGCAGGCACTGTCACTCTGAATTCAACCTGGTTTTCCAGGTCTTTTCTCTCAGTTTGCAATTTATTTTCTCCTTCCTTAAGGCTAAGTTCCTTAAAAATTATTTGGTGCGAAGGGCGGGACTCGAACCCGCATGGATTGAACCACTGGATCCTAAGTCCAGCGCGTCTGCCAATTCCGCCACCTTCGCATTCTATTCTGATTATAGGGCTTTGAAGGCGGCTTTTCTACCCTGAGAAGTTGGATTTCAAGCCAAATTCAAATGCGTTAAAAGGCAAAGCGAGGGGCGATGATCAAGAAGCACATACTGCTTCAAAGAGTGACGGAACCATTAAAAAAATTCTGGTGGGTCGTACAGGACTCGAACCTGTAACCGCCTGATTAAGAGTCAGATGCTCTACCAATTGAGCTAACGACCCACGCAGCCGTCCTCTGGACGCAAAAAGTAAATTAGCAGAAAAGGGTAATATTTTCAAGACGATCAGGGAGGTGTTACCAATCCTTCTCATCTTCCCCAGAGAAAAGATTCAGCAGGTCAGCTTCCTGGAGAGAAGAGAGTAATATTTAAAATTTTATCCATTACCCCTAAAAACCTCTTGACATGTCTAAAAGTCCCATTGCAACTTTTAGATTTAATAATCTTCTTTGAAAAGGGGGTGAGATAGTTTCTAAAAAAAATCGAAGAAGATCAAGAAAGGGGGTGAGAAATCCCAATAACTTTTATCTGCCCTATGGCGCAAATTTCTGAGACTTAAGGAGGGATTATGGCAGACAAAAAAGAAGTTGTTCCCGCAGGCGGTGTAGAAGAATTCGGTTACAAACAAGAATTAAAGCGCGTTCTTTCTTTTTGGGATCTCCTGGTTTACGGCTTGGTGTTTATGGTACCCATTGCTCCGATGGGAATTTACGGAGTGGTAGCTCAGGCCAGCAAGGGCATGGTTCCCCTCACCTACATCATCGGTGCCGTAGCCATGGTCTTTACAGCCTTAAGCTACTGGAGGATGGCTCAGGCTTATCCCATTGCAGGATCAGTCTATTCTTACGTTCAGAGGGGAATTAGTCCTCATGTAGGATTTATTGCTGGCTGGACTATCTTGCTGGACTACATTCTCGTTCCTGCTCTGGTGTACCTCGTCTCAGGTCTCTGGCTTTCAGCAGAATTTCCTGCTATTCCCTTTTGGGTCTGGATCATTGCTTTTATTGTACTTAATACCATCCTGAACGTTCTGGGAATTGACATCATGGCCAAGGCCATGTGGATAATGTTAGGAATTGAACTTCTGGCATTTTTGGCCTTTGTGATTGCAGCCATCATAGCTATTGCGAATGGCGCGGCCACTTTCACCTTCAAACCTTTCTTTGATCCGGAAAACTTCAGCTGGAGTTTTGTACTCACTGCAACGTCAATCTCCGTGTTAAGCTACCTCGGTTTTGACGCCATCAGCACGCTCGCTGAAGAAACTCGTGATCCCAAGCGCATGATCGGACGCTCCATGGTGGCCGCTCTGGGTCTTCTGGCATTTTTCTTCGTGATTCAAACGTGGCTTGCAGGATGCATCTGGCCCGATTACAATTCCTTCCCCAACCCGGACGTGGCCTTCTTCCACATAGCGGAGAAAGCCGGAGGAGCGGTAGTCAGGGTTCTCTGCCTGATTGGAACGGTTCTGGCCTGGGGAGTAGGAGACGGTCTTGCCTCCCAAGCTGCGGTCTCCCGCATCCTGTATGGAATGGCTCGCGATGAGCAGCTTCCCCCATTCCTAGCTAAGGTGAGCGCCAAGTACAAAACGCCCTGGGTAGCCACTATCGTGGTAGCGGTAATAACTCTTCCCATCGCTGTATTGCTGCCCCTGGATAAGCTCAGCTCCCTGGTTAACTTTGGCGCCCTGACAGCGTTCCTCTTCCTGCACGTCACCGTGGTTTCCAACTACATAATCAAGGGAAAGCAGTTCTCCTTCCGGGATATCTTTAATTACTTGCTCTTGCCCTTAATCGGGTTCGTGATCATCGGCTTCGTCTGGGTCTCACTCGATGCTCTGGCTAAGACCCTGGGCTTCATCTGGTTAGGAGTGGGGCTCGTCCTCCTTGTAATTGTGACCAGGGGATTTAAGAAGGTTCCACCTGCGCTTCAGGTTTAGGGCCATTGGCCAGAAAGGAGGAGAAGTGTCAAAAGTAATCACAAGGGATAAGGTTTTTTACGCTTTCTCCCCAGATTTAAAGCCGGTAGCGGAAGTGGATCAGGGCGAGCTTTTCACCCTTGAGACCCATGATTGTTTCGAAGGCCAGCTGAAATCGGAAAAGGACCTCGTCACTTCACTGGATTGGAGTCACGTCAATCCGGCAACTGGACCGGTCTTCATCAGAGGAGCTGAGCCTGGCGACATACTCTCTTTTGAGATCGTAGACCTTGAAGTGGGAAGCTCCTCCACCATGGTGGCTGTTCCCAAGGAAGGCGCTTTGGGGAATATGATCACGGACATGGAAACCACTGTCTTGAAACACGAGGCTGGGGCAGTGGTTTTCAAAAATAAGATTCGCATACCCTTCAAGCCCATGATTGGGGTAATTGGAGTCGCTCCGAAGTCTGGAAGCGTACCCACGGGAACTCCCGGTGCCCATGGCGGAAACATGGACTGCACTTTAATCGGCAAAGGCGCCAGAGTTTATTTTACCGTTAACGTAGAAGGCGCTCTCTTTGGCTGCGGCGATTTCCATGCCGTGATGGGTGACGGAGAAATAGTGGTCTGTGGAGCCGAGACCCCGGGAATAGTGACCTTCAAAGCTCAGGTTACTGGTTTAAAGGGGCTTCCCACCCCCCTGGTGGAAACGGATAAGGTCGTGGCTACGATCTTTTCCGCCCCTACTCTCGATGAGGCCAGCCAGGGTGCCATTGAGGCCATGGCGAAATTGCTCACAGATTTCGCCAAAATTCCCTTCAACGACGCCGGAATGCTCATGAGCCTGGTGGGTGAGCTGAAGTTCTGCCAGGTGGTGGACCCCGAGAAGACCGTGCGCTTTG
>JANLFM010000007.1:31244-87477 GCA_024655865.1 Caldisericota bacterium
TTCCCTAAATGGGTCCTCGCGGAGTACGGATTCAGGCTCCCATGAACGATTGTTGAAGCGAAGTTAATGCAAAAGCTCCAGCCACAAGTTGGAGCTTTTGCATTATCCTGCTTCATTGGGATCCAGGGTTAATTAAAAAATATGGCAATCTGGATCGAAAAGCAAGATCCTTTCAAAAGTTAATCGGGTTGCCTTCCCTTTTTCGGTTATTTAAACTAACCGGTGTTTAAACATCATTTCATAGAAGGAGGTCAAGAGGTGGCAGAAAAAACGCTACTTTCTAACGCTGGCATCGTAACTATGGATGCTCAGCGGCGCCAGTTCGATCACGGAGCCATCCTGATCGAGAATGACTGCATTAAGGAGTTAGGAAAAAGTAAAGACCTGTTCGAGAAATACGCTTCTGAAGCCGAGATTGTGGATCTCCGCAACCGCTGGATACTCCCTGGGTTAATTAACACGCATGTGCACACCTCGCAGCAATTGGGCCGTGGCCTGGGGGACGATGTCAGCCTTCTTACCTGGCTCCACGAAAGAATCTGGCCCTATGAAAGTGCAATGACGGAGGAGGACAGCTACATCTCAACTCTTCTCTGTGGAATCGAGCTGATCAAAAGCGGGGTTACCTGTTTTGCTGAGCCAGGAGGACAATTCGTGGATGGGATGGCCAGGGCAATCATGGAGTTGGGCATACGCGGGATATTGGCGCGCTCCACGATGGACTGCGGGGAAGGATTGCCTCCCAACTGGTGTGAAAGCACCGATCAGGCTCTCCAGGCCCAGGTGAATGCCTTAGAGCACTGGCATGGAAAGGCTAATGGCAGAATTAGAATCTGGTTCGGACTTCGTACCATTTTCAATAATTCCGACAACTTAATCACAAGGACCAAGGAGCTCGCGGACCACTACGGAGTAGGCATCCATATGCACGTGGCGGAGATCAAGGAGGAGGTGGAGTTTGCTCAAAAAACTCGAGGGGCCACAACAGTCAAGCATTTATTTAATCTAGGGGTTCTGGATGATAATTTCCTCGCCGTGCACTGCGTGTGGCTGACTGATGAGGAAATTGACCTTTTTGCCCAGAAAGGGGTAAAGGTTTCGCACAATCCCGCTGCAGCCATGCGCGTTTTGGGGTTTCCGAAGATTCCGGAGATGATCAAGAAAGGCATCTGCGTGAGCCTGGGGACAGATGGGGCCCCTTCCAACAACCGCATGACCTTAATCGATGAAATGTGGCTTACTTCCCTGATTCACAAAGGCCGATTGCTTGACCCCACTGTGATGCCCGCTCAAGAAATCTTAGCCATGGTCACCTTAAATGGAGCGAAATCCCTGCTTTTGGAAAGCGAGATCGGAAGCATTGAACCGGGAAAGAAGGCGGATTTAATTATCATAAATCCGAATACAGCTACTATGCTTCCCATGCACGATCCTATCGCCAACATGGTAACTTCTATGAGAGCGGAGAACGTGGAGAGCGTGATGGTGGACGGAAAGTGGGTTATGTGGGAAAGAGAAATCCTCACCGTGAACGAAGAGGAGATCCTTAAGGAAGCTCAAAGGAAAGCGGAATCCATTGTGAAGCGGGCGGGCATCTCACTTCCAAGCAGATTCCCAAAAGTGGGATAAAAACTAAACAGGCAAAAGGAGGAAAGCAATGAAGAATCTGATTAAAGTAGCTCTGGGGCAGGAACCAGCAGATTTGGTGGTGAAAAATGGCCAGATTGTAAATGTAGCCAGTGGAGAAATTTATCCAGGCGGAGTGGCGGTAGCAGGAGATAAAATTGCCGCCATTGGCGACGTGGATTACACTATCGGCCCCAATACGCAAGTCGTTGATGCTCAAGGGGCTTTCATCACCCCGGGATTTGTGGAAGGGCATATTCATCCAGAAAGCAGCAATTTAAGCCTTCCGCGCTTTGCGGAAGTAGTTCTGGCCCATGGGACAACCAGCGTTTTCAGCGACCTGCATGAAATTGGAGTAGTAGGCGGTCTCCCTGCTATTGAGGCTTCTTTAAAAGAGGTGCGGCGTACTCTTTTAAAGTTATATTTTGTCATCCCCTCCCACGTTCCCTTTTCTCCAGGATTAGAGACAAGCGGTGGTCATATCGACTCCACGGTAATTGCAGAAAACATCCAGAGAGAAGATGTCGTTGGGCTTTCTGAAATCGTTTCTCTTTACGTGATATTTGGGCATCCCGATTTACTTCGTTCCATCGATCTCACTTCTCATCAAAGGAAAATCTTAGCGGGCCACGGACCGGAAACGCACGGTCCAGCCTGGAACGCTTTCGTAGCCACGGGCATTTTCAACGATCATGAAGCCCTTTCGGTTGAGGAAGTGCTTTTAAGAGTGCGCAACGGCGTGCACGCTCAGCTTCGCCACAATTTGATCGTTCCTACTTTGCCGGAACTCCTTAAGGCTCTGACCGAGAAGCATGTTGACTCTCGCTTCCTTTCTCTGGTCACTGATGACACCAGCGCCGTAGCTTTAACTGAAAATGGACACTTAGATTATCTTGTTCGCCTGGCTTTGTCCCAGGGGGTGGATTTCGTCAAAGCCATTCAGATGGTGACCATAAACGCCGCCGCCTCCTTTAGGAAAGAAGATGAAATAGGCCTCCTAGCGCCCGGAAGGTATGCTGATATAAACATTACAAGCGGGCCCGAGGATTTCAAAGTCCTTTTAACCATCGCCAACGGTAAAGTGGTAGCCAAAGAAAATCGCTTGATAGAGCCTCTTCCGGACATTTCCCACGACCCTCTTCTTTTAAACACCTTCCATTTGAAAGGAAAGATTGAAAGCCAGGACCTCCTTATCCCCGCTCCTCAAGGCGCAAGCAAGGTGAAAGTGCACTTCATGAAAACTCTCCCCTGGATTCCCATAACCGAGGGTGGGGAAGCAATCCTTCAAGTGGAATCCAATTTTATTGCCTGCGATCCTTCTCAGGATATTTTACACATCGCCGTCATAGAGAGGCACCAGGCAACAGGCAACATCGGCAAAGCCTTCATCGGTGGGTTTGGCCTCAAACGCGGTGCTATGGCCTCAAGCATTGCTCACGATAATCATAACATTGTGGTTATGGGAGTTAATCCCCAGGATATGGCTGTGGCAGCAAACAGGGTAGCGGAGCTAGGTGGAGGAATAGTGCTCGCGGAAGGAGGAAAGGTAGTGGATGAAATTCCTCTTCCCATTGTAGGGCTGTTATCGGACCTGAATGCCTGGAGTTTTGCCCAGAGGAGAAAAGAAATCCTGGCTAAAGCCCGGGAAATGGGATGCCAGGTGCACGAGCCCTTTATGTTCCTCTCGTTTATCACCCTGGCAGCTTTGCCCGCCTTTGCCATTACCGATAAAGGATATGTTGATGTCTCAAAGCAGCAGTTCCTTGACCCGGTTTTAGGGGTAGCGGAATAAGAAAATGCCTCGCCGGACACTTCAACCCTAATTCTCAGGCGATATCCCCAGCTTTCTTCCTGGCGCTATAATAGATGTGCCATGGAGTTCAACGAGAGGCACGTTAGGCTTTTTTACCGCCTGCTCAATCACAAAAACAATTCCGAGCTGCGCTTCCTGAAGCGTAGCCTTTACCCCGCTTTTCAGATCGTCAAGAGCGAGGAAGAGTTCCTTGAGGCCTGCAAGGCCTGGAACGGAAAAAGGAACATTTACGCCGGGATCAGGGATCGAGCTTTTGGTTTGAAAAGGTGCGCCACCGCTTCTGAAATCGTGGGTCTCCAGACTGTGATTCTGGATATTGACCCAATAAGGGAGGCGGAGACCCCCTCCAGGGAAGAAGAACTGGAGAACGCCATCCGGGTTTCCGAAATAATGGCGCGGTGGTTTGAGGAACATGGATTCCAGAGACCGTACGGAGCGGTTACAGGAAACGGCACTTGCCTCTACTTTTCCCTGCCCTTTTATGAAGTCAATGAGGAAAACAGGGAAAGCGTTTCCTCAATGCTCGAAATATTTGAATCCCAAATGCGCCAGATTTTCAAGAAGGAGTTAAGGGAGCACAACTGCCGCATCGACAGCATGTATGACCTCCCCCGCATCACCAAAGTGATCGGGACCATGAGCATTAAGGGAGAAGAAAGTGAGGACCGACCCTGGCGTCTCTCCTTCTGGATTGAGGAGCCGGAGGAAAGACGGGTGGACGAAAAGCTCCTGGAATTTCTTTTAAATTTAAAGAAGGAAAGGAATACCCATTATTTCATAGAGGAAGAAAAATCTCCGGAGCAGAACGCCGCCTCTCCCGAGGCGCCCTTCCCTACCCCAAAATTAGATTTTGGCCCGGTCTGGTTGATGCAGCCCATCCCGTACTTCGGGGAAAAAACCCAGGGAGATTGGATCTGGGAGCCAAAAATCGATGGCTGGCGCATGCAAATAATCAAGGGGGAAAACGCTGTGGAGTTCTGGGGAAGGAGACTCGAGAGAAAACCAAACTGGACAGAAAAGCTCAAGGCGGTTCCAAAATCATCCCTTGCCTACCTACCACCCGGGACGATCCTGGATTGTGAACTCTACTGCGATCAGGGAAGGCGCTTCATCCCCTCCCTTTTTACCTCTCGGCCTAAGGGGCAGCCCATAATTTACGTTTTTGATCTCATTTTTTATAAGTGGGAGTTCGTGGGGAACCTTCCTCTTAAAAGAAGGAAGGAAATACTATCCGCTATTCCTTTCAGGGAGCCGCTTTATCTAGTTCTGGGGGGAAAGGTGGACAATTTAGAGCTGCGGCTCAAGGAAGCCGTCCTTTCCGGACATGAGGGGATAGTGATCAAGGAGCTAAACAGCCCCTACCTTTTAGGAAAGGCCGCCCCCATGGCCACGGCGAACTGGAGAAAAATAAAACCGAGGTGAGACAAAAATGGCAGTAGGGAGATTTCAGGTGATGGCCACCCTCCAGGCGGCCCGGGCGCATGTCCTGGGGAAACCGGTGGAGACGGCAAAAAGCTTTGGACTAAACCGCGCCATATTTTATGCCGCGGCAAAAAGAGGATTTAAAGTAGTCAAGGGGGCTCGACCTCCAGAGGAAATTCTGGTAGCCAAAAGACCTCTCCCAGAGGAAAAGTTGAGGAAAATTCAGGAGAGCTTCAAGGTAGAGGAAATCGGGGACGAGATGGCCTACGCTGTGGAGTTGGATGGGAAGACTTATTACACCATCGGCAATGAAATCCAGACCGAGCAGGACTTCGAGAAGCAGATTGAGAAAAGATTTGGTGACAAATTCCAGGAGGCCTGGAACGAGGCTCTGGAAATCTGCCAGAGCTACGATCAGGGAGTCCTTCTCTCGCAACGCTACTTCTACGAGGTGATCTACAAGCCTAGGAGAGATGAGCTGGCTAAAAAGTGGGACGCCATGGTCCAGGGAAAGAAAGAGTAGAGTATCCAGGGAATAGGATCAAAAGGGGGAAGAAACAGGCCCTGAAATGACTTCATTTGGCTCGAGGGGTAGATATTTCCATCTGGCTCGAGGTTGCCCTACCTTGTCGGGGAAAGAGTGCCCTGAGGGGCAAAATGGGTCATTTCTGAAGTGATGAAAACTGGCGCAAAGAGCAAAAAGCAGCGTTTTTCACCCCAGGGAGCTATAGAAAAACGTCCACTGCACCGGTAAGGCTTTCATAAGATCTCCAGGGAACGCCAGCAAATCGTATTAGGAGCTTCTTCGAGGTGTTTCTCGTTTCAGGAGAAGAAGGAGCAATTCAGGCAATGCAGGGATACCTTCATCTTCATCATGACGCCACGGCTTTATCCTTCCAGAATCTTGACAATTGGAAGTTCTTGACAATTTATTCATCAATGATAAAATTTAACAAATGATAATTATTATCAGATGTTAAATTCATTTCAGGAGGGAACATTGGAAAAAGAGAAGAACACAACCGAGGAGCTTACCCAACTTCTGGCATTAATTTTCCTCAAAGTGGGAGCCCACAAGACGAAAACTGGAAGCCGGCTGGGGCTTACCAACCTTCAACTGGAAGCTTTAGAATGGATTGCGGAACACGATGGTTCGGCACTTGGAGCCTTAGCCGAGGCTCGCTATTATCTCCGCCCTACTGCCACGAGGTTAGCGGACGCTCTGGAAAAGGAACAGCTCATTGAGAGGCGCCCTGACCCTGAAGACAGAAGGTCGGTAAAGCTCTTCATTACAGAAAAAGGGAAAGAGGCGATCATGAAGGTGCGGTCTGAGATTTCCTCGATTCTTGAAGAGATCCTAACTTTCATGGAGGAAAGGGATCAGAAAGCTCTCCTTCTAGGACTTAAAGCGCTGATCGAGGCCGATAAGAAGTTAGATCAGAAAAGGGAGAAAAAGAAATGAATTATCGCACCCACAGGGGGTTTAGAGTCTCAGAAATTGGCATCGGTTGCTATGCCCTAAGCGGCGTCTATGGCCACAAGGACCAGGATGAGTTCCAGCAAATGGTCCGTCGCGCCGTGGAGCTGGGGGTGAACTTTTTTGACACCGCGGGAAGTTACGGAGAGGAAGCGGAGGAGCTCTTGGGAAAGAGCCTTGCGCCCTTCAGGAAAAACGTCCTCATTTCCACAAAGGTGGGGGTGGTCGAGGGTACCAAATTTGACCTCACTTCAAGAAGCATCCGCACCTTTTTGGAACGGAGCCTCAAACGCTTGAAAACGGACTGGATAGACATCCTTCAGGTGCATTTCGACGACCCCGATACCCCCGTCCAGGATACAGTGGCAACCCTGGAGGCTCTAAAAAATGAGGGAAAGATCCTTCAGTATGGAGTGGGGCATCTTCCTCCCGAGCGCGCGCTCGAGTACCTGGAGATAGGAAAGCCCTTTTCCCTGATGTTCGAGCTCTCCGCGGTCTCAAGGTCGGCTCGGCAGAGATTTTTTCCCCTCCTTGAAAAGTACGAAATCAAAGGAATCGCTTTTAGTGTCACAGGGCGAGGAATGCTGGCTTTCAAATCAGTGCCTGAAAGCTTTCCCCCGGGTGACTTAAGGAATTACGATCCCCTCTTCCAGAGGGACCTTCGGGCATCAGGAATGCGCGTGCGGCAAAAATTGGATGAGCTGGCCCGAAACTTAGGGAAAACTCTGGCTCAGGTGGCCATCGCCTGGGTTCTCTCGCATCCCCAAATAATCTGTGCCCTCTGCGGGCCATCCACAGTCCCACATCTTGAGGAGAACGTCAAAGCAAGCGGATGGCAAATACCGCCTGAGGAGCTCCGGAAGTTAGAGGCTTTACTCGAAGAGGAGGATAAACGCCTAGCCCGGGAAAGGCTTGAGACCACTACCCAAATTTTGAGCGCTTCTTCCTCGGGAGAGACGGAGAGCACTACTTTAATATACGCTCTCGACACGCTGATCGAGTTAGGATTCATCAAGGAAAAGGAGGGACTTCCCCTTTACCTGCGCATTATGCGCCTGGATGGGATGCCGCTTAATGAAAAAAGGGGGGCCTCACAAAGCATCAAGGATGAGTTATTAAGCTATCTAAATCCTGTGTGATCCCGGGAACTCTCCTTTAGTGCTCTACCTGGACGATAAATGAAAGGGTGGGCCAGCATAACGGCGGACTCACCCTCAATCTTGAATAGACGCCAGAGACCCCGAGGGTATATTGGGATCAAAATCAACAGTCTCCTGGAGCTTCTCCTTGGGCATTTTTCCCATGGCTCTCGTTCATCTGCTCCGTGACCATAAGTAAGCTTCTCCACGGCCTCGGGTTAGGAAAAGAACTCAATCGCTGTCGTCCTCCTTTTTCCTCATTTCTCCACTTCTCTAAGGTACTGTTTGTAGATTATTGCAGACTCTCCTTGAAGGAAACAGGGCAGGCCTTTAACCGTTCCTTGTTTTTACCCAGCGCCTTGATGAACTTTTGCGCTTCCAGTATATTGCCTCCCTATTGATTCAATTTTTGGATCCATCGACAGGAAGCCAAAGGTTTTAGGGTCGTCGCGCAGATTGCTTCACATACAGTGACAATTCACCGGGTTTATTGTATACTTTGTTGATCATATTAGTATAAATATATGGAGGAACTATGAAACTCTCTACAAGAGGAAGATATGGAGCCAGAGTGCTTCTGGACTTAGCTCTTCAGGAAGAAGGGAAACCGGTACCCTTAAAGGAGATTGCTAAGAGGCAGCAGATCTCTGCCCTTTACATAGAACAATTGATTACCCCACTTATCGCAGCCGGAATTATAAGGAGCACCAGAGGTGCTGGTGGAGGTATCTGGTTAGTCAAACCCGCTTCGGAGATAAAACTTAGTGAGATAATTGAGTTGCTTGAGGGTCCAATTTCCCCCGTCCATTGCGTCGACAACCCTAATGCCTGTTCGCGCTCTGACCTGTGTGTCACACGGGATGTGTGGATCGAGTTGAAAAAGTCCGTGAGCATGGTGCTGGAATCTAAAACTCTGCAGGATTTAGTTGAAATGCAAAAAAGGAAGAAAGTGCCAGCCAAAGGGTTGGTTTAAAAAATTTGAACTCAAAAGAAGAAGGTGAAATTTATGGATAAGCCCGCTCAACAAGTAGAAAAAGTCCGCTATAAGAGTATAGAGCTACCGAAACTCACCAGAGGAATTGCTAAGGACTCCACAGAATTGATCGGGAACACCCCTTTAGTTAGATTGAACCGGATAACTGAAGGAGTTAAAGCAAAAGTGGTAGCCAAACTCGAATCCTTCAATCCCTTAGGAAGCGTAAAGGACAGGATAGGGGTGTCAATGATTGTTGATGCTGAGGAAAAGGGGTTGATTAATAAAGATACCGTGATTGTTGCACCTACCAGCGGCAATACTGGCATTTCTTTAGCTTTTGTCTGTGCTGCTAAGGGATACAGACTTATCCTCACAATGCCGGACACCATGTCTCTTGAAAGGCGACAACTTCTGGCCTTTTTTGGCGCTGAGCTAGTACTAACTCCAGGAGCTGAGGGGATGCTCGGGGCAGTAAAGAAGGCGGAGCAACTGGTAGCAGAAAACCCGGGTTACCTTATGCTACAGCAATTCAATAACCCTGCTAATCCGGAGATACACCGGCTCACTACAGCCGAGGAAATCTGGAGGGATACCGATGGAAAGGTGGATATTCTGGTCGCAGGTGTCGGTACAGGGGGGACGATCACCGGCGTTAGCGAGGTATTAAAAAAGAGAAAACCTGGATTCAAGACTGTGGCAGTTGAGCCAGCTAGTTCTCCAGTCCTTTCTGGTGGTAAACCAGGAGCGCATAAAATTCAAGGTATTGGTGCTGGCTTCATTCCAGATGTTATGAGGTTGGATCTGGTTGATGAAATCATCAAGGTCACCGACGGGGACGCTGGAATAATGGCTAGAAGGTTGGCGCGGGAAGAAGGAATATTAGCCGGTATATCTTCTGGCGCAGCCACCTGGGCAGCGATGGAGGTAGCCAGAAGGCGGGAGAACGAAGGGAAACTCATTGTGGTGATTTTACCTGATACCGGAGAGCGTTATCTATCCACTTGGCTTTTTCAGGAGTAACTCGTTCCTATATCCGATACTAAAGGCGCCATAAAAGGAAAGGATAATTTATGTTGTTTAGTACTTTGAGGGAAGACATTAGAACAGTTTTAGCCCGAGACCCGGCAGCAAGGAGTGTGCTGGAGGTGATTTTTTGCTACCCCGGATTGCATGCTTTGTGGCTTCATCGCTTGGCTCACTTCCTTTGGCGACATAAGCTCTTGTTTCTGGCCCGTTTCTTATCGCACATTAATCGGTTCTTAACCAATATTGAAATCCATCCCGGAGCCAGAATCGGCCGGCGTTTTTTTATAGACCATGGAGCTGGAGTGGTCATTGGCGAGACAGCTGAAATTGGAGACGATGTGGTTATGTATCAGGGAGCCGTATTAGGCGGAACGAGTTTAAAAAAAGAGAAACGCCATCCCACTATCGGCAACAATGTAGTAATCGGCGCTGGAGCAATAATTTTGGGAGCTATTACTGTTGGCGATAATGCAAGAATCGGTGCCGGTTCAGTGGTGGTGAAATCTGTGCCGCCTGGAGCAACCGTGGTGGGGATCCCGGGGAAGGTGACTCAGGAAAGAGTGGAACCCGTTATGAACCTCGAGCACGGAAGGTTACCTGACCCAGTAGATGAAGCTATTAGATTTCTCCTACAAAGGCAGGATGAGTTGGAAGAACGTCTCAAGAGACTCGAGCGTACCAGCGGGTAGCAATTCCCAAAGATGAGTTGATCAAAGTAAAGATGAAAATAGTGAGTGAATTCAGCCAAGGATCCGGAATATGAAGTTTGAAACGCTGTCTATTCATACTGAAGAGAGGACAGACAAGGCATTTGGTGCTGTATCGGTGACCATATATCGAACATTGATCTTTGTGTTTGAAGACTTTCCCATTCCTTTATGAACAACAGTTTGACCGTCAGGCAAAAAGGTTCTAAGATTTGCATTGGTGGTTGTATCAAATTTTTCAAAAAGATCAATTAAGTTTGTTCCAGGGTTACTCTCCGAAATTGCCCGAAGAGAATTATTAGCTAATTGCTCTGAACTTCAACCACTCCCTTTCGTAGTGAAAACAAAATCGCCTCCTGCCACCAAAAGATTTGTAGGAGTAGGAGAGTTTAACAGCAGATGAAGCTCACCATTGAGAAGCAGATAGCTATAGGCTTCGGGATTGTTATCGTCCTTATTGTTGTCCTCAGCACCGTAGTATTTCTCAACGCCCGCACTTTCATCGAGAACAGCGTATTGGCCCAACATACGCTTGAAGTCATTGATACTCTGGATAAGACATTTACTACAATAGAGCACGTAGAAACCGGTATACATGGCTATGTCATATCTAATGATGAGAAATTCCTGAAACCCTATCAGACGGCGTTATCGAGTGTTGATGGCTACCTGGAGCGTCTCCGCGAATTGACGGTGGATAACCCGTCTCAACGGAATCGAGTAGCCTTGCTGGATCAAGCTGCAACCCAGGTGCTCGACTGGGCGACCCAAGCTTTGCAGGCTTATCAAGCTGAGGGTTTTGAAGGAGCTCATTTTATAGTTACAGAGGAAGGCAAACAAAAAATGGATGCTTTCCGCTCGGTTATAACCGAAATCAGGGCTGAAGAGTCCACATTAATGGATCAGACACACACCGCAATAGAATCCAGTGCAAATATTACAAAAAACTGCTCCTTACCACAGTCATCGTGATATTAGGTACGATAATGACAATGGCTATTCTTCTCAGGAACAACCTACGCGCAAGGGAACTTGCTGAGGAAAAGGTCAGGGAAATCAACCTCAATTTGGAAAAGTTAGTTGCCAAGCGTACCACTAAACTTAAAGAGAGCATGGGAAGGGAACACGGCCTCCTCAAAGCCATTCCCGATGCTGTCATTCAAATGAATCGAGATGGTTTTCTTTCAGATTATCATGCTCCCCATCCCAATATCCTTCCAACTAGAATTACCAAAGGATGCAATATTCGCGAGGCTTTTGCGCCTGAGGTAAGTGAATTGTTCTTGCGCCATGCTCAGAGTGCCCTTGAGACCAGAGCTACGGAAACTTTTGAAGTGAAGTTGAAAGGTGCGGAAGGGCTAAATTTTTATGAAGTACGCATGGCTCCTAGCAGTCCAGAGGAAGTAGTCGCTATCGCCCGCGACATCACCGAGCGCAAGCGGGCGGAAGAACAGTTGCGTCTGCAAAGTGCCGCATTGGAAGCCTCTGCTAATGCTATTGTCATCACTGACCGCGAAGGCATCATCCAATGGGTCAACCCGGCATTTACAGCCCTCAGCGGCTACAGCGCGGAAGAAGCCGTGGGCAAAAAACCTAACATTCTCAAATCGGCGTGCATGATCAGGCCTTCTATAAAGACCTGTGGGATACCATCCTCGCTGGGCGGGTCTGGCGTGGCGAAATCACCAACCGCCGCAAAGACAGTAGCCTTTACATCGTTGAGCACAACATCACTCCTATTCAAAACACCCGCGGCGAGATTACGCATTTTGTCACCGTCCAAGTGGACATCACCGAGCGCAAGCGGGCGGAAGAACAAATCCAAGAACAACTGCAAACCCTGAGTGCTCTGTACGCCGGGGCACAGAGGCTTACTGAGAGCCTGGATTTAGAGGAGGTGGCCAAGCAGGTCACCCGCACCTGCGTGGAGGTCTTTAAGGTTCGCCTGGCCTGGCTGGGCCGTGCCAACCCTGATGGCAGCGTTAAGCCCTTAAGCTGGTTCCCGGAAGAGACGGCATATCTCCGGGAGATCAGCGTGCGCTGGGATGACACTCCTGAGGGGCAGGGGCCTACTGGGAGAGCTATCAGAAGCGGTTTTCCCCAGATCATCGAGGACATAGCCGGTGACCCCCGTTTTGCGCCCTGGCGGGAGACGGCCTTACAGGCCGGGCTTTCCACCAGCGCCGCTTTCCCGCTCATCAGCCGGGGAGAAACATTTGGAGCGCTTAACCTGTACAGTGACCAACCCGGATTCTTTAGCCCGGAGCGCCTGGAGATGTTCCAGGCCTTCGCCCATCAGGCCGCGGCTGCCCTGGAGAACACCCGTCTCTTTGAGGAAACTCATCGCCGTCTGGCGCACATCACGGCCCTGCGCAACATTGACATGGCCATCACCGGCAGCCTCGACTTGCGCGTCACCTTTAACGTGGCCCTAGATGAGATAGTCAACCAGCTGAAAATTGATGCTGCTAGCATTCTGCGCCTGGACCCGTACACCCAGACGCTGGAATACGCTGCTGGGCGAGGGTTTCGCACCCGGGCCATCGAGCAATCTCGCCTGCGCCTGGGCGAGGGACACGCCGGGCGTGCCGCGCTGGAACGGCGCATCGTGCACATCCCCAACTTGCTTGAAACCGGAAGGGATTTTTTGCGCGCTGATTTGCTCAAAGGAGAGGGCTTCATGACTTACTTCGCTGCTCCATTGATCGCCAAGGGCCGCGTGCTCGGCGTCCTGGAAATCTTCCACCGCTCTCCGCTTGAGGGCAACGACGAATGGTTGAACTTTTTGGAAACGCTGGCCGGGCAGACGGCCATTGCCATTGACAACACAAGATTGTTTTACGATCTGGAGCGCGCAAACGTATCCCTGTTACAGGCTTACGATGCCACCATTGAGGGCTGGTCCCGAGCTCTAGATTTGCGTGACAAGGAGACGGAGGGGCACACCCAGAGAGTGACTGAGCTTACCCTGCGTCTGGCTCGGGAGATGGGCATAAGCGACGAGGAACTCATCCATTTGCGCCGCGGGGCCCTCTTACACGACATAGGTAAGATGGGCATCCCTGACCATATCCTTCTCAAACCCGGGCCCCTGACCGAGGAGGAATGGGAGATCATGCGCAAGCATCCCCAATACGCTTACGAGATGCTCTCGCCTATCGAATATCTGCGCCCGGCACTGGACATCCCATATTGCCACCACGAAAAATGGGACGGCACAGGCTACCCGCGGGGGCTGAAAGGAGAGCAGATTCCCCTGGCAGCACGCATCTTTGCCGTGGTGGATGTCTGGGATGCCCTCACCAGTGACCGTCCCTACAGAGGGGCCTGGCCCAAGGAAAAGGCTCTGGAATATATTCGAGAACAATCGGGGAAGCACTTCGATCCAAAGGTAGTGGAACTTTTCCTCGAGATAGCAAATCAAATTCAGGATACTTAAGAGCAAACCCTCTCCAAGCGGAAAATGGCAATTCGTTGGCTCCTTCAAAAGGAGCTGGGAGCCTTTTTGTCTATTGTTCTCAAAAATGACTCAAGGCCTTTCCTTTGACCGGATTCCTCGAAAACCAACAGGCAATTTTCGAGGAATTGACTCCTGGCGGCCCTGGGAATAGACTTCAAGAGTCCAAAATAGGAAGCACCTTAATCGGAGAGCCACCTTGGAAAAGAGAGTAACGAAGGAAAAAGCCAAAAAGAATGGGCTCAAGGAGTACTGGGCTCTCCCTTTGGATGAGCTGGCCCGAGCGCTGGACGCTAATTTAGAGAAGGGGCTTACTCAGGAAGAGGCTCTTCGGCGCCTGGAGGAAGCGGGACCGAACCGCCTGAACGGCAAAAAGCGCCTTTCAGCGCTTTCCATTTTCCTCGCTCAGTTTAAAAGCCCGATCATCTTTATTTTGATTTTCGCCACAATCATTTCCGCAGTGGTTCAGGATTTTATAGACGCAGTTATTATCATGAGCATCGTCCTGGTCAGCGCTATTTTGAGCTTCATCCAGGAATACAGCGCCAATAATGCTGCAGAGAAGCTCAAAGCCAGGGTCTCGGTGAAATGCAGGGTCATTCGCGATAATGAGGAAAAGCTCATCCCCATAGAGGAAGTTGTCCCCGGAGATATAGTTCTTCTCGCTGCAGGAAGCATGATTCCAGGAGACGGAATCGTCGTGGGAGCTCGCGACCTTTTCGTTAATCAGGCGGTTCTGACCGGGGAAACATTTCCCGCGGAGAAAAAATCAGGTGCCGTCAATCCTCAAAGCAGCTTGCCTGAGCGCACGAATATGGTGTTCATGGGAACAAGCGTGAGCAGCGGAACAGGCAGAGCCCTGATCGTGGAAACAGGCAAGAGCACCATGTTCGGGCAAATCGCGCATAAGCTTTCCATCCGGCCTCCCATGACGGAATTCGAGCGTGGCATCCGCAGGCTGGGATACCTGCTTTCAGAGGTAATGTTTATCCTGGTAATTGTCATTTTTGCCCTGAACGTGGCCTTCAAAAAACCGGTCCTGGACTCCCTTCTTTTCTCCATTGCCCTGGCTGTGGGCCTTACCCCTCAGCTTTTACCCGCGATCATCACGGCCAACCTCTCCCAGGGTTCCAGATTAATGGCCAAAGCGGGGGTGATCGTGCGCCGGCTCTCCGCAATTGAAAATTTCGGGAGCATGAGTGTCCTGTGTACAGATAAAACTGGCACCATCACTGAGGGGGTAATTAAGCTGGACAGGGCCCTGGATGTGAACGGTCAGCCTTCAGATTTAGTTTTCCAGGAAGCATACTTGAATTCCAAATTCCAGGCAGGTTTGTATAATCCCCTGGATGAAGCAGTAGTTTCCTCGCAAAATTTGGATGTCGGGCGCTGGAAGAAAATAGATGAGATCCCCTACGATTTTGTGCGCAAGCGCTTGACCGTGGTCGTCTGGGAGGAGCAGATGGGCTCCCCCAACCAGGTGCGGATGATCACAAAGGGGGCGCTCGACAACGTCCTGGCTATTTGCTCAACTTTCCTTCAAGGAGATCGGGCTTTGCCTTTGAATCCGGAAGTGCTGGAGCGCATCCATCAGCTTTACCTTGAATGGAGCGAACAGGGATTCAGGGTGTTGGGAGTGGCCCGTAAATTCGTGGAGCCTAAGACGGCTTATTTAAAGGAAGACGAGCAGGATATGGTCTTTATCGGTTTTTTGCTCTTTTTCGACCCGCCCAAGGAAGGAGTAAAGGACACCCTTCTCGAGCTGCAAAGTCTGGGAATCAGGCTGAAAATTATTACCGGAGATAACAGGTTCGTGGCTGAATATGCCGCTCGCTCCATCGGCCTCAAGATTAAAAGAATCCTGACCGGAAAGGAGCTTGACTCCCTGGATGATGAAGCCCTACTCAGAGTAGCTGATGAGACGGATATTTTCGCTGCGGTTGATCCCAACCAGAAGCAGAGGATCATCCTCGCTTTAAAGAAGATGGGCAATGTTGTAGGGTTCATGGGGGACGGGGTAAACGATGCTCCCGCTTTGCACAGCGCTGACGTGGGAATTTCCGTGGAGAATGCTGTGGATGTGGCCAAAGAGGCTGCGGATTTCGTGCTTTTAAAACGGGATCTGGAAGTGCTCAAGGAGGGCATCATCCAGGGGCGGCGCACTTTCGCCAACACCCTTAAATATATCTTTATGGCCACGAGTGCCAACTTCGGGAATATGTTCAGTATGGCTGGGGCCTCCCTTTTCCTCCCGTTCCTTCCCCTTCTTCCCAAGCAGATCCTCCTCATTAACCTCCTCACTGATCTCCCGGAAATGACCATCGCGCTGGACCAGGTGGACGAGACCTACATCAACAATCCCCATCGCTGGGATATCACCTTTATCCGCCGCTTTATGCTCACCTTTGGTTCTTTGAGCTCCATTTTTGACTTCGCCACCTTCGGCTTGCTCCTTCTATTGATGAGGGCGGATCAAGCCTTATTCCAGACAGGGTGGTTTGTGGAGTCCGTACTCTCCGCTGCAACAGTCATCTTCTCCCTGCGCACGCGTCTTCCCTTTCTCCGCAACCGGCCAGCAAAACCTCTTCTTCTGGCCACGGGTCTGGTTGCGCTTATCGTGCTCTATCTCCCCTACTCTCCATTGTCGCCGGTAATGGGCTTTAAACCCTTACCCCTTTATTTCCTTCTGAGCATCATCGGGATAGTGGTGATTTACTTCTTCTCGGCTGAGGCCTTAAAGAGGGCTTTTTACCGCAAGATGAAATGAAGCCATTTCAGGCAACCCTTCTTCCGCACTTCCGCTAACCTGTTCTTTACGGCAGACCTAATCCTATTCCTCCGCGTCTCGGTGATTTACCTTTAAGGAATCTTCTCCTTCTTATCCGCTTCGGGCGGAACCTTCCTGGGGCAGATTTTCTCCCTATATGAAAGAAAACACTTTCTCATTCTTCCCTTTTTAGCAATAAACATTGCTTTTTTGTGTTAAAACTCCGCTTCTCCTCCGCTTCTGCTCCCTTAAGGTTAGTTTTTTAATCTCTTTTTAAAAGGGTGTAAATTTTTCCAGAAATTTCTCGAGGGAAAATAAAAAGCGCGCCCAGCAGGAGTCGAACCCGCAACCCGCAGATCCGAAGTCTGCCGCTCTATCCAATTGAGCTATGGGCGCACTGCGGAAGGACTCACCATTGGCCCTCCCTTGAGATTATTCTAATTTAAGCCTTGACTTGTGACAAATGCCTCAGTTTAAAACCCTTATGGATTGCAGACTTTACAAGGAGCGTATCCTGGAGCCTGAGCCTCCTTTGCTTTGAAGTCTTGTTCTCAAGGAGTACAAGACTTTTTGTGATATCGCAGGCTTAGAAAATAATCAGGAGAGCTGACCTGAAAGAGTATAATCAGATCAAGTAGCCATTCTGAAGAGAAATATTAAGGAGGTTTAACAGGCAAGGGTGAACAAATATATATTCATATTAATAGCCAGTTGTTTACTGGCGGGAATGTTGTTTTTCACAGGGTGCACTGTACCAACCCCCATTTCCAGTTCACTTACCTCAACGCCAACAAGCGAAACACCGAAATCTTACGTGGCTGTCTATTATCCGGTGTTCAGCGAACCAAATGCCTACTTAGTAAGAGAGGTTCATGTCGTTAAAAAAAGCGGGAACCCAATGGAAACTGCACTTTATGAGCTAATCAAGGGAACACCAACTACACCGGGGGCTCAACGGGTGATTCCCGAGGACACAAAAGTCCTGGGAATCGAAGTATCCTCCGGAGAGGCCAGGGTGAACTTCTCCCGTGCTGTGCTTAGGGCAAACGTGGGGGCAGAGCTTGAAGCTTTGGGGATTGCGAGCATTGTGAACACGCTCTCGGAGTTTCCGGAAATTCAGAGAGTCTCTTTTCTGGTAGAAGGTAGTCTTGACCAGGAAGCCATGGACTGGTGGGGGCACGTGGGGCTCTATGAACAACCATTTGCACCCAACTGGGATCTCGCAATGCAACCAGCGGTCTGGGTGATATTCCCTCTTCCCGGGGAAACAATCGAAAGCCCTGTTGCAATTCGCGGGAAAGCCATAGTCTTTGAGGCCGCTTTGTCTGGAAGGATTAAAGATCACTCGGGCAAAGTGCTGGCAGAGGGGTTTACTATGGCCACAAAGGGTGCTCCTGGACGAGGAGATTTTGAGCTTAATCTTACTTTTCAGGTCACGGGACCAGAAGAGGGAATAATAGAAATTTACACAACCAGTCCCAAGGACGGGAGTGAAATTATTGAAGCCACGGTGCCCGTCAAGTTGAAGTAGAATTTGGAGAGAACGGGCATTGGTTGAACTCTTTGGAAACATCAATCCGATCTGGCAGGCGCTCCTGGCCACCCTCTTTACCTGGGGAGTGACAGCCTTAGGGGCAGCCGCGGTCTTTCTCGCAAAAAAGATCAGTGAGAAGATCCTTTCCATGATGTTAGGCTTTGCCGCAGGGGTGATGATCGCCGCAAGCTTCTGGTCCCTTCTCGCTCCCGCCCTGGAAATGGGAAGGGAATTGGGGATTACTCCCTGGGTTCCAGCTCTTGTAGGTTTCCTTTTGGGTGGGGTCTTCCTGCGCTTGATAGATTTTCTTCTCCCCCACCTTCATCCGGGTTTTCAAGCGGACAAAGCTGAAGGCTTAAAGACCGGATGGAAGCAGACTACCCTCCTGATCATGGCAATAACTATTCACAATTTCCCCGAGGGCCTGGCCGTGGGGGTAGCCTTTGGAGCGGCCTATTACGGAATCCCGGGAGCGACCCTCACCGGAGCACTGGCCCTCGCTTTAGGAATAGGGATTCAAAATTTCCCAGAGGGTATGGCGGTCTCTCTTCCCCTCAGGGGGCTCGGCCTTTCCCGTTTTAAGAGTTTCCTTTACGGGCAGGCTTCCGCCCTGGTGGAGCCCATGGCCGGAGTTTTAGGAGCAGCGACTGTCCTTCTGGCACGGCCTCTCTTGCCTTATGCGCTTTCCTTCGCTAGTGGCGCTATGATCTTTGTAGTCGTTGAGGAGCTCATCCCGGAATCCCAGAAGGGGGAAAATTCCGATATCGCCACAATGGGAGCTCTTTTAGGGTTCGCTATTATGATGCTCCTGGATGTGGCTTTGGGGTGAAGGGAAGCATTCTTTTTAATGTGTTAAAATTTTCTTGAAAATTCCTTTTGGGAGGGAAAGGAGGACATTTATGTCCAGACAGGTGAAAGCGTTTTTCTCTTTAGCCTTAGCGGTAGTCCTGCTTTTAGCTTCTCTTTCAGGGTGCGCCCAGCAAGCAACCATAAGTGCTCCCCCAGTACAGACGAAAATCATCGCCTTCCTCACGGATTATGGTACCAAGGACTTTTATGTGGGAGCGGTCAAAGGCAGAATTCTCCAGATCAACCCGGAGGCAAAGATCATCGATATCACTCATGAAGTAACGCCATATGACATTCATGAGGGGGCGTTAACTCTGCTTCTGGCAGCCAGGGAGTTCTCAAACGATACCGTCTTTCTGGCTATCGTGGATCCGGGAGTGGGGACGGAAAGGAGGCCAATTGCAGCCCAGACCAACGACGGCAAAATTTTCGTGGCTCCTGATAATGGCCTTTTGACCTTCGTTCTCCAGGAGTTCGGAGTAAAAGAAGTGAGGCAGATCACAAATGAGTCATGGATGAGGCCTGGAGAACGCTCTTACTCCTTCCATGGCCGGGATATCTTTGGCCCGGTAGCCGCGCACCTCTCTTTAGGAAAGAGCTTCTCTGAAGTGGGCCCGGTGATCACGGATTACGTAAATTTGCCCATCAGTCCCTCTAAAGTGGAGAATGGAAAGCTCATCGGGCAGGTCCTGTGGATTGACCAGTACGGAAATGTGCAGGTCAACATCACCGGAAAACAGGCCAAAGACGCCGGCTGGGCGATCAACGACAAAATTCGCATCGAGGTGGGAACAGCCACTCCTTTAGTGGCTCCCTTCGTGCACACCTACGGAGATGTCCCGGAGGGCGACCCTTTAATTTTTCAGGCCTCTACGGACTTCTTAGAAATCTCCATCAATATGGGAAACATGGCCGAGTTCTTAGGGGCGGAGATCGGCGCCCTGGTTACGCTCACAAAGGAGTAGAAAAGCAAAGTTATTACAAGGAGAACATAATTTTAGGAAGATCTCACCGTATCGAATTGTATTTACACCATTTTATTAATCACATGTAGCGGGATTGAATAAAAAGCACTGCTGAGGGTGCTTTGGTGCATTTCTGCGCGATTTTTTTACTTGCAACCCTTGAATTCTCGCTCCCCGATAGCGGGGTTTGGCCTCAGTGGAGGCCTTTCCAGGTGATGAAAGTGGAGGGAAACCCTTAATGGAATGGCTGAACAAAGTGCAGGAAGAGACCCTCTTTTTGCTACTTCTTCCCTTCCAGGTGGAGATAATTAGCAAACAAAGCGGAGACGATAGCCAGGAGCACCCAATTGGTAGTCCTCAGGAACAATGGGTTTCCAAAGTAGCTCACCACTCCAAGAATAAGAAAAATAACGGAAAGAGCGATTAGAATTCGGGCGAGAATTTTAAACACCACCAGATCACCCCCTTTTATGTTTTTGGTGCGCCCAGCAGGACTCGAACCTGCAACCTGCGGATTAGGACTCCACTGCTCTATCCTATTGAGCCATGGGCGCACTAATAAAGCCATTTTCTGGCTCTTCAGGCCCTCAACTTTCCCGTGGATGTCAAAAAACAACCCTCAGGAAAATCCCAATAGTCTCCTTAAAGGAGCCACTCAAATTATAGAGGATTTTTCAAGGAAGTTCTACGATTGTTCGAAAGCTTCAAAGCCCAATTAGCACACGAGAGGCTTTTTTCCTACAAAGTAAAAATTGATGCAAATTTTGGAACTATCGGCCTTACCTTAAACCTTCAAAGAAGGAGCAGAACAAACAATCAGAAAGAAACCCGGATGGGAAACCTGATCCCCGAGGATGCCGCTACTTGCTTCTGAAGGTCCTTTTCTTCCTGGCCTTTTCCTCCCGAGCTGCGTGGAAGGAACACCCAGCTCGTTAACCGCTTTTCCTCCGGTAGAGGTCCAGCCCTAATGCAAAAAGGAGGCAGGCTACTTTTCCACTTGTTCCTTTTTGAAAAAACCAGCCTGTCCCTTTTTCGTAGCTTCAATAAAACCCCAGCGTCCCATCTCTTCTCACTTTGCGGAAGGCCCAGCGGAAAGTGAGGACTCCTAAAGGAATAGTGAGCAAAGAGAAAGCCAGAAGGATCATGATTTCTGATCCCACTGCTTCCCAACCTGCATGCTGCAGCAGAGAAAGCCTCAGAGCCCTAAGTCCATGGGTTTGAGGGAGAACCTGGGCCAGCCCCTGGAGCCAGGGAGGAAGGATTTCCACGGGATAATACACTCCTGAGAGAAAGCCGGAAAGCATCCCCATGAACCAAGAGATGGGATCCCCTTGCTTGTTCACAAGAATTATCCCTGCGGAGATCATGCCGATCCCAGCCACGCTGATGATGGTTAAAAGAAAGGAGAGGAGGGCCAAGCCAATATTCGGAGAGAGCTTCATGCCGAAAACCAGAAGGCCCAAGCCGAAAATTAGGGAGCTGTTGAGGAGGGTAAGCAGATAAGGCCAGAGGGCTGAGCAAAAAAGGAATTCCCAGGGTTTCAAGCCTGAGGCCAGGAGAATCTCCAAGGTACCCAAGCGTTGTTCTGAAGACACCGCTCCAGAAAAGGTGTTCTGGGAAACCGCGAAGAAATTCTGAAAGATCACTCCAATCAAGAGAAAGGAGAGAAAATTCCCTCCATAAGGGGTAAGGAGAGGGATAAGGTTATTGCCCACCAATTTAGCGAGAAAGAAGTAGGAGGCTAACGAGATCACCATGCTGAACAACTGAAGGATCAAGGCGGTACGGTAAGTGGTGAAGGTTATGGCTTCTCTTAGAAGAAAAGCCAGGGGTTTTCTCATCGCTTCTCAGTGAGCTTTAAAAAGATGTCCTCTAAGCTGGGCTCCTCTAAGGCAAGATGGGTGATTTCCCAGTCGCAGGTCCCAGCAAGAGAAAGGAGCGAGGAAGGGGAAAATTTCTCTTTCCGGACAAAGAGGAGCACCCCCTGGGAATTGGTCTCCACTTTCTCCACACCCTCCACCTTCAAGAGGATGGCTCTATCCGATTCTTTTAAGGGAGGACTGGTTTGAAGACGCCAGCAGGCATTGGGAAAAGAAGCGCGGAGGTTGCTCAAGTCTCCTTCCGCTATTAGTTTTCCTTTATCCAAGATCCCTATGCGATCGCAGATCCGCTCCGCCTCTAAAAGGTTATGAGTGACCAGGACAATGGTCTTTCCCCGGGCCTTCAAGTCCAGGATTAACTGCCTTATGACCAGTGCGGACTGGGGATCAATAAAGGAAGTGGGCTCATCCAGAAGGAGGATGGGAGGGTCCTTTAATAAAGACCTAGCTAAATCCAAGCGGCGCTTGTATCCAGAGGAATAAGTCATGAATTTTTTGTGAATAACATCTTCCAGCCCAAGGGAAGCAATAATTTGAGGAATTCTAGAAAAAGAAGAGGAATGCCCGGAGACGGAGGCAAAGAACTTCAGATTCTGGAGGCCGGTCAAGCGCCAGTAAAAGGAGCGCTCTCCGCCTAAGGCGATCCCCACTGAGGCTCTTACCTTTTGCTCTTCTTTAACTGTGTCATAGCCATTTACCTTAACAGAGCCAGAAGTGGGGAAAAGCAAAGAGGCTAAGAGTCGTAAGAGGGTGGTTTTCCCTGAGCCATTAGCCCCGCTAAGAGCAAAGATTAAACCTTCCTCTACGGCCAGGTTAATTCCCGAGAGGGCAGCAATCCTTCTCCGGGAAGAAGGAAAGGTTTTGGTCAATTCTTTAGTCTCAATGGCCAGTCTCAATTTCCTCACCCCAAAATTTTTTTCCATTCTCTTGACAATCGTAAAAAAAAAAATGCTAAATTGTAAATGGTGAGGTGGAAGAGAAATGAAAGCCTCAAGGTATAATTTCTTCTTCAAAGAAGAGGGGCTTCTCTTCAATGCAGTAACTTGCGGTCTGGCACAGGTTTTACCAACACATGCACCCTCTATAGAAGCTGCCCTGAATGATCCAAATGATCAGAATTTATCCAGATTAGATACAGATATTAAGGAGAAGTTAATTGAAGGTGGGTTCCTGATTGAAGACGATGTGGATGAGGATACCTACTTAAAAGCAATCTTTAATCTTAGACGTTTCGCAACTAAGAATTTTGAGCTGACCATTCTACCCACACTCAATTGTAATTTCAATTGCATATACTGCTATGAGCATAAAAGAAACGATAGAATGGATGAAAATGTTAGGAATAAGATTAAAGAACAAGTTGCCTCTTTGACAGAAATTAAAAACCTTGGTGTACTTTGGTACGGGGGTGAGCCTCTCCTTTTCCCAGAAATTATTTTTGATTTGTCAGATTATTTCATCAAATATTGCCAAGACAAAAATATTGGCTATCAAGCCTCAATAGTAACCAATGGTTATTTTTTAAATAAGGAAATGGCTCGTGATCTTAAAGAAATTAAAATAAAATCTGCTCAAGTTACACTTGATGGTCCGGAAGTTGTCCATAATGTTAGAAGGCCATTAAAAAATGGAGGGGGCACTTTTGAAAGAATTCTCGCAAATATCTCCGAAAGCGCGGATGTTCTTAAAATTTATATAAGAGTGAACATTGACCGTGGAAATTATACATATTTGCCTCAGCTACTAAAGCAATTAAAATCTGCTCATCTCGAGAAAAAAGTCCAAATATCATTAGGTCTTGTGACCACTATATCAGAAGCCTGCCGAGATTACGAGGAAAATTGCCTAAGAATCAAAGAATTTAGTCCATTGGAACTAAATACGATGAATGATTTGATTAAAGAGGGTTTTGCTGGGTTTTATTTCCCAAAACCCATTGAGGTTTCCTGTATGGCTGTCTCACCTCAAAATTTTGTTATTGGTCCTACGGGAGAACTGTACAAATGCTTAGAGACCGTTGGAGATGAAAAGGAAATAATAGGGTCTATTAATAGCATTTCATTAAATAATTTAAATTTTATCTCTCCAAATTTGGCAAAATGGCTTTCATATGACCCTTTTACGGTCCCGGAATGTAAACATTGCGAGTTCTTACCAATATGTCTTGGTGGTTGTCCGCTCTATCACTTAAAACAATCTGAAAATTATAATATTGGTCTTCCTTGCCGAACTTGGCGCTTTTCTTTGAAGGACGTTCTTAAAAGTCAAGTTGTTTTCAATGTTTAATTCTTGAAATGTAGTAAGGGATTTAAAATAGAGGAAAGGAGGGCAAAAGAGATGATTTTCCTAGTCAAACCGATACGCCTTCTAGGGCACTTTAACGATGGGCCAAACTGGATATGCGCTGAATCTGGGTGCTTTAGACTCTGCGCACCAGTAGATTTGACTTGCCCATCAAGGTGCGATTTCCCCGGTTTTACCTGGGATCCTTAGCTAACGGGATTGACGGTGGGATCAACTAGAATTGTTTGCAGGCTAAATAAATAAAAAAGATCCCACCGTCAATCCATCATATTGAAATGGAGGTTTAGCAGATGGGAAGAAAACAAGGATTTTTAATTATTTTTTTAATCTTTTTGTTCATTCCTCTTAATTGTTATGCTCAAAACGGCGACGTTCTTTGTACCTCAGAACATTTCATCCTAAAAGCTTTTCCGGGAAGCCCTTCCGATGCCATTCCTTCATCTAAAGAAGCCCAAGAGTTCTGCAACTTCTACGAAAGGGTAATCGAAGAGCTCAGAGGAAAATTCGGCGGAGAGCTAAAAGGCAAGATTACCGTGGTCTTTGGAGGGAAGCAGGCACAAGGTACTGGAGGAAGGACTGTAGCAGAGGTTTATTCATCAAAGTTACCCCTTTACAATTTTGGTACCCACGAGATTTTCCACGTAGCCCTGGAGGATCTCCTGGGGCCCCCACCGCCTCTCCTTCTCACCATCCGCCCCGCTCCGCCCTTTTGGAGCCCTTTGGGCTTAGAAGAGCTCGCCTGTACCGTATTTGAGTTGCATTTTTGGGAACGTTCTCCCCAGCTTCATCTCTACGCCAGGGTTTATCAAGAACTCAATAATTGGCCCTCCTTGGAGACAATACTTTCTCAGGAAGCCAAATTCACTTTTCAGGAGATGGAGTTTCCCTTAGAGTCCTTTATCACCTATCTCTTGGAGAACTATCCGCCCTCTTGTTTTAAAGCTCTCTGGCAGTATAAAGCAGATCTCGCCCTCAGTCCCACTCTCAACCTTCAGAAGGCAATTCAGCAAGCTTACGGAAAACCATTAGCAAAATTGGAGGAAGAGTGGCGGAGCTCGTTAGAAAAAATCTCCGTAGAGAGTGATTGGTATAAAACCGTCAGTTTCCACCGGGAATCGCAGCTTCTACTGGCTACAATCTCTTCCCAGATAACAGCGCAAGCGGAACCGATCAAAATCCAGCTCGATTCTCTTACCCAGCTCAATGAAGCTCTAAAGCCTATCGCCAAGATTTGGAACTCTGCCCCTTATGGCATCTTGGTACAACCGCTCAAGGATTTCTCCACCCTGGAAGAAAACCTGGTCCGCGCTAAGGAACTGAGCAAAAAGGCAGAAAAAGCCATTCAGCTACTTCAGGTGGTTCAGCGCAACCTGGGGAGCCAGAACTGGAATGAAGCCTATGGTAATTTCTATGAATTGCGAGGAAGCCTAATTGCTCTTGGGGAGCAGTCTCTTCTTCCCTGGGTGGATAAGAATCTGGAAGAGCTCAAAGGGAAGGTACCTCCAGAACTGGTGCGCTCTCTGGAAGAGAGGGGGTTTCCCTGGTGGGGATGGGTGCTGATCGGCTGCGGCATTGCTGGAGTTTTAGGGCTGGGAGGTTGGCTCTTTTTGAGAAGGAGGCGTATCCATAAGAAGGAAAAGGGGTAAGGTGGCTTTAATACTGAAGGAAGGAAATACTTTTTCCCTTGCTCCTTTCACGAAGGATTTCCTTTCCAAAATTCCTTTTTCATGAAAAAGGCGATAAGTTTAATTGTTAAGGGCGGGGTGAAAAGAGACGGAGACATGAAAAAACAGTTTTTTTCTCCAAAGGAAGGAGTATAATCAACTGTAGTTCTTCGATAGTTTACTGGAGAATGCTGTTTGTTATCGACAATGTTCTCGGCCAAGCTTAAGTGGGTGTTGTGGAATTCCAATGTACGAGCCACCCTGTCCCCCAGTGCTTTCTTCAGGACGCTCTAAATGAGAATGCTGAATGGGGTACTTAAAATATATCCTTAAGCGCCTATTCTTTCTCATCCCGATCTTACTTCTCATCACTCTCACCATTTTCCTTTTAGAGAGCGCCATGGGAACACCCCCAGCAAAATATCTACTTGTAGGAAACCCCAATATAACTCCAGAAAACGTTTTCCAGGAATCTTTGAGATTGGGGCTAATTGACCAACAAGGCAAACCCCGGCCCATGTTGATTCAATATTTATACTGGCTGAAAGCACTGTTTCAAGGTGAATTTGGATGGTCTTTGCGGCATCCCAATTATTCGGCTCTTGAATTGTTTTTAACCTTTTTACCCAACTCCCTTCTTATGATCATTCCCTCCATCTTCCTCTCCCTTATTATTTCAATTCTCGCAGGGGTTAAATCGGCATACAGGCAGAATTCCCGCTTTGATAGAATTTCTATGATCCTGTCCTCTCTCGGGCTCTCCATTCCTCCCTACTGGTTGGCCCTCCTGGCCATCATAATTTTCTGTGTAGTCCCCTACAGGCTCTTCAACTTTCCTTTATTTCCCTCGGGAAACATTATCTCTTTCGGGAAACCATTTGCTGGTAGCTTCTGGGACCGTATCTGGCATCTCGCATTACCTGTTTTGGTCCTGAGTGTAACTTTTGTGGCCACCTGGACCCGCTACATGCGCTCATCTTTTCTGGAAGTGATCCGCTCCGATTTTATCCGCACAGCCTTGGCCAAGGGGGTCTCAGAGAGGGGAATAATCTGGAAGCATGCCCTGCGCAATGCTCTCATCCCTCTTGTCACCACTGTAGCCGTCTCTATCCCCTGGGTCTTCACCTGGGCAATCGTGGTGGAGACTGTTTTTTCCTACCCGGGTTTATGCCGGCTCTTTTATGAATCCTTTTTCTACCCTACCGACGTTTCCGTCCTCCAACTGGTGGTTTTCTTCTTTTTGGGGCTTACCGTGTTCTGCAATCTCCTTGCGGACACCTTCTATTGGTGGCTGGACCCCCGTATAAGAGAGCAAAGAGCTACAGGAGGAAAATAGCATGCCTTCCCACCTTCTCTGGTCGATTTTCTGGAGGCGCTTTCGCAGGAGCAGACTAGCCCTTTTGGGCTTAGCCTGTTTACTGTTTTTAGCTTTAGCCTTTTTCCTCGGAGAACCGCTATACTGCTGGATCACGGGTTGCGATCCTTATACTATCAATGTTTTGAATCGCTACGCCTTCCCTTCCTCCCAGCACTGGTTAGGAACAGATGATCAAGGGCGGGATTTATTGGCTCGCCTTCTTTTAGGAGGACGGCTCTCGGTAGAAGTAGCCTTTGCCTCTGCTTTCTTCTCCACCCTCTTTGGGACTTTCGTGGGACTTATCTCGGGCTTTTATGGAGGAGGGTGGGATTATCTTCTGATGCGCTTTGTGGATTATATGCTTTCCATTCCCTGGCTTATTATCTACATGGTGTTTGGATGGCTTCTCTTCCGCATTATTGGCTGGGGCTTATGGCCGTTGATTTTAGTTTTCTCCCTCTTCGGCTGGATGAACATCGCCCGTCTGGTAAGGGGGGAGGTGCTTTTGCTCAGGAACTCGGAATATGTAGAAGCAGCGCGATCGGTGGGGGCCACCACCTGGGGAATCATGTTCCACCACCTCCTCCTCAATTCTGTCCACATTATTTGGCCCTCTTTCGCCACCCTTATTTCCCAGAACCTCCTGGCGGAAGCTACTCTAAGCTGGATGGGGATGGGGATCCAGGAGCCTCAGCCCTCTTTGGGAAATATCATGATGAGGGAGGTCAACCCTCTCTTCGCACCTGGATATGGGCCCTTCCAATTTTTCTACCCCGGGATAACTCTGATCCTTTTAATTCTCTCCGTAAGCTGGTTGGGAGATGGCCTGCGTGACGCTTTTGATCCCAGGATGGTCTTCGCGACAACTTCCGCTAAAAACCGGGATAGTTTTACATTAAGTTCGTCTTAATCAAAACGAAAATTTCAAAAATACTAGTTGCCCAGGAGTATGGGAACCTTAAACTACAAAGAGGGTAACGAGTGCCTACGATGGAGGCAGGTCAAGAAATGTTTTCTAGAGCGTCGGCTATCACAATAAGCCCAACTTCGATAGGTCAACTGCCTAAAAACCAGCCTGTCCCTTTTTTACAATACTAAATCAGTGGCGGTGGTGTCTGTTGCGAATTCAAAATTGTGTCTGAGTAAAATAGCCGCAGATTTGTTATAATTAGCAATAGGGGCAAAAGGCTAATCATGGCTGGATGTTGTTTTATTAGGAAGGGAGCTGGGGTTTTAGCGGGGATCCTGATTAACTTTCTGCTTGTTCTTTTCCTCGGATTAGGTTCCTTACCGGCTGTAGGTGCGGAATGGTCAGTATATCGCTCAGGGGATGAAGAATCCTCCCAAAGGTTCCGTTTACAACTTCTACGCTGAAGGAGTTTTTCTCTTTAATTTCCCAGAGTCAGCTTTGTTTCAACAAATTATTGGCCCAGGTAGCGAAATGATAGGGTCATCGTATTTTACGGTCCTCAGGCAACGTCATCGGGGCCAGGATCCCCACACCGGTGCGCTCTTATACCTGAAATTGCAGCCATTGCAATTACCCTCCCTTGAAGAAATCCTCGTTAACCCGAATGATTTTCGGGCGAATGATCTTTTTTGCTCTTTCATTGCCTGGCTCGAGGAGAGATCTGGGCCTGATAAGTTGCTAAAGCTCCACTCGCTCCTCAAGGACGATCAGCCTTCCAGTTTAAACGAAGAACTTCTGGAAATTTATGGCCAAGATCTAAAGGCAATGTCTTCGGCCTGGATGGATTTTTTGAAGGAAACCCTCCAAAACCACCCGCTCACTTTAGACGCAGAGCTTTACCGAGGCCTGAATCAGGGGTTAAAGGAAATAACACAATCCACAGATTTAGCCAGGGAAAACCAGGATTTTCAGGAAAATTTCTTTAAGCTGGCTAATTTATCGAGTTATTATCTTGCCCGCTTAGATTTGCAAAAGGCGCAATTCTACTATCAGAAGCTCCAACAGCTCCTGGAGGAGAAAAAGGCCGAGGAGGAAAGGGAAGCGAGAAGTTGGGTTTATTCCTTGATTGGCATCGGAGTTATTTTGATCTTAACGTTTATTGCTTTGGTGGGTATCAATTTTTACAGGCGCAGGAAAAGTACAAGGTAACTTGATTCAATCCTCCATCCTGAGCAATGAAATTGACCTGACCTGGGAAAAGACCACTGGATAGAGCAGAGGAGAACATAGATGGTATAAAGCACAATGGTTAAGGAGGTATTTTAAGGGATTGTTATTTCCATGGTGGGGGTTTGCACTGTGGTCTCAATCGCTCTCTCCAGGTCGGGTCTACTCAAGATCAGCAAAAGAGAGGCAACCAGTTCGTATTCTCCGCTTTTCACAGGAACGCTCTCCTTTACAGAAAACTGGGGATCAGCTTTATATATTGGCCTATGGCTCATGTTGGACTCCCAGACCAGGGAACCCGAGGCATAGAGAGCAAGATAAAAGGGATCTGGGCTCAGAGTAAAGAGATATTCCTCTGGCTTCTGCCCTCCCAGACGATGGGTGAGAAGAAGCTCGATTTTTTCCTCCTTAAAATCGTAGCCCAGGGCTTTCATCTGCAAATCGACCCAGATACCCGAATTCCTGATTATTAGGTGATCTGATTCTCTCTCCCAGTCCAAGGATTTAATAGAAGTAGAAACCACTGGAGGAGAAAACCTCACAGCTCTTTGACAGCCAAAGAGCGTAAGGGAAATTAGAAGAAGGCAAAAAATTAAGCTCTTCGCCATTGCCAATAATACTGGTAATAATAGAGGTAGGGAACGCGCTGGAAGAAAGGCGGTTGATCTGGTCGGATTATGGAGGTATACCTTGTGTCCCACTGATTCCATGAACTGCCATCCCAGATTTTCTGGTCAACATTTCTACCATAGGGAAGCAAACCACTGTAGGGAGCACCTGAATACATTACCTCTGCCATTGATTCCGATGCTCCAGAAGAAAACGGCAACATTCCCCACCAGAGTGGGCGCCAGGCACCATTCCAGTAGATATCGGCATACCAAGTTGAGAAAATGCGATAGACTCGAAAAGCATAAGAAGACCCTGGGCTCAACGTCGTACCAGTGTAGACCATGATAACCTCGCCATTTCTTCGTATATTAGCAAAACCCCATGGCCCCCGGGTCTTTCTGTCACGTTAGGGCCATTTTTAATCCATCCAGCCTGGATAAATCCTGGTCCTCCAGCTGCCGTGAAAACGGAAGCGTTTACATTGTCAGAATATTTGACCTGGGGATTAGTGCAGTCTATGAGAGCATAGGTTCCTGAATAGTTGCCTTGGGTAAAAACTGTAAGTTGATATAGACCAAGGGAAGCTGCATTTGGTCCCATCCCATTGGCCTCTGTGACGGCTTTCCCAATCTTGGAATTGATAATAATAACAAGCTCCATTCCCTTAGGCCGGGACTGAGGGTGTCCCATACATATCCTCGTAGGGGCTTATCGCGGGAATTTGCAAAGACATTCTTTCTCTTCTAAACGGTCCGCCTGGACTGGGGTTAAACCGAGAGAAACAAAAGCCATGAGCAAAAATCCAATAACTACTAATTTCTTCATTTTTCACCTCCTAAATTTTTTGCCAGCTTTGCCGGTCTTCCTTTAAAAGCCTCCCATTTTTCCTTTTATATTCAAAGACGGAGGAAAGAGAAAAAATGAGCGTCAAAATCAGAGGGTAAATGAAAGAACTTTCCCTTTCCTACACTTTAAAAAGGGAAGCTATTAGGTTTTCCCGTGGATATCAGAAAAATGCAAACAGAAAATCATTTTGGGCTTCCCGCTTGCCTATGGGAATGGGGGGCGAGAAATCGGGATTTTGTGCCGTGTCCTTTAAGATGCCCTTTCGTCTTTCTTCACATGAAAGTAGGTCATTTAATTTTTTCTTTTGCTTTTCTTTTTTCTTCTGAAGGGTTTTAAGGAGGGATATTCATAAACCCGACTCCCCTCACCGGGCTTTTGAACAGTAGAAAAAGTGCTTAAAGCAGTCGGCCTCCACCAGGATTGCACCTCGGACCAGCAGAATATCAGCCATAAGAGGAGGGGAAATAGAATCTTTCCCAACTGGATGAGGAAGTAAAGCAGCGGTTCCGCAACCGCAATCTGGGCGTCCGTGGCGCCCACTTTAGTTAACCAGTACCCCAGGAAGCGGTCAGCTACCCTAAGAAAGTAGAGCACTACGAGGCCCAAAAGGATCTGCCATAGCCGCTTCTTCCAATGAGGTTTCCAACCTGGGGTTGCGGCCATCAAAGCCAGGAAGGGGACAATGTTCGTGAAGGCGCTTTCCCATAGATTTCCTAAAGCAGGAGAAAGGTTAAAGCTGATCTTAACCCCCAGAAACCAAGGGAAAAGCCAGGTCAGGGGCCAGAGAGTTGCAACCGTGTAGTAAGGTCCTAAAGGAATCCAGAGGAGGAAAAGGGCGGTCAAGGCCAGGACGAAACGCAGCAAAAAGGCCCAGACCCTCATTTCTCTCTCTTTTCACGGGATGTCTTTGCCTGCTTTTGAGAAGAAGCAGGGCTGGTAAATACTTTAGGAACGGGCCGACGGATCCAGGAAAGCCAGATTAGAAAGAGGCTGACTACAAAGAGAATCAAGGTCAGTTGCCACAGATAGAGGTGCACCCACTCCATGAGCTGAGGATCGCGCATCCCGATTAAAGCCAAAATAAGAAGGCGAATCAAATTCAGGATGAAAAGAATGGCTATCCCTGTCCCGACCCCAACCAGCTTTTTCCACCAGATTCCGGGGTAAGCAAGAAGAATAGAACTGAAGATGATTATCTCGTAGAGGCCGGTGCACTCGGGAATGATCTCAATGGCCACCCCGGAAGAGGAGTAGGTAATTCCGGTTACCTGTACGGAAAAACCGAAAAGGCTGAGAAACCGAGCGGAGACAAGAGCTGTCCACTCCTGCAGGTGCTCTACCCCGCTCTTCCAGAAATAAAAAAGAGCGAAGAAGCCTACCGCTAAAACTACAAAGAGGAGAAGAAAACGTGTCAGATTTTTTCGTGAGGTTTGTTCAGTTTGATTTCCCTTTATTGTCTTCGCCTTTTTCCTTTTATCCTGCCCCACGGTTTCGCCCTTTCTACGCAAAAATCCGTACGGAGCACATTATACAGGAAGGAAAACGGGAGGAAAATGAAGACTCCGGGCTCAAAGCGCAAAGCAGGCCAGGAGAAGGAGACTAAAAGTTAGCAAGAAAGCACCCCACCAACTCATAGAAGGCATTGCTTTTGGATCTTCCAGGAGTTCAAAGGTGGCAATTAGAGTCTTGTTGCTGTCCATATTAAGAGTCAAGGGGTTTTCCTTTTCATGCCCGGAAGGGACATCCCCGCTCCAGTTTAGGAAGCGGTACCCAGGAGAAGGGGTGGCGGTGAGGGTTACAACAGAACCATACTCATATGAGGTTCCCCCTGAAGGGGTCACTGTTCCGTTACCCACTACGTTTACGGTTAAACTGAAGACCTGGATGATCCACTGGGCATAAACAGTGATATCTCCATACACAGGTGTGTTCGAATCAAACCTTGCTCCGCTCCCATTGGCTTCAGTGTTCCACTCTCTGAAGGTATATCCTATTCTGGAAGGAGGTGTGGGCAAGGAATCTATGTGCCCACCATGTGTGGCCGTCTTTGTCCTTGGGTTAGCTTCGGTATCACCGCCATTTTTGTCAAAGGTTACGGTGTAGGTATTAATCGTGAAGTTCGCATTGATTGTCTTGTCGGAATCCATCGTGATTGTTAGGGGATTGTCTTGTTCATGTCCGGAAGGGACATCGCCGCTCCAGTTTAGGAAGTGGTACCCAGGAGAAGGGGTGGCGGTGAGGGTAACTGGCGTGCCTGCTGCATATGTTTCCTGATCAGGAACCTTCGTTACGGTTCCAGAACCGGCAGGGTTCACGTTAACAGTGAGGGAGTAGGTGCCTTCACAAACAAGGTAGGAGGAGACTGTAGGAGCAGAAACCGAAGGAATACATGAGGAAAGGGCAGAAGAAACAATATTAAAAGAAAGGTTTTTGGCGGCATTCGTTACTGCAGGCAATGCAACCGATGGTGTGCAACTTCTCAAGAATCCGCAGCTGCAACCAGAGATATCGCCGTTTGAATCGAGTTTCAGGACAAGAAAGTCGTTACTTCCTGCGCCAAAAGAACCAGTAGCACCTGCTATCACATATCCTCCGTCTGTGGCCTGAGAGACGGAGAAAGCCTGATCATCGCCCACACCCCCAAATACTTTCGCCCAGGAGAGAGTGCCATTTGAATCGAGCCTCAGAACGAGGAAATCATAACCTGTTGCGCCAAAAGAGGTGGTATATCCTGCAACGATATATCCCCCATCAGAGGTTTCCCAGACAGAAGAAGCGCACTCGTAGTTGCTTCCGCCGAATGCCTTTGCCCAAGAAAGATTGCCGGCTGAATCCACTCTCAGAATAAGGAAATCAAAATTCCCCACACCAAAGGAGCTGGTATTCCCTGCGACAACAAAACCGCCGTCTGATGTTTTATAGACAGAATAGGCATATTCATGGCTGCTCCCACCAAATGTCTTTGCCCAGGAAAGGTTACCATCGATATCAAGTTTCAAAACCAAGAAATCGTAACCCGTACTGGAAGAGTAGGAATATCCCACAACAATATAAGAACCATCAGTAGTTTTCAAGACGGATTTAGCCATATCGATGCTCCCTGCACCAAAGGTCTTTGCCCAGTTTAAATTGCCATTTGAATCCATTTTCAGAACAAGGAAGTCGTAATTGGTGCTATAAGAATAAGAGTATCCCGCTACAATATATCCCTGATCTTCCCCATTGGACCCTTCAGAGATGGAGTATGCTTCTTCATTGCTACTTCCACCAAAGGTCTTCCCCCAGACGAGATTGCCCTGTGCATCAAGCTTGAGAACGAGGATATCATTGCTTCCTGCGCCAAAAGAGTTAGTGTATCCCGCTACAATATATCCTCCATCTGCGGTTTTTAAGAGAGAGGTGGCACAATCATTCTTTGCTCCCCCAAAAGTCCTGGCCCAGGAGATATTGCCCAGCAAATCAAGTTTCAGAAGCAGAACATCGTTGCCTCCTGCGCCAAAAGAGGAGGTATACCCCGCAACAATATAACCCTCATCTGAAGTCTTTAATACAGAATAACAAAAATCAGAGCTAATCCCGCCGAATGCTTTTGCCCAGGTGGGCCCTCCAGACGATGATGTCACTCGCCCCTCTCCCAGGGATTGTTTGAAAATATCAGTTATGTCTCTGCTTTCTATCTGGGAAGTTGTTTCCCTTAATGTGGATGTTAGGTCGTTTTCTTGCGCCTCAAGACTTTTGCCCCTCATTTCCCCTGCCAAATCAATGGAGCGCCAACTTAAACTTGAATCAGCCCGTACTCTCTGTGGAGAAGAGGTAAAAACCATTCCGGAAAAGAACATTACCTGAACAAGGAAAAATGCAGTCAAAAGGATAATTGCCTTCTTCACAAAAACCCTCCTAAGTTTTTCATGATCCATAATTATAAAAAGGAAGTTAGGGATTCGACCACAAACAGGTTTGAGGAACAAGTATGAGGGAAACTGAAACTTTTCCCAGAAGTGACCAATGCAGTTTCAGGTGATACCACCTACGGTTTTCCTCGACCAATAACCACCTTCAACCAAAGCCCGAAAAGAATTTCCTGAAGGGAAGTTTTTACATTGAGCTTTCGGGATGGGCTCCAAGCTCTATCCTATTGAGTCATGGGCGCAAATGCGAAATTTAATCACAACTATCACAATGGGAAAATTGCTGAAGGAGCGAAGAGAGCGCCCGGGCTGAAAGCCACCCTCTAAATATTCAGGTCCTTCACTTCTCCGGTGACCATGTAGATCACGTGCTCGCCAATGTTCGTGGTGTGATCCCCGGCGCGCTCCAGAAATAGGGAAATCACCAGAAGCGGCGTAGCCCGGGTGATGGTCCTGGGGTCCTCAATCATATATGTCAGGAGCTCCCTCTGCACCTGATCGCGCAGGCCATCGATCTCATCATCCCGGAGGCACATTTTCTCCGCGCGATTGGCATCGCGGAGCATAAAGGCCTGGAGGGCATCCTCAAGCATGCCATCGATAATCTCCACCATTCGGGGGATGTCGATTAACGGCTTGAGTAGAGGCTGATCCGCAATTTTCAGCCCCTCCTTGGCCACGCTCTCGCTCAAATCACCGATTCTTTCCAGGTCCGTAATGGTTCTGATAATTCCTATGAGCACGCGGAGGTCACTAGCCATGGGTTGCTGGGTAGCGATCGTGGCTACAGCTTTCTGGTCGATCTGGCGGGCGAGTTCGTCGATCACGTCGTCGTTTTTTATGATCCAGTTCATGAGGTCCTTATCCCTTCCCTTCAGGGCCTTCACCGTGAGCCTTAAGCTCTCCCTGACCTTGGACCCCATCTGGAGGACCATCTCTTCCATTTCCTTGATATCCGCTTCCAGAGTTCTTCTTACAGCACTCATTTTCTAACCCCACCTTCCTGTAATATAGCCCTCAGTTCGGGAATCCCGAGGGGCAGTAAACAGTTCCTTGGTAGGCCCAAATTCAATTAATTCTCCCGCAAGGAGAAAGGCTGTGAAGTCCGAAGCCCGGGCCGCCTGCTGCATATTATGGGTTACAATAATCAAAGTGTAGCCCTTTTTCAGCTCCTGCATCAAATCCTCGATGCGCATGGTGGAAATGGGATCTAAAGCGGAGCAGGGTTCATCTAAGAGGATCACCTCTGGCTCCACAGCGAGAACTCTGGCGATACACAGGCGCTGCTGCTGACCTCCTGAAAGAGAAAGCGCTGAGGTCTTCAATTTATCCTTAACTTCATCCCACAGGGCCGCCTGCTTCAGACACCGCTCCACGATTTCCTCCAGGTGAACTCGATCCTTTATGCCGTGAACTCGTGGCCCGTAAGCCACGTTATCGAAAACTGACATAGGGAAAGGATTGGGCTTCTGGAAGACCATACCCACCTTTTTGCGCAGCTCCACCACGTCAATCCTTGCGTTATAAATGGGCTGCTCCTCCAGATAAACCTGGCCCTCCACCTTTGTTTGAGGAATGAGATCGTTCATACGGTTGAAAAGGCGAAGAAATGAGGATTTTCCACAACCAGAAGGGCCGATGATCGCCGTGATCTGATTCCTGGGAATAGAAAGGGTGACCTGCTTTAAAGCCTGATTTTTCCCGTAAAAGAGGGAAACGCTTTCTGTCCTCATTTTTGCCGCAATTGAGGTCATATTCATTCCTCCTGGAGGTTTTTGAGTGATGATCATTTTCAGCTCCATTTCCTTTTAAATGCCCTGAGCCGTGCCCTCATTATAATTGCCGTGAGGTTGAAGAGTAAAACCAGCCCCAGAAGCACTAAGGCGGTAGCCCATTTAATTTCTGCGGGAATGCCGGGAACCTGAGTGGCGACCACATAGAGGTGATAGGGAAGGGCGTTGAACTGGTCCAACGGAGAACGGGGAATGATGGCCGTGAAGGCCGTTCCCGTAACAAGAATGGGTGCGGTCTCGCCTGCAGCACGACTTACAGCCAGAATCAGACCGGTGATGATTCCGGGATAGGCCTGAGGCAGGACCACCCTCCTGATGGTCTGCCATTTGGTAGCCCCCAGAGCCAGGCTGGCCTCCCTCAGGGAATTAGGTACAGCGGCTAGAGCCTCCCGAGCAGCGGTGACAACCACAGGGAGAACTAAACAGGAAAGGGTGAGGCTGGCCGCAAGGAGCGAGGAGCCCATCTTCATCATGAGGACAAAGAAGCTCAAGCCGAAAAGCCCGTAGACGATAGAGGGAACGCCCGCAAGATTGACGATGCTCAAATTTATCAGGCGCACTATTCTCCCCTGCCTGGCGTATTCCTGAAGGTAAATGGCTGCCAGAAGCCCCACAGGAAGAGCGAAGATTACCACTCCCAGCATAAGGTAAAAGGTCCCTAATATTGCGGAAAAGATGCCCCCCTCAATACCCCTTTTCTGCGGCAACTGGGATATAAACTCCCAGCTGATCGCTCCTGCCCCGTGGATCACGATATAGGAAATGATGTAAATCACGGAGCCTACGACAATAAGGCAGGCTAGGGCCATAAGTACAAAGGCCACAATTTGACTCAGGTAGCGTCCTTTCATCATAACTGTCCCAACCTCCTTTTCTGTTTTTCTAAAACGAGGTCGGAGATGATGTTCACCACAAGGGTAATCAAGAAGAGCACGATTCCCATGGCAAAGAGGGCCTGGAACTGCAGCCCCCGAAAGGAAGCATTGTTAATTTCTATAGCAATCCTGGCCGTGAGCACGCTCATGGGATCAGTAATATTCGTGGGGATGGAGAGCCTTCCTCCAGAAACCATGAGGACGGTCATGGTCTCACCGATGGCCCTACCAATGCCCAGCATAATCGAGGCCACGATTCCGGGACTGGAAGCAGGAAGAATGACCTTACGAATGGTCTGCCACTTCGTAGCGCCCAGGGCATAGGATGCCTCCTTATACTCTTTGGGCACTGCGGAAATGGCGTCCTCGGAGATGCTGATAATCGTGGGAAGGCAGATCAGGGAAAGCATGATTCCGGCAGTGAGTCCGTTCAGTCCGGTGCTCAAGTGAAATATTGATTGGACTACCGGAGCCAGGAGGATAAAGCCGATAAAACCCAGGACAATAGAGGGGATGCCAGCAAGGATTTCGATGATGGGCTTTAAAAGCTCCCTCAATCCTGAGGAGGCGATCTCCGAAAGAAAAGCAGCAGCCCCCACACCCAGGGGAATAGCGATCAGAAGGGCGACAAAGGTCACAACCAGGCTGCCCACGATGAAGGGGAGAATTCCAAATTGCGGGGGACTGGAAACCGGAAGCCAGGTAGTACCGAAGATGAAGCTCAAGGGATTCGTGTAGCTGAAGATGGGAAGCCCTTCCCGAAAGAGCATAACCGTGATCAGCCCGAGAATTATCAGGGTGATCCATCCGGAGAAGTGAATTAGTGCCTCTACAATTCGCTCCCAGAGCCTCTTACGAAAAATAGGGACAGTCCCCATTTTTTTATGAAATGGGGACGAAATCCAATTCTGAGACAATCCTTTGTCCCTCCGGGCTTAGAATCCAGTCTATGTATTCCTTAATTATTCCCTCGGGCTGACCCTTGGTGGTCACAAAAAGGGGGCGGGCTATGGGGTAACTGCCATCCTTGATGCTCTCTAAGGAAGGCTTTACCGCATCCGAGCTGGCGTCTTTCTTAATTCCCAAAACCTTCACTTTGTCCGAGAGATAACCAAGGCCAAAGTAACCGATAGCATTCGGGTTGCGGGCAACCTCATCATGAATGGACTGGCTCGTGGGAAGAAATTGGACGTCTGATCCATATTCGGCATTTTTGTCCTTTGCCTGTAACACGTGCTCCTTAAAGAAAACGTGAGTACCGGAATTGCTATCCCTGGAAAGGACCACAATTGGCGCATCTAATCCACCAACCTCGCGCCAATTGCTAATTTTGCCGGTGTAAATTGCAGCCAACTGTTCCATCGTAAGATCATTCACTGGATTTTGAGGGTTTACCACCACGGTCACTCCATCGAGGGCAACAACTATTTGAACGGGATCGAATCCCTTCTCTTTTTTAGCCCGGGCAATTTCCTCCTGCTTCCAGGGGCGAGAGTTATTACATATATCCGTTGTGCCATCAATTAATGCCGTAATCCCAAACCCTGAGCCGCCACCAGATACCGAAATTTTAACTCCAGGGTTCTTCAACTGATATTCTTCCGCCCAGGCGCTGGCTAAATTAACCATGGTATCTGATCCCTTAACCACGATGCTTCCTGTCCCTGCTGGGGTGGAGGAAGTGGAAGAAGTACCTGGAGCGCTGGTACAAGCTGAAGCCAGAATTACCAAAACCACAAAGATCCAGATTAACCTTTTCAGTTTCATTTTATTATCCTCCTTTACTCCGAGAATACTCTGAGGGGTTTAAATTGGGGTTAAACGAAGGTTAAATTTTCCTTAAATCCTGTTATTCCCGATGGAATGGAAGGCGCACGATAAAGAGAGCCCCTTTCCCCTCCTCTGAGATCACGGAAATGGAGCCGGAAAAACTTTCCACAATGTGTTTGGCTAATGAGAGGCCGATGCCGAACCCCACAGTGCCTCGACCTTTGTCCGCCTTGTAAAAGCGCTCAAAAATCCTGGGCAGATCATCCTTGGCAATGCCTACCCCCTGATCGCGGAAGTTCACAGTTACCCAGTCCCCCTGTCTTACGGCCTGAATCTGGACCATTCTTCCTTGTGGGGTAAACTTGAAAGCGTTATCCAGGATGGCCAGGAAGGCTTCCCTGAGGCTCAGGAAATCCGCCTTAACGCTGAGCGGTTCTTCGGGAAGCTCTAACTGAAAGTCGATCCCTTGCTCCAGCGCCCGTTCCCTCAAGGAGTCGTGGAGCTCCTTCAGCAATCCCCGGATGTCGGAAACCTGAAGGTCAAAGGAGGCTTTGCCCGATTCGATTAAAGAAAGCCTGCTCAAAGCCTCGATCAACGATTGAAGGTACTCCACCTCTTTGTAGCTTCTCTGAAGGAAGTCCCTTTGTACCTCAGGGGAAGGAGTGGGTTCCTGGAGAAGGGTTTCCAGCATGATCTTCAGGGAAGAAATTGGAGTTTTAAGCTCGTGACTGACATTGGCCACGAAATCGCGCTTGATAGCCCTGAGGTTTTCCAATTCTGTTAAATCTTTAAGCCAGAGAATTGCGTATTCTTGCTCCGAGGCGCTCAGGGTTGTGCCCGAGAGAAGGAGAACCCGGTTATCGAAGGAGATCCGTTCCTTAGTTGAGCTCTCAACAGCCCTTTTGGCCGCCTGAGCCAGGTTGTGGTCCAGAGTGCTTTCAAGGAGCGTCTTCCCCAAAAGTTGCCTTTCCGTGAGGCGGAGGATTTTGCTCGCTTCCTTTGAAACCTTGAGCACTTCCCAATTAGAATTCAGAATAAGAACCCCATCCTCCTCCATTTTGGAATATGCGTTCCACTTTTCCTCAAGGGAGCTGGCCTTTCGGGAAAGGGCATCAATCCGGGACATCAAGGAGTTGATCTCCCCTGCAAGCTGGCCAATCTCATCTGAGCGCAAACTCCTGATCGAGGTCACCCTTCCCTCCTTGAAACCTACGAGCGCCCCCACTATTTCCTGAATGGGCTTTCTGACCAGTCCGGAAAAAAACAGGCCTAATATCAGAAACAAGCCAAACCCGGAACCCACGCTCAACCAGCTGTAAAGGTAAATTTTCTCTAAGTCCGCATCCCAGATAGCTGTGGGGACACTTAAGCGCAGCACTGTGGATATCGGTGGCTTCTCTTCAAGGGGAACGGCCACATAGAGGTTCCTTGCGTTTTCAGTTGTACTGTACCTGCGCTCCAGCCCAACTTCGCCTTTTAGGGCCTTTTGCACCTCGGGCCTATTGAGGTGATTCTCTAAAGTGGGAGCCTCAAGGGCGGAATCCCCCAGGACATTTCCTTCACTGTCAATTAGGGTCACGCGCACACCGGCTTTGGCAGAGATTTCCCGGGCGTAAAAAGTGGCACTATTTTTCAGCTCATCTTGCGGGATGTTGGAGAGCAGTTGCGCTGCGGTCTGAGCTTCCTTGATGAGCAGGGAATTTCGACCCTCGAGGTAGACCTCCCCTCCGTAAAGTGAAATAAAGGCACCCACAGCCACGAAGGCCAAGAGGGCAATAGCACTGTAAAGGAGTGCGGTTTTTAAACCAAAATTAAGCCTGATCCTCAAATTTGTACCCTACCCCCCTTACTGTTTTAATGTATTTGGGATTAGAAGGGTCATCCTCAATTTTTTCCCTTAGCCACCTGATGTGCACCTGGAGAGTTTTCTCATCGATTATGGAATCACCCCAGATCTTTGAAAGGAGACGATTGGCGTTCAATACCTCCCCCGGATGGGAGGCCAGTTCCAGTAGGAGCTGGAATTCCTTGCGAGAAAGGCTCAAAGGTGTTCCTTTTTTTAAAACGGTCAGCCTGCTGGGATCAATCTCAATTTCTCCCCTGACCAGCTTCCCTTTATATCCTCTCCGCCTCAATTGTGCCCTGATGCGCGCCTTGAGCTCGGCCAGGGAGAAAGGCTTGGTCATATAGTCATCAGCTCCGCTATCCAGACCGTGAACCTTGTCCTCCTCCAGGCTCCTTGCGGTTAACAGGATGATAGGGACGTCGGAGAGGGATCTGATCCTTTTACAGACCTCCAACCCTGAAAGACCCGGGAGCATGATGTCTAAAATAACCAGATCAAAATGAGATTCCTTGAAAAGGGAAAGAGCATCCTCTCCCAAACTGACGCAAACGGGCTCCCACCCTTCCTGCCTGAGGTTATAATCCAGGGCTCGGGAAAGGTTCTCCTCATCCTCCACAACCAGAATCCTCTCGCCAGTCATCCTCGCTTGTTCTCGCATCCCTTTCTACCGCAATTTTGCCACATTATTGACTTGGATGCACTCATTTTGTAATATTTTTACCGTCAATGGCGCTGTAGAACAGTGGTTAGTTCGGCGGGCTCTCAATCCGCAGACCGGGGTTCGATCCCCCGCAGCGCTACCAAAAGAAATGAGATTCAGGGCTTGGGGGGTCACAGATAAGGGTTACTATCGCTCTAATAACGAGGATGCCTATTTTCTCAGTCACGCAGAGGGCGATCTAAATTCTTTTCCCTTTTTCATTGTAGCTGACGGCCTGGGAGGCCATGCCTGGGGAGAAGTCGCCTCGCGCCTTGCCGTGGAAAAAGCAGCGAGCGTTCTTTCAGAGCAAAAGCCACCGACTCCTGAAGCGCTCCGAAAGTCTTTTGAGGAAGCCCACCTCAACATCCTCAGGGCTAAAAAGGAGAACCCTGAGTTTGGGGAAATGGGAACCACAATGACCGCTCTTTCCTTTGCCGGCGATTTAGCTTTTGTAGGGAACTGTGGTGATTCCCGAGCCTACCTTTTCCGGGAAGGCGAGCTAAGGCAAATTACTAGAGATCATTCCTATGTCCAGGAACTGGTTGATTCCGGCCTGATCACGAAGAAGGAGGCTCGTTACCATCCATATCGGAACGTGGTTACCGGGGTTTTAGGCCTGGAGGGTTCCTTCCGCACGGATATATTTTCCCTGGAAGTCAAAGAGGGAGACGTTTTCCTTTTAGCAACCGATGGCCTCACCGAGGAGCTTTCCGATGAGCTTTTTCAAAAGATCGTGAGCTCCAATCCTCCAGAAACGCTCCTTTACGAGCTTCTCTCTCAAGCGTTGGATCATGGAGGTCAGGACAACATCACTCTAATCGTGGTACACTTATTGACATAGACGCTCTCTCTATGATTTAGTTCCTCTCAAACAAGGACAAGCAAGCAATTGAAGAAAGGGGGGTTGAAAGGTTTACTAAAGTAGACTTTGAAATCTTTAAAGTCAATTAAAAGGAGGTATGGTAATGAAGAAACTGTTAGTTAGTGTTTTAATCACTGCCCTGGTGTTCAGCCTGGCAGCAATCCCCATGACTGCAGCTACTGCTTTATCGGACATTTCTGGGCATTGGGCCGAGAAATCCATTAACGCTCTCCTGGATAAGAATTACGTCTCCGGATATCCGGATGGCACCTTCAAGCCCGACAATGCCGTTACGAGAGCGGAGTTCTTGAAGATTCTCACTTCTGTTTTGAACATCCCTCCAGCCACGGGTGGAACCTCTCAATTCTCCGATGTTACACCTGAGGACTGGTTCTTCGGATACGTAGTAGCTGCTGTGGATAAAGGGATTGTTTCCGGGTATCCGGATGGCACCTTCAAGCCCAATAATCCCATCACCAGACAGGAAGCAGCAAAGATCGTAGTTAAGGCTCAAGGGATTGACGAGACACAGGCGGCCGTGGACTTCACCCTCTCTATGCTCACCGATGGGGATCAAGTTGCGGAGTGGGCCAGGCCCTTTGTAGCCGCTGCCGTGGAAAACGAGATCATGATGGGGGATCCTACGGGGGCTTTCAGGCCAATCGCCCAGATTACCAGAGCTGAGACCGCCACCATCGGCTTCCGCATGCTCCCGGTTGAGGTAGCAGGGACTTTCATCTTCGGAAGAGGCGCGGATTCCGTGAAATTAGATCCCGCTGATGTCACTGATGGCGAGTCTGCCCGTGCCACAGTGCAGATTTACGACACCCTGGTAATGTTCAAGGGCGAAACTACCCTGATCAAGCCGGGGTTGGCCAAGAGCTGGGAGGTGTCTTCCGACAACCTCACCTGGACCTTCCATCTGAGAAGGGGTGTAAAGTTCCATGACGGCACGGATCTCAACGCGGATGCCGTTCTCTTCAACTTCGAACGCTGGTGGGACACAGAGAATCCCTATCATAAAGGGACATTTGAGTACTGGGAGTCCATGTTCGGTGGATTCAAGGGAGACGAGGGCTGTGTAATCGACAAATTTGAGAAGGTGGATGACTACACCTTCCGTATCGTCATGAAGCAACCCTTCGCTCCACTCCTTTCCAACCTGGCCATGTTCTGCTTTGCCATTGCTTCTCCTGCGGCCATCAAGGATCAGGGGCCGGAGAATTACGCTACCTCCACCGAATTTCCCCCTGTGGGCACTGGCCCCTTTAAGTTTGTAGAGTGGGTCAAGGACGACAGGATTGTATTAGAGCGTTACCCGGAATACTGGGGCGAGAAGGCCAAAATAGAAAAGGTGATCTTAAAGGTTATCCCGGATAACTCCGCACGATACCTCGCCTTGAAGTCCGGAGAAATCATGGGCATGGAGGGTGCTAACCCGGACGATGTGAAGGCAGCGAAGAATGACACCAACCTTCAGGTTATTTTGCGGCCTGCGATGAATGTGGGCACCGTAATCTTCAACGTCACTGCCAAGCCCTTTGACGATGTGCGCGTGCGCAAGGCCATCGCTATGGCCATCAACAAGAAAGCCATCGTGGAAGCCTTCTACGGGGAGACCGGCCTTGTGGCCAACCAGTTCCTGCCTCCTTCTATGTGGGGGTACAACGACAAGCTTGAGGATTATCCTTACGATCCCGAAGGGGCTAAGGCTCTCCTTGCTGAAGCTGGATATCCGGATGGCTTTGAGACCGATTTCTGGTACATGCCCAACCCTAGACCCTACTTCCCCGATCCTAAGGGAATTGCTGAGGCTATTGCCGCCGATCTGGGAAAAATCGGGGTGCGTTGCAACCTGAAGACCGAGGACTGGACCACTTACCTTGCTGACCGCAGGGAGGGCAAATTTAACCTCTGGATGCTGGGATGGACCGGTGACAACGGAGATCCGGATAACTTCCTGTACTTCCACTATGGTGTTCCTCGACCAGGTGAGGGCAATTACAACAACCCCGAGCTGATCAAGATTTTGACCGATGCCCAGAAAGTTGTGAACCAGGCAGAGAGGGCAGAACTTTACAAGCAGGCCGCGGCCATTATCCATGAGGATTGCCCCAGGCTCTTTATTGGGCATAACCAGGTACCGCTCCTCTTCTCCAAGAAGGTCACGGGATATGTGGTAAATCCCACCTCCACCGAAATCTACAACACCGTGGTAATACTGCCGTAAAAGGAAAGGGAATGGTACTTCTTCCCGCATCCAATGAGACTTTAAACATCGTAGTGGTGGAACTTTAGTTTTTGAAAGGAAAAAGTTTGATGGGACTTGCGGGTATATACCCGCAAGTCCCATAATTTAGGATATGCTAAGCTACATTATTCGCAGAATACTATCGCTCATTCCCGTGCTCATCGGGGTCTCAATTATTGTCTTCTTATTTATTCATATGATCCCCGGAGACCCGGTTCTGGCAATCCTGGGGGAAAGGGCCACCGTGGAGAACGTGGAAAGAGCAAGGCACGAGTTGGGTTTAGACCGTCCTCTGTGGGAGCAGTATTTCCTTTATGTGAACAAGATCTTCCACGGGGATCTGGGGCGCTCCATCAGATCCAATACCCCTGTGTCTCAGGAAATGGCTACTAAATTTCCCGCAACAGCCGAGTTATCAATTTTTGCCATGATCATTGCCTTAATTGTTGGTCTCCCCGCAGGGATAATTTCAGCGGCCAAACGCAATTCGATATTCGACACTACCGTTATGATCGGAGCCCTAATTGGTGTCTCCATGCCTATTTTCTGGTTAGGTTTAATGCTCGCTTTCCTTTTTTCAATTTTCTTAAAGTGGCTCCCTTTTTCCGGAAGATTAGATTCCACGATTATCCTACCGATACAAACAAACTTCTTGCTTTTAGATAGCTTGCTTGCTGGCAATTGGGAGGCCTTTAAGAATAGCCTGGCCCATCTCATCCTTCCTTCGTTGGCTCTTTCTACCATCCCCATGGCGATTATCGCCAGGATGACCAGGAGTTGCCTTTTGGAAGAGCTAGGCCAGGATTATATCCGCACAGCACGGGCTAAGGGACTCAAAGAGAGCAGTGTTCTCTTGAGGCACGCTCTTAAAAACGCCCTTTTGCCCGTGGTCACGATTATCGGACTCGAGACAGGAGCTTTACTGTCAGGCGCTATCCTTACCGAGACCATCTTCTCCTGGCCAGGAATTGGCAGGTGGATTTACATGGCCATTCAATCCCGGGATTACCCTATAGTTCAAGGAGCCACGCTCCTCATAGCTCTGATTTATGTACTTGTGAACTTGCTCGTGGACATTTCTTACGCCTTTTTAGATCCGAGAATCAGGGTCCAATAGGAGAAAAGCATGGAAGAACTGGTAACGGAGATCAAAAAGAAAGAAGCGCGTTATTCCTTTTTCCGCCAGGCAGCGAAACGATTGTGGGATACTCGCTCTGCCCGCATTGGCCTTTTTATCGTGGCCTTTTTCGTGATTCTGGCTATCGTGGTTCCCCTGGCATTCCCTTACGATCCCAAGGTGGACTCCAATCTCGCCATGAAGCTAAAACCTCCTTCCTGGGAACACCTTTTTGGTACAGATCAGCTTGGCAGGGATGTCCTGGTAAGGGTTGTGCATGGCGCCCCTATCTCTTTAAGAGTTGGGCTAACTGCCGTGGCCTTCGGGCTCTTGGTGGGAACATTCTTGGGAATGATTGCCGGTTTCTTCCGAGGCGCTATAGACTCCATTATTATGCGGCTCATGGATATCATGCTCGCCTTTCCCGCAACGCTTCTGGCGATTGCCATCGTGGCTATGCGCGGGCCGGGATTGAACAACACCATGTTCGCCATCGGTATCGTTTCCGTTCCAGGATACGCCCGTATTGCCAGGTCAGCCGTCCTCGCTCTTCAAGAGAGGGAGTTCGTCTCCGCCGCTCGGGCCATCGGAGCCAAACCTATGAGAGTGCTTTTCCGCCACATCCTCCCCAATGGCATTTCTCCCCTTGTAGTTCAGGCCACCTTGAACCTGGCCACTGCGGTCCTGGAAGCGGCTGCTCTGGGTTTCCTGGGACTGGGTGCGCAACCCCCTCAGCCTGAATGGGGAGCCATGCTCTCTGACTCCTATAAATTTCTCACTATTGGCGCCTGGTGGCCAGTGCTTTTCCCGGGGCTGGCAATCATGCTCACCGTTTTGGGCTTCAACCTTTTAGGGGACGGCCTGCGTGACGCTCTTGACCCCAGAATGATCGTGAAATCAAGGTACTTTTAAAAAAGAAGGCTGCTTCCTTAAGAATCGGTAAAATTCCCATTTTTGATAGCAGAGGCGTATTTTTGTTTCTCGAAAAGTTTTAATCAGGCCTTTGGACGAAAGGAGTGATGAGAATGGGCGCTGAACCAACGATCAACCTGGGGCTTGGAGATTGGCTTATTATCCTTATCTATTTTGCCCTGGTGATCGGCATAGGTATAAGCGTATCCCGAAAGAGGCTCGGTTTTGACGATTATTTCGTTGCCGGAAGAGCGGTTACCTCTCCTCTGTTGGTCGCTACCCTTGTTTCCACCTTTTACGGACTGGGAGCTCTTTTTGGCACGGCAGAGGTTGGGTATATGTCAGGGATCGTGGCCCTCTTTTCCTTCAGCCTTCCCTTCTATCTGATGTTCATCATCATGGCCATCTTATCCCCGAAGATCCACGATCGAAATCCCCAGGCAAGATCGATGGTGGACCTGATGGGAGAAACTTACGGTAAAGGAACCAGGGTCCTCGCAGCCCTGACCAGCTTTTTCTACTCCACAAACACCATGGAGATCATGGGAATGGGCTTCATCTTCTCCATATTCTTTCATATCCCCTTCGGCTGGGGGGTCGTTTTGGGAACGGTCATTTCCCTGATTTATACCTTCTTTGGAGGCTTGAAAGCAGATATTCTCTCGGACCTGGTTCAGTTCTGCCTGATGTTGGTCACCCTGGGGATAGCCACTTTCATCAGCTGGTCATCCATGGGAGGGGTTGCAGGGGTCTGGAACGGGTTAGCGCAGTTCACCCAAAGCGATCCCTCGACCTATTTCCATCCCCTGGGAGGTTTTCTCACCCTGCCTCTTTTCCTGGTTTACGGCACCACTTCCCTTGCTGTCTTAGGGGACCCTGCATTTTTCCAGAGGATTTTCGCTTCTGCCTCGGGAAAGGAAATTCGCCGCGGCTTTCTGTTAGGTATTCCCATGTGGCTTTCCTTTGACCTTTGCGTTACTTTATTAGGAATGATGGCTGCAGCCGCCACAGGGATGGGCATCATTGCAGAGACCCATCCCGACCAGGGAATTATAGCGCTCCTGGGGCATTTCCTTCCTCCCGGGTTGATCGGGATCTTCGTGGCGGGACTATTCGCAACCGCCATGTCAACGGCTGATTCTTACTTTCTGGTCTCAGGGGGCAATTTAGTTTACGATATTTATCGTCCCGTCTTTCGTCCCAATCTGGAAGAGCACAAGCTCACAAAATACACTCGCCTGGGAGTGCTGGTTTCTGCCTTAATCTCATTGGTACTCGTTTTCTACTTTGGCAGGATCGTAGGGGTCTGGGTCTTTCAGGCAAGTCTGATTATTAATTCCGTCCTCTTCCCGCTTTATGCGGCCCTCTTTTATCGAGGGAGAAAAACCAGGCTTGCGGGAATGCTCTCTTGTGGATTCGGCTTTGTAGCTACAATCCTCTACTACTTTTTAATTTCAACTTTCGGCTATTACAGCACTGATTGGGAAACCTACATGCTCGACCTCACCATTTTCGGAAAAACTTTCACCATCTGGCAGGAGTACAATATTTTCTTCATCCTGCCTCTGGTTGTGGCTCTTTACTTCATTGGGAACATTATTTCCAAGGAGGGCAAAAAATGTCCGGCTGGAATGTCTTAGCTTATGCGGCAGCGGTGGTGGCTATGTCCGCACCCCTCCTCATCCTCTACCTTTTCATTAAGGAGGAGCTCAAGGGCAGGAAAAAGAGATAATCGATCAATTTCCTTCGCTTCCTCAGGAAGCGAAGGAAAAAGTGATGCGTACTCCTTTAAGGGAGGGTCACCCACATTTCCTCGTCGTAGTAGAGGTCGCGCTTCCAGTCGACCTCTTCGGTAATCAAAGGCCTGGGCTCACCAACGGCCTCTATGCGCACTAAACTGGAGCGGAAGAAGTTCACATCTGGCCTTCCCACGCGCACTGGAGCTTGAGTGGCAATGCGATAACCCCTTTCGGCGATCTCTTTAGGATCAAGGTAGTATTCGTGGAAGTTCCTCACGATTTCCGTGATGGCGAAATTCATCTTCAGGAGGTTCTCCTGAATTTTCTGCCATTTTTCCAGGGAACACTCAATTCGCGTAAGCCCGAAATAACCGGTGGCTCCGTTCTTCTTGAGGGCCTGGGCGCAGCGGGAAAGGAAAAGGGTGATTCCGGGAAGGGTCTCCACGGGATCGGTGAAGAAGACGTCGGATTGTCCCGTAAGCTCCTGGGGCAGGGGCTTACGGGCGTCGTAATCCAGGACCTGGTAGTTATCCCAGCCGAACTCCCGAGCTTTTTCCCGCAGGAATTCGTTTAACCTGCGGTCAATTTCGATCACCTGAATGCGTTTGGGCAAGCCCGTGAGCGCACAGGCTAAAGAGGTGAGGTCGTCATCCCCCAAAAAGATGATCTCCCGGTCCTCCAGGTCTCCCCGGCTGTAAAGGAAAAGCACCCTGGCCACCGTGTCTGAAGGAAGGATGTAACCCTGATCGTAGTCGGCTACAGCGCGAGGGCGACCCTCGCTGGCCCTCAAAAACTTTTCTAAGAGCCCTTGAAAGGGTCCATTGGCCACAACGGTCTTGCCATGACAGGCCGGGCAGGAAAGATCTTCCAGCGGGCCCAGCCGAGCGCAAACTTCCCTTCCCTGGTCCGTGAGGTAGAAAAATTCACCTCGGCTTTCCACAAGCCCTCGGCCCAGTAGTCCTCCCAGGAGCTCGGAGAAGCGCTGTCCGGTAGTATCCGAGTCCCTGAGCAAACGCCAGTAGGACTTTGGCCCCTCAAGGAGAGCCTGTAAAACCCGTTGTTCTGTCCTTCTCATTTTCACCCTCCTGTCATTAAGGTTTCAACTCATTTAAAATAATAAAGGAGGAAATAATAATTGCAACCTTATTCAGGATGATTACCGGATTGGGAATTGACCTTGTGGAGGTAAAGAGGATCAGGGAACTTACGGAGAAGTTTGGAGAGAGGTTTCTCAAAAGGGTTTTTTCGGAAAGCGAGCTCTCCTATTGCTTCTCCCATAAGGACCCCTTCCCCCACCTCGCTGTCCGGTTTGCCGCAAAAGAAGCTTTGGTAAAAGCTACGGGCTCTCCAGAGTTGGCCTTCCGCGAAATTTCCGTAGAAAGTGAGGGAGGTGTGCCCTTGATCAAAATTCAAGGGGAGAGGCGCGAGGACCTCCTCGTTTCCTTAAGCCATACAAGGGATCATGCGGTTGCCGTAGTGCTGAAGAAAGGAGAAGGTAAATGAAAGCTGTAACCCGCGAAGAGATAGCGTTCCTGGACAGAGAGGCCAGCGAAAAATATCACATTCCTTCATTAGTCCTCATGGAAAATGCTGGAAGGGCGGTAGCGGAATCCGTGCTCCGTAATTACCCTAAGGTACAAAAGATTGCCGTACTTGCGGGAAAAGGGAACAACGCCGGGGATGGTTTTGTGGCTGCCCGTTACCTCTCGAAGAATAAGAGCGTTACACTGTTTCTCTTTGGCGATCCAGAAAGGCTGAAGGGTGACGCTTTAAGCAATTTTCAAGCGCTGAGGAGTTTTCCGGTAAAAATAGAGGAATTTCACGAGACGAGCCCGGCATTGAACTTTCCGGATTTTTCCTCCTTTGATCTTTTAATTGATGCCGTTTTTGGCACCGGTCTGAAGGGCGTGGTTGAGGAATTCTATCAAAGAATTATTGAGACCGCGAACGGCTCCGGAGTTCCCATCCTGGCTGTGGACATTCCCTCTGGACTGGATGCTAATTCCGGAAAGCCATTGCCTGTAGCCATCAGGGCCTCAACGACGGTTACCATGGGCCTGCCCAAGGTGGGGCTCCTTGCTCCCTCTGCCTATGAATTCGTGGGGGAACTGGAGGTAGCGGATATCGGCTATCCTCCGGAGTTTCTCTTCAGGGAGGGCTTGAAGGGGCACCTTTTAGAGCCCTCTGACTTTAAAGGTTTGCTCCCCCCGAGGAAAAAGGACAGTCACAAGGGGACCTACGGAAAAGTTCTGGTGATTGCAGGTTCCCTCAGGTACCGCGGCGCAGCTAACCTTGCAGCATTTGCCTCCCTGAGGGTGGGGGCGGGGCTGGCGGTGCTCGCTTTGCCTCGGAGCCTGTGCCTGAAGAACGTCCGTAAGCCTGATGAAGTAATCCATTTACCCCTACCGGAAACAGAGGAATACACGATTTCCCTTCAGGCCCTGGAGATGGCCTTAAACGAGGCTGAGGATTCTAAGGCTGTGGTGCTCGGTCCGGGCCTTTCTCAACATCCTTCAACCAGGGATTTTGTCCTTAAATTTCTCAAAGAGAACCCCACTCCCACTCTCTTAGACGCTGACGGACTGAATGCCTGCGCTTCCCAGCCCGAAGTGCTCCTTTCAACCCCCGCTCCCTTGATCCTTACTCCTCATCCCGGCGAGCTCTCGCGACTTTTAAAGGTCAAGACAGCGGAAATTCAGGAGGATCGGGTTCGGGTCTGTCTGAAGGCTGCGCTTGATTTTGATAGCATCGTGGTGCTTAAAGGGTTCCGTACGGTGATCGGGGATCCCGCCGGAAACTTTTACATCAATCCTACGGGAAATCCGGGCATGGCCTCTGGAGGGATGGGGGATGTGCTCGCAGGCACAATTGGAGGGCTTCTTGCTCAGGGACTTACTCCTCTGGAAGCTTGCACTCTCGGGGTTTATGCTCACGGTTTAGCGGGGGATATGGTGGCTGCGGAAATGGGAGAAAGGGGGATCGTAGCCTCGGACCTCCTTCAAAAATTACCCCTCGCTTTGCGCTCCCTCCTCTCTTAAGCAACCCTTGTCTTAGTGCATATTTCTCTATATTTTCGCATATTTAAAAGGATTTCAGAGGAAAACAGATATTTTCAAAAAAATTTTCCGGAATTAGGCAAAATATATTGATTTTTGCCGGAAAAAGTTGTAATTTTGACTCCGATTTTTATCTGAGGAGAAAGGAGCGAGAAAAACATGCGGACTCTCGGTACTCACATTATAATTGAATGTTCTGGCTGCAATCCAGACATCCTGAACGACCTGGAAGCTGTTAAGCGTATTCTGACCGAAGCTGCAATTGCAGCCAAGGCCGAGGTCAGGGAACGTGCTTTTCATCGCTTTGCTCCCCAGGGGGTATCCGGCGTGGTTGTGATCTCTGAGTCCCACCTTTCCATTCACACCTGGCCAGAGTACGGATACGCTGCTTTGGACATATACACCTGTGGGGAAAACACGATGCCCTGGAAAGCCTGCGATTTCGCTGCCAGAGAGTTTGAAGCAAAAAATATCAAAATCACGGAGATCAAAAGGGGTATCCCTGTGGGGGAAGACCTTTTCTCCCACGAAGTAAACCCGGTGGAGGAGAAAAATGTCAGGATCAGTACCCAGGTGGCAGTGGTTTCATGACTACTTTGCGCCCACAGAGGTTCACCTCCATGGGTATAAAAGAATGCTCTTTCAGAAGGAGACTCCTTATCAGCTCCTTGAGATCGTAGATTCCCCATACTTTGGAAGAATGCTCATCCTGGACGGGGACGTACAGTCCTCGGAAAAGGACGAATATATTTATCACGAAGCTCTGGTGCAGCCGGCAATGGTCTTACACCCAAATCCGCGCAGGGTTCTCGTAATGGGCGGAGGAGAAGGAGCTACCCTGCGTGAGGTTTTGAGGCATAAAACGGTGGAGAAGGCCTTGATGTTCGACCTCGATCCCGAAGTGGTGAACGCTTGCCGGGAGCTCCTCCCGGAATGGAGCGCTGGTGCTTTTGACGATCCGCGCACGGAACTCCACTTCGGGGATGCCAGAGCACTCCTTTTTAACTATCAGGGTGAACCCTTTGACGTGATCATCTCCGATTTGACCGACCCCTTTCAGGAGGGGCCATCCTATCTCCTCTTCACCAGGGAGTTCTTCCAGCTCGTCCGGGAAAAACTTTCTCCTCAGGGAGTGCTCGCGCTTCAGGCATCGCTTTTGAGAAATTTGACCTACGAGATGCACCGGGCAATTTGTGCCACTTTAAAAGAGGTGTTCCCCATAGTGCATTCCTATTTTGCTTATGTGCAGGCCTTTGACACCACCTGGGGGTTCGCTCTGGCTTCAAATTCCCTTGATCCCCGGGAGATCTCACCCCAGGAAATAGACCGGCGCATTTCTTTTAGAATTTCGGGTGAGCTCAAGTACTACGACGGGGAAACTCACATTTCCCTGTTTCACCTGCCCAAGGACATCCGCACCCTGATTTCTCAAGGGGGACCAATCATCGAGGATAAAAAACCCTTCTGGCTTCCGCGCAAGGGAAATGAATAAAATCGTCCTGAAGAGAATTTCCATCCTCCCTATGACCCGGGCGGAGGACCTTCTTATTGAGGGAGACCTTCTTATTGAGGGAGATCGCATCGCTTATGTTGGTCCGCCCCGCTTTTGGCCAGAGGAAGTGGAAGTTTTCGAGGGAAATGGCAAGGTTGTCCTTCCCGGCTTCGTGAACGCCCACACCCATCTGGCGATGGTCTTCCTCAGGGGTTTCGCGGACGATATGGCCCTGGATCGCTGGCTTAAGGAAAAAATCTGGCCCATGGAAGCGAAGCTCAAGCCCTATCACGTGTACACTTTCAGCATGCTGGGAGCGGCAGAGCTGATCGCTTCCGGAGTTACTACCTTCGCCGATATGTACTTCCACATGGATCGGGTAGCACAGGCCGTGGAGGAGACCGGGCTCAGGGCTTCCCTTTCCCAGGGAATGATCGCTCAAGGAAACCCCTTTCCTCAGGAAGTGCTCAAAAGAGGAACGGATTTTGCCGTGAAATTCCGGGGAGCGGCTCAGGGAAGGATCACCACCATGCTTGCTCCCCATGCCCCTTATACCTGCCCTCCGGATTTCTTGAAGAGGGTCAGGGAAGTAGCTCTGAAAGAGGGTCTTCCTGTTCACATCCACGTCAGTGAGACAAACAAGGAAGTTGAGGATTGCCTTATGGAATACGGGGTCACCCCACCGGAACTCCTTGAGAGCCTGGGTCTTTTCGATTGTTCCGTTCTGGCAGCGCACTGCGTGGTCCTAAGGGATCAGGATTTCTTTATCTTAAGGAAGGTCAAGGGAGTGGCGCACTGCCCGATATCCAACTTGAAATTGGCCTCAGGAGTGGCTCCCGTGCCTCGACTTCTGGACTGTGGGGTGAACGTAGCGCTGGGGACGGATGGCGCTTCCTCCAATAATCGCCTGGAACTCCTTCAGGAGATAAAAACTGCCTCCCTCCTGGCTAAAGGAGTGAATTTTGACCCTCTGGCGCTTCCCGCTTTTCAGACGCTCCAGATGGCAACCCTGGGAGGGGCAAAGGCGCTTTCTTTAGAGCAGGAAATAGGCACCCTGGAAGTGGGAAAAAAGGCCGACCTTGTGGTCTTCGATTTCGATACCCCACACCTTCAGCCCTGTTTCGATTACTACTCCCACCTCGTTTATTCTGCTCTGCCCTCGGACGTGCACTCCGTGATGGTCGATGGAAAATGGCTCTACAGGGATCGCCGCTTTGAAACCCTGGACTGGGAAAGAGTAAAGAAAGAGGCCCTAAAAGCGACAAAGGAGCTAGTTCAAGGATGAAAGTGGCATTTATCGGGGGAACTGGATTCTACGAGGCTCACTTCCTCAAAGATCCCCGGGAAGTAATTGTGAGCACCCATTATGGAGAGGTGAAAACCCTTCAGGGTAAGCACGGGGATAAGGAAATCGTCTTCATTACCAGACACGGAAAGGGCCACGCTGTCCCTCCCCACCTTGTGAATTACAGGGCGAACATCGCCTGTTTGAAGAGATTGGGCGTTAAGGCCATTCTGGCTTCTGCCGCTGTGGGTTCATTAAATATGGATATGGAACCCGGGCACCTGGTGATCCTGGATCAATTTCTGGATTTCACGAAGGGCCGTCCCAGCACCTTCTTCGATGGAGGAAAGATGCCCGTGGTGCATACCGATATGAGCTATCCTTACTGCGACTTCCTCAGGGAGACCCTGTTTAAGGCCGGGAAATCCCTGAATTTGCCTATCCATCCTTCCGGGACCTACGTCTGCACTGAGGGGCCGAGGTTCGAGTCCGCCGCCGAGATCAAAATGTTCCGCAGCCTGGGTGCCCACGTTGTGGGGATGACCGGGGTTCCCGAGGTGGTGCTAGCAAGGGAAGCGGGGATCTGCTATTCCTCCGTGGCTTTGGTGACCAATTATGCGGCGGGAATCTCCCCTACCCTTTTGACCCACGAAGAGGTTGTAGAAATGATGAAAATCAACTCTCAAAATTTCATCAAGCTTCTTTTAAAGACCGTGGAGATGCTCCCCGAAGAGTGGCAGTGCTCCTGCGAGAAGAGGCCGGAAGCGGAGCTGATCCTTCGTGATTGAGCTTCCAGTTCAGCCTTTCCGTTTCAGGAAGGGAAAGCTTTACCTATTGGATCAGAGGCTCCTTCCTCAACAAAAGGTCTGGGTGGAATGCTCAAGTGCCTTGGATGTCTTTTACGCCATTCGCCAGATGGTAGTTCGAGGGGCACCAGTAATTGGAACCGTGGCCGCTTATGGCCTGTACCTGGAAGCTCGGAGGCAAAAGAGAGAAGGAAAACTCACTAAAGAGAAGATCCAGAAAGCGGCTGCGCTTCTTTTGAGCGCTCGTCCCACAGCAGTGAACCTCGCCTGGGCTGTGGAAAGGTCCCTCAAAGCCCTTGAAGGCTCTGATGATTGGATGGAAGCCCTCCTTGAGGAAGCGCGAAGGCAGGAAGAGGAGAATATTGCCTGGACGGAAAAAATCTCCCTAATTGGGGCGGAGATCATCCCTGATAATGCTAAAATTTTGACCATTTGCAACACCGGGCCTCTGGCTACCGGAGGATACGGCACCGCTCTGGGCGCGATCATCTTCGCTTGGAATCAGGGGAAAAAGCTGGAAATTTACGCTTGTGAGACCAGGCCTTACCTTCAGGGAGCGAGACTTACGGCCTGGGAATTGAAGCAGTTAAAAATTCCCGTGACCCTGATCACCGATGGGATGGCTGCCTGGACGATGGAGAAGAAGGGCATCAATCTGGTCCTGGTGGGGGCGGACCGCATCGCTTTAAACGGCGACACAGCCAATAAAATTGGCACCTTAGGGCTGGCGATCCTGGCCCATCATTTCGGCATCCCCTTCTATCCCGTGGCCCCCCTTTCCAGCTTCGACCGCAATTTGAGCTCTGGGAAGGAAATTGCCATCGAAGAGAGGGATCCCCGAGAAGTTCTCTTTATCGGGAATACGCCTATCGCCCCCCAAGGGACAAAGGTTTTCAACCCGGCTTTTGACGTTACCCCCTCCAAATTGATCACGGGAATCATCACAGAGGAGGGGCTGATCTCTCAGCCTTTGGAAAAGAACATCAGGGAGGCCTTAAAAAGGTAGTTTGGGTCTTCCAGAAAATTCTTTTGTATTTCCCGGTGAAAGCATGATAAAGGGACCTGCTCCGCTTTTGTCAGACAAAGGTTGCTCACTTACCCAGCACAAGGGCCTTTAAGCTCAAAAGGTAAATTTAGGGGGTGAATTGAACTAATAAAATTCCCTTGACTGGAAATATTTCATTTGCTATAAAAATCTTACTGAGTGGGCCTTTAGCTCAGCTGGTTAGAGCGCACGCCTGATAAGTGTGAGGTCTCTGGTTC
>JANLFM010000007.1:87487-87735 GCA_024655865.1 Caldisericota bacterium
CCAGAAAGGCCCACCATTTTTATTTTGATAGGAAGAAATTAAGCGGCTTCCCCTCGAAGCTTTTACGTTTTCCAATTGAGGTCATTAAATCAAGGTGTTTTAGTCCCATTAATCAGACCCTCCGGGTCACTTTTAGTTGTCTATCCCTGGACACCAGTAAAAACTAACGGGAGCAAATTTACATAAACACAGAAACACAGCCTTCCCAGCTTGAACTCAAACCCGGCTTGACCGCTGGGCCCCTTATG
>JANLFM010000008.1:0-35566 GCA_024655865.1 Caldisericota bacterium
GCGCCTTCTCAGGGGAAAGGGAGGAGGGTTGGGACAAGGAGGTTTTCTTTTTCCAATTAATTAGACGGAAATAACCCAACAAAAGTTCGGGTCAAAATAAAATTTTCACGGTTTTTTAAATTTTGAAATTAAAAAAGATTGACTTTTTTCTCTTCTTCCGTTTAATATTTTCTATCCTTTTTAAGGAGGTACGGTTAAGGGATGAGGGAAAAGGTTAAATTTTTATCTGCGCTAATCTCTGTATTAGCCATCATCGCCATGGTCGCTGGTTGCGCCGGTCCATCTACTCCTTCTGCGTCACCTACTACTCCCACTGCCACTACTCCGCCACCATCAAAGGAGATTGTGATCGGCGTCGTCGCCCCACTCACTGGAGAAGCCGCCACCTTCGGTAAATCTACAAAGCAGGGTGCTGAGCTTGCTCAAGAGGAGTGGAACGCTAAGGGTGGACTCCTTGGTGCTCAAATTAAACTGGTGGTTGCAGATGACAAGGGAGACCCCACAGAAGCCGCCGCGGCTTACACGCGGTTGATCGAGCAGGACAAGGTAATAGCCATCGTAGGTACGGTCATGTCCAAGTGTTCCCTGGCCGGCGCTCCTATCTGCCAGGCCAAGAAGATCCCCATGATCTCTCCCACTTCCACAAACCCCAAGGTCACAGAAGTTGGCGACTTCATCTTCCGCGCCTGCTTCATTGACCCCTTCCAGGGAACGGTGGGTGCCAAGTTCGCCTATGATAACCTTGGTGTGAGGAAAGCGGCCTGCATTTTCGACGTGGGTAACGACTACACGAAAGGTCTCTCAGAGTACTTCCGAGACAAATTCAAAGAGCTCGGGGGCGAGATCGTGGGCTTTGAGGCGCACCCCACAGGAACCACCGATTTCAACGCTCAGCTCACCAAAATTATCTCCGCTGGTCCCGAGCTGATTTACATCTCTGACTACTACAACGATGCCGGCTTAATTATGAAACAGGCCAGAGCCTTAGGTTTCAAGGGCTACTTCCTCGGCGGTGACGGCTGGGATTCCCCTGATCTCGTCAAGATTGGTGGTGACGCTGTAGAGGGTGGTTTCTTCACCAACCACTTCTCCAAGGACGACCCCAGACCGGAGGTTCAGAATTTGGTTAAGGCTTACACCGATAAATTTGGTGAGCCCCCGGATGCCCTGGCCGCTTTAGCCTACGACGCTGCTAACTTGCTGTTCGACGCCATTAACCGTGCTGGGTCCACCGATGGGACTGCCATTCGCGATGCAATGAAGGCCGCTAACTTTAAGGCCGTTTCTGGCCAGATCACCTTCGATGAGAACAGGAACCCTGTAAAGGCCGCCGTGATCATCGAGATGAAAAATGGCCAGCAGGTCTACAAGGCCACGGTTCAGCCATAGAGCGGTGTGAAGCAGCTAACCTTGTAACCAAACGCTTAATTTAAGGGATGCTGGGGATATTTTTCCCCAGCATCTCCGTTAAAGGAGGTGACTTTGTGGATTTAAGCACGATTTTCAATTTTCAGCAGTTGGTAAATGGCCTCCAGTTGGGCGCGATTTATGCACTGATTGCGCTAGGCTATACCATGGTGTACGGGATAATTCGCCTGATCAACTTTGCTCACGGCGATTTCTACATGATCGGCGCCTACAGCATTTACTTTTTCGGCGTCTACTTCCTTGCCGGCCACACAGGAATTCACCCCATCTTTGTGTTTATCATGGCTGTCATAATTTCCATGGCAGCTGGTGCTCTGATTGCCGTTCTGGCAAACCAGATCGCCTATAAGCCCCTGCGTTACAGACCGAGGCTTTCTGCCTTGATCACTGCGGTAGGTGTTTCCATGTTCCTGGAATACCTCTTTTCCTCCCTGCCATTCATCGGGCCATCTTACCTGGCTTTTCCTAACGATGCTGTAATCCCCAGAACGGAATACCTCCTTGGCGGAGTGCACCTTAACAATTACCAGATTATCGATCTTGGAGTAGCAATTCTTCTTATGGCTTTCCTTACCTGGTTCGTGCGCGGGACAATGACTGGCAAGGCAATGAGGGCGGTATCCCTGGATAAGGATGCTTCCAAGTTGATGGGAATTGATATCGAAAAGATAATCACCATAACCTTCCTTATCGGTGGGGCATTCGCGGGTGTTGCTGGCCTTCTTGCAGGAATTACATACCCAAGGATTAACCCTTATATGGGGATCCTTCCCGGGTTGAAGGCCTTCGTTGCTGCAGTTCTTGGAGGGATTGGAATAATTCCTGGGGCTATGCTTGGGGCATTTCTTTTGGGAATTGCGGAAGTCTTTGCCACCAGCTTTAACTCCCTCTTGGGAGAGGGGATTGCTTTTGCCATCTTGATTCTGGTTTTGATTTTCCGGCCCCAGGGCTTGCTTGGTGAAAAGACCGCGGAAAAGGTGTAGGTGCCCTATGAAAATCCCGAATTTTCTTAGAAAAAGCACAGTTCAATTCCTCCTTTATTCGCTTGCTTTCTACCTGGTGATCTATTTCCTCAATCAGTTGAACGTGTTGAGCGGTTATCCCCTCCTCATAATTGAAATCTCTCTGATTTATGTGATTCTGGCAACAAGTTTGAATCTGATAAACGGCTTCACGGGCCAATTTTCCATTGGCCACATGGGGTTTGCCGCAGTTGGGGCATATGTTTCGGGAACCTTAACTACCCTGATCTGGAAACTAAGCATCGACCAGCCAATATACCAGACCCTTCCCCTCTTCGTTATCGCTTTGATCGTTGGTGGAATTGCTGCTGCCCTGATTGGTTTTCTCATCGGACTTCCCACCCTACGGTTGAGGGGTGACTACCTTGCTATTGTCACTTTGGGTTTTGGGGAGATCATCCGCACGATCATCAACAATATTGATTATGTTGGGGGGCCAAGGGGGCTCTTGGGGATTCCCCAGCTTTCGAACTTTACTCTCATTTCCATTTTCACCTTCCTTACCCTTTATGTGCTCAGGGGGATCGTCTTTTCGAGCCACGGAAGGGCGTTCATCTCCGTGAGGGAAGATGAGGTTGCCTCTGAACTTGTGGGAATTCACACCACAAAGTACAAGGTCCTTGCTTTTACCATCGGGGCTTTCTTTGCAGGTATCGCCGGGGGGCTCCTCTGCCACCTGATTCAAATTGCCCACCCCACTCAGTTCGGTTTCTTGCCCTCCTTCATGGTGCTGGTGATCGTATACCTCGGTGGGATGGGAAGCCTCACAGGTTCAGTCATTGCTGCCTTTCTTCTCACGATTCTGGAGAAGTATCTCTTGCCCCTGGGTCTCCAGATGCTCAGTGCATGGACTCAACCGACGTTTGGCTTCCAGGTTGGAGTTGAATGGCGTATGGTGATATACGCTCTTCTTTTGATCATCATGATGCTTTTCCGCCCAGAAGGGATAATGGGAATGAAGGAAGCCAGGTTCATGATTCCGGAGGAACACTGAAATGGAAAATTCAGTTTTGACGATCCAAACCCTGACCCATTTTTTCGGAGGATTGAAAGCCGTCTCCAATTTTGAACTTGACCTTCCTCAAGGGGTAATCTGGGGGATCATTGGCCCTAACGGGGCAGGGAAAACCACAGTCTTTAACCTGATAACTGGGGTGTACCGACCTTCCCAGGGAAAGATCATTTTCCTTGGCGAGGACATCACCAACTTAAAACCCCATAGCATCATTCAAAAGGGAATCGCCCGGACCTTCCAGAATATTAGACTCTTTGGAAACGTGACGGTCCTTGATAACGTCCGCATTGGGCTTCACCCCAACTACCATTCCTCTATCTGGGAAGCAATCCTCAGATCGGGGAGGTTCCGTAAGGAAGAGAAAAGAGTTAGAGATGAAGCAATGAGCCTCCTCGAGCATTTTAACCTCGCATCTCGGTGGGACGAGAAAGCCCGGAACTTGCCATACGGGGAGCAGAGAAGGCTGGAGATTGCCCGGGCTTTGGCCACAAAACCCAAACTTCTCCTTCTTGATGAACCTGCCGCGGGAATGAACCCCAAGGAAGTGGACTCCCTTATGGACCTCATTTACAAGATCAAAAGTGAGTTCAATCTCACCGTTCTGTTGATTGAACACCAGATGCGTTTTGTTATGAGGATCTGCGAACACATAAAGGTCATGGATTTCGGGGAGACTATCGCGGAGGGACCCCCTGTGGAAATTCAAAACAACCCCCAGGTAATTGAGGCTTATTTAGGAAAGGGAGGAATACACTGATGTTTGCTTTGGAGATTCATGACCTTCACGTCTCATATGGGGGTATCAGGGCTCTTAAAGGAATTAGTTTCACGGTAGAGCCGGGAAAAATCGTTACCATCATTGGGGCCAATGGAGCGGGAAAATCCACCACCCTGAGAGCAATTTCGGGCCTCGTTCCCAAACAGAGTGGTCGGGTTGTCCTATACGGGGAAGACGTGACAAACACTCCTGCTCACAAAATCGTCGCCATGGGTGTTTCTCATGTTCCCGAAGGCCGAAGGGTTTTTTCCACCTTGACCGTCCTTGAGAACCTGGAAATTGCCACCTATACTAGAAAGGATTCCAAAAAATTTAACGAATCCCTTGAACTGGTTTTCTCCCTTTTTCCTCGCTTGAAGGAGAGAAGGAAACAGCTCGCAGGAACCCTTTCTGGTGGAGAGCAGCAAATGTTGGCCGTGGCAAGAGGCCTGATGACCGGAGGCAAGCTCATGCTACTTGATGAGCCTTCCATGGGTCTTGCACCCGTTCTGGTTGACGAAATCTTCAACACCATAAATAAGATCAATCAGATGGGAACCACCATTTTGCTCGTGGAACAAAACGCACGCATGGCTCTGGAAAATTCACACTATGCCTACGTTCTTGAGGTCGGGAACATCGTCTTAGAAGGACCAAGTTCGGATGTGAAAGAGAACCCGAAGGTTAAGGAGGCCTACTTAGGAGGATAACAGTCCAGGTCGGGCTGCACTTTTTAATGCCCTTTTCCCGCCATCATTTCCAGGGCGTGAGGAAGAATTTTAAGCAGAGCCTCCATTCCGTCTTTTACTGCTTTTAAGCTCCCGGGTAAATTGACGATCAGCGTTTTTCCCCTTGTCCCTGCCTCAGCTCTGGAGAGGGAGGCGTTTGGGGTCTTTTTCAGCCCTTCCCACCTGATGAACTCGCTGATTCCTGGAGCTCTTCTTTCCAGAACTTCTAATGTCGCCTCCGGCGTGACATCCCTGGGAGATAATCCTGTTCCTCCAGTTGTGAGGATTAAATCCACCTGGTTCGCCCATTCCTTAAGCTTTTGGGCAATAAGCGCTTTTTCGTCGGGCACGATCACCTTGAAGGACACCTCCCAGCCATTCTCTAATAAAACTCTCGCAATATATTCTCCACTTTCGTCCACCCTGGTTCCTTTATAGCAGCTATCGCTTATGGTTAAAACTGCGGCCTTCATTTTTCCTGAACCTCAATTTCATCTCCCACTTCAATTTCCCCTTCCTCTAATACTCTGGCGAAAATTCCTTCCCTGGGCATAATACAATCCCCCACCAGCTTTCTTATCTCGCAACCAACGTGGCAGCTTTTTCCCTTCTGGGTGACCTCCAATAAGGCGTTTCCAACTTTAATTTTAGACCCTATATCAAGGGAGAGGAGGTCGATCCCGGAAGTAGTAATATTTTCCGCAAAATCACCGGGTGAGAGAGTCAGACCAAAAGAGCGCATTTTATCGATGCTCTCTTGAGCCAGCAGGCTTACCTGGCGATGCCAGTTCCCAGCATGAGCATCCCCTTCCAGGCCAAAATTCTTCAGGGCCTTTGCTTTGCCGACATTTGTTTTCCGTACCCCGGTCCGCTCAGAAATGTTTACCGCTACAACTTTTCCAGTCATCTTTTACTCTCCTTGAAAAACTCCGCTTTTGCCTCCACTTTTATAAACCAGGCGCACATCAGTGACCCGGATCCCTCTTTCCACTGCCTTACACATATCGTAAACCGTTAAGGCCGCTATAGTGCAGGCGACCATGGCCTCCATTTCCACTCCAGTTTCAGAACAGGTGCGCACGAGGCTTTCGATTTCCACGCTTTTTTTCTCTTCGTTCAAAACCAACATCACCTCCACGAGGCTAATAGAGATGGGGTGACAAAGCGGGATTAACTCCCATGCTCTCTTGGCCGCCTGTATTCCAGCGATCTGGGCGACAGTAAGGACATCTCCTTTTTTCACCTGGCCTTCCTTGACCAGGGCAAAAGTTTGAGGGGAAAGGAGGACGGACGCCCTGGCTCGAGCTTCCCTGAGAGTACTTCCCTTGGCGCTCACATCCACCATTTTAGCTTTTCCTTCCTTATCTATGTGGCTCAACTCCATTTTATCCTCCAATTTGCGCCATAAACCTTTCTTGCGTAGCCAAAAGGCTTTTTTCTTCAGGTTTCCTGCTTAAAGCCTCCAGGATTTTAAGGTGAAGGGCAATCGAATCAAAATTTGGCCTCAAGGCTGTTTTTAGATCCACTTCCAGATCTGAGAAAAGACAGGGCCGGATATGGCCGTCCGCAGTTAACCTCAAGCGATTACAATTGGGACAGAAGTGATCGCTCAAAGCAGCGATAAAAGCAAACCTTCCTTTCCCTTTGGGAATCCGGAAGTACTTTCTTGCTGGTCCGTTGCCGGGAGGGGATTCCGTTTCCTGAACCCGGGTTATAGAGGATATTTTATTAAGAAGCTCATTCTTTGAGAGAAACAACTCACTCTGAGCTATAGAACCCAGAGGCATATACTCTATGAAACGAACTTCGACTTCCAGATGCGTGGTTAATTCCAGGAAAGGGAGCGGATCATCGTTCAATCCTTTAAGGAGCACTGTGTTTATTTTGATTGGATTAAAGCCCGCCTCAATTGCGCTCTGCAGTCACTCCAGAGCCTGGTTGAGGTCCCCTCTGCGCGTTATTAACCGGTACTTTTCCGGATCGAGGGAGGGAAGGCCTATGTTGAGCCTTTTTATCCCTTCTCTTTTTAAAGGCTCGGCCAGATCTTTAAGCAAGGTACCGTTGGTGGTGAGCGTAATTTCCTCAATTCCCGGTATGGAGCGCATTTCCCTGACCAGATCAATGAATCCTCTGCGCAGCAGGGGTTCCCCTCCTGTGAGCCTCACTCTTTTCAGGCCCATACTTGCCATTTCTCTTGTGACCGCAAGGATTTCTTCAATTCTCAGAATTTCCTCATGAGAGAGGAGTGGCACCCCCTCTTCGGGCATGCAGAAAATGCAGCGCAGGTTACATCTATCCGTCAAGGAAATTCTCAGGTAATCTATAGTGCGACCGAAGCTGTCTTTCATCAATGATCCTCCGGAAAATGGATCAAATGCACCAGGACTTCCTCCCCCTTTTTCAGGGAATTCACCTCTTCAGGTACCAAAGCCAGGGCATCAGCAGCAGCCATAGAGGTTAGGATAGCTGACCCCTGTGCACCCGCAAGGTAGGCGTAAATGTGGTCTTTCCTTTCCAGTTTAACTCTTAAAAACTGGAGCCTTCCTTTACTTTCCTTGGCGTAATCCTCCCCCATCAGGACCTTGACCAGGGGACGAAAAAGGAAACGGTACCCCATCATTTTCCTGAGTGCAGGGCGCACATATTCCTCAAAGCATATGATCGAGGCAGCGGGGTTTCCCGGGATGCCGAAAACCGGTTTTCCCTTCAGGGTCCAGAAAGCCATAGGATGGCCCGGTCGCTGCTTCACTTTCCAGAAGTGAAGCCTGGCGCCCAGATCCTCCAGGCTTTCTTTAACATAATCGTATTCCCCCATGGAAACTCCTCCTGTAGTAATGAGGACATCGCACTGTAAAGCCTCCTCGAGGACTTTGATGATCGATTCCTTCTTATCCGGGATCCTGGGGAAAATTATGGCTCGCGCTCCCACTTTCCTTACCTGTGCAAGTAGAGTGTAAGTATTAGTATCCCGGATCTTACCAGGAACCAGCTTTTCTGAGACCCCTACCAGTTCATCCCCAGTGGTGATGATCGCTACCCTGGGGGGCGGATAGACTGGGACTCTGTCAATTCCTAAGGCTGCCAAAATGCCAATTTCACCTTCTTCGACAATCGTTCCTTTTTTCAAAACCAGGTCTCCCACCCTGATGTCCTCACCCGCAGGCCTGATATCCGTTCCCCTTTTTACAGGCTTGAGTATGGAGACAAGCCCTTCTTTCTGGATCGTGAACTCCTTTCTGACCACCGCATCCGCTCCAGGAGGGATTGGCGCTCCGGTCATGATTCTCATCGCCTTTCCCCGCTCAACCAGTGTTTTCGCAAACGTTCCCGCTTTCAAATCCTGGATAATTTCCAGAGAAACCGGCCTCTCCTCTGTTGCTTCGAGCACATCCTCGGCCCTTACCGCGTATCCGTCCATAGCTGAATTATCGAAGGGTGGAATATTCTCAGGGGAGTAGATATCTTCAGCCAGGACAAGACCAAAGGCATCCTCCAGTTCGATTTTTTTTGGGGCCAGGGGACGACAATTTTCCAAAACGATCTTTAACGCTTCCTCATAGCTAACCATTGGTTCCTCCTTTAACTTCTGGAATGACATGAACTGCAGTCGCTTTGAAAGTAGCAAAAATTGCATCTCCCGGTTTCAAATTTAAATCGGAAGCAGAGCGTCTGGTAATAAGGGCTTTTATTTGAAATCCGCAATCCAGACTCACTTTAATCACCGGGCCTAAGGTCTCAAGGGAGAGAACGATTCCGGGGAGCTGATTGCGAGCAGTTACCCTATCTAAAGCTGCTCCATCCTTCTTCAAGGTAATTTCCTCAGGACGAATGCAGGCAATTACCCCTGTTCCTTGAGGGAAAGGGGCTACAGCTTCCAAAGTCTTTCCCTGTGCTTTCATAGTGACGAGCCCCTCTTCATTTGACAAAATAACTGCCGGGATTAAATTTTCTGCCCCCACGAATCGTGCCACCCTGACATCACCGGGTTTGAAGAAAACATCCTCTTTTGTTCCGACCTGAATTATTTCCCCTTGTTCCATAACAGCAATCCTATCAGCCAGGGCAAAGGCTTCCTCCTGGTCATGGGTAACGTACACGCAGGTGATTCCCAGCTGTTTCAGGACCTTATGCAATTCAGGAATCATTCCCTCTTTCGTTATGGGATCAAGGGACGCGAGCGGTTCATCGAGCAACAGCAGGGATGGACGAAAAACCAGGGACCGTGCCAGGGCAACTCGTTGAGCCTCCCCTCCGGAAACCTTCTTCGCTGATTGATTTTTCAGATGGGAAATCGAGAAAAGCTCCAGCGCTTCCTCAACTCTCGTTCTCAGTTCCTTCCCTTTTATTCCCCGGATCCTCAGCCCGTAAGCCACATTCTCAAAAACCGTGCCTTCAAAGGGCAAGGGGTCCTGAAAGGTCATGGAGATTGAACGGCGAATGACAAGGGGAGCAGGGAAGCGAACCTTTTTCCCTTGCCAGAAGAGCTCCCCTTTCTTTGGCTTAATCAAAAAGGCCATCAGCTTTAAAGTGGTGCTTTTCCCGGAACCAGTTGGGCCGAGAATAGTGAGGATTTCCTCGGATCGTACATCGAGCTCTTTTATATTCAGGATGGTTTTTCCTCCCAGGGCAACCTCGACATCTTTTAGACGAAGAATGGCCTTCATGATGACCTTCTCTGCTGCAAATAAGTGAAGACCAAATTCAAAAGTAGAGCGATCAGAAAAAGGATAATCCCCAGGGCGATTGCCAGGCTGTAATTTCCCTGTCTTGTTTCCAGAACGATGGCCGTGGTTAACACCCTTGTTTGCCCTTTAATGTTTCCTCCTACCATCATTACTGCTCCCACTTCCGAGATAATGGAGCCAAATCCGGCAGCTAAAGCAGAAAGGACAATCAAGCGCCCTTCCTCAATTAATTTCCAGAAGTACTGTAGCTTACTTGCTCCCAGGGCGAGGATCTGAAGCCTTAACTTTTCATCCAGATTTTGAATCCCGGCCATAGTCACTCCCATCACGATGGGTAATGCGATAATGATCTGGGCAATGATCATGGCCGAGGGGGTATAAAGCAGGTTGAGATTTCCCAAGGGCCCGGAACGAGCCAGGAAGAGGAAGACGACTAACCCCACTACTACTGGGGGCAGTCCCATTCCAGTATTGACCAAGGTTATGAGAAGATTCCTTCCTGGGAAGCGGCGCAAACCTAAAAATACACCAGAAGGAATTCCCAGGACTACCGCTATGCAGATGGCCAGCCCCGAGACCTCCAGGGAAAGAAGCAATACCTGCATTAACTCAGGGTCTAAACTGAGTATCAAGCGAACAGCTTCCTTTATTCCTTCCCAGATATCGCTGATAGGCTAACCTCCCTAAGGAGTAAATAGGTGGAAGAGGGGCTCTCCGTACTTGTCCTTGCCGAAATCGCCGATTAATTGGAGGACATCGGGAGAAGTGATCCAAGAAAAAAAGAGCTGAGCTTCCTTTGAGTGGATCTGGGGAAATTTTTGAGCGTTGATTAAAATCACGGAGTAGACGTTGAGCAGGTCCTTATTTCCCTGAGAAATCACTTCCAAATTAAGGGTACCCTTTTGCGCTAACCATGTGCTCCTGTCTGTAAGCGTGTAGGCCCCCTTTTCCGAAGCAATGCGCAGGGTTTCTCCCATTCCTTGTCCCGTAGAAAGGTAACTCATTTCGGCGCTTGTAGGGGTGAGGGATATGTTTTTCCAAAGGGCTAACTCCTTGAGATGAGTTCCGGACTGATCCCCTCTGGAAGCAAAAATCGCCTCCTTGCTGTGAGCAATTTTCTTTAATGCTTCATAGATATCCAGGTCTTTGGCTTTAGCAGGATCTGAGGAGGGGCCGACCAGGAGAAAATCGTTGTAGCAGATCTCCTGTCGCTTGGAGCCGTAGCCGGCGTTCATAAACTCCATCTCTTTGGCCTTATTATGCACCAAGAGCACATCAGCATTGCCTCTTTGGCCCATGGCAATAGCTTCACCCGTTCCCGCTGCTATCACCTTGACTTTAACATTGTATTGATCTTCGAATTTGGGAATCAGGAAATCTAAAAGGCCTGAGTCCTGGACGCTAGTAGTAGTAGCGAGAATCATCGTGCTTTGACCACTACAAGAAAGAAGGGGAAGCAAGAACACAAAAATCATAGGCAGGCTAAAGATTTTTTTCATTCCTTCGGTCTCCTTTCCAAATTCCGGGAGGCAGGAAAATTGCTTTTCCTACCCTCAGCCTGATTTTTCAGGCATCGCCCGCAAGTTCCCGGAGGGAGCCTTACGGGTCGGATGAACCTTAGCTAAAAGAATATCAAATTGCGAGAATAATTGGCAAGAGTATTCTAAAGCTGAATTTGATTCAGAGTCCCTCGTTCAAGGTCGAAAAAGAGAAGCTTATTCCTGTAATCCTCCCCTTTCCCGATGAGAAACTGGATGACAATAGCAGCTTCCAGGGCTCCGATAAAGGCGGGAGTAGGGGAGGGAGTACCCAGTTCGGTTTCCGCTCCATGCTCTGGGGCGCGATCAGCTGAACCGTATATTTTCTCAATTCCTTGCTCAGAGAGATGGAAGAGAGCTGCTTGCCCCATGAACCCGGCAATGGCTCCATGTACCATAGGTTTTTGAAACTTAACGCAGCCCTCCCAGAGGATAAAGCGCTGAGTTATATCTCCAAGGGCATCGACGCAGAGGTCGACATCAGAGATCACGGCCTCCAGGTTTTCCCTTGTGAGGTAAGTGGCCACCGCTTGAACTTCGATCGAGGGATTTACCTTGTTTAATCTTTTCTTCATTTCTCGGGCCTTATTCTTTCCTAGGAGGCCGGGCAGGGAACCCAACTGCCGATTGAGGTTACTTTCCACGAAGCGGTCTCCGTCGACGAGACGAATAAAACCCACACCGGCGCGGGCGAGGATTTCTGCCACCCAGCCGCCAAGACCGCCTACTCCAATGATGGCTACTTTCGACTCGAGAAGTTTAATCTGTCCCTCGATTCCAATTGAATTAATATTTCGCTCGTACCTCTCCGGAACGATTTCGTAGCGCAGCGCATGTATTTCTACTTCTCTTGATGAAACCTTCAAAGCTTTGGCTAATTCCTGAACCTGTAAGTGACCGATAACCCTCCTTTTTGAACCTGAAGGAAGGGTGAGCTCATAGCTAAGGGCCTCGATATCCTCTCTCCTCATTTTTCCATCGCTCCTTATGATTATTGAAAAATCTCTCTCCCAATGCCTTTAGTTAGAAAACTGGGCAAAGATCTCATTATCATCTCAATGATAGCGCAGCCCAATTGATGAATCCAAGCCCGGTTTGGAGAGCGGTACAGATAAGGAACAATAAAGGAGATATTGGGAACGAAAGAAATCCGTCTTTGGGCTGGCCATGAAGGGGCTGCTCTATTATAATTCCTCTAACCTGGACATGATGAGAAAGTTAAACTGGCGCACGGTAATTTGGATACTGATCTTGATTGCTCTCCTGGGGTCCGCTTTTTTCTGGTTACCTTCAGTTTACCACTTTCTGAGCGATCGACCTCGAATTGAGGCCTTCCTCAACTCTCTTGGTTTCTGGGCTCCTCTGGGTCTGATTGCCATCCAGGCTCTCCAGGTTGCGCTTTTTCCAGTTCCCGGTCTCTTCGGCATGCTGGGAGGATTTATCTTTGGCTTCCTTCCCGGCTTAATTTACAGCCAGATTGGCACCGTCCTGGGATCCATGCTGGCATTTTTCCTCGCAAAAGTTTTTGGCAGGCCGCTCGTAGAAAAGATAGTCCCCAGAGAGAAACTGGAGAAAGTTGACTCCCTGGCCCGCAACAGAGGAACCCTTTTTTTCTTGATCTACTACTGGGTACCCTATGTTCCCAAGGATGCCATGTGCTATGTTGCCGGGCTAACGCCAATGGGATACTGGAGCTATCTTGTGGTCTCCTTTTTGGGCAGATTGCCCGGCACAATTGGTGCCACCCTTGTAGGTGCCGGGATCTGGCAGTTTCAAATACCTCTCTGGGGCTGGATTATCCTGGGCTTTTTGATAGTCGTTATCCTCAGTTTGGGCATTCTTTACCGTGATGCTTTAAAAAAATGGGTTTTGGGGGTTCTGGAGAAAAACTGGAAGTAGTCTAAGTGGCTTTCCTGTACCTTAGCGAACTATTAAAACTGAAAGGCCGGGGAAACTCTCCCGAGCCTTTCAGTTTTAAACCAGCTTTTTCACCTTATTTCTTTTTCTTTGCTGTTTTCTTTGCTGCTTTCTTTGTCTCTTTGGGAGCGGGCTTCTTGGTGGCCATTAAAATTCCTCCTTTCTTTCCTTTCAGGGCAAGCTATTAATTATTCGTTCCAAGTGTATCCAGTTTTCTTCCGCTTTCTGTTCCAGCTGGGACGCCCCTTTTTCCAAGTTTTCTTTTATTTTTGCACGATTTTTTAAATATGCCTCAATTTTTGAAAATATTTTTTCTGCATCGTCTTCAAGGAACAATGCTTCCTGATTTAAAAGTTGGGCAAAGGAGCTCACTTTAGGGTCGTACGCGATGGGCAGAAAAGGGGTGCGGGCTAAGGCCGAGAAAATCAAGGAATGTAATCGCATGCCCACCACCAGTTCAGCTTTGGCAAAAAGGCTGATAATCTGTTTCGGTTTCAAAAAAGGGCACAGAATGCTTTGAGGAACGAGCGCGCTCAACTTTTCACACAGTTCCTGGTCCACGGCAAACTGAAAGGGAAGAAACACGATTTCCGCTTGAAACTCCCTTTGGATACGGGTTGCTATTTCTGAAAAGTCCTCGACCCGGATTCTTCTGTGTTTGGGATTCCTGAGACAGAAAACCACGAATGGTTCTTTGAGGCCCAAAAATTTCAGGATTTCGTTTGCCTCCTCATCTTCGGGCTTTTCAAGAAGGAGTGCCAGATCAGCAGTCTGATACGTAGGAACTTGTTTCACTCCTAATTTTTCCAGCTCTTTAAGGGAGTGCTCATCCCTGACCGTGATCAATGTGACCTTATTTAGAACCCAGGAGGTTAATTCTCGGTTGATTCTCTTGGAAATGGGGCCGATGCTTTGAGCCAGAAGAACAACCCTTTTTCGGAAAAGTACCCCCAGAAAGATGATACTCAAATAATAGAGCAGGCTGCGAGATGAAGTAGCATCCTGAAGCAGCCCTCCGCCACCTGAAATAAGGATGTCACAATTCAGCACAGAAGAGAGAACGGAGATGGGGTTGATCCTTGATACAGATTTAACCCCGTGTTCCTTCTGCGTGCGCCTGGGATAAGCGGAGAGAACAGTGACTTTGGCTTTTGGGAATCTTCTAAGAATTCTAAGAAGGGAGGTTAAGATGGCTTCATCCCCTGTGTTGCCGAAGCCGTAGTATCCTGAAACAGTAATTTTTAATTTCTCTTTCTTAGGCACCAAATCCTCAGAAAAAATGGCCCGGTTTTGGCCAGTCTGATAAGCCTCCTGGGCTCGACAAGAATTCTGTAAAGCCACTCCAGACCGATCTTGCGCATCCAGAGCGGAGCTCTGCTTCTGGCTCCCGCCCAGATCTCCAGGGCCCCTCCTACTGCTATTCCTAGACGATAGGCGGATTGGGGGAGAGAAAGGAGGAATTTCTCCTGTTTTCCTGCACCCATGCCTACGATCAAAAGCGCTGTCCCCGCTTGTTGAATTCCTTCTTTGATCCCCGCGCTTTCTTCCTCCTTAAAGAAGCCGTGATGAAATCCAGCAATATTGATATTCGGGAATAAAGTCCGAAAATTTTGAGCGGCTTTTTCCGATATCCCTGGGCGGGAACCAAGGAAATAAACCGGCAGTCCCTCTTCAGCACAGATTTTGATCAAAGCCTCGGCAAGTTCAATACCAGGGATTCTCTGGAGTCTGAGAGCGTGCAACCTTTGCGCTGCCCAAGTTATCCCAATCCCATCCGGGATCACAAACAGGGCGTTTCTAATAGCAGAGAGGAGATCCCGATCCTTTAAAGCCAAGGTAGCAATTTCCGGATTTAAGGTCACGATGTAGCCCGAAGGTCGCCCCCCCCTGAGGGCGCACCTTGAGATCTCAATTAATTCGCTTTTGGTGAGCTGAGAAACGGGAACCCCGAGTATCTCTATGCTCTTTTTCTCTACTTCGAGTACCATTCCACCAGTTTTCTCAATGCCTGAACTACGCTTTCCAGATCCTCATCGCTCATTTTCGGGAAAAGGGGCAGGGAAATAAGCCGTCTGAAAGCATTTTCTGCGCAGGGGAAATCCCCTTCCTTCAGGCCTTTATTGCGGTAATAGGGCATAAGGTGCAGGGGGATAAAATGCACGGAGGTCCCAATATTCTCTTTTGCCAGGGCATCCACGAACTCCTCCCTGGTGCAGTTCAACTCCTCCAATTTTAGCTGTATGGGGAAAAGGTGCCAGGCATGGCGCCCTTCCTCAAAAGGAGGGGGAAGAATAAACGGGAAATCCTTTAGTGCTTCCCTGTATTTCAAAGCTAACTCCTCCCTCCGTTTCTGGAACCTCTCCACTTTTTTCAGCTGTTCAACTCCCAGGGCGGAAGCGATGTCCGTAAGGTTATATTTGTATCCTGGGGAAACTACCTCGTAGTACCATGAACCCCCTTTCTGGTACCGATCCCAGGCATCGCGGGAAATTCCATGAAGCCTCCAGATTTTCATTTTCTCGGCTAATTCAGGTGATGCTGTAGTGTTCATTCCCCCCTCACCTGTAGTGATACACTTTGTGGGGTAGAAGCTAAAACAAGCGACCTCTGAGCCCAGAGCTCCAATCTTTTTCCCCTTGTAAATAGCTCCCAGGGCATGGGCGGCGTCCTCCACTACGAAAAGGTCATATTTTCGGGCCAGCGAGACTATTTCATCCATTGGGCAGGGACGGCCTCCGTAGTGAACGGGGATAATTGCTTTCGTCTTCGGAGAGATTTTTTCTTCAATCTTTTTAAAATCCATATTTAAGGTGGACGGATCAATATCTACAAAGACCGGTTCTGCTCCCAGCTGACAGACCACATTTGCCGTGGCGGCGAATGTGAAGACGGAAGTGATGACCTCATCCCCGGGGCCAATGCCCAGGGCGGCCAAGGCGCAATGGAGCCCACCGGTGCAGGAATTAAAAGCTAAGGCTATAGGCGAACCGATGTAGCGCGCAAATTCCGACTCGAATTCCATAGTCTTCTTCCCTGTAGTCAACCACCCGGATTTTAGTACTTCAGCTACGGCCTGAATTTCCTCCTCCTCGATCCAGGGCTGGGAGAAGGGTAGGAAAGAGTCTCTAACCGGGAATTCCCCAGGCTTTATTCTATGAGTTCGACTCATCGTTTGCTCCTTTCAATACTTTTAGCCGTCCTTTGGATGTTGTCCATAAGCTGCGCAAGATTTTTTGTAAGTTCCCTGGCATTGAAGTTTTGAAGGTTAGCTGGCTCCACATTAAGAGGAAGCCCATTTTCCTTGTAAGCGCGGTAAATTTTGTCCAGGGCGATAGCAACTGCATCCTCGTTCTCGGGATTCACAATAAAGGCCACCCCTGATTCCTTGAGCAACTCTTTGGTAATACCATCTGGTACCAGCGCCAGAATGGGTTTTTGAGCTGCAAGGTATTCAAAAACCTTGGCCGGATAAATCTTTTCACCACCGGCTTTGCTGCCCAGTACCAATAAGAGGAGGTGAGAACGCCTCATAATGGCTACAGACTGTTCGTGAGGCAAAAATCCAAGGAATCTCACCGTCTTCCCTAAATCCAGGGAATCCACAATAGGGCTCACTCTATTTTCAAATGGCCCTACGAAAAGCACTTGTATGTTCTCTGCAGCCTCGCTGTTTTTATTAAGGAAGGCACGCAACCCGAGCAGAAAGTAAACCGGAGTTTGTGGTCCATAGAAATCCCCCACGTAAGAGATAGTAAACCGGGGATAGGGGTCAGGATGGGGGAGGGGAAAATCAGCCGGGTCGAAGCCGTTGGTTATCATCGCGAACTTATCTGCAGGCAAGCCATGGTATCTTAAAAGGAAGTCCTCCCGGAAAAGAGGGGTACAGGTCATAACGTAGTCTGCCGTTTGAACCACCAGTTTCTCCAGCCAGGAATTAAGTGACTTGTGAAATTTGGTAGGAAAGTAAATAAACGTGTTTGTGGACCATAGATCCCTGAAGTCAGCAATCCAGGGAATGCCTGTGCGCTTCTTGATACGCCAGGCCAGAAGGTGAGCCGTGTAAGGGGCAGAAGTGGAAATAAGGCAGTCAAATTTTTCCTTGAGGACAAATCCTAATCCTTCCCTTGTACCTTCTGGTATCCATCCAATGCGATCGTCTGGAACGAAAAGCCAGGCCCTTAATTTACCCTTCCAGGAAAGGGGGATCTCTCGAAATCCCTCCTTTAAGTTTTTGGGATTTTTTACCGGCTGCCCTTGCTCCACGGTTTTCTTTGAAAGGTTCTTTTTCTTAAGGAAGGAGAATCTATTGAGCAAATTTAGGGGTTCCAGAACCTCGGCCCGGCGAACCCTTTCCTCTTGAAGTATGCCTATGGGCGCCTCATCATATGGAAGGTAGGGAGAAGGTTCAGCAGTAAGGACGTAGGGCTCCCAACCGAACTCCGGAAGGTACTTGATGAACCTGAGCACCCTTTGAGCTCCGACTCCTCCCATAGGCGGATAGTAATAAGAGACGAAGAGCACCTTTTTCATTTCTCCTCCACCTCGTTCATGGAGGGGATTATCCGTTTAAAAATCTCATAAATCCTGTTCCTATTAATCTCTGAAGCCGCTTTTAATAATTCTTCCACCATTGGTTTCAAGGTTTTCCAGGGTATATATAAGGGATTGGTGATCTTCAGAATCCGTTCTCGGCCCGTCTCAACCAGGCTTTCGTTTTCCTCGAATAATTCCTCCTCCAATTTCTCTCCTGGCCTGACTCCGCAGTTCTCAATCCTGATATCCCTGTGAGGCTCAAGCCCTGAGAGTCTGATTAGCTCCTCCGCTAGGTCTATAATTTTTAAGGGCTCACCCATGTCTAAAATGAAAATTTCCCCGTTTGCCCCTAAGGCGCCTGCCTGGATAATTAATTGTACCGCCTCACCCATGGTCATGAAGTAACGAGACATCATGGGGTGAGTGATTGTTACTGGCCCGCCCCTTTTTATCTGTCTCTGAAATAGGGGGATTACCGACCCATGCGTGCCCAGTACATTTCCAAAGCGCACAGTAACGTAAGGGAGTCCTGTTTTTCGAGCCCAGGAGGTGCAAAGGATTTCTCCCATGCGTTTGGATGCTCCGTATGCCGAGGCCGGGTTCACGGCCTTATCGGTAGATATGTTGATGAATTTTTCCACCGGGGCTTTAAATGAGGCCTGGATCAGGTTCAGCGTTCCTTTTACATTGTTTTTTACTGCTTCCTCCGGGTAAATCTCCATGAAGTGCACGTGCTTGTGGGCGGCCGCGTGGAACACTACTTGGGGTTTTTCCCTGGAGAATAAAAATTCCATCTTCTTCGTGTCCTGGATGTCGGCGATCACCGGCCTGATGTCCAAATGCGGAAAGAGCTCCCTTAACTCTAAATCGACGTAATAAATTGAGTTTTCTCCGTGTCCCAAAAGGTAGAGGGTGCTGGGGCCGTACTGGAGAACCTGCCGGGCAAGTTCTGACCCTATTGATCCCCCTGCCCCCGTAATCAGGACCCTTTTTTGATAAATATAGGAGGCAATTTCCTCGAGGTTAATTTTTACCGGTGCACGACGCAAGAGGTCGTCCAGCTTAACCTCTCGGACCATTTCCACCTTTACGTTGCCGTCAATCAATTCATAAACCCCGGGTACTATTTTGAAAGGCACTTGGGCTTTTTTTGCCAGGTCCACGTAAAGACGGATGACATCCCCTGGAGCGGAAGGGATGGCGATGAAAACGAGGTCTATCTTTTTCTCTTTAACTATTTGCAGGAAGTCGTTTCTGTCCCCCAAAACAGGGAGTCCCCAGAGCCTCAGTCCTTTCTTGCTTTGATCGTCGTCGATAAACCCCACAGGAAAATAACCCAATTCGGGGTGTTTTATAATTTCCCTGGTGAGCATGCCCCCTGCTTCACCTGCGCCAATGATCAAGATCGTTTTCTTACCCTTCATCTTCCCAGCACCTCAAAATAAACATTATCAGTTTTTTCTGCCATAGTGGAAAGGGAGAAGTTTTCCTCTACCCATTTTCTTCCCCTTTCCCCCATTTCCCTCATCAGTTTTGGGTTTTGAAAGAGAGAAATTAGGGCATTGGCAAATTGCAGTGCATCACCTGGGGGAACAAGGTAGCCCGTCACCCCGTCTTGAACGACCTCCGGCACGCCGCCTACCCTAGTTGCCACAACCGGCTTCCTTAAAGCCATGGCCTCAAGGAGAGTAACAGGTAATCCCTCGGAAAGCGAGGTCAAAACAATCACATCCAGCGCCTCCACTATGTCCAGGGGGTCTTTTCGATATCCTGTAAACCGAATCACATCCTGAAGCCCTCTTTTTAGCGCGTCCTTTCTTAAGTCCTCGAGATATGGTCCATCGCCCACGAAGAAAAATAGGGCATCAGGCATTTCTCGGTAAACTATCTCCGCAACCTCCAGGAGTAAAAATGGGTTTTTCACATGAACAAGACGCGCTAACATCCCACAAGCCGGAGCACTCTCCGGTATCCCTAATTCCTTTCGCATCCTCTCCCTTGTTTTTGAAGGTTTTGCTGTCCCCAGGTCAATGGAACAGTGGACAACCCGTAGCTTCTCCTCCGGAGCGTAGTTCACGCTTAAGAGCCTTTCCTTGAGCCCGTGGGAGACCACGATTAACCGATCAGCATACTTCACGGTTAGACGATCGATTGGAGGATAAAAGGTTCTTTTCAGGATATTTTTGTAGTCCTCCCTGGGGAAAGAATAAATGGTGGTGATAATATGGGCCTGAGTTCTCCGAGCCGCTATCCTGCCGATAAAATTTGCCCTTACGCCGTGCGTGTGTACTATCTGATACCCTTCCTGCTGGATCAACCTCCTTAAAGGGGGAATCACTCTCCAATCGAGAATATTGGCCATGGGCATCACAAGGATAGGGATGCCCATAATCCTGGCATCAGTGCTAAGCTCTCCCTCGATAAAACACACTATCTTTACCTCGTGGCCGCGCCTTATTTGCTCCTGGCACAACTCCAGGAACTGGTGCTTGGATCCAGCGATCTCTCCCCCTCCAATAACTTGAAGGATTTTAAGCGCTCTGGACATTTTTCCGTTCTAACAGGGGAAGCAAGAAAAGGAGTCCACAAAGGAACCAGAAAGCTACTGCCAGGGGAGGTTCCTCCCACAGATTTTCCGTGAAATTATGAGCCAGAAAAGCAAATATCCCGGCCTGCATCGCCCAGCCGATATTTTTCAGCATTTTATCCTTAAGGGAACGCAGTCTCCGAAATCCACCAATCAAGATGAAGAGCAGAGTTAAGGAATATAGCCCCAGACCCACAAAGCCTAACTCACTAGCAGTCTTAATATAATAATTATCTGCATAGATTCCCGGCCAATACCCAGCTCTGTAGGCTACCGCTCCTCCGAAGGTCCCTGGCCCGGTGCCAAAGAGAGGGTGCCCAGAAGCGATTTCAAGACCCAGTTCCCAGCGGTAAAGCCTTCCTGCAGTGGCGGACTTCACCCAATACTCGCCAGTAATCATTGTAGCCAATCGGGTAGAAAATTCAGGGAGGAAAGGAAGGGCTAGGGCAAGGATCAAAAGAAAGACCAGAACCCGCCGATCGTGAAGCAAGCCTAAGAGGAGAAGGCTAAGAGCGCAGACAAGCCATCCCGCTCTGGTTAGCGTATACATTAAAGCCAGGCCCATAGTCAGGGCAGCTCCCAAGAAGTAAATTTTTGAAGCCCACCCTTTCTCCTCTAAAAAAAGGACCAGAACCAAGGGGAAAAAGAGAACCAGATAGCCAGATAGGGCATTAGGACTGGGAAAAATGGAATACGATCGCGTTTTGATGTCCTGTTCGAAATCTACATCTACCCATCCCGGCTTTACAGGAACCTGGATTATGTGCTGGTAAATAGCGTAGAGGGAAATAACTAACAGAATTCCGGTTAGAAAATAAAGGAGCACACGTAACTTTTTCCTGTCCCGAACAGCGTTCAGAGACAAAAAGAAAAAGATTGAGGTCTGAAGGATGGCCCGGATTCCTTCAAAGCCCACACTAAAGGAGACCGTATTTTCCACCAGCGAAACACAATTCCAGAGAAGAAAAAGAAGCAAGGGGATGACAGCCTCAGTGAAGTAGAATTTGCGCTCCGATTCTTTGACCATGCGAATCAGGATGCCGATGAGAATCAAAGCCATCAATGCCAGAGGCCAAATTCTGGCAATACTTGCGGGAAGGTTGGAGCGCACGAAATAATCTATCATGGCATAAGCAGCAATTCCATAGAGGCCAAACTCAGGTCTTAAGACGATCAAAAGGGAACCAACCAGAGCCACAATTATTGCCAGGATCAGGAAGGGATTTGCTATATAGGAGAGAGCGCCGATTAAGACTCCTATCAAAATGGGCAAAAGAAGCTCTTTGCGCTTCTTAAACGGCTTAGAGCTTAATTTTTGAAGAAAGGAAGACTGCAGGTACTCAGATGGAGCTGCGGTCCCCACGAGGCCAAGCACTAATAAGGCGGTAGCCACGAGTATCCACTGGAGGCCACCGAGCCTAAGAGAGTATAAGCTGAGGGAAAAATAAGTGGCGCTGAACCCGAATAGCAATTCCCCGATTACATTTACGGGCGCATGCTGACAATCCAGGAGAAAATTATTGAATGCTCGTTTCAAGGTCGCAGTGTCAAAGAGACTTTTCCTGAGCCATGAGAGCCCCTTAAGAAAAACCCTATTTGCGCTTCTCCGTAGGCTTCTGGAAATAGAAGTTCCCCAACCCTGATATTGCTCGGGCTGATAAGGGGAAAATAGTCTCGCCAAAAACATTGAGGATGTAGTTTGGACCAAAAGCAAATAGACCTGCTTGAGGATCCCGTAAGTAGTGCTGTTCAACCAGGCGGAAATTGCTACCTTTCCCAACTGGGCTATCTTGCTCGTCTCCGTGCTTATGGCCATAGATGTTAAGGGGCCTGCTCTACAGTCTCCCCAGAACCAGGGGTTGATTCCTCAGTCGGGAGCTCCTGAGACTCAGAAGAAGTGGAAGTTGGTTCTTCACTGTTCGCCTCAGGGTTCTCCAGCTGATCAACTAGGCTATAAAGCTTGTCCTGGTCTATACCCCAATAGCTGATATCATTAATATTGAGGAAATATCCAGGAACGGTTTCAGTACGAATATCCCTCATTTTTAAATTAGAGAGGGCCTTTGCTAGCTCAAGAGCTTTTTCCAAGGGAATGTTGGTTTTCATGTAGGAGGTAATCTCCTGGAAGATCAAGGGGATTTTGCTGATATTCCCGACGTTAAAATGTTGTTCAATAATTGCCCGCAAAAAGGCTTGCTGCTTTTCCACACGAGCGATATCCCCTTCCGGGTACCCGCGATATCTGACATAAGCTAAACTTTGTTCCCCATCTAAATGCTGCAGACCCGGATAAAGGTTGATATCCTCCCAGGGATAATACATGCGTTCCTCAATGTTATAGTCAATTCCACCCAGGATATCGATCACTTTAACGAATCCCTGAAAGTCAATTTCCGCATAATAATGGATCGGACGGTTAAGGAGCTGAGAGACCGTCTCAATGAGCAAGGGAATACCTCCATAAGCGTGAGCAGCGTTGACCTTATCCTTTCCGTTTCCAGGGATATCCACTAAGGAGTCCCTGGGGATAGAAAGAAAATAGACCTGTTTGCGGTCTAAATCGATGGAACAGAAGATAATGGTATCTGAGCGAGCGGATAATTCTCCCGGCCTGGCGTCCACACCAATTAAGAGGATATTTATCCGGCCACCGGGAACCGGTAAGGGAAGTTCCACAGGATTCTGGTCAGAAGGGGTTACTTTACCATAGGTAAGGTAAAACCATCCTGCTCCCAGTCCAATCCCCAAAAAGATTATCGATATCAGTACCACGATAAATTTTTGTAATTTGTTCGGACGAGTTCTTTTCATAGCAGGCATTCTATTGATTTTTGCCTCCCTGTGCAACAGCGAAACCCCGAAAAACCCTTTTAATTCTCTGAAATACTGGAATTACCTCTTTAACCCTGAGCAGATAAAGAAGAAGAAGGTAAAGGGCTAATCCAAATCCGATAACTATTACAGCCTCGGCTACCCTGAATAAAACCCGATCGGGGCTAAGAAAGTTTACCATCAGGCGATCCAGGAAATAGCAGGCAAAACCCATAATAGTGGCACTAACTAGCATTTTGGAAAGAGAGGGAATTAAAGTCTCAAGCCTCAGAGGACCGATCTTTCTTCGAAGGAATAGCGTCATGAGTGTGAGGTTGAAATAGGCTGCAAGCGTAGCGGCCAGAGCCAATCCTCCCACTTTAAGCGGCCCGATGAGCGCGAAATAAAGGGCGATCTGGAGGGCCAAACCACCAAAGGTAATTAACACTGGAGTAAAGGTATCCTGCATGGCATAGAACGCTCTGAGGAGAACCATCAAGGTAGCATTGGCGAAAAGCCCCGGGGCGTAAAGCCTGAGAGCATAAGCGGATAAAGAAGTTCCTATTGCGGTGAATTCTCCATACTGGTAGAGAACTCTAATAATAGGAACAGAAAGAGCAATCAAGCCAACGGCTGAAGGCAATATAAAGAGCGAGGAAGCACCAATCGACCAGCGAATGCTTTCTTTGGCTTCGTTCATCTCCCCTCTGGCTAATTGTCCCGTTAAAGTAGGATAAATAGCTGTAGTAATACTCATAGCAAAAATGCCCAGGGGTAACTGAACCAGAACTCCCGCATTTCTCAGAGCCGTAAAACTCCCAGCTTCTAAAAAGGAGGTCAATCTCGCTTCGAAAAATGGAGAGAGCTGGTCAATTGCTGCAGAAATGAGGAGCGGTAAAGCGAGAATGGCAATTTTTTTCAAATCAGGGTGCCATAGCCGGCTAAGTGAGAGGCGAAATCCCTGTTTGAGCAGGGAGGGGACCTGGAAAAGGAACTGAGCCATGGCAGCGCAGGTCCATCCTATGGCTGCAGAAAAAATATTGAAGGGCTTGGCCAGAATGGTAATCAAAACAATTAGCACTACGTTGAAAGCTACGACTGAAAGAGCGGGAACGGTGAAGTTCTGGAAGGCGTTCAAAAGGGCGGTGAGCAATCCAGCCCAGCCCAGGAAAAGCAACGCAGGAAACATAATTTGCGTTAATTTGGCGGTTAAGTCGATAGTTCCCGGATTGCTTGTGGGATTTAACCAGAGGGAGAGCTGAGGAGCAAAAAGAATACCAAGTCCGGAAAGAATAAGGAGAACGAGAAAAAGAAGGATAAAGAGTGAGGAAAACAACCTCCAGAGCTCCTCTTTCTCCTCCTTTACCAGATACCTGGTAAAAAAGGGTATAAACAGGGCGGAGAGGAGAACTCCCACCAGAATGTTGTAGAGCATATTGGGAAGGGTATTGGCGCGGAAAAAGGTGTCCGAGGTCGAGCCGAAGAAAAAAGCGGACAAAAGGGCCTTCCAGACATAGCCCAAGAAACGGCTCAGTATCGTAGCCAGCATGATTATGCTGGCGTATTTGGCGATTCTTCCGTTGGTCACTATGGAGATTCGGGTTGAGGGTAATTACCCTTTGGTGGGACGAACTCTATTCCGGTGCACAAGCCGGAGAACTTATATGGGGAACCAAGCACTGGGGCATCCATTTGAACAATTACGTTTATGCCAATTCTCAGTTCCTGACCCTTGATTTCAAAAAGGCCGGTTTTGGCTACTTTAGGAGCATGGGCCTTAATGATCACCGATTTCAAATGAGGGTGTTCCACGACGATCATCTGCCCATCAGCTGTGGTTACGGGCACCCTTGCTGGTCTGATCATAACTTCTGCCACCTCCAGCACGGTGTTCCCTTTGCCATCAGTAGCCCGATCACCTACTTTTACCCAATTAGCGACATCCGGCTCCACGTTTCCCCAAACCAGGGTAACCAGGCAGTCCTGGGCGTAATCCTCCTGAGGCTGAAAAGCGTATTTGTAAAGGAAAAATGCCACCACCAAAATGAGTACTATCACAATTAATAGATCAAGGATATTTACTTTTCCAAAAAGCCTTCCTTTTTCATCAAGAAGCGGCATCTCCTTCTCCTTCCTTTCCTTTTTAAATTCTCCTTATTTTAGCACCACTGCCGCGAAGCTTCTCTTCCATTTTTTCGTAGCCTCGTTCCACGTGCTCTATATCGTGAACTTCAGAACTTCCATTGGCCGCTAAGGCGGCAAGTACGAGGGATGCTCCCCCTCGCAAATTGGGGGAGGCGAGCTTCGCACCTGTGAGGGATTCTACCCCTTGAATTACAACGCTCTGGCCCTCGATGCGGATATTGGCTCCCATTTTTCTCAGTTCACTTACTGAAAGAAACCTGTTCTCGAAGACCGTTTCTGTAATTACGCTCGTTCCCTCGGCAAGAGCCAGAAGGGGAATCATTTGATTCTGAAGATCGGTGGGAAAACCGGGGTAGGGCATGGTCTTTATGTTAACTGCTTTTAACCTCCCTTTCGCCTTAATTGAGACCCTGTCTTTCGCCTGGGTGATCTGGGCTCCAGCTTCTTGAAGTTTAACCAGAAGGGGTTCCAGGTGTTGAGGTACTATTTCCTTGACAGTAAGTTCGCCTCCTGTTATGGCTCCAGCGATTAAATAAGTCCCTCCTTCAATGCGGTCCGGGATCACTCTGTGTTTGGTGCCATGCAGGTAAGGTACGCCTTTTATGCACAGTCTTTTCGTCCCGGCTCCCTTGATTTTGGCGCCCATTTTTTTTAAAAAATTACAGAAATCCACAATCTCTGGCTCTTCCGCCACATTTTCTATGATCGTTTCTCCTTTTGCTAAGGTGGCCACCATGGTGAGATTAATCGTGGCCCCAACTGAGGGATAATCAAGATAGATACGTTTTCCTGTAAGGCGCGCGGCCTTTGTCTGGATCAAGCCGTGTTCCAGACTTGTTTCCGCCCCCAGGGCCGAAAAGCCCTTCAGGTGAAAGTCCACAGGTCGGCTACCAATATTACACCCTCCGGGAAAAAGGATGCTTGTTTCCCTTTCTCTGGCCAGCAATGCCCCAAGGAAGGAAAGCGAAGCCCTTAGTTCTGAAGCTATGGGATCGATTATGTGGGGGGATACTGGACCTCGGGAATCGATGCTTAAGCTGTGTTTCTGCTGGTCGAAGGCCACCTTTGCTCCAATTTTTTCTAAAATTTTTATCATCTTTAAGACATCAGCGATTGCCGGGACATTCTCTAAGGTCACTTCGTCTTTTGCCAAAAGCGAAGCGGCGATCAGATGAACCGCTGAGTTCTTTGCTCCTTGAGTATGAATGCTTCCTTTAAGCGGTATTCCACCTTCAATTATGTAGTAGCTCATCCCTGGACTCCTTCAATCATCTCGATTTTATTTGACGAATTTTGGGCCGGAAGGAACGAGGGGGATTTTTCTGAAAGCCAAAGAAATGCAAAAGATATTCCCGGATTCTCAAAGCTGCCCGGCCATCACCAAAGGGATTGGGAGATTGGCTCATTTTGCGGTAAAGCTCTTGATCTAGGAGGAGCTTACGGCAGGCCTCCCTCACACTCTCTCGCTCAACACCGACTACTTTTAAAACCCCAGCCAGAACACCTTCTGGTCTCTCTGTAACCCTGCGCGTAACAAGAACCGGACGATGAAAGGAGGGAGCCTCCTCCTGGATTCCTCCTGAATCGGAAACTATAAAAAGGCTTTTTTTCATTAGGCTTAAGAACTCAAGGTAATTGAATGGCTCAAAAATGTGAATGTTAGGCACCCCCTCCAGGATTGGAACGATGTTTTCCCTTACAACCGGATTTCTGTGCAACGAAAGCGCAATATCTATCCCTGGAAATTCCAGGGCTAAATCCTTAAGCGCTAAGGAAATTTGCTGAAGAGGCTCGCCCCAATTTTCCCTGCGATGCACTTCGACCAGGATAAACGGCCGGGTGCTGGAAAGGGGCAAAGGGAGAGGTGTTTGATCCAGGCAAGGCTCCAGGCTCACTAAGGCATCGACCACCGTATTGCCCGTGACAAAAATCCTTTTGGCCTCCAAACCCTCACGCTCTAAATTCCTCTTTGCCTCAGGAGTAGGAGCAAAGTAAATATCAGCCAGGGCATCTGTTAGTGTCCTGTTCATTTCCTCTGGGTATGGATTGAAGCGATCGTGGGAGCGAAGTCCGGCTTCCACGTGGGCCACGGGTACCCGATGGTAATAGGCGGAAAGAGCACCAGCGAAAGTGGTCGTTGTATCCCCGTGGACCAAGACGAGATCAGGATTTAATCTTTCAATAATGTTATCCAACCCCCTTAGGGCGTTAACGGTAATTTGAGAAAGGCTCTGGCGCTCCTCCATAATGTTCAAGTCGAAGTCAGCCTTGATATTAAATAGGCTGAGCACTTGATCAAGCATTTCCCGGTGCTGAGCGGTAACTGCCAGGAAGTGCCCAAACCGATCGTCATCTTTTAAGGCTTTGACCACCGGGGCCATCTTAATAGCCTCCGGCCGAGTACCGAAGATTGTCAGGACGCGGAGGCGTTTATTTCGTTCCAAAAAGACGGTCTCCGGCATCTCCCAATCCGGGAACTATGTATCCGTGACTGTTTAGATATTGGTCTACTGAAGCTGTGTAGACTAAAACGTCAGGGTGTGCCTGAAAAAGGGTGTTTACTCCCTCAGGGGCAGCAATGATGCACACAAACTTGATGTTTCTGGCTCCTTGCTCTTTCAAGACTTTTACGGCATAAGTAGCAGACCCTCCGGTTGCGAGCATAGGATCAAGGACGATACTCTCTTTCTCATCAAGGTGTTCTGGGAGCTTATAATAGTATGGGACCGGGGAGAGGGTCTCGGAATCCCTGTAGATCCCCAGATGGCCGACCAGGGCATTGGGAATTAGACGAAGGATACCGTTGGCCATTACCAGCCCTGCCCTGAGGATGGGAAAAAGGGCGATCTTTTTTCCGTTGACCATCCTGACAGTGGTTCGGGCAAGAGGAGTTTCAACTTCTACCTCCATGGAAGGTAGGTTCCTGAAGACCTCGTAGGCAAGAAGCATGCTCAATTCTTCTACCAGCTCGCGAAACTCCTTGGGCTCCGTGTGCTTATCTCGAAGCAGTGCCAGCTTATGCTGGATAAGGGGATGATTAATTTCCAGAACGTTTTTCATCTCAGAACCATAAGGGGAAGCGCTCCGTGAGTTGACGCACGCTCCTTTTTACTTCTTCCAGAGCGTCTGGGTTGTCTCTTTCCTTTATTGCTTTGGCGATCAGCTTGGCGATTGTGATCATCTCTTTCTCTCGCATTCCTCGAGAGGTTAATGCCGGTGTTCCCAGTCGCATCCCTGAGGTGATGAAAGGACTCCTTGTTTCCCCGGGGATGGTGTTCTTGTTTACCGTGATATCCACCGAGTCCAAAAGGATCTGGGCGTCCTTACCAGTGATGTTCATATTTGTCAGGTCCACAAGCATCAGGTGATTGTCAGTGCCTCCTGAAACCAGTCGGAAACCCTCCTCGGACAATGCCGAGGCTAGGGTACGGGCATTTTTGACAACCTGTCTCTGGTATTCCTTGAAGTCATCACTCATAGCCTCTTTGAAGCAGACTGCTTTTGCCGCGATTACATGCATCAGAGGGCCTCCCTGGGTTCCGGGAAATACTGCCCTATCTATTTCTTTGGCTAAGTCGGAAATACACAGGATTAACCCTGAACGGGGTCCCCTGAGGGTTTTATGTGTGGTGGAGGTGACGACATGGGCATAAGGAACAGGAGAGGGGTGTTCCCCAGCTGCCACTAATCCAGCAATGTGTGCCATGTCAACCATGAAATAGGCACCCACTTCATCACAAATTTCCCTGAACCGAGCAAAGTCAAAAATTCTGGGATAAGCCGTAGCTCCGGCTACAATCAGTTTGGGTTTATATTGTTTTGCTAGATCCCTGATCTGATCATAATCAATGGTTTCAGTATCTTCCCTGACTCCGTAATGAACGAACTTCCATTGCTTTCCCGAAACGTTCACCGGACTACCATGGGTTAAATGTCCTCCGTGGGTCAAATTCATGGCTATAATTGTTTCCCCCAAGGGAACGAGCGCTGTATAAACAGCGATGTTAGCCTGGGCACCCGCATGGGGCTGAACATTGGCGTGCTGGGCAGAAAAAAGCGTCTTGGCCCTTTCGATCGCTAGGTTCTCGACCATGTCCACATACTCACAGCCCCCGTAGTACCTCTTACCCGGATATCCCTCGGCATATTTATGAGTTAGAACGGACCCCATGGCTTCGATTACGGCTCTGCTGGCATAATTCTCAGAGGCAATTAGCTCTAACTTGTTTCTTTGCCTGGCTTCTTCCAGGGCGATGAGTTCCTTTACTTCGGGATCAACTTCGCTTAAAGGCTTTCCAGAAACTTCAATTCCCATCATTTCACCCTCTTTTCCTCAGGATACTCTGCTCTCTTTCCACCCGTATAAGGTGGTCTGGTGCGGGCCAGAACCAGGTTTGCCTGACCCACAGTCTTTATTTTCACTCTTACCGGGATTGCCACTCTTTTTAAGTGCATTCCAATCAAAGTGTCTCCAATATCCATACCGTAGTCCGCTAAAATTGAAGAAACCAGACATGGGTCGCGCATCTGAGTGTAGGCATGGGCAGCCAGAGCGCCGCCCGCATGAGGCTTGGGAATGGCCAGCACTTCCTCCCAGCCGTGTTTCAATTGAATTTCTCTTTCTACCACTATTGCTCTGTTTAGATGCTCACAGCACTGAAAAGAAAGCTGGATGTTAAAGACATCCTTGGCTTCGGAAATAGCTTGGTAAACTTCCTCAGCGACCTCCATGTTCGAGGCGCTGCCAATCCTGGCGCCAATGATTTCTGAAGTGGAACAGCCAATGACAAGAATCTGTCCATTCCGGGGAGGGAAAAGTTGAAACATTTCCCAAAGGGCGGCCTTTACTTGTTCGTAAATTTTCAACATAACCCTCCTTCGATCTCAGCAATTTTCTTAACGCGACGAACGTGTCTTTCTTCCGAGGAAACCCCTGTTTCAAGCCAGGTTTCTACAATTTTTAACGCCAGTTTGGAACCGATAATTTTTCCTCCCAAACAGAGGACGTTAGCGTGATTGTGCTGGCGGGCTAATTGAGCGGATAAAGGGTCATGGCAGAGCGCAGCTCTAACCCCCTTCACTTTATTAGCCACAATAGAAACGCCAATGCCTGTGGTGCACACCAAGATACCCAAGGAAAACTGACCTGAGGAAACAGCCTGAGCTACTTGAAAGGCATAGTCTGGGTAATCAACCGATTCATCGGAAAAAGTGCCAAAATCTCTAATCTTAAAACCTCGGGAAAGCAGATAATTTTTGATTTCCTCTTTTAAGGCGTATCCACCGTGGTCAGCGCCTAAGGCAATAACTAAGCTACTATTCTGATCCATTTTTCCTCACCTTCGCCTTCTAAGCCGTGAATGACCAGGCCAATCCTGATAATCTTCCATAAATAGGAAACAACTTCTTCCTCAATTTTTTCACCGGGGCAGAGAACTGGAATCCCAGGTGGGTATGGAGCCACGATCTCGGAACTGATTTTCCCTACGGCATCCTTTAGAGGAATGAGACGGTGAGGCGCCTGGAAAGCCTCCCTGGGAGTCAGAACCTGCTCCGGTATTCCGGGCAATGTAGATCCTTCCAAATCTCGAAGTTCTTTGGGTGCTTTTCCGTTGGTTTGCTTAACTCTGCGCATCGCTTGAACTAATCGATCTATAGATTCCCAGGTGTCTCCGGTGCTAACTAAGCAAAGTACATTCCAGGGATCAGAGAGCTCAACTTCAACTCCTTCCTTTCTGAGCATCTTTTCCGCTTCTCTTCCCGAAATTCCGCTTTCCTTGAAGTTTATGGTGAGCTTCATTGGGTCCAGATAAAAATCTCCGACTTTAGAGATGTCCTCCTCACCTAAACATTTCAAACCCTCAATTCTGTTCAATTCCGCTCGAGCGTATTCCGCAAGATCAATAGCTTTTTGCCAGATCTCTCTCCCGTAGTTCACCATTTGCCACCTGGAGGCGTCGAGGGAAACCGTAAGAAGGTATGAAGGAGAGGTTGTTTGCAGGATTAGAAGGGCGGATTGCAAACGATGGAGGTCAATAATTCCTTTATTGTAGTGCAACAGGGAGGATTGGGTTAAGCTTGAAAGAGTCTTGTGTGCACTTTGCGCCACAAGATCAGCCTTAGCTTTTAAAGCTGAAGGAGGAAAGCTCTCGTGAAAGATAAAGTGAGCCCCATGAGCCTCATCCACCAGGACGGGGAGTCCATGTTCATGGCAAATTTTCACGATTGAATAGCTGTCCTGTGTGACTCCATAGTAGTTGGGGGAGGTTAAAAAGATCGCCTTAGCTTTTGGGTACCTCTCAAGGGCAGCCTTAACTTCTTCCAGGTTGTTAGGGAAGGAGAAACCGCATTCCCATGAAAACTTTGATGGCAGGTATCTAGGAAACGCTCCGCTTAAAATCAACCCACCAATAGCTGACCTGTGTGAAGCGCGAGAGATAATAATCTCATCTCCTTCAGTCACTGAAGAGAAAATCATTGCCAGAATGCAACCGGTAGTTCCGTTGACCACAAAAAAAGTTTGATCAGTCCCGAAAGCCTGCGTCGCCAAATCCAAAGCTTCTTTGATGATTCCTCGTGGTGTCAGAAGATGGTCCAGCGGAGCAATTTCCGTGAGATCCAATCGAAATACATTTTCTCCCAGGAACTCCTTCAGGGTTAAGGGCGCACCGCTACCCCCCTTATGCCCGGGAATATGCATGGGAAGCCTTTTCTCCTTTAAGAAGGAGAGAAGACCCTCAAAAAGTGGAATTCGCTTCTGGTCCGTTTTCGCCTCTCCTTTGAATAATAATTCATGGTCGGGGCGGCCGGATTTGAACCGACGACCTCTTGGTCCCGAACCAAGCGCTCTACCAAGCTGAGCCACACCCCGACGCATTTGCTTAAACCCCTAATCAGTGATTTTGAATATAAAGGAAGGGGTAATACATGTCAATTTAAGGCTCAGGTAGTAAGCGAGAGATTAAAGCCGCAATCTCGGCTCTAGTTGCTTCCTTGTCAGGCTCAAACTTTCCATCCGGATATCCGTCCCAGGCGCCCTGCCAGGCCCCGGTTTCTATATACTGAAATGCCCAATGGTCTGGAGAAAGGTCCAGAAAAGTGGGAGGGAAATTTCTGGGAACTAAGGGCCAAGCGATGATGCGAGCGATCATACTAGCTACTTCCGACCGTTTTACCGGCTGCTGAGGCAGAAAAGTACCATCAGGGTATCCTTCAATCACGCCACCTTTGTATAGGCGCTCAATGTATGGAGTAGCCCAGAAATTTGGCTCCAAATCCTTGAAATTGGCACTTCCTTCTTTCACCATTTTGATATTGAAGCTCAAGGACAGGATCTTGGCCAGCTCTGCGCGAGTAATTGTGTTATCGGGCAAAAAGTTGCCATCAGGATATCCGCTGAGGGCACCTGAAGAAACCAGCCGTGCGATCTCCTTTTTGGCCCAGTGGTTTTTTATATCCGGAAAAAGCACAGTGACGAGAATAGGGGTGTTTTCTCTGGAGAGCCCATCAGAGACTACTAATGATATCTGGTATGCTCCTGGCTTTACTCCTCCAGTGGAAGCAAGTGTCAGTGTACAGGTTGAGGTATAGCTGTCTACCTTTAGTAAGGGAGAAAACGAACCTTGCATATTAGGAGGGAGGTTTTCCAGCTGGAAAGTCAGGTTCGATTCCGCATGCGTGTGATAAATATAAAAGCCCAAGTTTGCCTGCTCTTCTGAAAAAAGGTAAACATTTGAGCTGGAAAGCTTTGCTTCCAAAGCTTTCTTTTCTTTTAAGTTCAGGACCGTGAGCTTAATCTGGTCTCCGAAATCTGCGGTAATTTCCAGAAGGTAATTGGCAGGGAGGTAACTGGAGTCAGTCCTAAGAACCAATTGGGAGATTCCAGGGATCCCGACTTCCTCAGGCTCGAAAGAAAGCTCAATGTTTGCGGGAACCTGCTTTACCGAAAACTTAACCCTTTTTGCAGGATCAGGCGTTCCCAGGACCACCATGTTCACCCTTACCTCGCTTGAAGGAAGAAGCTCGATCTGTGAGGGTAAAACGAAGAAGCTTTCCTCTTCCTGGGCCATTCCCTCATAGGGAAAAGCAAAGTTCACAGTAAAAATGGCTATAATGAGTACCAAAATTAGGCTACCTTTTATTTTCATTCTTTTCCGCCCCAATGTTTTATTTGTTGCTCTTCCTTTCTGGCAACTGACAAATTATGGTAAGTGTTTAAGAGAGCAAAAATCAAGATTGTAACCAGGAGGCACAGTGCGATTAAACCTAGGTAGCGATAAAAAATGGAAAGAGAAAGACTGAATTTTGCCCACCACAATGCAGCGAGGACCAAGGAAAGGAAAAGAAAAGTAAGATAAAGCCTAAAGAGAAAGCGGTACTTCTGCTTTCTTTTTTCTAAATTCCTAGACAGCTCTCGTCCTGCAATAAGGGGGGTTCCGCATTTAGGGCAAGTTACGCTCCCTTCGATAGGGCTCAAAGTCCCGCAGATGGAGCAGCGTTCCATTAGCTGAAACCCACAGCGATTGCAGTAAAGAGAGTTCGGTTCGTTCTCATATCCACAATAGGGGCAAAATAGAGAGTGAGAATCCTGGCCGAAAGTGCCTGGCCCACTCAAAGGCCGGAAACAATTGGGACAAAAGCGGTGACCAGGTTCTACCTCTGTTCCACAATAAGCACAAATTCTATGGGGCATAGCCCTTCCCTCCGGGCCCCCTTGAATCATTTTTGTTTATTTTAACAATCCAGCAGTAGTTTTAAAATTCTATTCCCTTTTGCGCAGGAATGCCCTTTTTGTAAGCGTGTTTAATCTCCCTGATTTCGGAAACGGTATCTGCTATGTCAAATATTTCCTTCGGAGCTCCCCGGCCCGTAAGGATCAGGTGAAGGGTTGAAGGTTTAAGGGAGATTAATGCAAGAAGATCCTCCAAGCTTATTAAACCCAGGGATAAAGCTACAAAAATCTCGTCCAGAATCATGATATCGTATCGACCGCTCTGGATTTTTTCCCTCGCTAACTCGAGCCCTTCCCTCGCGGCGTTGATATGGATATCAAGGTCACCTCTGTCTTTATGCACAAAGCCACGTCCACAGTAGACTATTTCCAGGAAAGGGTGGAGGAGTTGGCACGCTCTATGTTCCCCACTTTCCTGGTTTTTTATAAATTGAAGAACAAAGGTCTTCATTCCATACCCTGCGGCCCGAAAAGCAGTGCCCAGGGCAGCCGTTGTCTTTCCCTTTCCATCCCCGGTGTAGACGATGATTAATCCTCTTCGAGAACTATCCTGATTTTCGGAACAGTCTTTCCGCATGATATGAGCTCCTTACAAGTGGTCCGCTTTCCACCTGAGAAAACCCTGATTTCAGCGCTTCCTCTTTTAGCTCCTGGAACTCCTCGGGCGTGTAAAATTTGGACACTGGCAGAAGATCCAGACGCGGTCTCAAGTACTGGCCAATTGTAACTATCTGGCAGCCATTCTCCCTCAGGTCATAGAGGAGAGAACGGATCTCAGAGCGAGTTTCTCCTAGGCCTACCATAAAACCCGATTTAATTGAGGCTTTAGAGGAAAAACTGCTGGCCTTTCGGAGAACCCCTAAGGAACGCGAATAATTAGCTTGCGGCCGGACTTTGGAATAGAGCCTGGGAACTGTCTCCACATTATGAGCGAAGACATCAGGTGAGGATTCTAACACTTGAGCCAGGGGCTTCTCCTGCCCCTGAAAATCTGGCACCAGGACCTCTACATAACAACCTGGGTTCTCTGCCCTGATGGCCTTCACGGTTTCAGCATAATGGCATGCTCCTCCGTCTGGAAGGTCGTCCCTTGTGACGGAGGTCAGGACTACAAATTTTAAGCCCAAACGATTAACTGCTTGGGCTACGCGCATGGGCTCTGCGGGATCAGGTTTTTCTGGGAACCCGTGCTCCACCGCACAAAAGCGACAATTTCTCGTGCAAATATTCCCTAAGATTAGGAAGGTAGCAGTGCCAGAAGAGTAACATTCACCTAAGTTAGGACACCTTGCTTCTTCACACACGGTATGCAGTTTAAAATCCCTTAGGAGCCTGCGGAGATTATTTGTCTCGTTACTCCATAAGTTGTTACTCTTTATCCATGGAGGCAGCTTTTTTCCCTGCATTTGTATTACTATATCTTTAAAACAAGGAGTTAGAGTTGTCAAAATCTAAGCGAGGGAGAGTAAGGATCAGAAAATGTTACTCTTCGGTACCGCGGGAGTACCAAGAGGTTCCAAAGATCCCTCCACTGTTTCGGGAATAGAGACCTTACACAGGCTAAATTTAGATTGTTTGGAGATCGAGTTCGTACAAAAGGTCTCGATTGGGGAAGCAACCGCAAAAAGGGTCAAGGAAAAAGCGGAACAATTGAGCATTCTTCTTTCCA
>JANLFM010000008.1:35576-81991 GCA_024655865.1 Caldisericota bacterium
CATTCACGCTCCCTACTATATTAATTTGAATTCCCATGATCCGGAAAAAAGAGCCGCTTCTAAAAAGAGGTTAGAGGATGCTGCAAAGGCAGGACAACTCGTAGGGGCTACAGATATTGTTTTTCACCCCGGATTTTACCAGGGAGACTCACCGGAGATTGCCTATAGAACAATCAAGGAGGAGCTCCTGGAGATCACTGGGAAACTTAAGGAACTGGAAATAAACGTTACTTTAAGAGCGGAAACGACAGGGAAGCACAATCAGTTCGGATCTTTGGAAGAGACTCTGCGCCTGGCAGCGGACCTTCCAGGATTGAAGCCCTGTATAGACTTCTCCCACTTGCACGCTCGCCGCCAGTATCACGGGAAAGGGGATTTTCTCAGGGACATTCGTATGATGGAAAGTACCATTGGTCCGGAATCCCTCCAGGAAATGCACATTCACTTATCCGGCATGCATTATTCCAAAGGGGGAGAGGTAAATCACCTTAACCTGGAGGAATCGGATTTCCCCTATCTAGAGCTTTTGGAAGCATTATTCGAAAGTAAAATTTCAGGAAGAATAATTTGCGAGAGCCCAAACCTGGAGGAAGATGCTACCCTGCTCAAAGGCCAGTGGTTGAATATTTTTCACCGATAGTTAAGTGCCTATATTTATAGGGGTTGTATTCAGGATTTTCTCGATTACGCTTTCGCTGGTCTCTCCTCTCAAACGAGCCTCGGTCTTTAGCAATATCCTATGAGGGAGGGCGAATGGGGTTGCCAGTTTTACGTCATCGGGGGCAACATAATTTCTTCCCTGCATGACGGCTAAGGCCTGACTCAGGTGCAAAAGGGCTATGCTTCCCCGAGGGCTTGCTCCCAGGTAAACATCCTCGTTTTTCCGTGTAGCTCCTACTAAGGAGACGATATACTGATAAACAGTTTCGTCTACAAAAACCTCTCTTGTACACCTTTGTGCTTCCTGGAGCTCCATTTGATTTGCTACCGGCTCCAGTGAGTAAATGGGATGTGTTGACCTTAGCCTCTGGAGCATCTCTTGCTCGTAATGCTCCTCGGGGTACCCTAATTTTAACCTGATGATAAAACGATCCAGCTGGGCCTCGGGTAAGGGAAAAGTTCCCTCGTATTCGATTGGGTTCTGAGTTGCCATAACGACAAAAGGTTCCTCTAGGTGATAAGTGACTCCATCGATAGTCACTTGCCTTTCTCCCATAGCTTCAAGCAGGGCGGATTGGGTTTTAGGCGTAGCTCGATTTATCTCATCAGCCAAAAGAAAATGGGTGAAGATGGGCCCTGGTTTAAATTCAAACTGCTGGGTTTTCATATTGAAAACGGAGAGTCCCAAGATATCTGAGGGGAGAAGATCCGGGGTAAACTGGATTCTTTGAAAATTGCAGCCGAATGAGCGAGCGAGGGAACGACAGAGCATTGTTTTTCCTACCCCCGGAACATCCTCCACCAAGATATGCCCTCCAGCTAAGACCGCAGCCAGAGCCATGGTTATCGCCTCCTTTTTGGAAACGATAACTTTTTCCACGTTGTTTAAAACTCTATCCGTTAGATTTTGTACTTCCTGCGGTAGCATGAGCCTCAATAAATTTCCAGAGTTCTTCTGGGACGGGATACCCTTCGACAACTTCCAAGGTATCCCAGTCCTTGACTCTGTCTATGAACAGGATCCCGTTTAAATGGTCGATTTCGTGTTGTAGAACTCTGGCAAGCAGGCCCTCGGCCTCAATTTCTACCTTCTTGCCATCCTTGTTAAGACCGACGACCTTCACCCAGCTCCACCTTTCCACTTCTGCGTAAATACCGGGGAGGCTGAGGCAACCCTCCTTATCAGCTTCTTTTCCTTTATGAGAGACCATCTTCGGGTTTATTAGGGCTATAGGTCCTTCCCCAATGTCAGCCACGATGATCTGCATGGGTATGCCTACCTGAATGGCAGCCAGACCAATTCCCTTCGGTTCCGCGGCATACATCGTTTCGATCATCTCCCCGATAATCTTTCTGACCTCTAAGTTAACCGTCTTGATGGCCTTGGCCTTTTTTCGCAGAGTCGGATTGGGAAAAGTAATTACTTTCCTCGTGGGCTTATCCCTCGTAGAGTTTGTACCTTCTGATGTTCTCATCAGCGATGGCCTGGATTTTCTTGAGTTCCTCTTCTGCTCCTGGTTTAAACAGGTGTCGGAACCGAGCCTGAGGTTTCAGGTAATCCTCAACCGGACGAGGTTTGGGAGTTATTTTTACTACTGAAGTGATCTCCCCATTTTCCATTTCAAATAGAGGATATAGTCCGGTCTGTACTGCCAGGCGAGCAATTTTAATGGTCAAGGAAGTGTCGTGGCCCCAACCCAGGGGGCAGGGAACGTGGATTTGCAGAAATTTTGGCCCCTTGATCCCTGCGGCTTTCTGTACTTTTCTCTCCAGGTCCCGGTAGTATCCTACTGAGGTCACGGCCACGTAGGGAGCCCCGTGTGCGGCAACAATTTGAGCTACAGGCTTTTTATCCGTAGGATTACCGAAGGAACACCCTCCCGCAGGACTGGTAGTGGTTGAGGCATCAAAAGGGGTCAACCCGGAGCGTTGTACCCCAGTGTTCATGTAAGCTTCGTTATCGTAAACGATGAATAATATGTTATGACCACGCTCAATGGCTCCAGATAGAGCTCCGAATCCAATGTCCGCAAATCCTCCATCCCCTCCCTGGGCGACGACAATAGCTTCATCTTCCCGGCCTAAGGCTTTCAAGGCAGCCTCTATGCCTGAAGCAACCGCGGGAGTATTTTCAAACAGGGAATGGATCCACGGGACCTCCCATGAGGATTGGGGGAAATTGGAGGAGAAGACTTCGAGACAGCCCGTGGCATTTGCTACTATTACATTTGGCCCAAGGGCGTTTAGCACTAAACGAGCGGCCAAAGATTGACCGCATCCTGCGCAGGCGGTATGGCCCGGGGCAAAAAGGTTATTGTTATAAGGTTGTGAGACTCCAATTTGATACATTTTTACACCTCTTCCAGAAGTTCAGGGTTCAAATCCAGGAAGGTGCATAAATGGTCGCTTTCCTGAGCTAATCTCAGACCCTTGAGCACCGTCTCCCTGGTTACGTCACGGCCTCCCAAACCTACCACAAAACCACTGAGTCTGGGAACGTTAGCCTTTCCATAAAAAGCAGCCCTTATCTCTTGAGCGAGAACGCCGGTGGCGCCTAAAGATATGTCCTTTTCCATCACTATGACAATTTTTGCCCCGGAAATGGCACGCACGATCTCCTCAAAGGGGAAGGGGCGGAAGGCCCTGATTTTCAGTACCCCAACCTTTTTCCCCTCCTGTCTTAATTCTTGAGCGATGGCTCTCAAGTTGCTAACAAGGGACCCCATAGAGACAAAGATTATTTCGGCATCTTCCGTTAAATAAGTGTCTATCAAGTCTCCGGAGAATCGTCCGAATTTTTCCTTAAACTCCTGGGCAACCTCCACGATTACCTGACGGGCGTTTTGCTGCGCCTTATGAAGCATATAACGAGCCTCGGTATAGAACTCGGGATCAGTTTTTGTTCCCATGGTTAAAGGGGCTTTAGGAGTTAAGTAGAATACCGGCTTATAAGGGGGCAAAAACTCATCCACCTCTTCCTGAGTAGGAAGGGAAACGGGCTCAAAGGAGTGCGTGAGAATGAAGCCGTCCATGCCGATCAATACCGGCAATAGGACCCTATGGTCCTCCGCAATTTTGAAAGCCTGGATGTGCATATCTAACGCTTCCTGGTTGTCTTCGGCGTAGAGTTGTACAAACCCTGTATCTCGGGCTGCGAGAGAATCTTGAATGTCGTTGTGGATAGTTAAGGGAGCGGAAATCCCTCTGTTGACGGCAGTTAGTACAACTGGCAGTCTCAGGCCCGCCATATTGTAAAGAACTTCAAGCATCAACAGAAAACCTTGAGAGGTAGTGGCTGTATAGGCACGTGCTCCAGCGGCAGAAGCTCCCAGGACAGCGGAAGCGGCGGAGTGTTCGCTTTCCACACGGATGTTTTCGGCTTTCAAAAGCCCATCCGCTACCATCTGGGAAAGGTTCTCCACAATGTGCGTCTGGGGAGTAATGGGATAGGCTGCAATCACGTTAGGGCGGCAGAGCCTAACTGCTTCTGCTACCCCCCGTGAGCCCTCAAGAACAACGGTTTTCCTTACCTGATCCATCATCTTACCTCCGGTCTCATTTCAATATCGTGAACCGGGCATTCCTCGGCGCAAATACCGCAACCTTTGCAGTATTCCAGGTCAGCATAAAAATTCTTTTTATCAGCCTTAAAGATGCATCCTTCCGGGCAAAGTTTTTGGCATAGACCACAGTCAGTGCAGCGAATGTGCAGAAATTCAGGATAAAATACTCGCCACCCCCCTGTCTTGTTCAAGCGAGAGGAACCGGGGGCTGCGACTCCTCCTAAAGTAATTTTCATTATTGACCTCCTTTGACAAGCTTATAGGCGTATTCTGCAGCTTCTTCGTTTTTCCTGGCGATTTCGCCGGAGAAGCGGTGTCGAATAGATTCCTTCACCCCTTCGAGAGTGACCACTCCAGTCAGCCCGGCAAAGGCTCCAATGAGAATCGTGTTTGGGATTGGCCTCTGTAGGATTTCTAAGGCGATGCGCGTGGCGGGAACAGTAGCTACCCGGAATCGATTGCCCTCAATTTTAATCTCCTCGGGCTTTTTCTCACTGTTAATAAGAACATAACCTCCATCTTTCAGCCCGCTGAAGATATCGTAGGCACCGATCAGCGTTGCGTCCTGTACGATCAAAAAATCTGGGTTGTAAACGTGAGTGCGCATAAGAATTTTTTCTTCCGAGATACGGACAAATGCCTGTACAGGCGCCCCCATCCTTTCAGACCCGAAAGACGGTATTGCTTGCGCGTACTTTCCATCCGCGTGAGCCGCGATTGCCAGAAGTTCAGCCGCCGTTACGACTCCTTGTCCTCCTCTTCCGTGAATCCTGATCTCTTTCATCTTTAAAACTCCTAAATTAGTTTTGTCATTAGCCTCATACAAAACACACCCTTACGCTCTCCGGTTAGAGTTAGGGCCGAAAACGCGAGCCTAACACTATTAGATTGCCTTCTAGTCCTCGCCCCGGAACTTACTCTGATCAACCCTCCTTTACTTGAGATTTTGGGTGTCCCGATTCAGGCTTTTATCTTGCTGGTGCTTCCTGTGGTAATCCTCTATTGCCGCTTTTAAAGCCTCCTCAGCAAGAACAGAACAATGAAGCTTTACCGGTGGTAAGCCACCGAGAGCTTCCACCACTGCTCTATTGGATATTTTTTCGGCTTCGTCCAGAGTCTTTCCCTTTACCAGCTCAGTAACCATGGAACTTGTGGCGATAGCTGCACCACAGCCGAATGTCTGAAACTTTATGTCAGCAATTCTGCCATCCTCGACCTTGATCATGAGCTTCATAACGTCCCCGCAAACTGGATTGCCTACTTCTCCCACTCCATCGGGATCAGGAATTTCGCCCATATTACGAGGATGGAGAAAATGCTCCATTACTTTTTCCCCATATTGTATACTCATGTTGCTACTACCTTCCTTTTTTTAATGATAACACTTTTTTATAGCAAAAGATTGCTAAATTTGAGGCTTGCGAAAGGAAATTAAAATGTTCGACTTGATAATTGTGGGAGCAGGAACAGCGGGTTACGTAGCAGCCCTTTATGCTGCCAGGCATAACCTGAAGGTAGCCTTAGTGGAGAAAGATAAACTCGGTGGAGTTTGCCTCAATCGAGGATGCATTCCCTCTAAAGCCCTCATCGCCTCTGCAGAGGTTTTCGAGAAAATAAATAGAGCGGAAGAATTCGGGATAAAAGTAGAGGGAAGGGTTATTCCCAACATGGATGCCATAGTTGATCGGAAGAACAAAGTAGTTGAGACCCTCAGACGGAGCTTAGAAGGCCTCATCAAAGTAAATAAGATCGCTTTTTTTGAAGGCCAGGCGAGGGTTCTGTCCCCCGGATCAATCCAGGTTGGTCAGGAAATCTTGGAGGGGAAAAACTTGCTCATTGCTACCGGCTCTTCGCCTGCCAATATTCCCGGCTTTCCCATTGATGGGACGAGCGTTCTTTCCACGGATCACATCCTGGAGCTGAGAAACATTCCAGAACATTTAATTATAATCGGTGCCGGAGCTGCTGGTTGCGAAATGGGGACCTTCTTTGGGACATTAGGTGCCCAGGTAACCATCCTGGAAATTCTTCCAAGGGCTCTGCCTCAGGAAGACCCTGATATCTCCCGCCTTCTGGAACGAGAAATGAGGAAAAGGGGAATTCAATTGAGGACGGGGGTTAAGGTGGAGGGCATGGAGAGGATGGAAGAAGGGGTAAGGGTATTCTTATCAGAGGGCGAGATAATCCAGGGCAGCATGGTTTTTGTCTCTGTGGGCAGAAGCTTTAACAGCAAAGGTTTTGGACTTGAGGAAATTGGGATTTCTTTGGGGCCAAAGGGAGAAATTGTGGTCGATCCCTTGATGCGCACCTCTCTCCCTAATGTTTTCGCCGCAGGCGATGTAATTGGCGGCCTCCTCCTGGCACATGTAGCCTCTGAGGAAGGGAAGACCGCTGTGGATGCTATTCTGGGCCAGGGAAGGCCAATCAATTATCACAAAATCCCCTGGGGTATTTTCACCATGCCGGAGATAGGGAGATTTGGCCTTACTGAGCCTGAAGCCCGCGAAAAGTACGGCGAAATCAATGTGGGCCGTTTTGCATATCGTTCCCTGGGCAAAGCTCACGCTATTTCGGAAATCTCAGGTGAAGTGAAAATAATTTCCAAAAAGGAGGACGGGGAAATTCTCGGAGCCCATATTATAGGTGCCTTTGCCGCTGATTTAGTGCAGGAGATATCTCTGGCAGTTCAGGCAGGGGCAAGAAAGGAAGACTTAGCCCGTGCTATTTTTGCTCACCCCACTTTATCGGAAGCGGTAATGGAGGCCATCCATGACCTGAAAGGCCTCTCCTTGCACAGGCTACCATCAGGTTAGTAAAGGGGCTGTTTTATTAATTTTTATTTGATCGGAGATGAATAAAGTTCTTTATTTTTTAAATTGATTAGTTTATTATTTTTCTCAAAGGTGGGTAAATGTGAAAAAGGCTAATTGAAGGGAGCTACAGATTACTTTGGAAGAGGAAAAATCCACTAAAAGGCAGATATTATTAATTCTTAAGAAAAAGGGCAAAATGACCATTGCTGACTTAGCGAGGGAGCTGGAAATTACTCCCATGGGGGTCAGACAGCACCTCTCCTTACTGGAAAGGGACGGCCTGGTTGCCACAAGGATCATGCGCAAGCCTATGGGGCGTCCAGTATACGTCTACTCCTTAACCGAAGAAGCCGACAACTTATTTCCCAAAAAATACGAGGACCTTTTAGAATCCATAATTGAAAGCGTAGTTCTGCTTGATGGCGCCGAAAAGCTCGACCAAATACTTAAAACAAGAGCTACCAGGATAGCCGATCTCTATCACGGAAGGTTTGACAATCTGGATCTTGCCGGGAGAGTGGAGGAACTGGAACGGGTGCTGAACGAGATGGGCTACTTGGTAGAGGTTAAAAGAATAAACAATCATTCCTTTGCCCTGGATAACTATAATTGTATCCTGAATTCTATTGCCAGGAAGTATCCCCAAATATGCAAGTGGGAGCTTGAGACATTCAGGACCCTCCTGGGAGTGAAGGTGGATAGGATTTCCGATCTTGCCACAGGAGGACTCAATTGCTCCTTCCTGATCCAGGGAATTCCACAGGATTGAATTAATTACTTCCTTCTTTCAAAGCGGCGAAAGAAAGCATAATAAACCAGCGAAGAACACAGGTACAGGCTAATTGTAATGTAAAAAGAGAGGCTGAAGGAATACCTGTGGATTATTGTCCCTCCCAGAAAGGCTGAAATAGTCCAGGCTCCGTTCCAGGCGAAGGAAGTCATGCTGTTAGCCAGCTCCCTGTGTTCCGCGGGAACTGCTTCCATGTTGAAGAGGTTTTGAATTGGCGAGGACATATTCATCAAGGCGCCCCTGATCCAGAAAGAAAGAACAGCAAGCGGAAGCGAGGGTGCCAGGGCCAGGATAAGCATGAAGGGAATGGAAAGGAGTTGTGTTCCCACTATGGTATTTATCAAGCCAAACTTTTTGGAGAGCAAGGGTCCCAAAAGGAAGCCCAGGACCATCAAGGCCTGAAGCACCGCAAAGTAAATCCCAATTTGATTTGTGGAAGCATTGAAGACCTCTCTAAAGTAGAGGTTTAAGAAGGGAATAATCAGCCCAGCGCCCATCCCTATTAAAGCGTAAGGCAAGCAAAGCTTGAACAAGTGGATAATCGTATCCCGGTTTGGTTTAGTGAACTTGGTGGCTCCATCCTCAATTTTACTTTCACTAATGAACAGGTAAGGCAAAATTCCAAAAAGGCCCATTATCGCACCGGTGGCCAACGAGTACTGAAGAGATGTTAGCTCCTTTGCCCCCAGCGCTTGATAAAGATGGGGAAGATATCCCCCAATCAAGTTTCCTATGATCCCTGCAAGGACGCCAACAGCCATGGAAAAGGCAAAAAGGTGCGCCCTTTCTCGGCTGGAACTATTGCGCATAAAAAAAGGCGAGGAAATTAACCGGGAAACAGTTACGACAGAGCCCACAAAGAGGTTAGCGCCCATAAGTACACCAGGAGAAAGGTAAAAAGATTGAACAAGATAGCCCAGAGAAGCAAGGAGGGTGGTAAGAGCCAAGATCTTTCGTGATTCATACTTTCTTGCCAGATAAGCGGACGGTAAAGCCATGACGATAGTTCCCAGGGAGCCAAAGGAAAGCACCCTCCCGATGATTTCCTCAGAGACCCCAGCTTCTCTGAGGTAAAGGTTAAAGAGCAAACTGAATGAAGAAAATCCGATGTTTGTTAAGAAACTACCGAGAAGGAAGAACCGCGCGTTTGCCTGGAAAGAACGCACAGCTCCCCAATATTCTATAATTCCTCTTTTGAATTTTGCCAATCCCGAAACCACAGATTAAAATTATTACCGGAAAAATTAACCTTGAAAAGGGGATGTGCCATGCAGAAGCTTAGTCGTGATGAAGTGGTGGAAGCGATTAAAGAAAATCTCTGGCCCCATTATGCCTTTCAGAAAGAAATCAGGGAAAAGGGACCCAAAGTATTAGTGAAGGGGGAGGGTGCGCTTCTCTGGGACATTGAGGGGAAAGAGTACATCGATGGGCACTCCATTCTTTGGGTGGTGAACGTGGGCCACGGAAGAAAAGAAATTGTTGATGCCATGGCCGAGCAGGCAAATAAAATTGCCTATGCCAGTCTTTTTGGAGGCTATTCCAATGAGCCCGCCGGGATCTTAGCCCAGAAATTAGCCAAGATCACTCCGGGAGACCTTTGGGTTTCTTTTCTCGTTTCAGGGGGTTCAGAAGCTGTGGAGGTAGCTATCAAAATTGCCCGACAATACCAGACGCTCAAGGGTTTCCCTCAGCGCTTTAAGGTTATAGCCCGAAAGGAGTCCTACCACGGTGCCACTTTAGGGGCTCTGTCGTGTACCGGCTTGAGGGTGTATCGTACCAGCTTTGAGCCGCTACTCCCTGGCTTTGTCCACGTCCCGCCTCCTTATTGCTACCGTTGTGAGTATAACCTTGAATATCCCTCCTGCAACCTTCAATGTGTCAAAGCCATTGAGGAAGCCATTCTGTGGGAAGGTCCCAAGACCGTGGCTGCGGTGATTGCTGAACCCATCATGAGCGCTGCTGGCGCTCTTGTCCCTCCTCCAGAGTACTTTCCTCGGCTGCGTCAAATTTGCGATCAATATGGCGTGCTTCTGATTATTGATGAGGTCCTAAATGGATTTGGGCGTACAGGGAAGTTTTTCGCTATTGAACGCTATGGTGTGATTCCCGACATAATGACTATGGCTAAAGCCATGAGCGGGGGATATGCTCCTATAGGGGCAGCCATCTCGAGAAAGGAGATTTCCGACGCTTTTCAGGATTATATGATGATGCACGGTATCACTTTCGGGGGACATCCTGTAGCCTGCGTCGCTGCCCTAAAAAATATAGAAATTCTTGAAAGGGAAAACCTTCCTGAAAGAGCGGAAAAGATGGGGGAGGAGCTCAAGAAATTACTGGAGCCCCTGAAAAAACATCGCATGGTGGGCGACATCAGAGGGATAGGATTGCATTTTGCTATCGAGTACGTCATGGATAAAGGGACGAAAGCCAGAATCCCAAGCGATCAGCGCGTTGCCGCAAGAGTAGAGGAACTTTGCTGGAGTAAAGGGCTCTACCTTTGCAGAGCTTCTGTCGATAAAACCTACATTGCTCCCCCACTAATTGTTACCTATGAACAGCTTCAAAGGATAGTTGAGATCCTTGACCAATCGATTGCCGAGGTGGAAAGAGAGATTTTTGCCTAAGGTAAAGACTCCTTTCACCATATCCTGCTCGACGGTATAACTCCAGGAGGAAATTCAGTAAATGGAGAAGGAACTCAGGACAAAATTTTATTTGGTCAGGCACGGGAGTACTGCCTGGAATGAAATCGTTCGGTTTCGAGGTTCTGCAGACATTCCTTTAAGCGAGAAAGGGCTAAAGCAAGCTGAGGCTCTTGCCCGTTTTCTCAAAGATGTTAAATTTTCAGCAATTTATACTAGCCCTCAAAGGCGAGCCCGGGATACCGCAAACATAATCAACAAATTCCAGGGACTCTCTATTCAGGAACGCCCAGAGCTGAAAAGCGTGAATTACGGAGCATGGGAGGGAAAACTGGAGGGAGAAGTTGCTCGGGATTACCCCGAGCTTTATCGGGAATACCTTGAGCACATAGAGAGCTTCCGCTTTCCTCAGGGAGAAACCCTTGAGGATTTAAAGGATAGGTCCCTGCGGGTGATAAATGAAGCGCTGTCCACCTACAATGGAAGAGATATCCTGATTGTATCCCATCAGGTAGTAACCAGGGTTTTAATCTGCGCACTCCTGGGAATTAGCAATGCTCTTTACTGGCAAATAGGACAGGATCCGGGTTGCTTGAACATATTTGAACACCATCGGGGGAAATTCTACCTGAAACTGCTGAATTACTGTCCGGAATTCCCAGATTAGGGATAGAAGAAAAGCGGCATCCCGAACTTATCTGCTCGCTTTTTCTAACATAAGGAGGCTAAGCTCGTTAGCCTTCCGAATAATTTCTTCCTCCTGGACTCTGGCTACTTTCCCTTCTTCCACGACTACCTCGCCATTGACAATGGTAGTATCTACGATGTGGCTATCTCCGGAGTAAATCAAAGCAGCCAATGGATCGGCAAGAGCCCCGGCATAACCGATCTGATTAATATTGATCAAAACAAGGTCAGCCGCCTTTCCTGGCTCTATAGCTCCTATCTCGGAAAAGCCCAATACCCGCGCTCCCCCAACTGTAGCCATTTGGAAGACCTTGGCGGCGGTAATTGACTGAACCCCGTGGGTTAGCTTATGCACTAAAAGGCAGGAGCGCAATTCCCCTAACATGTCCGAAGAGTCATTGGAGGCGCTGCCGTCGACAGCGAGACCTACATCAATTCCCAGCTCCAGCATTAAGGGGACAGGGGCTACCCCGGAACCCAATCGCATATTTGAAGTTGGGCAATGAGCCACTTTTGATCCCGTATCCTTGATCTTTCTCAACTCCCCCTCTGTTAAGTATATACAGTGAGCAAACCAGACATCCGGGCCCAACCAACCCGTGCTTTCCAGGTATTCTAAGGGTCGCATTCCCAACCGCGATAGACAATATTCCTCTTCGTCCCTGGTCTCTGCCAGATGAGTATGGAGGCGAACATCCTTTTTGCGACCAAGCTGGGCTGTCAGTACCAGGAGTTCTCGCGATACAGAAAAGGGGGAACAGGGCGCAAGGGAAATGCGCAGCATAGAATAGGGTGAGGGGTCATGGTATTTAGCGATCAACCTTTCACAATCTTTAAGGATGGTCTCCTCATCCTGAACCACATCGTCTGGAGGCAGCCCTCCTCTGCTTTCTCCGAGAGACATACTTCCCCTGCAGGGCTGGAACCTTATCCCCACCGTTTTCGCGGCCTCAATCTCCGCATCGACAAGGTCCTGGGGGGCACCTTTCGGGAATACATAGAATTGATCGGTGGTTGTTGTACATCCTGTTTTTAAGAGCTCAGACATTCCCAGAAGGGCACTCCAGTAGACTATTTCAGGGTCAATATTGCGCCAAATCTGATAAAGGGTTTTCAACCACGGGAAGAGCTCTGCATCTTGAACCAAGGGTAAGTTCCTTTGGAAGGTCTGATAAAGGTGGTGATGTGTGTTTACCAGCCCGGGGATTACCACTTTATCCTTAGCGTCAATGATCCTATCGGATGGTGTTTTAATCTCGCCGCCTACTGCTTTAATCCTGTTTCCTTCAATCAGGATATCCCCAGAAATAATTTCCACTCCCTTATCAGTGCAAGTGATTATCTTGTGCGCGTTTTTAATGAGTGTGTTCAAGTTTTTCCTTCCTTTTGTCATTGATCATTACTACCAGCCTTCTTACGCCGATTTCAATTCCCAAAAGCAAAATCATCAATCCGTACCAGATAAAACCATATTTCAGGTTCACGAAAATAAAGAAAGCTATAATACCGAAAATCGCTGCAGCGGGTACGGGTCGTCCCAGAACCCGAACTGCTTTTCCCAGCGGAGTCTTCCAAAAAATAAAGGCAAGCAACAAGGTGCCTAAGGTGAAAATTCCCGTGTCAACGGGCAAAATTACAATCAGGAAGCCAAAAAGGGTAGCTAACCCTCCTCCTCCGGAAAATCTAAAAAAAATCGGCCAGTCATGGCCAGCTACCACAGAGACCCCGGAAATCACTAAGCACCATGTCTGCACTGAGAGGGCTATCGCTACCCAACCAACTATTACCCCTTTCAAAAGGTCCAGAATAAGGGTTGCTGTCCCTAAAGCCGGGCCATACTGGCGAAATACTCCCGAAGCTCCAGCATGGTCGCTTTCCCTGATATCGGATTTTTTAAGCAATTTGCTGAAAATTATGGCAAAATTTAGAGAACCCAAAAGGTAACTCCCCAGAATTAAAAAGATTTCCTTCATTCTGACTCCCTCGGCAAAATTACTTTCACCTTTCTCGACTTAATGGAGAAGCTTGCGGGCAGGGTTCCAAGAACCTCCCCGTCGGCAAAATAGTAAACTCGAGCCCCGTTTAAACAGCGAAGCTCCACCTTTTCCGGCTGGAAATAATGGATCCCTTTGTCTTTCAGATGTTCGCCTGTGAAAACTGTAGGGAAGATTTTTAGTAAGTGCCATCGGGAGCGGGAGGTAACAACACAGACGTCCAGCTTCCCATCTATGAAGGAAGCCCGCGGCAGGATACGCATCCCCCTGGAATAAGAAACTGTGTTGCCTATAGCCACGAGGTATGTGTTATCGAAATGATATGTGTTTCCATCCAGGGTTATTTCCAAGGGGAAGGGAGGATAGTATAGAAGAGTAATAACTGCCCCCAATTCATAGGCGATAAAATCGGATCTGAGGATTTTGCGCCAGCGATTTCCGTTCACGGCTACCTGAGCATCAACCCCTACGCCGCCTACTCCTAAAAATAAGCCCTGCGGGGACTCTGCGGCGTCCACCTCTACCGGCTTTCCTTTGATTAAGGCCTCGATCGGCTCCTCCACTCCTTGTGGTATTCCGAGGTCTTTGGATACGTCATTGCCTCTGCCCCAGGGGAGGATCCCCAGGGTAGCACCGGTGGATTGAATTCCGTTTAAAACCTCGAAGACTGTTCCGTCTCCTCCACAGGCAACAACCGTCTCATAGCCCTCGAGCGCTGCCTTTCTCGCCAGCTCTACTGAATTCCTGGCTCCCTCGCTTAAGAAAACCTGAACTTTAAAGCCTGCGTCCTTAAGTTTCTTTTCTGCAAAAGGAGCAAGTTTATATGCTTTGCCGGCACCGGCGATAGGATTTACTATAATTGCCAATTTCATTTTTTAAATTTGACTGCTCCTTTACTTTTTCGGTTTCTCGAGGAAGAACAATTGAATTAAACTATTTACTCGGAAGCTTGACAATAGGCCTTGAATTGTTTAATCCGGATTACAATAATTAGGCAAAACAGGGCTGAGACCCTTTTTTAGAGGAAAAAAGTAATTTGCAGGGATAATTTTCTTCTCGTTTAAAGGTTTCGAAGAAATTGCTTAACAGGAGGACCTTATAATGAAAGAACTGGAAGAGAGAATACTTAAAGAAGGAAAACACTTAGGGGGAGGAATCCTGAAGGTTGACAGTTTTCTCAATCACCAGGTGGACACCCTCTTAATGACTAAATGTGGGTCCGAGCTGGCTCGTTTCTTTGCTCCCTTCAAACCCGAAAAAGTTTTAACTGCGGAAATATCCGGAATTGCACCGGCTTTAATGACAGCTGCGGAGTTGGGAATCCCTGTGATTTATGCCAGAAAGCAGAAGCCCATCACCATGGCCAACGATGTTTATTTTACCTCTGCGCCCTCTCATACTAAAGGCCTTGAAATTTCCCTGATGGTCTCCCGAGATTTCCTGAAAAAAGGTGAGAAGATCTTAATTGTGGACGATTTTCTGGCTACAGGGGAAACAATTATGGCTCTGGCCCGAATAGTGTTCGCAGCGGAAGCCGTGCTTGTGGGCATTGGTGCGGTGATTGAGAAGACCTTCGAGAGGGGTCGGGAACTCCTTAGCCCTTTAGGGGTACCGGTTTTCTCTTTAGCCCGGATCAAGGCCATGTACAACCAGCATATTGAGATGGATTCGCAATGAAAGCAGCAATTGTCCTGGATTTTGGTTCCCAGTACAGCCAATTAATAGTGCGACGAGTGCGGGAACTCGGAGTATATGCTGAGCTTTTTCCCCACGATGCTTCTCCTGAACAATTTGCCCACTTAGATCCGGGAACCTTTATTCTTTCCGGGGGACCAGCATCAGTCTACGAACCCGACGCCCCATCCTTTCCTGCATATCTTTTTGACTTCCAGGTTCCCGTTTTAGGTATTTGTTATGGAATGCAGGTTCTGGCGAAAGCCTTTGGGGGAAAAGTAGAGCCAGGTCAAGGGGAATTTGGCGGTACAACCTTTCGTGTTATTGAAAATCACCCCGTTTTTCATGGATTGCCTCAAGAATTCCACGTATGGATGAGCCATGGCGATAACGTTATCTCCCTTCCCAGCTCCTTTCAAATTCTGGGAAGAACGCAGGCATGTCCTATAGCGGCAATTAGCGACCTTAATTCCCATTTTTTAGGCCTCCAATTTCATCCGGAGGTGGAACATACAGAGTTTGGTCGGGAAATACTCGCCAATTTTCTTTTTAGAGTCTGCCACCTTACTAAGGAATGGAACCCCTCTTTGATTGTGGAAAAGGCGATTCAAGAGATCAGGGAGAGAACTAAAAATGGCCGCGTCCTCTGCGCTATTTCTGGAGGCGTGGATAGCACAGTAACAGTATTCCTTTTAAAGAGGGCTATCCCCGGACAATTTCTCCCTTTGTTTGTAAATACGGGGCTTCTACGTTATCAAGAAGAGGAGCAGGTTAAAAAGGTTCTCAAAGACGCAGATATCGATCTCCATTACGTTGATGAATCCTCTAAATTTTTAGGTGCTCTTCAAGGGGTAACGGATCCCGAGGAAAAGAGAAAAATAGTGGGAAATCTATTCATCGAGGTGTTTGCCAGGGAAGCGAAAAAACTGGGTCCTTTTGAATTCCTTGCTCAGGGCACAATCTACCCTGACGTAATTGAAAGCAGAGGAAAGGAGAGAAAAACCGCTGACAAGATTAAAACCCACCACAACGTGGGCGGACTTCCCGAGGTGCTTCCTTTTAAATTGATTGAACCCCTGCGCTACCTGTTCAAGGACGAGGTCCGGCAAATAGGCCAACTCCTCGGCGTGCCAGCGGAGATCTTGAACCGACAACCATTTCCTGGTCCTGGTCTAGCAGTTCGCATTCTGGGAGAGGTCACCAAGGAGAGGGTTGAAATCCTTAAAAGGGCGGACTTCATTTATCAAGAGGAAATAAAACGCGCTCAGCTTGAGAGACGTCCCGACCAGTACTTTGCGGTTCTATTACCAGTAAAAGCCGTAGGGGTAACGGGTGATAGGAGAGCTTATGGATACGTACTCGCCCTAAGAGCAGTTCGCACAAAGGACTTCATGACCGCTGACTGGTTTCCTCTGCCCCTTGACCTTTTGAAAAAGGTTTCCTCCCGAATTTGTAACGAAATCAGGGAAATAACCAGGGTGGTTTATGATGTTACCAGTAAGCCTCCGGCCACCATAGAATGGGAATGAGCCCATGAAAAGATTCCACTTAAGGAGAAAAGAAAAGGAAATTGAATCCCTTGAAGAGATTTACGAAATTTTGCGTTCCCAGAGATATATGACTGTTGCCTGTTCTAAAGATAATATCCCTTACCTCTTCACGGTAAATTATGCCTTTGAGCCCGAAAAGAAATTACTTTATTTTCACTGTGCCCCTCAAGGTAAGAAGCTGGAATACATTTCCTCTAATCCCAGAGTGTGGGGAGAGGTAATCGAAGATCGAGGCTACTTGGCAGGTAAATGCGATTACAACTATCGCTCTGTGCATTTCCAGGGAGAGGCGGAGATCGTCAGGGAAGAAAAAGAAAAAATCTTAGCCCTGGAACTATTAATAGATCAACAGGAGCCAGACCCAGAAAGCGTAAAGGATAGCCTTTCTCCTGAGCAGATAAGTAAAACGACAATAGTAAAAATCCGAATCAGAGGCTTAAGCGGGAAAAAGTACCTTAATTAGAGGGAACCCACCTCAAATTCCTCCGTCTAATAGGGCAAAAGGAGGAAGAACATGAAGTGGAAACTGATAATCCCGATATTAATTTTGGCTATGCTTGTGGGCGGGTATTTTTTAGGACAACCCCTTTTGAAAGATAAAACGGATCTAATACCCTCTACCGGGACCCAAGCAAAGGGCCAGAATTTCGATTTTCGGGAAGCAGAGTCCGATCTAACTCCGAAATCCGCTCCTCCGGTGGCTGAGACAGGCATTTCTAGCGCCCCTTCTTATGAGTACGATTCCCGCGTCATCAAGAGTGCATCTGTCGAGCTTAAAGTGGAGAAAGGGCAGGTAAAATCAGCCCAGGATCGGGTAAGGGCGATCGCGGAAAGCAAAGGGGGCTATGTTCAGTCCTCCCAGTTTTCCTCGGGAGAGGAGTACGCGGAGGCTTACATAGTGATTAATGTTCCCGAAAGCGAATTCAACGCTACCTTGAAGGAGCTGGAGAATCTTGGTGAGGTCTTAACCTCCCAGATTTCAGGGAAGGACGTCTCTCAGGAATACCACGATTTAGAGCTTGATTTGAGCCACTGGGAAACCGAGAGGCAGACTGTGCTTGCACTCCTGGATAAAGCCACTACTATTGATGAGATCATCAAAATCCGCCAATTTCTGGAGCCTATCGATAGGGAAATAAATCAAATCAAGGGCCGACTGCAATACCTGAAGGCCAAAACCGACCTCTCCTCTATCGAGGTAATCATTAGAGAAAATCAGAAGCAAGACAAACCCCAGCCCACTATCTGGACAAAGATTTGGGGGGTCTTTCTTGATAGTCTCACCGGGATCCTCGCTTTTCTTGCAGCGGCTATCCCCTTTCTCGCCCTGGCATTCTTTCTTGGTTATTTAATCTGGTTAGCAGTTAGAAGTTATCGTAAGAAGCGCACACCTGCTCCTCCAGCCCCTTAAGCTTCAGGAAAAAGTTAACCGGGGAGAGGGGTCCCACTCCCCGGTTCTGGAGGAGTGAGTTAATCTCTTTAAACCGGTCTTGCCGTCATTCTTAACAAGGCCCTGGGGTCATCCATCAGTTGCTGATTCCTTTCAAAAGGCCTTCTTTCTTTTTCCCAGTTGTTGTCCACGCTTTGCCTATTTGGGGTTTGAGCCTCGAACCCCGGTTTTCTCTGATTCTTTTCCAGTTCCCAGCTCTTTAAATTCATTCCTCTCACCTCTTTTAAGGTGACTTTAGGGTCTGTGAAAAAACATGTCAAAACTTTGTTAAGTTTCTTGGGATTTTTATTTTCGATTGGCTTAAATTCACTTTTCTCGGGGAATGAGGACCGGATTTTTTGTCAAGTTAATTTGCAACTTCTGCAAGCTGTTCCTTGCAAAAACCCTGAACTTCCATTTAAATAAAAGTTGCGTTTCGCTTGAAAAGTAAAATCGAAAAGGAGAAGTGGCTGATGAGAGATGTAATGGCGGTAATACCCTATTGGGAAAGGATCAAAGATTTAGTTGATCAGCTCATAGATATCACTTTAAATTTCCGTCAGTCAGGACATCCTGGAGGTTCTCGTTCTAAAGTTCATATCTTTTTAGCAACCCTGCTTTCTGGTGTCATGGCCTACGACCTCAGGGACCCGGTGAAGAAATTTTCCGATCGCTTCATCCTGACAGCGGGGCATACCATCCCCTTAGTTTACTGTACCATGGCAGTGCTGGACGAGGCCTTAAGAATTAAATACCAGCAGACTGGCGATGAGAAATATAAAATTAAAGTTGACGTAGTATACCCCGAGGACCTGCTTAATTTTCGCCGTAGGGGAGGGCTACCGGGTCATGCAGAGTTCGGCGGGAAAACCCTCTTTTTGAAGTTCAACACCGGTCCTTCAGCTCATGGTTCCCCGGCAGCAGTTGGACAAGCTCTTGCCTTAAAACGTGCTGGCGCAGGACAGGTCAAGGTATTTGCTCTGGAGGGCGATGCCGCTTTGACTCCTGGTGCCGTGCACGAGAGCATGAACTCTGCCTGGGCATTGGGTCTGGATAACTTATTTTTCTTGATTGACTGGAACGACTTTGGCATTGATGATCATAGGCTCGCGGAAACTGTTTATGGGACTCCAACGGAATGGTTTTCAGCTCACGGCTGGAGGGTGGAAGGGACTCAGGAAGGGCACAATTTCAAGGAAATTGCCCAAGTGCTGGAGAAGCTGGTGTTCGGGCAAAATCCCAACCACGTCCCTGGGGCTGCCTGGTTCCGAACCAAAAAGGGCAGGGGATATGGGGTTTACGATAACAAATCTCATGGAGTTCCTCATCCCCCGAACTCCCCGCTTTTCTGGGAGACCAAGAAGGAATTCCAGGAAAAATACGGCGTGGAATTCGAGGGTTTCGGTCAGCCCGTACCTTCCAACCACGATGACTTCCGTAAACAAACCTGGGCCAATATCCAAAAGGTCATTGATGTCCTGCGCAGAGACCAAGCCCTGGTGGATTACATTGCGGATACCATTGTGGAGCTGGGAGAGCGAGTCCCCAATGAAATTCAAGGGCTTAAAATCCAGGGGAAGAACCCCTTCCGCGATCCCAGGATCTACGATTTTAAAAACTACCCCGCGGAACTTTTTGCGAAACCAGGTGAAAAAGTTCCCAATAGGGCGGCTCTTGCCAAATTCGGGGCATGGATTAATGCCCTGGGGGCACGAGAATACGGCCGCCCGTTGTTCATTGTCTGTTCCGCTGATCTGGCTGAGTCTACAAATATCGCCGGTTTTGCTAAGCCCTGGGGGGATTTTAAGGGTTGGGGAGAATACCACAGAGTGAACAATCCGGAAGGAGCTCTTTTGCCCCAAGAAATCACGGAATTTGCTAACTCGGGAATCATGGTGGGGATGGCTACTGTGAACTTCGCTGACAATCCTTATGAGGAATTTCAGGGATTTTGGGGGGCCTGCTCCACTTACGGCTCCTTTGCCTACTTAAAGTATGGAATGATGCGCCTGTTTAGCCAGATGGCTCAGGATTGCCCTCTTAAGTTAGGAAAGGTTATCTGGGTTGCCGGCCACTCTGGTCCGGAAACTGCGGATGATTCTCGCACTCACTTTGGCATTTTCGAACCGGGCGTCACCCAGCTTTTCCCGAGAGGGCAGATAATTAACCTCCATCCCTGGGAACATAACGAGGTACCGGTTGTTTTGGGAGCAGCTTTAAGGCTTGACGCTCCAATTATTGCCCTACACCTTACTAGGCCTCCGATTGAGATCCCCGATCGTGAGGCGCTGGGAATTCCTTCTCACTTTGAAGCGGCGAAAGGCGCCTATGTCATTAGAGAATACAAACCAGGTCTCCCCAAGATGGGAACAGTGATCGTGCAGGGAACCTCTACGACCAATAATATCCTCAAGCTTTTGCCCACCCTGGAGGAAAAGGGAATGAACGTAAAAATTGTGGCAGCAATAAGTTATGAGCTATTCCAGCTCCAGGACGAGGAATACAAGAATAAGGTATTACCCTGGGAGGATTGGCTGGATTCCATGGTCATCACCAATGAGGCCCTAATCTGCATGAGGGATTGGATAGCTTCCGAGGTCTCCAGGGAATACTCGCTTTCCTCAGACTGGGACAACCGTTGGCGCACAGGGGGCACCATTGAGGAGGTTCTTGACGAAGCCCACCTCACAGCTCCCTGGCTACTCCAGGGGATTGAGAAGTTTGCAAGCGATAGGGAGAAGAGATTGGCCCGGCTGAAAATTACCTAACTCTTCAGGTCCGATTTTACTTTCACTGCTTGAGAGCTCCAGGTCTTGCGCCTCCAGATAAACAAAAGAGCCCCCAGGCCTACGATGATTGTGAAGTGGTAAGTCAAAAGCCTCCACAGTAAAGTGAATAATGCGAGCAGCGCCTGGGGCACCATATTGAGAAAGAGGGTAGCAAGTCCAAACTCAGCAGCTCCACTCCCACCAGGGGTAGGGGAAAAAGCTAAAAGTATATTTAAGGCTAATTGTCCGGTAAAAGCCTGAACCAGGTAGAGGTCAGCCACCCTTAAAGAGTAAAGCACTAAAGGGGCAATAGCCAGCATGGCGCCCCAGTAAAGTAGGGCGCAAAGAAATGCGCACAGAAGATTTCTCCAACCTATAGAGAGGAGCACTCTGGCGGATATTCGGAGCTTTTTGCCCTGAACCAGGCTCCAACGGAAGGCCCTTCTGAACTTTTCATTCTTCAAAAGGTAGCGAAGGGGCCAGGAGCGGCATTTTCGAAAATAAGAATCAGGCTTCCGAGAAGACCTGGTATAAAAGTAAAGCAACAAAATCAAGCTCAATATCAGGGTAAAGGGCAGCGAGTATGTTATTGGGGAGGCCCCGCTGGTGAAAACTCTGGGACCATAAATCAGCCAAAGAACAGGCAAAACCAGAAGGGCCAGGATCGCCGTGATGCTCATCCGGGTAGTCAAAACCAAGGCGCTTTTCCCGACATCCACTCCCTTTTTGCTGAGCAGGTAAATGAAGGCCGGAGGCCCCCCTGCGTAAAATGGTGTTATGTTGGAAATCAGGGTTCCCACCATGTTGAACAAAAAGAGGTCCTTGAATGGCACAGGATTTCTTATCCCTCGGAACAAGAACCAGAAAACAGAAGCGTCCAGGCCCCAAACAAAAAACATCAGACATGCGGCGAGAACAAAATAAAGAGGGTCTAAGTTCCTAATTAACCCTATCCCTTCCCAACCTCTGGTAAAGTAAAATACGCCCAGGGTACCGAAGGATGAAATGCCAAGGGCGATTAGAAATCGCCTGGGTAAAGTCTTAAGATTCAAGCCAGCCTTGATCAGACTCACAGGTAAAACATTACCAAAAATCTACGAGATTGTCATCTGAAAAGCGCTAAGGGTGATTGGTCTGAAATCGCCTACCCCAAAGGGGACTCTTATAAATCGGGGGGAATTGGGAATTCGGTTCTGATTTTTTCTACCAGGGAGAGGTCTATTTCCAGAGAGAGGACAGTTTCTTTTTCTCTCGCTTGGAGGAGTATCTCTCCCCAGGGATCAACGATCATGGAGTTCCCAAAATAGGAAAGGGAAGGAGAATCTTTTCCCACGCGATTGCAAGCCGCAACAAAATATTGATTCTCGATAGCTCTCGCTCTTAAAAGGGTGGTCCAGTGACTTTCTCTGGGGTGAGGAAACTGGGCTGGCACAAAAACAATTCGCGCACCCTGGCTGCGCAACTTCTGAAAACCTTCTGGAAACCTAAGTTCATAACAGATCATGACTCCCACTTTACCCCAAGGTGTTTGTAAGCATTGGACGTCAAGCCCAGGGGTGAAGTATTCTTCCTCCTTTAAAAGGGGGAAGAGCTTCCTTTTGCGGTAAAAGCCCAGAATTTCTCCAAATGGGGAGATCAGGAAAGAGGTATTGTAGATCTTGTCTCCAATTACTTCAGGGATTGTGCCCCCAAGAAGGTAAAGCCTGTATTTATGAGCCCAATTGCGCATCAAGTTGAGTGTTTCCTGAAAGTACTTTCTGGCGAGGGAAGGAAAGTTAACGTCCAGGGAAAAACCCGTGCTCCACATTTCGGGTAGCAAACATATTTGTGCCTCGAGATTGGATACCTGTTCTAAATAAGGAGCTAACCGCATGGTATTTTCCTCCCATTCGCCCCTTTTTATGTCAGTCTGAATTAAAGCAATCCTAACCTTTTCCATTTTCCCTTATGATTTAGTTTAAAATAAAAGGTGCGGAGGTGAATAGAGAAATGGCAAATAGATTAGAAGGAATTAGGGTATTGAGTGTGATTTCGCCCCAAAATTTCCGAGACGAGGAATACCTGGAGCCCAGAAAAATTCTGGAATCAGAGGGGGCGATAGTGAAGGTAGCGAGTACTTCCCTCGATGAAGCCAAGGGCATGCTCGGGTTGAAGGTGAAGCCCGACCTTAGTTTAACCGATGTTGATGTTACTGACTTTAATGCTGTTATCGTTGCCGGTGGCTCTGGCACACCCCAATACTTATGGGGAAATTCTTTGCTCCATTACATTCTTAAAGAGGCGATTAAACAGTCCAAGGTTGTGGCTGCTATTTGCCTTGCTCCCGCTATTTTGGCTGAAGCTGGACTGTTGAAGGGATTGACTGCTACCGTATTCCCCTCCTCAGATGCTATTGCCAAATTAAGGAATGGGGGCGCAAAATATGTAGACCAACCAGTAGTCGTGGAAGAAAAAATAATTACCGGTCGCGACCCCAGTGCGGCATCCGTTTTTGGTAAAGCTGTTGCGCAGGCTATCTGGAAAGAGGTGCTGAAAAAACCTCTTGTTGAATGGTAATCACCTTATAGCTTTAACCTAGAAAGGAATTTGGCGTGTGCGGAATATTCGGAATCGTCTTCGCTGAAAAGAAGGAAAATTTAGGGAAAATTTTAGTAGACGCCGCTCACAATTTAACTTATAGAGGTTACGACTCCGTTGGATGTGCTGCCTTTAATGAAAATGGAGAAATCCAGCTCAAAAAAGATGTAGGTCGCGTAACAGAGGTTGACTCAAAATATTCTCTTAGTTCTCTCACCGGCCTAAGAGGAATAGTCCAATTGCGCTGGGCTACCTTTGGAGTTCCCTCGCAGAGAAACTCTCAACCCCATTTTGACTGCGACGGAGATCTTGTTGGAGCCCACAATGGAAATGTAATCAATACGATTTCTCTCAGGGAGGAGTTTCTCCGGGAGGGGCATTTGGTTCGGGGAGAAAATGACGGAGAAATAGTAGTTCATGCTGTGGAAAGACATTTTGATCGCTTGGGAGATTTGAAAGAGGCAATAATCCGGGCAGCTATGGATCTGAAGGGAGACTACGCTTACTTAATTTCCCACAAAGATGAAAATGCGATTTACGCCGTAAAAATGGGTTCCTCTCTTTACGTAGGAATAGGGAAGGGATTCACATGCGCTTCTTCTGATCTTCCCTCTATTCTCGACCTGACAGAGGAAATCCTGATAGTGCAGGATGGAGAGGGTGTCAGGTTATCTCCCGATGGGTATCAGATTTTTAATCTGAAAACCGGGGAAGATATTTTAAGGAAGCCGGGAAAATGCCCATTTAATAAAGAATCAGCGAGCAAGGGGGGTTACCCGCATTTCATGCTTAAAGAAATAAGTGAGCAACCGGAAAAGGTAAACAATCTCCTGCACTACCTCGGCGAATCCCCCCAATTCGAGGAATTTTCCCATATAATTAAAAGCGCCCAAAGGCTTTTTCTAATAGGTTCTGGGTCCTCCTTCCACGCATGCCTGGTGGGCTCCTATTACCTGAACAAGCTTGCCTCCAAAACAGGAATTCCCGTACCCGCCGGGGCCTTCATTGAGCAATACGGGAATTCCCTGACAGAGGACGATATTGTGCTCTGTGTTTCCCAGAGTGGAGAAACAAAAGACGTGATCAATGTTGTTAACTTCTGTAGGGAGCAAAAGCGCGGGAGGGTTCTTTCTTTTGTTAATGTTCTGGGATCCACCTTGAGTTTGAGGAGTGAAGCTTTTCTCCCGATTGTATGTGACCTTGAGATCTCTGTTCCTGCCACAAAGACCTTTATAAACCAGCTTGTGCTCTTCCTGAGCCTATCCTTTAAGTTAGGGAAAAAGGACCTCAAGGAATTATATGAGCTTCCGAAATTTCTTGAGGAAACCCAGAATTCCTTAACACCCCAGATTCAGGATATTGCCAGGCTGCTTCTTAAATACGATGACTTCTATTGCCTGGGATATGGAATTACACATGGAATAGCATTGGAGGGCGCTCTGAAAATTAAAGAGGTGGTCTACAACCACTGCGAGGGCGCTTATTCCTCAGAATTCAAGCACGGCCCCCTTGCTATCGTTTACCCCGGGTATCCCGTCCTATTCATCACTACAAGTGAGGATTCCGGAATGCTAATTTCCCACATAAATGAGGTCTCCTGCAGGGAAGGAAGAGTTATAACCATGGCCCCGTTCCACCCACTGCTTAAGGAATATTCGGACGTTTTTCTCCCTCTGCCCTCCAACGAGTACTACCTGGTACCTATTCTGGGCACCGTTCCCTTTCAGCTGCTTGCTTACTTCATGAGCGTGGAAAAGGGTAACGACCCTGATTATCCGAGAAACATTTCCAAAACCTTAACTGTGGATTAGCGCCTGGACCTGATTATCAAGTAAGCACCAAATCCAATTAAGATCAGGGGTACGATAATGCGCCAGCCCCAATACCAGATGCGCCAATCGAGAAGATTACCCAAAAGCAGGAGGGCGCCAATCAGAATTACAAAAAGGCCGAATATTACACCCCATTCCACTGTCGAAATTCGATGGGGGATTACATCATGAGTGAGAGGTTCTCCCTCCGGGGCTTCCGGGATTACGATCATGGCCAGGATATAAGCGAAGATGCCAAAACCTCCAAAGAAGACCGTGATTCCCCAGATAAATCTAATAAGAGTTGAATCAATTCCTAATAACTCAGCGAGGCCGCCGCAAACTCCGGCGATCATCCTGTCCCTGCGAGAACGGTACCACTTTTTCACGATTATTTTTCCTTTCTCACTTTTTTGGAAAACGATTACTTTTTCCGGGTTAAAGCTATTATAAGGAAAAACATTATGCATAGGGAGGCAAGATAAATTATGGAACTTAAGGAAGCCATACTGAATCGTAGGTCGATTAGAAAATTTCAGGACAGGGATGTTTCCCAGACCCAGGTTGAAGAGCTTTTAAAGCTGGCTTCCTGGGCCCCAAGCGCTAACAATTACCAGATGTGGTTTTTTTATGCGGTGCACTCTAAAGAGGTAAAGGAGAAAATCTCCAGCGCCATAGAAAAAAAGCTCCAGGAAATTCTTTCCTGGCCTGAAGTGGAACCCCTTAAAGAGAGGCTCGCCGGCCTGAAGAGATACGCCCAATATACCAGAGAGGCTCCCTGGTTAATCGTCTTCTGCTTAGAGGAAACGAGGTCTTCCTTTGAAGAGCTCCTTATAAAAAAGGGCCTGGATAGAGAAAGGTTGGAGCGTTGGCGTCCCCATGCAGGGCTTCAGAGCGTGTCAGCCGCTATTCAAAACTTCCTTTTGGCAGCTCACGCAGAAGGGTTGGGCACAGTCTGGATGGTAGGTCCACTTTTTGCGGTGGAAGAGATGGAGTCCATTCTCGGCGTCCCTTCAGGCAGGAGAATAGTGGCCCTTGTCCCCCTTGGTTATCCTGCAGAGTCTCCAGCTCCCAAGCTCAGGAAGGCTCCGGAAGATACCTGGAAGTTCATTTTGTGAACTTTTCCAGCCCGATTTGAAACTTGTGCCCATCAATTTCAACTTCTCGCACGAAAACCCCTTCCTTAATTTCGGGAACCAGCTTTTCCGATAAGGTCTCTTTTTGCAGGTACTCAGAGAATTCATCAAAGATCTCCCTTAAGGGGGGCTCGGCCTGGAAATAGGTTATGATGCGATCCTCAACATTAAACTGTGCCTCTTTACGCAGCAATTGTATAGTATGGGCTACATCCCTGGCCCATCCTTCCTTACGCAGTTGAGGGGTGATCTGAGTATCCAGGATTACGAGGTGGCTTCCTTCCGCCTCTGCGGCAAAGCCGGGAAGATCCTTTCTTTGAATGAGTACCTCTCCGGGCTCCAGGTAAATAACCTCTTCCGGTAAGGTGAGCGCCAGAAGTTTACCTTCGAGAACAGTCTGGGCAGCTTTTTCGCTGTCGAGCTCCTGCAGGGCTTGTTTGATTATAGGAAGTTTCTTCCCATACTTAGGCCCTAAAAGTGGAAGATTGGGCAGGATATTGACTTCCTGCATTCCTTTCGCTTTGTCCTCAAAAACCAATTCCTTGATATTCAACTCTTCCAGAATGAGCTCTTTCAGGTCAAGGACGACCTCTTTTTCCTCATCTTCCAGCCCCACAAGAATTAAGCGGGGAAGGGGCTGGCGCACCTTGATCGAGGCCTTATTCCGGGCTGCCCTGCCCATGCTGACTATTTTTTTGACGAAGGACATCCTCGCTTCTAATTGAGGGTTAATCAACCCAGTGTGAGCCTCAGGATAAGAGGTTAAATGAACGGAAATGGGGGCCAGAGAGTTCACAGAGCGAACCAGGTTCTGGTACATGGACTCAGTAAGGAATGGGATCACCGGGGCTAGGAGGCTCGAGAGGGTAGTGAGAATTTCATAGAGCGTAAGGTAGGCATCTACTTTGTCCTTATCCTCTTCGGATTTCCAGAACCTCCGCCTGCTCCTCCTTAGCCACCAGGTGGAGACATCATCCACGAACTCCTCAGCTTCTTTAACCAGGGCAGCTACGTCGTAGACGTCCAGGCTCTCCCTGCTAATTTTTATCAAGCTGTTCAGGCGGGAAATGATCCATTGATCGAGGAAGGATCGCTGTTCCACAGGGGACTGATGTTTCGTGGGGTCAAACCTGTCAATATTGGCGTAAGTAACGAAAAAGGCGTAAATGTTCCACAAGAGGAGCATTTTTCTCGTTACTTCTTCCGCCGGTCCATACCCGAAAAGGAGGTTCTGGAAATCCTGTGAGGCATAGAGCCAGCGCATGACGTCCGCTCCCATTCTCTCCACGGCCTCATCAAACCAGATGGCATTTCCCAGGCTTCGGTGCATTGGCCTTCCCTTCTCGTCCAGAAGCTTTTCGTAGACCAAAGCGATAAGATAAGGAGTCCTTTCTTCTAAGGTTACGCTCATAAAGAGCATGGAGTAGAACCAGAGCCTTATCTGTTCTCTCATCTCGGTAATGAAATGGGCAGGAAACCAGCGTTCCCAATAAGATCTGTCGTGGAGGTAATTCAGGGTGGAATAGGGGACAATGCCGGCATCAAGCCAGCAGTCACCAACTTCAGGAATCCGCTCGGCAGTACCTCCACAATGTGGACACCGGATTTTCACCTCATCTATCCAGGGCCGGTGCAGTTCAGGGACCTTTACCGGTTTTTCCAGAGCAAGGCTTTCCAGCTCGGCTTTGCTACCTATAATGGTCATTTTTCCGCAATCTTGGCATGTATAGAAGGGAAGTGGCAATCCCCAGAACCTCTTTCGGGAAATACACCAATCCCCCATGTTTTCCAGCCAATCTCTCATTCTCTTCCCCGCCGATTCCGGAATCCAGTGCACCTTTTCTGCCTCTCTGATGAGCATCGGCCTGATTTCCTCGGTAGAGATGAACCATTCATCTACGACTTTGAAAACCAGTTCCTCATGGCAACGCCAGCAAACCGGGTATCTATGCTTATACTGTTCTAACTTGAATAGCAGGCCTTTCTTTCTCAGTTCATCAAAAATGAGGGGGTTTGTCTCCTTAATGGATTTGCCCGTGAGCAAGCCGTAGCCACTCACGTAAAATCCATCATCATCGATGGGGACGAGAACGGGAAGATTGTGGATTTTGGAGAGCTCGAAGTCCTCAGCGCCGCACCCGGGAGCAATATGGACTATTCCTGTTCCTTCCTCTTCTCCGACCTCCTCCCAGGGAATGACTTTATGCATAACTCCTTTTTGAGCGGTGAACTCATCGAACGGTCCGCGGTATTTTAGCCCCAAAAGCTCCTTTCCCTTAAAGACTTTGACAATCTCCCCTCTGGGGAGCAATTCTTTGGCTTTAGCGAGAGAGAGGATATAAGAGGTATCATTGAAGTTCACGAGAGCGTAATCCAACTCAGGGTGTACCGCTAAAGCCACGTTAGCTGCAAGGGTCCAGGGGGTGGTAGTCCACACAAGGAAGTATTCATCCTTTTTCCCCAAAACCGGCAAGCGTACGAAAATTGCTGAGTGAGTCAGCTCCTGATAGGAATCAGAGCCCAAAAGTTCGTGCTGGGAGAGTGATGTTCCACAGCGAATGCACCAGGGCATGCTCCGATGCCCTTTGTAAAGCCAGCCTTTTTCGTAACATTTCTTCAGGAAATGCCAGATGTGCTCAATGTTGTTGTCTGTGAGTGTGAAGTAGGAGTTTTCCCAATCCATCCACATTCCCAATCTCTGTGACTGCTCAGTGATCAGGGAGGCGTACTTGAAGACTCTTTCCTTACACTTTTCCGAAAAACGATCCAGCCCGAATTCCTCAATCTCCCTTTTTGAGTTAAACCCGAGCTCTTTCTCTACTTCAACTTCCACCCACAAACCCTGGCAGTCAAAACCGTTCTGATAACGCTGGTGATAACCCAGCATGGCTTTATACCTCTGGTAAAGGTCCTTGTAAGTCCTTCCCCAGGCATGGTGAACCCCCATGGGATTGTTGGCGGTAATGGGCCCATCGATAAAGGAAAAAATAGGACCGTTCTCATTCTTTTTTCGAAGGAGGTCGAATACTCTCTCTTCTTTCCAGAACTTCAAGATCTCGTTTTCCTCTAAGGCAAAATTCGGTTTTGAGCTTACCAGCTTGAACACTTTTACCCTCCGTGTATCCTCAATTTGAGAAAAAATGCTTATCTAAAATAAAAAACCTCTACCATCCAAAGGACGAGAGGTTTTCCCGCGGTACCACCTTAATTGGCAAAAAGCCCGCTCAGGGCGAAGCCCTTACTGATAACGGAGTACCCGGTAGCGCCTACTTTAGGAGTTCGGGCCACAGCTCCGAGGTGATTTTCTGGTACCCTTACCTCCAGGCTCGCACCAAACCCTGTTCGCTTAAGGGAAGAAGTACCGTACTCGTCCTCTTCATCGCTTTCCCATTTTTTACTCGAAAGGAGTCTGGCTGTCAATGATGGAGGGAACCAATTTTAAAAAACTACGAATTTGTCTTTTCCTTCAACAGGAAGTAGGTCAGAATTATTGACTTTTGCAAAGCACTTTATTTAATCTAATTAAAACTAAAGGACAAATCGGGATTATGAACAAGGGTAATAGGAAAAGCAACCAATCCTTAAACACTGGCATTGCCCAGAAAATTAAGCAGATTCGGAATAGCATCGGGATGTCCCTTCAGGAACTCTCTCAGAAAACCGGCCTTTCCATGACCTTCCTTTCTCGCTTGGAAAACGACAAGGCCAATATCAGCATCTTAAATTTGAGAGCCGTGGCTAATGCCCTCGGCGTCCCCATTGCCTCTCTGTTCTCCGATGACCGACAATCCCAGATAAAAGTATCCAGGGCCGGCCAGAGGCGCAAGATGATCCTTATGGTTTTTAAGGGGAAAAAAGTTACCGAAGAGTGGCTTCTCTCTGACTCCAGTGCAAAACTGGAGCCTGCTGTGGTCTCCCTTCCTCCGGGAACCAATGGCGGCCCTCCCTTTTCTCATGAGGGCGAGGAATTCGTCTGGGTGTTGAAAGGCAATGTTCGTTTCCATCTTGGAGCCGAGGTTTTTAATTTAGAACAAGGTGATAGTCTCTATTATCCGGCAACCATTCCGCATCAGTTTTTTAATGACACTGGGAAGAAAGCGCTCTTGCTCTTCGTGGCTACACCCTGGTCCTTCTAATTAGTTCTGTATAGAAATCGGGCTGTTTTTTAGAAAATTTTTAAAAATACTTGACTTATATTTAAAAATGGTGCTACCAAAATTGTGGGAAGGAAAGGAGGCCGACTTTTGATAAATTGCGAATACTTGAAACCAGTTGATTTACAGGAGGCATTAAAATTCGCATCTCAATTCGCAGACCGAGCTCGTTTTGCTGCCGGTTGTACAAACATTTTGCCCGATATTCACACGGGAAAACTAAGAGACTGCGTTTTGATCGATATCTCCGATTTAAAAGAGCTAACGGGCATTAATAGGGAAGACGATTTTATTTCTTTAGGCAGTGCCACCACCGTTGCGGAACTGCTGAATTCGGAAATTATAAGAAATGAAGCCCCAGTACTTTGGGAGGCAGCTTCGAGGTTTGCCGATCCCGTAGTGCGCAATCGGGCCACTGTTGGTGGGAACCTGGCCTATGGCTCCCCAGCGAGCGATATGAGCGTACCGCTTTTAGTTTTAGACGCTACCGTTTTAGTGCAGAGCATGGAAAAGGGAATCAGGGAAATCCCTCTGCGAAATTTTTTCGTAGGCCCTGGCAAAACGGTACTTTCTCCTTCTGAAGTCATCTTGAGAATAAAGTTTGAACCTCTTTCTGATTTCAAATTTTACTACACCAAGTTTGGCAAGCGAAACGCCATGGCGATCTCCATCGCAAGCTTAGCGGTTGGCATCAAGCTGGGGAAAGCGATAGAGGAAGCTCGCATTGCCCTGGGTGCCCTTGCTCCCATTCCCCTCAGGGCTTTGCGGACAGAGGAATTTTTAACTGGAAAACCAGTACAAACTGAGATCCTGGAAAAGGCCAGCGAAATTCTGCTTTCCGAGATTAATCCCATAAGCGATATCCGCGGTTCCAAAGAGTATCGTTTGGAGCTCACAAGGGCCCTGTTCCTCAGGGCCGTGAATAATATTCTCTCTTTAAAGTGAGGGACCCATGAAGAATTTAGAGATGGTTACTATTATTGTAAACGACAGGCCCGTTACTGCCCCCGTTGAGGCCCATGAATCGTTACTCGATTTCCTGCGTAACAAGGCTGGAGCAGTGGAAGTAAAGTGTGGTTGTAATCAAGGCGATTGCGGGACATGTACAGTTCTTTTTCAAGGGAAGGCAGCGAAGTCATGCTTGATATTAGCCCTTCAAGCTCAGGGAAAGGAGGTCCGAACCATTAAGGGTTTTTCGGGAGACTCTTTAATGGAGCAACTCCAGGAAAGTTTCGTGAGAAATGGCGCCATCCAGTGCGGTTTTTGTACTCCAGGGATGCTCATTTCCTCTTATGCCTTTTTGCAAGCCACTCCTCAACCTGCAAGGGAAGAGATCAGGAATGCGATCTCCGGGAACCTTTGCCGTTGCACCGGATACAAGAAAATCATCGACGCCGTTGAGGAAGTAGCGCTGAAACGAACCGGCAAACAACAGGACAAACAGACCACTCCCTCGTCTTTCTCTGAAGGCCAGGAAGAGGCCAAGGGCAATTATCTCCTTCTGGGAGGAGGGTAAAAATGGAACTCAAAGTCATTGGAAAAAGCGTTCCTAAATACGATGCCTGGGGAAAAGCCAGGGGAGAGGTAATTTACGCAGACGACTTCAGTATGCCCGGAATGCTTTACGGCAAGGTCTTCCGCGCCTCCCTGCCCCGGGCTAAAATCCTAAGTATTGACACGAGCAAAGCGGAAAATTTGCCCGGAGTTCATGCCGTGATTACTCACAAAGATGTCCCCAAAAATAACCTCAGAGCCAGATTTGGCCAGGGAACCGAGATAGGAGCTCAATTTGAAGGACTTTATCGAGTTCTTGCCGAAGGGGAAGTCCGCTATTACGGAGAGCCCATAGCTCTCATTGCCGCTGAGACTTCGGAAATTGCAGAAAAAGCTTGTGAGCTAATAGAGGTTCAGTATGAACCTCTTCCTGGGGTATTCGATCCCTTAGAGGCTATGCAACCCGGAGCCCCTCAGGTGGGTGAAAAAGAGAACAACATCGCATCTCACTTCAAAATAAGAAAAGGGGATGTGGAGAAGGGCTTCGCCCAGGCCGATGTTATTGTAGAGGGCTTTTATCAAGTGGGATATCAAGATCATGCCTATCTTGAGCTGGAGAGCGGTGTGGCCTGGGTGGATGACGATGGGACTATCGTGATCCGGGTTTCCAGCCAGGTAATCGAGCATTTTAGGGAAGTGGCCGAGGTCCTTGACCTACCGCACAGCAGGGTTCGCTATATAGGAACACTGATCGGAGGAGGATTTGGGGGAAAAGAGGACATCACTGTAGAGTCTTATCTTGCCCTTTTGGCCTGGAAGACCCGTAGGCCGGTGAAGCTTACTTACACACGGAAGGAGTCCCTGCTGGTGCACTCCAAAAGGCACCCGTACTACATGTATTATAAAACCGGTGCCACAAAAGACGGAAAAATTACCGCTGTCCATGCCAAGCTGATCTCGGATGCTGGTTCTTACGCTGCTTTATCTCCCTGGGTGCTACTTTATTCAACAGTGGACGCTGTCGGTCCTTACAATGTGGAAAACGTGAAGGTGGATGCTTATACGGTAATGACCAATACGCCCATCACTTCCGCCTTTCGTGGATTTGGTGCTCCCCAGGTAAATTTAGCCTACGAATCCCAGATGAACGAACTGGCGAAAAAATTGGGTATGAACCCCATGGAGTTGAGAAGAAAGAACTACCTGAAACAGGGGGATTCCTTGGCCACCGGATACGTCTATGATCGCCCGGTTCCCCTGGATTTATTAGCTCAAAAGGCCTGGGAGGCTCTCGGCCCAAAGAGGACAAGTAGCAAACCTCAAGTGAAGATAGGTCGAGGGCTGGCAGTCGGGATGTGCAGTTATGGTCGATTGACTTTTCTCCATGACACATCCCGATCCTACGTAAGGCTTGAGCTGGACGGCAGCGCTCTGATTCGTTGCGGGGTTCCCGATGTAGGAGGTGGACAGGGCCACATCCTGGCTCAAATTGTCTCAGAGGAGTTAGGTGTTCCTTTGAACCTGATTAAAATCCACGTAACCGACTCCCAGCTTACACCTTTGGCCGGCACTACTACAGCCACCCGTCAACTTTACATGTCTGGGAATGCCACTTTAAAAGCCTGCCGGGAACTGAAGCAGAGGATGTTCAGAAAGGCTGCTCAGATGCTCTTAACCAATGAGGAGGATCTTGAAGTGGGGGAGGGCAAAGTATATTTAAAAAGTGATCCTACCAGGTATATTGCGCTTGTTCCGCTAATTAACAGGATGTCCGCAGATGGAGATGAGCTTTACGTAGAAGCCCAGTTCAATGCCCCCTTCTCTGATGTTCCTGCTAAAGAGATCATTGAAGGGCGGACTTTTCCTGATTTCACCTTTGGCGCTTATGCCGTTGAGGTAGAGGTAGATGAGGAAACAGGAAAGGTGGAATTAAAAAGGGTAGTAGCAGCTTTCGACGTCGGTAGGGCCCTTAATCCCATCTTGGTAGAAGGGCAAATTGAAGGAGGGGCCGTACAGGGTGCCGGTTACGCCCTTATGGAGGATATGGTCATTAAGGACGGGATCATTCAAACTCCCTCTTTACAGGAATACCTCATTCCCACTTCCCTGGATGTTCCCGATGTGGAGTCCATCCTTATAGAAAGCGGTACTGGCCTGGGTCCCTACGGAGCCAAAGGTATTGGGGAGCCTCCAATTGTAGGTATTGCTCCAGCAATCCTGAACGCAATTGATGATGCTGTAGGTGTGCGTATTACCTCATTGCCTGTAACCTCGGAAAAGATCCTTATGGAACTCAAAGCCTCGAAGGAAGGAAATAAAGCGGCATGAGGTTTTCCTCATTAAATTGAGTAAGACAGGGAAGGTAAGGTAAAATGGCCACTTATTCAGATTGCTTAAAGGGGGAAGGGACCTTTATGTTTAATGTCGTTTCTAAAAAAACCCCGCGGTTGGATGCCGAAGCTAAAGTCAAGGGCCTGGAAAAATTCGCCAGCGACATCGCCCTCCCAGGTATGCTCTATGCCGTTGTGCTTCGCAGTCCTTACCCTCACGCGGAAATCTTGCGTATTGATACCAGCGAGGCCGAGGCCATGGGAGCAGTTTGTCTGACCCCGGACGACGTTCCTGATGTCCTTTACAACGAAAGAGGGGTGAGTATTCCTGCAAAGACCTATCGCGATAGGCGCGTACTTCCCAGAAAGGCTCGTCACTATGGGGAGGCTATTGCCGCAGTAGCCGCTGAAAGCGAGGAGTTGGCCTGGAAGGCCCTCAAAGCTTTGAAAGTTGAGTATAAAGTTCTTCCCCCGGTACTTGACCCGATTAAAGCTATAGAGCCAGAATCAGCTCAACTTTATGAAAGGGTGTTTTTTGGGGAAGAGGAGATTGCCATAAAAAACAATATCGCCTGCGAACGGGAGATCACCGTAGGAGATGCGGATAAAGCCATTGCCTCCTCAGATTTTGTGGTGGAGGAGGAATATGAGCTTCCGAGAGTTTATCACTTCCAATTAGAGACAAAATCTGCAGTGTGCAATCCGGAGCCCGATGGCAGTCTCACTATCTGGTGCACCACGCAATCAATTCATAACGTTCGTATCCTGATCGGCTCCATTTTCGGTATCCCTCTGAGCAAAGTGAACGTCAAGAAGATCCCGGTGGGAGGCTCTTTCGGCTCCAGCATCCAGATGAACTCCATAATCCCTATTTGCGCCGCCCTGGCCCTGAAAGCCCATAGACCGGTAAAGCTCGTCTCCTCGAGAGAGGAAGACATGTACGATCATTGCAAGTATCCCTCAAGGATCCGATTGAGGGTCGGCGTAAACAAGGATATGAGCATTCAGGGAGTGGAGGCAGAAGTTCTCGTTGATATCGGTGCGCATCAGATTCAAGCTTATCCCCTCTTAGGAAGCATGGCTGGATGGCTGGTTTCCCTTTATAAATGGAAAAATATTAAGTACCGGAGCCGAGCAATTTATACCAATAAAGTGCCTGCCTGCGCCATGCAAGGTTACGGTAACCCTCAGATGAATTTCGCTGTCGAGTCCCACGTAGATTTGATCTGTGAAAAGTGCGGTTTCGACCCCATAGAATTTCGACTTAAAAACCACGTGGGAATCGGGGACGAGTTCTGGGGACAAGGGCCCACAGTGCGCTCAATTATTAAAAGCTGCGGACTTGAGGAATCATTAAAAACTGGCTCGGAACTCATCAACTGGAAAGAAAGAGGGCATCCAATAAATAAGACCGGAAGGTATAGAAGAGGAATCGGGCTCGCCAGGGGATTTCACACCTCGAGCGCCGGTGCTCCTGGTCCGGCTGAGGTTATTGATTATTCTGGGGCCACCGTAAAAGTCAACGAGGACGGCAGCGTGGACGTGCTCACGGCGGTGATGGACCTGGGAGGAGGAACCTGGGACGCCATCGCTAAAATTGTAGCCGAGGTCTTAGGTCTCCCTCTGGAGAAAGTTAGCCTTTCGCCCGTGGATACCAGAACCACGGTTTACGATGTTTGCACTCACGCCTCCAGGGGCGTGTTTGCTGGCGGCGGGGCTGCCTATAAAGCTGCTCAGGAAGTTAAAAGGAAGATCCTGGAAGTTTCTAGCGTCTTTCTTCAGGAGCACCCGGAAAACCTTGAACTGGTATTTGATCCAAAGAGGAACGACGCTGTGATTCGTCCCAAAGGAGTACCCTTTAAATCTATGACTCTCGGAGAGGTTGCCAGAAACGCCATGGTTACCGGCTTGGGAAGCATCGCCGCTACCGTGAGCTTCAGGCAGAAGACCTGTCCGCCTTCCTTTGTGACTAATTTTGTCGAGGTTGAAGTCGATACTTTTACCGGGATAGTCAAACTGCTGCGTGCAGTGTGCATTGCTGATTGCGGAACCCCCATAAATCCTGATGGTGTAAAAGGCCAGTTAATTGGTTCTCTTGCGCGTTATGGGGGATATGCTCTTTGTGAGGAGACGGAATACAGCGAACAGGGTAGGCTTAAGTGTGAAGGCTTTATCACGGATAACAAGATCTTCACTACTGAGGAAATGCCTTTTTTGAATAATATCGTTGTTCATTTTACGAATACTTATGAGCCTACAGGACCTCTGGGAGCGAAAGGTATCGGAGAGGCTGCTGGAAACTCGGTGGCTTCAGCAATTGCCAACGCAGTTTATAACGCCATTGGTATCAGGTTCACCCGCCTTCCCATTACCCCAGAAAAAGTGCTCGAAGCTTTAAGGGGAAAGGAGGCCTAAGATGAATACGAATACCAAGATCCTTCCCTTGGAGTTCGAATATTATGAGCCGGAAAATTTAGACGAAGCGCTGGAACTGCTTTCTCGCTTTAAGGAAAGAGCACGTATCATTGCTGGCGGTACCGATTTACTGGTAAAAATGAAGAGGGAGCTCCTCAAACCTGAGGTTCTGATTTCTCTATCCAGAATCTCTAACTTAAAATACATAGATGAGGGCGAAGGGAGCCTTAGAATTGGAGCGGGGACTCCTCTTTCTGAGATAGAAAACAACCCCACTGTGGAAAGATCTTATAGCGCTCTCTTTGAGGCTGTGAGATCCATGGCTGCGCCTGCTATCAGGAATATGGGTACCATCGGGGGAAATTTGGCCAATGCCTCTCCTGCTTGTGACACCGCTCCTCCCCTTTTAGTTTATGGCTCAAGCTTAAAAATAAAAAGTAAAGGAAACGAGAGAGTTGTTCCTCTGGAAGAGTTTTTCCTCGGCCCGGGTATAACAGTGCTCTCGCCGGAAGAGTTGATTGCGGAAATTCAGATATCTCAATCTGAGCCACCGAAGGGATCGGCGTTTTTAAAGCTGGGCAGGGTCTCTGCGGACATTGCCAAAATAAATGTTGCCGTATACCTGAAAAGGGAAGGAAAAAGATGCTCTTGTTGTCGGATAGCTTTTGGCTCTGTGGCCCCCACACCGCTAAGGATTTATCAGGCGGAGAAAATGGCCGAAGGGGAAATTTTTGAGGAACAAGTGATCAAAAAAGTGGCCCTGGAATGCCAGAAACAGATTAAACCAATAGACGATGTCCGTTCCAGCAAAGACTACAGGGTCTGGGTGAGCGCTATCCTCGCAGAGGAAGCGCTGAAAGCAGCATGGCTTAGAAGCGAAGGCTCGCTATGAGAGATAAGTTAATCAACCTCAAGATAAACGGTAAGAAATACCAGATCACCGTTAAGTCTAATACTCTGCTTTTGAACTTGCTCCGAGAGCTGGGATATACTGACCCCAAATATGGTTGCGGCATTGGGGAATGCGGTGCCTGCTCAGTCCTTCTGGATGGCCAGCTTACTCTATCTTGCCTCACGCTGGCCATTTCCTGTGACAATAAAGAAGTGATTACCGCAGCAGGGCTCTCAGAAAAAGATCAGCTTCATCCCCTGGCACAATCCCTTATTGAACACGCCGCCATCCAGTGCGGTTTTTGTACTCCGGGAATGATAATCGCGGGGAAATCGCTTCTGGACAAGAATCCCAATCCTACAGAAGAGGACGTCCGCCAGTATCTCAGGGGAAATCTGTGCAGGTGCACCGGTTACGCCCCCATAGTCGAGGCCGTGTTGGACCAGGCAAGGAAAAGCAAATCCTGAAAATTTCACTGTGTCTTTGAACGATTAAATTTTTCACCCCGATTTTTGTCTTTTTGGGTTAATAAAGCGATATAATTAAAAAGTGCAAGAATCCTTACTTTTTGCGCTATATGAAGCAAAACGATGAACGCAGGAGGTTTTTTGAAATGGAACGCGCCACAGAGGAAATCTTGAAACAGAGACTCTCTTCCCAGGGACTGGAAAGAGTAAAAAACATTCCCAATCCGCGCCTTCACGATTTCTTAGCCAGGTTTCTGGAGTTGCTCAACCCGGACAGGGTTTATGTCTCAATAGGGACCCCGGAGGATCTGGAATATATACGGAATAAAGCACTGGAGAATGGCGAGGAGAGAAAACTGGCAATTCCCGGGCACACGATTCATTTCGACAACTATGGTGATCAGGGAAGGGACAAGAAAAATACCGGAATCCTCGTCCCTAAAGGGGTAGATTTAGGACCCTCTATTGAGACTAAAGACAGGGATTCCGCGCTCCTGGATATTCAAAAGATCATGAAGGGGATCATGGTTGGCAAGGGAGCATACGTTTGCTTCTATTGCCTTGGTCCCACCAATTCAGCGTTTTCTATTCCCTGTGTTCAGATTACCGACTCCAGCTACGTGGCTCACTCCGAAAATATCCTTTACCGACAGGGATATAATGAGTTCCTCAGGCAAGGACCGGATACGCGTTTTTTCAAGTTCGTTCATTCCCAGGGGGAGCTGGATGAGCGAAAAACCTCCAAAAATCTTGATAAGCGGCGCATCTACATTGACCTCGAAGAGGACATCGTTTACAGCGTAAATACCCAGTACGGAGGAAACACAATTGGCCTGAAGAAGCTTGCTATGCGTCTGGCGATCTATCATGCTTCTCAGGAAGGATGGCTAACCGAGCACATGCTTGTGATGGGCGTTCATGGCCCTGAAAACCGAGTAACCTACTTCACTGGCGCTTTCCCCTCCCTTTGCGGTAAGACTTCTACTGCCATGCTTGAAGGAGAAACAATTCTTGGGGATGATATCGCGTATTTGAGAAAAAAGAATGGTTTGGTCTATGCGGTGAACGTGGAACAGGGAATGTTCGGCATTATCCAGGGGATAAATTCCAAGGACGACCCCATCCAATGGAAGGCGCTACACTCCCCCGGGGAGGTAATCTTTTCCAATGTTTTGGTCACTGAAGAAGGCAAAGTACACTGGATAGGAAAGGATGGAGAAGTTCCTCCCAGGGGAGAAAATCACTCCGGAGAATGGTGGATTGGGAAGACTGACACGAACGGTAAGGAAATCCCTTGTTCTCATCCTAATGCTCGTTTCACCTTGAGCCTTTCCTCTCTGGATAACGTTGACCCCAGGCTTCACGATCCCGAGGGTGTGGTGATTGGCGGTATCGTTTACGGAGGCCGGGACTCCGACACCTCATGCCCAGTGGAAGAATCGTTTGACTGGGAACACGGTATTATTACGAAGGGAGCTATTCTGGAGTCCGAAACAACTGCAGCCACTTTAGGGCAAGTAGGAGTGCGCGAGTGGAACCCAATGTCTAACCTGGATTTTCTTTCTATTCCCGTGGGACGCTACATCCAGATAAATCTCGATTTCGGAAAGGGCTTGAAAAACCCTCCCAGGATATTCGCAGTGAACTATTTCTTGAAAAATAGAAATGGGCAGTACTTGAACGAGAAGAACGATAAGAAAGTGTGGTACAAATGGATGGAGCTTCGGGTTCACGGAGAAGTGGATGCCATTGAAACTCCCACTGGCCGGATTCCTAAATACGAGGACCTGAAAGTACTGTTTAAGAGGATTTTGAATAAGGATTACAGCCGTGAGGAATATAATGAACAATTCATGGTTCGCATCCCGGAGCATCTATCCAAGATCGAAAGGGTAAAGACCATTTTCGAGAGCAAAGTGAAAGACACCCCTCCCGCTCTCTTTGAGGCCCTCGAGGCCCAGAGGAAAAGGCTCCTGGAATACCGGGAAAAATACGGGGATTACATTTCGCCCGATCAATTGATCTCCAGGTAAAAACTTAAAGCGCTATTTATCAATTTTTGCTTTTCCTCTATGATGTTCATTAAGAGGAGATAGCATGAATTTGCCCTGGTGGGAAATACTTCTGAGGTTGTTCCTGGCAACTCTTGCCGGTGGCATAGTTGGTTTGGAACGGGAGATCACGGGGAAACCCGCAGGATTAAGGACCATGATTCTGGTTTCCCTCGGTTCCGGATTATTTATGATTCTCTCAATCACCGCTTTCCCCTCCGGTTCCTCAGACCTGGGAAGGATTGCTGCCGGAGTGGTAACCGGGATTGGTTTTCTGGGAGCTGGCGCTATTTTCAGAGAGGGAGTCACAATCAGAGGCCTCACTACCGCAGCCACTATCTGGGTGACCTGTGGATTAGGATTAGCAATTGGGGCTGGCCTTTACCTGGAGGCATTATTCGGCCTGATTTTTGCCATCATCGCGCTCGTAGCCCTGCATCCCGTTGAAGAGTCCGTGCCCAAGCAGAAGCTTTATCGCCTTTCCATTACTTTAAACCCCAGGCCTGAGCGACTGAGTGACCTGTTTTCCTATTTCCGGGAAATTGGTGCCAGAATCGAGGAAGTGGAGCAGGAAGGGGCTGGAGGCCTGTGGAAGATTTCCCTGGTTGTTCCCTCCAAAATAAAAATTGAGGATCTGCTCAAGGCTATGCCCGAATATGCCGGATCTTACGCCATTTCTCTGGAACAGAGATAAGCAGACTGTTCGAACGTTTCCTTTTTGATTCGAACGCATCAGGGTTTTATATTTGCACGAGACCGGCTTGTGCTGTGGGGCACCCTGCTTTTGCTCTGCAAAAGCATCAATAAATTAATTCTGGTGCGCCCGACAGGATTCGAACCTGCAACCTACGGCTCCGGAGGCCGTCGCTCTATCCCTTGAGCTACGGGCGCGCAATTGGAGCCACTTTCCCGTTTTCGGCCCCGCCTTAGAGCCATCGGTCATTTTAGAATAGTCTCCCTAAGGAGCCATCTTAATTATATATGTTTTCGTCAATAGACGGCAGAAACATTTAGGAGAAAATTATCCGATCAAAATTTTGTAAAAACACCCTTCTTGTGGACTTAATTGGAAGCCTCTCAAAGTGCTTTAGAGAACGCTAACCCTTAGTGGAAAACTCCAATTAAGTAGCGGCCCCTGCGCTCTCTTCCTTCGGCTCCAGCCACACCAGCCAGCCGAAGGTCGAGAGCGCTCCCTCAGGGACGAGCGCTTCGCGCTCGAGGGCCGCAAGAAACAGAAGGAAAGGAAAGCCCTCCCTGCCTGCCCCAGTCGGGCTTTCCTTTCCTGGGCGGGGTGGCCCAGCCTCACCAGCCAGGCGCCCCGCCTTTTTCATTTAGAAAAAAAGCAAAAAGAGCGCCCATACTTTTTTACCCTGATCCTCTTTGACCCGCGCTTTACGGGGCAATTTGAGGCCATTTTGGAGGAAAGGCAGAGGGAGCAAGTAGGCTTCGCCCAGTAAAACCTCATTTTTTTGACCCCGCTGCGGCCGGCGACATTAAACCTCTCGGCGCATTTAAGCTGTCAAGGGTGCGGGGGCCCCTCCCACAGGGCGCCCTCCCCGCAGCCCTTGAGGCCAAGCCCTTGACAGCCTGCGCCTCGAGGAAAAGCGTCGCCTGTGGCCCGCAGCTTTCGGGTCAAAAAAAATATGCCGGAAAAAGCCGGCATCAGAGGAGGTTTAAGATGAAAATTGAAGTGGCACCTGAAAGAGATGGCCGAGTGGTCATCACCATCCTTCCTGAAGAGGGTGGCGTCCCTAAGGCGGCCCTGGTGGAGAAGGCCAAGGAAGCTCCCCAGCCTGTAGAGCCCAAGCCGGAAAAGGCCGAGGATGTAGTGGTAAAGGATCCGGAAATCATCGCCCGGGATATGCAGAACGATCCCCACACCTGGGAAGAGATCGAGAAAGCAGCTAAAGCAAAGGAAGCGCGCCGGGCCACGGAGAAGCAAATCCGATACTTTCATTATCTGGCACGGAAAGCCGGGATTAAGGACACACACGCCTGGATGGAAAAGAACGGTTTTCCCCCTTCATCGAGGGATTGCTCCCAGGCTCAGCTCTCCCGCGCCATTGACCTCTTAAAAGACGAGGAATGGGCGCGCTCCCTGGAGCCGCCCGGGTGGCGGATGGAGCCTCAAGAAGCCGCCTAAACAAGAATGGGGAGGGGCTTTCGCCCCTCCCCCCAGGAAGGAAGCTGAAAATGAGGAGGGAAAATGTCTCAGGAAATTATACAGGAAAAGAGCAAGCGAATTTTAGACGTGCGCTGGTTCTCCAACCTGAAGGAGGCCCGGGCCTGGATCAGGAGCCTGGGGCCTGAGTGGAAGCCCTGGACGGAGATCGAGCCCGCCGGCTTTTGCCGCAAGTCAGGGTGGAAAGTGAGGGTCTTTGAACCTCTCATGGAGGAGGAATGAAGAGAGGGGAGCGCAAGCTCCCCTTTTAATTGGGAGCTGATCGAGTGATTGATTAAGCGCCAAAAGCCAGGACAGGAAGAAAAAGCCCCCTCTGATGTTGGATGCTGACCGAGGGGGGTGCCTTCAAGAAGTTAGTAAGCAGGAGCCGGCCTTCTGGCGGGTCGCCCCCTGCTCATCGAATAGAGGCCCTCCCGCCCAGTTCCGGCGGCACCGGTCGCAGGGAGGGAGCGCCTGCTCCCTCTCAGGCGGTGGCCAGACCCATCCTCCCCACCGCCTGGGTGCCGTCTCCGCTTCCCACTGTTTTTTGTCAGCTTGAGGCCGCAGAGAATATCCTCCTTATGGTCACAGAAAAGATGAACGAAAGTTATGGCAAGAGGACCTTGTCTAACTTGCACCTGAGCAAGCCATATTTGGAAGAGCTCAGGAACGATAGATATGGTCCAAAGGCTCAGTCAGAGGAGGGGCTGGTTGAGGTAAAGAAGATGTGGCACAAAAGTCTTTACACCGCCTATTTGTATGCAAGGTCTACCCTGGAGTTGTGGGTTGTTCACAATTATTCGGTGGGAATTTTCCCATATTGTCCTTACGAAAGCCAACATATTTAATTTGGGGAAAACCCTCCTTATAGTCTTCCCACAGGGTTGTTTTGATAAAATCTGGATATACTTTAATATTTTTTAATTCCCCAAAACTAAAGAATTTCGCATCCTGCAAAAAGCTTTCCTCCGCCTCCAGGTTACACAAACCAAGTGTTCCACCAATTATTGAACAAATTACCCAAATTTTGCATATGTATTTATCGTCATCAATTAATTCCTCAAGGTAAGCAATTTTGTTGGGCTTTACTATTAAATTTGTCTCCTCAAAGACTTCTCGTTCGACACATTTAAAAATGCCTTCATCATTTTCTAAACCCCCACCTGGAGGAACCCAAAAATCAAATTGTCCGTCTTTTTTATGATGAACTAATAAAATTTTACTATCTTTTATTATTATGGCACCAGCACTGATTCTTTGTTTCATAATTGTATCCTTTTTACTTTGTAACATTTTGTATAACGTTCCGCTGTTAGGGGAAGAAGGTCAAGCCCACTCTCTCCTGTATAAACTAGGAGCCTACATCTAAACACATATTAACTCCTTTTCCTTCATGGGGGAAGATTCTAATCCCAGTTCCCTTCTCAAGGCATCAATCTTCTGAAGTTCCCTCTCTCCCATAGGGATTCCTCCACCACCTGCTTGAGGCTCGGATTAGAACAGAGAAGACCAGCTTCAGGCACCCCATTTCCGTTTAGAATCCCGGGATCACTTTCGTCCTCCTTCTTTCTTCCACGAAGCTCCTCTCAATCAAATTGGTGGAGTGCAGGCATTTCCTGTGCAATTTTCTCAAATCTTCTCAGGTCGTATCCATAACTTTTCCACGGAGAGTAAGCGATATCCTCAGGTTGCAGTCCCTGCAAGGGCATTTAACCCCTGACCTCGCCAGGATTCAAAGAGGATAGATATAAAAAAGCAGATTTACTCTAAAGGCTGAAGCTTGCTGAGATATGCCAGAGCGCGGTAAATCAGGCTTGCCGCCTCAATCCTTGTAATGGGCTGATCCGGCCTGAATGCCCCGCCCTCGTACCCGTGATGATCCCCAGCTCACCCCGGGCCCGGCGATTTTTCTGGCTTTACCTCCCCAAGAGCAGCATTGAAGTCCAGTGTGAATAAAAAATGGATGCAATTCCCATCCTAAGTGTGTAAACAACAGCCCACCCTGCGCTCCGTCCGCGCCGGTCGCGGGGAACGCCCGCTCCCTCTCAGGCTTTGGCCAGACTCATCCTCCCCACCGCCAGCACCCCGCCTCCGCTTGCCCTTTTGCCAGCCTGAAGAAAAATAGAAGATCCTCTTAATGGTCACGGAGCAGATGAACTCCAGTCACAGAAAAAGAACCTTGCAGAACTGGCACTTAAGCAAGCCAGCTCTAGAGAAAATGAGAAAAGAGAAATATGGGACAGAGGTTCGATCAGAGGAGGCGCTGGTTGAGGTCTAGAAGAACTGACACAAAAGTCTTGACACTACCCCGAAACTTCCGCTATAAGTTACGGTGACAAATTTAGTGGTTTTCACTACAAATTAGTATTTTCTTTCTGGGTGTGAGAAGTTAATCAAGAGCATATAGGCAAAGTGGGCACACTTGAGATGAATGACCAGGTCGTGATCCAGGTAGAGAATCTGACCAAGGTCTATGGCAGGCTCAAGGCCGTGGACGGGATTTCCTTCGAGGTCAAAAGAGGGGAAATTTTCTGCATGGTGGGGCCCAACGGGGCAGGAAAGACCACCACCATCGAGTGCATTGAGGGTTTGAGGAAGCCTACTTCGGGTAGCATCCGCGTTTTAGGCCTGGACCCTCAAAGTCAAAGCCACCTCCTCAAAGAGAAGATAGGAGTTCAACTCCAGAATGCCGTCTTACAACCCCGAATGAAGGTCTGGGAAGCCATAGACCTGATAGGTTCTTTCTATCCCAAGACGATCGATTTTGTACCTCTCCTTAAGGAAATGGGATTGGAGGAAAAGAAAAAGGCCTATCTTTCCTCCCTCTCCGGAGGTCAAAAACAGCGCCTTTTCATCATCCTGGCCCTCATCCACGACCCGGAAATAGTCTTTTTGGATGAACTGACGACCGGTCTGGACCCCCAGGCCAGGAGGGCCATGTGGCAGATGGTGGAAAGTATCCGGGAAAAAGGGAAGACCATCTTCCTGATCACCCACTTCATGGAGGAAGCAGAGAGGCTGGCCGATCGGGTGGCGATCGTGGATCAGGGAAGGATCATAGCCCTGGACACCCCCACCCGCCTAATCAGCCAATTTGGAGGGGAGATGAAGATCATCTTCACCGTCCGGGATTCCCCGTCTTCCTTCTCTCTCGAGGGAATTGAAGGAGTCTCCCGCACGGAGAGAGTGGGGGAGAAGGCGGTCGTTTACGGCAGGGGGGACTCCCTGGTCGGGGACGTGGTGAATTCGCTCCTTCGAGGGGGGATCAAATTCTTTGATTTTCAGACTAAGGCCTCAAATCTGGACGACGTTTTCTTGGCTCTTACCGGAAAGGAGATGAGAGACTGATGCGACCTCTCTTGAAACTCCTTTCAGTGCAGATCAAACTCTATTTGAGGGAGCCGGTGGCCGCCTTCTTCACCTTAGCCTTTGCCCCCATGATGCTCGTCCTTTTTGCTACCATCTACGGGAACTCTCCCAAACCTCTCTTCGGCGGACTGGGGACGGTGGACGTGAGTGTACCCGCCTATCTGGGCCTGGTCATTGTTACTGTAGGCCTGATCAGCATTCCCATTTCCGTGGCAGCGGAAAGGGAAATCGGTGTCTTTCGCAGACTGCGAGTGACGCCCTTTTCTCCCTTTCTCTACCTTGTCTCGAGCGTCCTCACGAACTATCTGATGACCCTCCTGGGAAGTCTCCTTCTCGTCCTCATAGGTTCTCTGGCCTACCACATGCACTTCCAGGGAAACGTTCTTAACGTATTTCTGGCCTTTACTTTAGGAAGCCTTTCTTTTTTCTCCCTGGGTTACCTTTTAGCCGCCGTGGCTCCTTCTTCTCGCTTCGCCCAGATCGTGGGGATGGTTCTGGCCTACCCCATGATGTTTCTTTCGGGAGCCTCAATTCCTCTGGAAATTCTTCCATCTTCTCTGAAAGAGGTGATCAAATTCATTCCCCTGACCCACGTGGTCACGATGATGAGGGGACTCTGGCTGGGAGAGCCCTGGGGAGGGCACCTTCTGGAGGTAGCTGTACTGGTGGGTATGCTCGTTTTGGGAGCAATTCTTTCGGTGCGTTTCTTCCGCTTCGAATGATCTGGTATAGACCGCCTTCTTATTAATTTTCTGGAAAGTGTGGCCTCACGACTGGCGCTCAGCCTGAAGAGGCTAATTGTGGGAAGAAAGCGTAACAGCCAAAAACAAAAATAATCCCAAAACAAAATGTATGAATGCAAGACGGGATCGCTTTCATAGTGTATCGTTTCTTGATTCCATGAAAAGGTAGCCTCCCGTGCTACTCTTCTTTTGGAGTAGGAGCAGCAACAAAAGGAGGCTGAAATCATGTTACATGCAGGGAT
>JANLFM010000009.1 GCA_024655865.1 Caldisericota bacterium
AACCAAGTTCTCAAACCTTAATCTTTTTCCTTTTCCCCTTTGACACCACCTGCGCTGCCATTTCTGGCTCTCCAGGAGTTGGAGCTATCAAAGAAGGCGATCCGGGAGAGCAGCCTCTTTAAGTTACGAGATTGACACTTGGGACACACGAGCGACCGCTCTTGGAACCCTATGCCAGTAAGGTATTCGAACTTGTGATGGCAGTTCAGGCACTGATACTCGTAAATAGGCATAGGTGTCACCTCCTTTTAATCCAGGTTCCATGGTTCTCTAAGGAAATTCCGTCCTCTTCAGAGTAAATTATTTTACCACGAAGCATGACCTTTTTGATCCTGGTGGAGATTCTCCTCCCCTCAAAGGGGGTATATTTCCCTTTGGAGGCAAAATCCTGTGCCCTGATAGTATAGGGATCATTTGGGTTTAAGATCACTAAATCGGCATCCGCTCCAATTTCCAAAGATCCTTTCCGGGGATAAAGGCCATAAAGCCTGGCTGCTTTTCCCCCGGTGACCTCGAGGGTGCGGGAAAGCGAGAGCCTTCCCTTGACGTAGCCCTCCTCCCAGATTAAGGGGAGCATGGTCTGACATCCAGGAATTCCGGCATAGGCCTCGAAGAAATCATCAACTTCTTTTTCCCGGGGATACTCACAGGAGGCGTGGTCCGTGGAGACGAAATCTACAACGCCGTACTTTAGCCCTTCCCAGAGCTTCTCTTGATCCCACCTTTCCCTTACGGGAGGGGTGGTTTTGATTACGGTGCCCAACCTGTGAAAGTCCTCAGAGGTCAAAAGAAGGTAGTGAGGGCAGGTTTCGCAGGTGATCAGAATCCCCCTGTTTTTGGCTTCAGCTACGATTTCTACTCCCATTCCTGTGGAGACGTGTACGATGTGCACACGGGCCCCGGTGTCCTGGGAGAGGAAGACAGCGCAGGCGATGGCCAGGTGCTCGCTGACTGCAGGGCGGGAGGCGAGGTAGTCCAGAAAGGTACCTTTTCCTCTTCTTTTGATTTCCTCGGTGGCTTGAGTGACTACATCGAAATCCTCAGCGTGCACGGCTACAGGAACCCCAAGCCTTGCGGCCTCTTTCATTATCAGGTGCATCTCCCCGTACGTGACTCTGGGGTAAGTGGGCATTCCAGAAATAGTGTAAACCTTAAATCCCACCACTCCCAGCGTGGTCAGGGCTTGCATTTTTTCCTTGAAGGAACCGTCCCGAACCTCCTCGCCAGTGACTCCTCCCCAGAGAGCGAAGTCCACAAGAGCTTTTTTCTCAATTTGTGAGAGCTTGCTTAAAAGGCCCTCGGGAGTGCGGCAGTTGGGGATGGAGGTCTCGGGCATATCGATGACTGTGGTGACCCCGCCTCTCGCTGCAGAAGCTGTTCCGGTTTGGAAATCCTCCCTCCAGGTGAAGCCCGGATCGTCGAAGTGCACATGGGGATCGATGGCTCCCGGCAAGACGATCAAACCCTCAAGGTCGAGCTCGGTATCGGCCGGGAGATCCTCGAGCTCTCCCAGGGCAGCGATTTTACCGTCCTTTAAGAAAATATCTACCTGAATAAAGCTTTCTTTATAGGGGAGGCATCCCCTTCTCATCTTCAAAGTGGACATTGTTTTCCTCCTCCTTCTGCTCGCTTTTCCCCTCCCAGCTTACTTCCTCCAGGGGAAACTCCACAACCACCTGATTCTCCAACTGGACGAGCAAGGTTTCTTTAAGCGCGTTGAGTTCCACAACCTTTCCTTTGCCCTTAGGGGTTTCCACTAATGTACCTTCCCTGGGCATTCGGGAACGAGCTTCCCTGTAGGTCTCGTACTCGTACTTCAGGCAACACATTAACCTTCCGCAGACTCCAGAGATCTTCAAGGGATTCAGAGCCAAGGATTGTTCTTTAGCCATCTTGATGGTCACGGGGGAAAACTCTTTAAGAAAAGTGGCACAGCACAGGGGTCTGCCGCAGATCCCCAGGCCGCCAAAGACCTTGGTCTCATCCCGGGCACCGATCTGCCAGAGTTCCACCCTGTTATGGAGAACTGAAGCCAGGTCCTTGACCAGCTCCCGGAAATCCACGCGGGTCTCTGCGGTGAAGTAAAAGACGAACTTGGAACGATCAAAGAGGTATTCCACGGAAACCAGGTTCATGGGCAGATTGTGTTCCTTAATTTTCTCCTCGCAGATACGAAAGGCCTTCTTCTCTTCTTCCCTGTTTTCCTCCATCCTCTCGATGTCTTTGCGAGTGGCCTTACGAAGCACTCGATTTACAGGCTGGGTGAGCTCGTGGGGCTGAACTTCCCTAGGCCCGTAAGCCACGACCCCAATTTCTAAACCCCTCGAGGTCTGCACGATTACGTAATCTCCTGGAGCGATGTGCAGGATTCCGGGATCAAAGGTATATATTCGCCCGCCTTCTCGAAAACGAACGCCAACGACTATCTTAGGTTGCAAAGGGCTCGCTCCTTTCTCTGGTTTTTCTCTGGCCAAGCGATATCAATAAAGAAACAATGAGCATACTCATATTTACAGTGGTATAGCTTAACTCCAGAACCTCCTCGATCTGAAAACACCCCTTAACCCAATCCTCGGCGGCTCTTTCCCCAGAGAGGCTAAGGAGATTTTTTTCCTGATCAATATTGGCAATTTCCTTCACGCCCGCGCTTAAAAGCGCCAGGTCGCGCCACAGGGAAAGGAGAACTTTCAGGAAATCCGTGACCGCCCTCTTCTCCTTTTCCTTGAGCAGAGCATCTGAGGCAGAGAGGGAAACGTTCCCGCTCGCTAATTGAAGCCCAGTTCCCAGGTACTTTCCCCTGCGCTTCCAGTTTTCCGGCCGAGCCCAGTAAAGGGCATCCCCCATCCTGCCTGAAGCTACGCGAGAAATAACCTCTGCGTCTTCCACCTTCTTTTCTGAAAGCTCCCTTAAAATCTCCTTCTGGCTGAGAAATCCAAAGGAAACGGGAAGGCAACGGGAGAGGATGGTGGGGGGTAAGAAGTGAGGGCGAGAAGTAATGAGGATGTTTACCACGGTGGAAGGCGGTTCCTCCAGGAGCTTAAGTAAAGAGTTGGCAGCCTCTGGTGTAAGGCGATCAGCCTCGTCCACGATATTCACCACCCAGGGAGAGGAAATGGGGTTCAGGGTACTGACCTCGATCATCGTTCTGGCTCCCCCTATTTTTATGCTCTCTCCCTCTGGAAGGATCAGGTGAAGATCAGGATGTACCCCAAACTCTGCTTGTTTGCAGGATGAGCATCCGCACCCATCAAGCTTGTTCGGGCAGGCCAACGCCTGGGCAAAATGCAGGGCAAGGAACTTTTTACCCACGCCTTCCGGGCCCCAAAAAAGGTAGGAGTGGAAAGGTCTTCCGGTCTCCAGGACCCGGGACAGCATCCTTTTAGGAGCATTGTGGCCAACTATTCTCTCGAAAAGCACTAAACGCGTTCCCAGCGATCTATTGGTATCACGAATATGGTGGCTCCTCCCACCTCCACCCTCATGGGATAGGGCATGAAGCTTCCCGGGGCGGCTGAAGTGTAAGGGGCAGGATTGATGTAATGTTCCCTGAGACTACAGCATCCCTTTATGATCTCGATTACTTCGTCCACCTTTTCGTCCTCAACCCCCAGGAAGATGGTGGAGTTTCCCTCCCGGAGAAATCCTCCGGTAGAGGCCATCTTCGTTGCCTTATGTCCTTTTTTGGTTAAACGGTAAAGGAGATTATCGACATCCTTGTCCTGAACTACAGCCATGACGAGCTTCACTTTTTCACCTCCTTCCCTCCGGGAAAGGACGCTTCTCTATGAGGCGCAGAACCCAGTGCCAGATGCGTTCCAGAACCTCTTCTGGTTTTCCGTTTGCTGGAACCACCTTAATCCTTTCAGGATAACGGGCGGCAAGGGCGAGGTATCCCTGGCGCACCCGACGCAAAAGCTCCAGGCCTTCACTTTCCAGCCTATCGCCCTTCACTCTCTTTAAGGTAATCTCCGGATCTAAATCAAGAACGATAGTCAAGTCGGGCATGAGTTTTTCCGTGGCCACCAGCATCACAGATTCCACCTCCTCGAGAGGGAGGCCGTGGCCCCAGCACTGATATGCCAGGGTTGAGTCCAGGTAGCGGGAGGAGATGACTACGTGGCCCTTCTCGAGCATGGGCTTAATCAGCTCCTGAACATGCTGCGCCCTGTCAGCGGCGAAGAGGAGCATTTCGGCCTTGGGACAAAGGGCGCGGTTTTCCTGAGAGAGGAGTATCCTGGCGATTTGGGAGCCGATCCCGGTTCCTCCAGGCTCCCTGGTAGTGACGACGTGATAGCCCAGAAGGCTTAAGCGTTCGGCAAGGAGCGCGGCCTGGGTACTTTTCCCAGTCCCATCGATACCCTCTAAGGTGATGAACATCCCGTTCATTTTTTTGAAGAAGAGGGGAAGATCACCACTCGCCGGAATGGTTCCTCCCCGCGGCTCTCGGAGTAAAGCCCGTATTTTTCCACCATTTCATGCTGCAGCCTGCGGATGGGAGGCGGTTCCGGTGGAAGTTCCACTGGTTGATGGGTCTTTAAGACCTTAAAAATCATCTCCTCGGTTTTTTCCATCACCCGGGAATCCCACTCCCTTTCGGGGAGGCCGTAGACTTTTCTCAGAAAGGTTCTGATCTGAGAGCTGGTATTATTCCTCAGGACGTACACGGGGACTTTCTGGGTCTCGGCTTGAATTAGAAGCTGGGGTTTGCGCTTTTCCTGGGACTTAATTGTCACTACGGCGTGAGCTTCCGACAGGTTTCTCGTGATGGTGGCAGAAAGATTCATGTCATGAATAGCCCTCTCCAAACGATCTCGGGAGACTCCATAAGGGAAGATATTGATCCGTTCAGGCTTTATAGGGCGCTGGACCGGGGCTTCAACTTCCATTTTAGGCTCCTCAGAGGGCTTTTGCTCTGCGGCCGCCTTTTTCCCTGAACGCGTGCGAATCTCCGGTTGAGGAGGGATATCCCGGAGGAGCTTGTCCACTGTCTCCGCTACATCGTGGTGAATTACTAAGGTTTCCCGATCCTTAATTTCTACAAGTACCTCGAAGGTAGGAGGCGCCCTGCGCTCCAGCACCGTTTTCTGGGTACCACGATAACGGGCCTCCTCGTCTGAAAGGGTGACGGCCTGGATTCCACCCACCAGGTCGCAGAGTGTAGGGTTCTGAATCAGGTTTTCCAGCGTGTTCCCGTGGGCGGTAGCTACGAGTTGAACACCACGTTCGGCGATAGTGCGCGCAGCCATCACTTCCAGTTCGCGCCCGATCTCGTCGATAATGATCACTTCCGGCATATGGTTTTCCACGGCCTCGATCATCACCTCGTGCTGCAGTTCCGGAGTGGGCACCTGCATACGCCTCGCCCTGCCGATAGCCGGATGAGGAATATCCCCGTCCCCGGCGATTTCGTTGGAAGTGTCGACCACGATTACCCTTTTGTTCAGGTCGTCTGCCAGGACGCGCGCCACTTCCCTGAGCATGGTAGTCTTGCCCACCCCGGGTTTGCCCATAAGCAGGATGCTTTTTCCAGTCTCAATCACGTCCCTGATAATATCCACGGTTCCAAAAATAGCTCTACCCACGCGCAGGGTGAGGCCAATTATCTCGCCTCTTCTGTTCACGAGAGAGGAAATTCTATGCAGGGTACGGGTAATGCCCGCACGGTGGTCTGGGCCAAAATCCCCAATCCTGGAAACCACGTAATTTATCTGCTCTTTGGTGACCGGTTCCTCGCTCAAATAGATATAGGAATTGGGAAAGCGAGCTTCGGGCTGCCTTCCAAGATCCAGAACCACTTCCAGGAGCTCGCTCAGTTGTTCCATACGCTCAAGTTTATCCCTGAGTTCAGGAGGAATTACCTTAAGGAGCTCGCCTAAATCATCAACGATATATTGTTTTCCCATTTATTTTCAGGAGATACCTCCGTATAAAATTCTATCGCAAATCGCACTGCATTTTAAGGGAAGAGGACCGCGCTCTCCTGAGCGTAAAGGGCCTCCTCGATCAAACTGACAATTTTTTCCAGGTCATTAAAGGAGCGCACAAAGTCCAGGCCATCCGTATCCACCTTCAGGAGGGGCGCCCTGCGGAAGGAGCTGGCCCATTCATCGTACCTCCTGTTCAGCATAGAAAGATAATCCAGGCTCACACTTTTCTCGTAGGATCTCCCTCTGATCTGAAGGCGGTGCATCAGCGTTTCTGGAGAGGCTCTCAGATAAACCACGAGCCTCGGGGGTTGGAGACGCCTTAAGGCCAGATTGTAGAAGTGACGATAGGTTTTCCAATCGCGGGAATCCAGGAGGAGGTAAGCGAAAACCTCAGCATCCTCATATATCGTGCGGTCCATCACAGCGGGGACGTTTTTCTCCTGTAAGCTCAGGTGGCCCTTATAGCGCTCCAGAAGGAAGAACATTTGAGAATGTATGGACCAGCGCTGAGGCTCCTTATAAAAATCAGGAAGGTAAGGGTTGGATACCTCCGGCTCTTTAAAAAGCAACCAGTTCCAGCGAGAAGCGAGGATCTCGGCCAGGGTGGATTTTCCCACGGAGATATTTCCTGCTAATGCCACAAGGGGGGCTCCCTGATGCTGGGGCCTCATTTCAGGGCCTCCTTTACGATTTTGATCACGGTCTTCCTGTCCGCCTCGCGATTGACGAAATCCAAAAAAGTGGTGTCAATGGGCAAGAGAGGGGCATCCTGGAAATCCTGGAAGAATTTTTGGTAGGTGGTGGAAAGGAGTTCCTCATACTCCTCGGTGATTAACATTTCCCCGTGCCTTGCCCGGCGCCTGATCCTTTCCATAAGGACACTCATGGGCGCATCCAAATAGATGATCAAATTTGGTTCTTCCACGAAGGGAAGCATCTCGGCGATGATCCTGTCGTAAAGGTCTTTATCCCTGCCATTTAAATTCAATGAAGCGAAGATCAGATCCTTTTTGAAGTAGAAATCCGAAACTACGGATCTTCCCCTTTTGATGTTCTGAAGCCTCAATTGCTTGCGAAAGCGGTGTACCAAAAAGTAAAGCTGAGTGGGGAAAGAAAGGCGGGGGATATCCGCGTAGAAATCTCCCAGATAGGGGTTATTATCGGCGGGCTCAAAAAAGGCCTTCATATTGAGCTCCCAGGCTAAAATCATAGCCAGGGAGGTCTTGCCTACGCCAATTGGTCCCTCAATCGCAATGTGGTAATGGGCATCTTCCATGGTCACTGTAAGGAAAAACCCTAAGGGCAGGGTAATCGCTTTCGTTGACTAAATCCAATAAAAGTTCTTCGAAATGGCCTCGTACTCTTCTTTCAGACGCAGGTAGTGGTTATTTTCAAATTCGATTAACTTCTGCAATACCGACTTTAATTCCGGTTCCTCTTCCCTCTCCTTCCAGGAGGCATAGAAGTTTGCGGATTCCCTTTCCAGCTGAATACCTACACTCACAGCTTCTAAAGCGGTACTCTGGTTGAAAATCGACCCTTCGGGAAATTGAAAGATGGGCTTTATGAGTTCGGGATCAGGTTGAAAGGACTGACCGGCCTCTTTCTCGTACCACTGGCCGACTGTCTCCCGGTGCTTCTCCTCCTCCTCCGAAAGATCCAGGAATTTCCTTTTTCCTCCCCTGTCCTGGATCCTTTGAGAGACCTGAAGATAGAAGTCGCGAGTAGCAATTTCCTGATAAATAGCCATCTCCAGGAGTTTCCTCTTACTGAGGTTCATCTTGTGGTTCCTCCTGCCCTTATTTTTACTTAAGATACCACATCCTGAAAAATTGCCAAGGGGGCGGTCTTGTCAGAGCTCAAATTTCTTGCTATTTAAAGGAGGAAACGAGGTGACAATTTTGAGCGAAAAAATTGATACTGTTCATTTTAAATTAATCGAGACTCCCAAAAAGGATCTGAAGAAGGTCTGGGATTGCAGGGACTGCTCCTCATCCTGCCAGTCAGCCTGTAAGACCAGCTGCACCCTTGCCAACCAGGTCTGCCAGAGGGAAAACGAGTAAACAGGCATCCCATTTTAAATGCTTGAGTTTCCCTGGAGAGAGGGCCAATTACACCTGTTCCAACTCGACGGCCACTTGCTTCTCTTTGATGTGGCTTCGTCTTCCCTTTTCCAAATAGATGAAGCAGCCTGGGCCATTCTGAAAGAAGGGAAAACCTCTCCCCTGGATGTCGCCCTGGCCAGGGCCCGGGAAAAATTCGGCCCAAAGGCGGAGGAAGCGTTTTATGAGCTGAAGCTTCTCTCTTTAAAAGGTCTGATACTGGCCCCTGATCCAGCTTTGAATGCTCAATATGCTCCATTTCCCTATCTCAAGGCCCTTTGCCTCAATTTAGCCCACGAATGTAACATGCGCTGTTCCTATTGCTTCGCAGGCCAGGGAACATATGGGGGCGAGAGAGGGCTTATGCCCCCGGAAGTGGCCAGGAAGGCAGTGGATTTCCTCCTGGAAAGATCTGGGCCCTTAAAGAGACTGGAAATCGATTTCTTTGGTGGCGAACCCCTATTGGATTTTTCCGTCCTTAAAGAGGCGGTGCTCTACGGAAAAGAGAGGGCGGAAAAGATGGGAAAGGAAATCAGGTTCACTGTAACCACAAACTGCCTCCTTCTGAGCGAACAGGTTGGGGAGTTCCTGAACAAGACGAACATGCGCGTGGTTTTGAGCATAGACGGTAGGAAAGAGGACCACGATAAAAATAGGCTCCTGATTAATGGGAAAGGGAGCCATGACCTGATCCTTTCCCGGATCAGGAAGTTTCTCTCCTCGCGCGGGGAAAAGCTCTACTACCTCAGGGGAACCTACACCGCCGAGACGTTGAATTTCCTGGACAATGCCCTTTACTTATTCGATCTGGGTTACTCTGAGGTCTCCATGGAACCCGTAGTAGCCTTACCCAATGAGCCTTACGCCATAAGAGCGGAGCACTTGCCGGAGATCTTCCGCCAATATGAGCTCCTGGCAAAGGAGATCGACCGTCGGGAAAGGGAGGGAAGGGAACTGCACTTCTTCCATTTTGAGGTGGATACCACGGGCCTGACCTGTGTCTCCAAAAGGCTTTCAGGTTGCGGGGCCGGTGTGGAATACCTGGCTGTTACTCCCTCGGGATCCCTCTACCCCTGCCATCAATTTGTGGGGCGCTCTGATTTTAAGATGGGCACGGTCTGGGAAGGGATCACCAACCAGGAAAAGCTTGAGGAGTTCCGACACCTTAGCTTCCTGGAGAAAGAAAACTGCCGCACCTGCTGGGCGCGATACCTCTGCTCTGGAGGGTGTCACGCCAACCACCACCTTTTAAGCGGCAATTTGAAAAAGCCGGATTTCATAGGGTGCGAGATCACGAAAAAAAGGATGGAATGCGCCCTTTATCTGAAGCTCTTACGCAGGGAAAGGGGAAAGGGAAGTGCAAAGGAGCGAACGGAAGGGCTTGAAAAGGAGTCTAATATTTAATCGCTTTTAACCCATTTAAAAAGAGTGTCATGAATAAAGCTATTCAAACGATTGATCTTGTAAGAGAGTTCAGGGTAAAGGCAGGGAAAGACAGGGAGAATCGCGTAATTAGGGCTCTGGACGGAGTCAATTTAGAGGTAGAACAGGGGGAGCTATTTGGCCTCCTGGGACCCAACGGGGCGGGCAAGACCACCCTGATTAAGATCCTGGTTACCCTGCTTTATCCTACTTCGGGGCAAGCCTTTGTGGATGGATTGGATGTGACCAGAGATGTCCTTCCCATCCGCCAGAGGATTAATATGGTTTCGGGCGGGGAATACTCAGGATACGGCATCCTCACGGTTAGGGAGACCCTGTGGATGTTTTCCCAGTTTTACGGCATCCCTTATAAGGTAGCCTTTGAAAGAATCAACGAGCTGTTAGAGGTAGTAGGGTTAAAGTCCGAGGCCAACACCAGAGTTTCCAGACTTTCCACCGGAATGCGTCAAAAGATGAATTTCTGCCGGGGTTTCGTCACTGGTCCAAAAATTCTTTTCCTTGACGAACCCACTCTGGGATTGGATGTGGAAGCAGCTCGAGACATCCGGGCCTACATCAAAACGTGGATGGAAAAACATCGGGACAGGACAATTCTTTTGACCACCCACTACATGGCTGAGGCAGATGAGCTCTGCGATCGGGTAGCGATCATCGACCACGGGAAGATTCTGGCCTGTGATACTCCTCAAGCCCTTAAAAAAAGGGTTTCCGGGGGCTCCATTCTGGAAATGTCCCTCTCCGGCCTCGATGAGTTAAGCTGGCTTAAGGGAAAGCCCGGGGTGAAAGGACTAACTTCCAGCTCCTCCATAGAAAAGAACCGCACCGCCCTGAAACTGGTATTGGAAAGCGAGGAGTTCGTTCCTGAAGTCATCAGGGAATTGAATCAAAGGGAAATCCCCATCCTCAGCGTGCAGTCAGTAGAACCTACGTTAGAGGACGTCTTCCTCACTTTAGTAGGAAGAGGGTTGAGCGATGAGAATTCCACCACCCCTTGAGCTCTTTATCCGCTCCATAATCGGCAGGGCATACCCCAGGGTCATTGGTGCCAACAGGGAGCTTTCCTGGCTTATTCCGGAAACCGTTCTCCCTCTTTTAGGGCTGGCAGCTTACGTTTATGTCTATCGGGCGATGAAGGCACCGACGGAATTTGTGGGATACGTGGTCTTAGGAGGCGCCATGACGGCTTACTGGTTGAATATCCTCTGGAGCATGGCCTCACAATTCTACTGGGAGAAGGAGACAGCCAATCTGCAACTGTATATCATGGCCCCGGTTTCACCAATGGCCATCCTTTTAGGAATGGGAATCGGAGGTCTTGTCGCCAGCACTATCCGAGCGGGAGCGGTAATTATAGTCGGAAGCCTACTTTTCGGCGTCACATACCAGGTGTCGAGCCTCGGCCTCATTCTCCTGGTTTTTTTCCTCTCCATGGTGGCCCTCTACGGCATGGGAATGCTCCTTGCTTCCCTATTCCTACTTTCGGGCAGGGAAGCCTATAATCTTTCCAATGCCCTTCAGGAACCAGTTTATCTTTTTTCCGGCTTTTATTTCCCGGTTAAGAGCCTGGGGTTCTGGGCAGCCGCCGTGGCTTCCATCATCCCCCTTACTTTAGGCCTGGACGCCATGAGACAACTGATGTTCCCTGGTGATCCCACTTTGGGGTTTCTCTCGCCCTGGGTCGAATGCGGAATACTTCTACTTCTCTGCCCCCTGTTTCTCTACCTGGCGAAAGTCGCCCTGGTAAAAATGGAGCGCGCGGCAAGAATTAAGGGCACATTGAGCTTAAGATGGCAGTGAGCTTTGAAGTCCCACGCAGGGGCTCAACACTTAAGGAAATCTGGATTCAGTTCAAGCAGGCTAGCCGCCTGGGCTGGCTGATTGAGAGCAACTGGGCTGATCCTTTCGTCTTTGCGGTTTACTCTTTGATTCGCCCCCTTTCCACAGCCCTGATTCTGGTCTTTATGTACCTCGTGGTGGTCAGGGGTTCAACCAGCAACCCCTTTTTTGTCCACCTTTACATCGGGAACGCCTTTTTCATGTACGCTGGAAGAGTAATGATGGGAATTTCCTACGCTATCATTGACGACCGGGAGCATTACGAGATGTTGAAGTACATTTACATTTCCCCTTTGAAGATCTTCGTCTTCCTTCTGGGTCGGGGAGTTGCCCAGGTAATTACTACCACGGTTTCCGTTCTCGTAATTTTACTATTAGGTCTCTGGCCCCTGGGCATCCGCATTCCCTGGAGTTCCCTGAATTGGCCGCTTTTCTTTATATCCTTCCCGTTAGGGATTATCGCCATTGCTTTTATGGGATACCTAATTGCTGGCCTCGCCCTGGTTATAGCTCGACACTCCTGGGCCATCGCGGACGGGGTGGGGGCGGTACTTTACGTGGTAAGCGGAGCTATTTTTCCCATAGATATTCTCCCTTCCTGGGTACAGGTTATTTCCAGGGCAATTCCTTTGACCTACTGGCTGGAGCTTCTGCGCCGCTCGCTTCTGGGCTCGTCCTTTTCTCCCTCTTTTAACACCATGCCGGATTGGGAACTCTTCCTCTGGCTTGTGGGTTTGACCGTGTTCTTTGGTTTTCTGGGCTATTTTGTTTTCCAGAGGATGAACATAGTGGCCCGAAGAAAAGGGCTCATTGACCAGACCTCGGGGTATTAAGCACTGAATCTATCAATGGTGCTTGAGCGGGAAATCGGGTTCAATTAGCACCTTGGTTAGGTAAACGAGGAAGGCTATTATAGACGAACCAGTACTGCTAAAACGCCTATGATAAAATCGCTATGGTAAAGGCTAAGCCGCATTCAGCTTTAAAGCGCTGGAATAGTTCTTTGAAGCCCGCGGAAGAGCGGGGATTTTTGCATTAGGTACCAAGGATGCAATTGCAGGATTCAGATCACTACTTTCCCCGGACCAATAATTGGGTCGAGTGTCTTTCATTGTGGAAAGGCAATAAGAAGAATAGAGGCTAATCTTTAAAAGGTAAGATTGGAACCCTAATTCCTCGTGAGAATAACCAAAAGCTCAAACCCGTAACGACAACGCCCAAGCTAACCATAATTTCAGCCAAGGGTGAACCCACCAAAAGTGGTCCTATTCCAGCGACTCCCATTCCTGTTAAAGTAAGAATACAAAATTGAGTTCGAAGTCGCTGCGTCAAAGTTGCGGTTGATGGATATGATTGCTTTAAAGCGAGTCGCGGTTTTTTGAGGAGTATTTCTGCATAAGCAATTAGGGAATAGCAAACCCCTGTTACAAAAGCTGCTAAAAATAATGAATATGGATGTTTGACCAGAATTCCAACGCTGTATCCAATTCCTAAGCTGATCAGTCCCTCCCATTTTACTCCCGAAGACTCTTGCCATAATCGTTTGGAAAAAACGAAGTGGTCTAAAACGTAAAGCAAGCCAATTGCCGGATATACAAAAGCTTGAATTTCTAAAAATAAGCCGAAATGATCTAAAATCCCAGCTGTTGCCAATGCGGTGCCTGAGACAACTGTAATGATGGCGAACCACCTTCTCGCAACCATAGAGGTAAGTCCTGTTAAATTGGCAAGAGCTAGACCAACAGAATAAATGTTTACTACTCGGGCAGGATTCCACTGCGCAATAATCACTAAAATTAGCCCCCACGCAGGAAAACCTATTTTTAGAAAACCTTCAATTAGACCAACATCTGGCCCCATCGAGGCTACTAAAAAGGCTCCAAAAAGCGGTAATGCAATAGCGATCGGAACAATGCTTATTAATGGGAATAAAAATGAATCAGGCGTGATACGCCTGCAAAACCTAGCGTAGTCAGATAGGAGGACAAACTGACTCGCACAGCTTCCCAGAAGCCATAGTACACCCGTGGCAAGATCTGGTTTTGGGGCTTGAACCTGACGAATTTCCATAACACCACCGGGATTAAATAGAACCAGTATACATCCCCAGATGCATAAAATAATTAACGCGCAGGCTGATACGTAATTTGTCCAGGTTAAAAATTTTCTGCCAACGATATTAGGAAAAGCAAAAAGAAAACCTATACAGGCTGTAATGAAAAACAAAACTAAACCATTTCCAGTTAGTGTAGGGGCCAAAGCCTCAAGTAATTCCATGAGGGCACGAGAAGCTACTGCAATGTGAATTCCGTACCAACCCAGACCTTGGAGAATAAGAAGAACACTAATAAAAAAACGCGATCCTGTTAGACCAAAACTCGATCGTGCAATTACTGATGCTGGCAGTCCTAAATCGGCACCCACTGCTGCATTCATCCAGTCGAATACTAGAATAATTAGAGCAGTAAGCCCAATAATGACGATTGATTGTAAAAAAGAAAATAGCTGAGCAATCATTACGCCAACCATAATCAAAGGCACGCAAGCCATACAGCTCATATAAATTGGAACGAGCCTTACCCAGTGCAACCGACTGTGCACTGGAATTTGACTTAAAGTAAAGCCCTCTTCATGGACTAAACCTACCTTTTTCATTAAACGAAATATAAACGAAATTCATTGAAACGGCCATCCCCTTGGTAAATTGGTGTAGATATTTGACTGAGAACACAAGTGTAAAATTTTGAGAAAAAAGGTTGAAAATTGAACAATTTTCTATTATTATGAAAAAAAACAGAAAAAATGAGCCTGAGGGGATATGTCAGAAAAGGAAAAAGAGTTGTTATCAAATATTGAATTAGGAGAAAGGCTAAAGCAGCTACTTTCAGAGCGGCGGGTTTCAATTACAGAGCTTGCCGAAAAGGTGGGAATATCTCGCCCTACGCTATATCGTATTTTGGATGGAAAAAGCGATCTGAAATTAAAAGATGCAATCGCTATTGCCCGTTATCTAAATGTTCCTTTAGAGTCGTTATACGGACTCGAGGAAGAAGCTAACCCTATAGATTTGTCTAATTTAGCGGTTCACTATGGCTTGTTTAAAAGCGAGGAAAGCAAATTAATTCAAAAAATTTATAAAAGCCTGGCCAGGAAAGAGTTAGCAAAAATTTTGCGCGAAGCCGCTGATATGCTGGATATTACCGAACCGTGAAATTTTGCAGTCGGTTTATCAACTTGAGGTGGGTTAAATGAAAGGTCTGGGAGATTTGCTACAAGAGTTTTTCGCAAGGGGGGTAATTGTTGCTTTTAGGCCCATGCATTTTTGGGCTGGGCTTCTTTGCAATGTTAAGAACCATTGGTTTTGCTTTATTAATTCCAAAAACCCCTTAGAAAACCAGCGTTGGACTTTAGCCCACGAGCTTGGCCATTTTGTTTTACATAAAGAAGAAGGAGGGCACCTTTTCACTGATGGTATTTTTTGCGGTACAGAAGAAGACGCCGAGTGGCAGGCTAATTGCTTTGCAGCTGAAATATTAATGCCCCCTGAAGCAATCGAAGCCATAATTCCTTATTATTTTACAGCACAGGATAAAGTAAATCATGTAGCAATGGAGTTTAAGGTGCCCGTAAAAATGGCCGCATGGTGGTTGTTTGAGCTGGGCCATATAAATAAGAAATGCTATAGCCACCTCCAAAAATCCGTTTCCAATTAGAATCTTAAATTTCGTAATTTTAAACACTATATATTTTATCTTCTTAAAGTAGTAATAATAATTTAACACTTTTGTAAAAACTATTGACAAAATTTTAACTATTTTTATACAATTGATTATGGGTGATGCTTATGTGAAAGCGCAAATATAGAAAGACTTATTAATTAAGCCACGAAACAACAAGAAGGAGGCTTTTAAAACATGTCTGAATTTCTGTATGAATATGAGCTCGGGAAAGCTGCAAAAATTCTTTGTGAGGAATTGTTCAAGTTAAAACCGGGGGAAACTTTCATAATCACTGCTGACACGGAAAGTGACAGAAGAGTTGTGGAAGCTACAGCCAGAGCCGCTTTTGCTTGTGATGCTAAACCCATGGTTGTTTATACCGCATCTCCCTTAGGAGTGGGGAAAGCAGCCGACCCAATGCTTCCTGTGCAAGCCCTCACAGCTGCCCTTATAGAGACCGATGCATGGATTGAATATAATAATGAATGGCTTTTATATTCTACTCCTTATGATGTAGCCACGGCTAAGAACCCCAAGCTCCGATATCTAAACGCTTGTGGCATGAACGCGGATATGATGGTTAGGTTGCTTGGCAGGGTGGATTTCTCTACATTAGAGAAATTCATGATTCGTCTGGTAGAACTCACCAAGAACGCTAAACATATGCGAGTTACCACTCCGGCCGGGACTGATGTTGAATTTGATAATGATCCAGGACACCCAGTGAATTTAGAATGTGGCAGATACGATACTCCCGGTTCCCATATGCAACCTGGACAAATTGCATGGGCTCCAGACTTAGAAACAATCAACGGTGTTATTGTATTCGATGGATCGATAGTGCCTCCCATTGTTGGCGTTTTACAGCAACCAGTTGCGCTTCATATCAAAAATGGCACAATTGTTAAAGTTGAGGGCGGTAAAGAAGCTGCGGAATACGAAAAATGGCTAAAAAGTTTTAATCACCCTCAAATGCTTAAGCTTGCCCATATTTCCTATGGGGTTCATCCTAACGCGCGTTTGACCGGTGACATTGTGGAAGACGAGCGAATATGGGGAGCGACAGAATGGGGTATTGGTAACGTTGGACCAATACTGATCCCCGGTGGAATTTCAGGTCCTTCCCACTCCGATGGCATTTGCCTGAACAGTTCGGTTTGGCTTGATGGAGTCCAAATCTTAGATAAAGGTGTTTTCATCGAACCCGAACTGAAAGAGATGGCGAAGAAGTTAGGGAAGTAATAAGGAGACGTCATGAGGCGCATTAAAGTAATTGTTCCTGTTGCAACCACGATATGGAATGAACCTAACCTTGCTGAGTTAAATAAGTACAAGGATGATTCCACTTCAATCGACCTTGTCAACATCGCGAAAGGCTCTGAATCCATCGAGAACGCATTTGATGAAGCCTGGTGTGCTTTGCCCACGCTCCAGGAGGTTATGAGAGCGGAACAGGAAGGCTACGATGGAGTGATCATCTATTGCTTTGGCGACCCAAGTCTAAAAGCAGCTAAAGAAGGATTAAAAATTCCAGTCGTTGGGATCGGTGAGGCAAGCGTTTACATAGCCTCTTTAATTGGAAGAAAATTTGGTATTATTACAGCAGGTCCTCCAGAAGCAGGCCCTTACATCCTTGACAACCTGAAAGTCTACGAGTTAGATCATAAGTGCGTTGGGGTATGCTCTATAGGGATTCCAGTCCTAAGTTTGGTTGACTCCCAGGAAGAGGAGCTAAAAGCTCTACTTAAATTTGGATCCGAAATGATTGAAAAAGGTGCGGATGTACTCGTCTTGGGCTGTGGGAGTATGTATGGGGTCGCGGAAAAAGCCTCTCAGGAATTGGGTGTGCCCATTGTAGTTCCTGCTGCTGCTGCAATAAAACTATGTGAAAGCCTAATCTCGATGGGCTTGGCTCAGAGCAAAAAAGCCTACCCATTCCCGCCTCAAAAAAAGCGTTTCAGTTGAAGATCAAGAACGAAAATTGAAATATAAGGAGGAGTTTTAAAGTGATCAATTGGAAGAAACATTTCGTATTGGTACTCAGTTTAGCCCTCTCATTAGTGCTTATAACATCCTGTACTGCGCCCAGTCCTACCCCTACATCTTCATTACCAACACCAACTAGCGCAGCATCTCCCACTTCTTCCACCACTGCGCCACCGAGAGAGAAGATGGTGCGCGTTGCGCAAGGTTTCCCGGTATACATTGACCCAGGAGTAGCTATTGATAACGTATCGAATGTTTGCGTTGTAAATTTCTATGACCCCCTGTTGACTATCGATGAAAACGGTGATCCTCAACCAAAAGTGGCCGAAAGCTGGAAATTTGATCCCGATACACTTACTTATACTTTAAAGATAAGGAAGGGGATTAAGTTCCACAACGGAGATGAGCTAAAAGCCAGCGATGTTGTTTTTAGCTTAAAGCGATTGATTGATATGGGCGAGGGCTGGGGGTATTTGTTCCGTGGGGTAGTGAAAGAGGTTTCGGCCCCGGATGCAGAGACGGTAAAGATCGCTTTAGAGCGTCCAGTAGGGCCATTTTTGTTCTATCTTGAGCACGTGGCCGTGCTCAATGAGAAGCAGGTGATGGAGAACGCTCAAAAAGAAGGTCCCTATGGAGAGTTTGGCGATTACGGCAAGAGTTGGCTGCTCACGCATGATGCTGGTTCTGGGCCCTATATGGTTAAAGAGGTTAAGCTTGAGGAACATGTGATTGGCATTCGCAACCCAAATTATTGGCAGGAGATAGATAAGGATGCCCCTGATTCCTTCAAGATCATCGGCACTACAGAGCCGGTTACAGTACGCACCCTGATGGCTAAGAAGGAACTGGAGATCTCCGACGAATGGCAGCCTACAGAAAATTACGATGCTATGAGCAAGCTGCCTGGCGTGAAAATAGCCAATTTAAGAACAGGGGCACCGTTAATGCTCATGTTTAACACATCAAAGCCGCCACTGGACGATGTGCACTTCCGTCGGGCTGTAATGTACGTATTTGATTATGCTGTGTGTCAGGAGCAAATCCTGCCTACTGCGGAGCGTGCGCGGGGACCGATAAGCCCTATTATCCCAGGCAGTGACCCAACATTGCCTCTGTTGGAAAGAAATGTTGAGAAGGCAAAAGCCGAGTTGGCACAATCTAAGTATGCGGGGCAACTGGATCAATACCCTATCGAGTTCTGGTGGAATTCTGTAGTTCCTGATCAAGAAAAGATCGCTTTGCTCCTACAAAGCAACTGCGCGGAAATCGGTATCAAGGTGAATGTTGTAAAAAGTAGCTGGACCCAGTTCATAGATGCAGCTGCGAAACCAGATACTACTCCACACATATTTCCCGTGATCCACTCCTCTATTACATATCCTGAAGCTGGGTCACTCTTGTACCAAATTTATCATTCTAATACCCGGGGTACGTTCTTTAATATGCACTGGTTCGATGATACCACCCAAGCCGAAATTGACTCGATGCTCGAGGATGCTCTTGCCACTCTTGATAAAAATGAACGCTATGAGAAGTACAAAGCGATTATCAGGAAAATAATGGACCTGGCGCCGGATATCGTTGCCGTGGAGATGCCTCAGCGTCATGCTTACCAAGCAGAATACCTGATGTGGCCAACCGCGAAAGCGGCCGAGACAGGCGGAAAGATTTGCCTTTTGCCCGAATTACGCATGCAATTCAAAGACATGAGGTTCATCGGTGGAGAATGAAAAGTTAAATCAGGAATAATTCTGCGAGGAGGAGGAGGCCGTCGCCCCCTCCTCCTTAAATTAGAACGAAAGGGGTTTAATGTATGATCCAAATTGAACGAATGGTTCGCAACTTGTGTGAAATGGTTCAGATTCCAAGTGAATCTGGTGAAGAACAGGAGTTTATCAAGTACCTTGCCAGGAAGTTTGCTGATGATTTAGGCGCAAAATGCTATATCGATGACTACGGGAACCTTATTGCCAAGATTCCTGCTCGCTCATGTAGTAGCATGAGCCCTCTATTCTTCGCCATGCATGCAGATACTGTCAAACCCGGGAAGGGGATTCAACCTAAAGTGGTCAATGATTTTGTGTGCTCCAGTGGAGACACGATCTTAGGGGCAGACTGCAAGGCCGGAATTGCCGAGTTCATTGAGGCGGTTAAATCTGCTGATCGTTATCCTCCTTTAGAAGTTGTAATTACCAGAGAAGAGGAAATTGGTTTTGGGGGAGCTAAACATTTGGATTTTAACCAGATCACCGCCAAACAAGGTTTCCTATTAGACATGGATGCCCTTGATGCGATTGTTGTTGGTGGCCCTTCTCATATGCTCATCGATATCGAGATCACAGGCAAAGCCGCTCATGCCGGAATGGAACCAGAAAAGGGGATATCCGCAATAAAAGCGGCTGCTAACGCAATAGCTATTATCAAAGATGGGCGCATCGATGCGGAAACTACATCCAACATCGGCATCATTCAGGGCGGTCTAATCAGGAACGGAGTTCCGGAGAGAGTAACTATCAAGGCAGAAGCTCGTAGCTTAAACCACGAAAAGTGCCTCGCAGTGAGTCAGATCATAAAAGATGCTTTTGAAGTCTGCGCCAGAGCGATAGGAGCGAAGGCTGAGGTAGTCCTAAATCTTGCTTACAAGGCTACCCGCATTCCTGAGGACAGCCCAATGGTGAAAATCGCTCGTGAAGCTCTGGAAAGCGTGGGCATCCATCCGCGGACAATAGTAATTACCGGAGGATTAGAATCAGCAATTTACAACGAAAAAGGTATTCAAACTGTACCACTGGGCAACGGGGTTAAAGACGAGCATTCCACGTCTGAAAGAGTAGCCATTTCTGATATGCAGACGGTGGTCCGGGTTTTGCATTATGTTTTCAATCATTTTTGCAAAAGCTGAAATTTAAAAATGGAAATCTTAAATGTCATTCAGGGTCGACGTAGCATAAGAAGATACCGGCCTGATCCCGTAAGTGTGGATCAATTACAAGCCCTTGTTTCAGAAGCAGGGATCTGGGCACCTTCTGCTGGTAATACGCAAACATGGCGGTTTGCTGTAATTACAAACTCATTATTGCTGCATAAAATAAAATTGGTTAGCCCAGGGCTTTTAGGTTCCCCTCCCGCATTGATTGTAATTTGTCAAGATCTGGAAGAGGCCCAACTGAAAGGCGGATCATTAGGGCCCCAATTCTTAGCAATCGCAGATGCTGCTATGGCTGCGCAGAACATTATGCTCTACGCCCATGCTCTTGGTCTTGGAACCTGTGTAATTGCATCCTTTCACCGAGAAGCATTGCAAGCAATCCTTGGTTTACCCCGTTCAATTGCTCCAATTTTTATAGTATCGGTTGGTTATCCAGAGTGTACACCAAGAACCCCAATTCGAAAGAAGGACGTGATTTGGTTCAATGAATACAAATAGGGATCAGCGGACAAAACAGATTTATCAGCAGCTTATTGAGTTAATTTGTTACATAATTGTTAGCGCTCGCAATTTAGTCCAGGAACCAAAACTATACGGGCCTTTACGGATGATTGATGTTGCGGGAAGACTAGTCGACATATTAAGTTGTGAAGACATCGAATTTCCTCTTTTACCAGTTTTCCGCAAACACATTGAAACCGCAAAGGATAGTATTATCGAAGGAGAAGCTTCTTTCGCTGCAAATTTAGAGTCTTTGGTATCTGATGTGATATCTGTTTTGGCTAACAGTCAAAAGGAGGGTACCCTGTGAAACTTGGGCCATTTATTCTCCGTCGCCTTTTATTGAGCATTTTTGTTCTTATTGGCTTATCGATAGTTATCTTTATTTTAGCTCGCGTAGTTCCCGGTGATCCAGCCCGGCTAGCTTTAGGACCAAGAGCGCCAGAAGATGTGGTTGAACAACTCCGCAAGGAATTACACATGGACAAGTCTTTACCGGAACAATATTGGATTTGGTTGACAAATGCCCTTCGTGGCGACCTTGGTAAATCGCTGGTGACTAAGCGCCCAGTGATTGAGGATATAAAAGAATACCTTCCTGCTACCTTGGAATTAGTCTTCTTTACTGCTATTTTCATGGTTTTCTTTGCTATTCTCCTTGGTACTCTTGCGGCCAGATATAAAGACAGGTGGGTAGACGGCGTGATTCGCATTTTCTCTTACATTGGCGTTTCTATTCCTGCATTCGTTTTAGCAGTGTTCTTTATCCTGATTTTCGGTTATGCTTGGCCAATTTTGCCGGTACTTGGTCGTTTGGGCTCTCAGTTCACTGTGGCAAGGGTTACAGGATTTATGATTTTGGACTCCATGCTTGCGGGAAATTGGACTGCAGCTTGGAATGCATTTACGCACTTGATTTTGCCCGCAATCGCCTTGGCACTCGGTGGCACATTTCAAGAAGCCAGAATTACTCGTTCCAGCATGGTTGATAACTTGTCCAAAGATTTCATTGCTGCAGAAAGAGGGTATGGAATTCCTGAAAGGAGAATCATGTTTAAATATCTGCTTAAGCCCTCATTGATTCCGACAGTTTCTGTAATGGGAATGGATATTGCAGCGACGATAGGCAACGCCTTTTTGGTCGAGATGATTTTCAACTGGCCAGGCATTTCCCGTTACGGAATCAACGCTATGCTTTTTAAAGACTTGAACGCGATCTCGGGGGTAGTGCTGATAATAGGGTTAATCTTTGCACTCACCAATATCGTCGTTGATATTATTGTTGCTTTTCTGGATCCTCGTGTCCGTTTGGGCGGAATAAGGGGGCAATAATATGGCCAATAAAAATTTTCTGGCAGTAACTGTTGAAAAGCCTCGAGAAAAGGGAAAGTGGCACAGGTTTTGGGATAGGGTATCTCGATACTGGTACCACTTTTCTCGCAATAAACTTTCCGTCGTGGGATTGGCGATTGTCGTTTTGGTGATTATACTAGCCATTTTTGCTCCTTTGGTAACGCCTTACCCTGAACATGCAGGCCCATTTGTCGACTATAAAAATGCTGGTCAGCCTCCTAGCGCTAAGTATTGGCTTGGAACTGATCCCATCGGCAGAGATATCTTTTCTCGGATAATCTTTGCCTTCCGTGGTGCCCTGGTTATGTCAATTCTGGTTTTAGCAATCGCCGTACCAGTTGGTACTGTTTTTGGCCTTCTGGCTGGGTTTTATCATGGGACGATTATAGATACCGTTATTATGCGCATTTCAGACATATTCCTCTCCGTCCCCTCTCTTGTTCTTGCTCTGGCCATCGCTGCAGTGCTTAAGCCAAACCTAATGAATTCCATGATTGCGGTCACAGTAATGTGGTGGCCATGGTATACGCGCCTTGTTTATGGTATGGCTTCCTCAATTCGAAACGATTATTTTGTAATTGCAGCAGAGTTGAGTGGAGCGAGCAAATTCCACATTATTTTCCGCGAAATTTTGCCCAATTGCCTTTCTCCTGTTTTCACGAAAATGGCCTTAGATGTGGGATGGGTGATTTTGATTGGTGCTTCGCTGAGCTTCGTAGGACTCGGGGAACAACCACCTACGCCAGCGTTAGGCCAGATGGTATCGGATGGCGCTAGGTATTTACCCCAGCTTTGGTGGATGAGCGTTTTTCCAGCTCTGGCTATAATCATCGTAATTTTAGGTTTTAATCTTTTTGGAGATGGAATTCGGGATATGTTGCAGTCTTCCCGTTAAATGGCCTAAAGAGAGGAGCGCTAATGGACGATAAGACCTTACTCGAGATAAAGGATCTTCATGTTTGGTACAAAGTTTATGGAGGCTACCTAAAGGTTCTTCATGGAGTGAATTTTTTAGTGCGTAAAGGAGAGCGAGTGGGACTAGTAGGGGAAGCCGGGTGCGGCAAAACTACTACCATGAAATCGATCCTGCAAATTCTTCCGCCAGGTGACTCTCGCATTCCTAAGGGAGAAATAATTTATAAGGGGAAGGATATCTTGAAAATGAGCTTTGGCGAGCTTCAAAGGCTTCGCTCCAAAGAGGTTGCCATGATCTTTCAAGACCCGACTGCTGCCCTGAACCCAGTTTTCACAATAGGAGCTCAAATCGGGGACGTCGTCAGATATTCAATCGCCTTAGAAGAGAAGAGAGTTAAGAAAGAAAAAATTAAAACGCTGTCAGCTAGGGCTCTAAAAGAGGTTTACATGCCAGACCCTGAGAGAATCTTAACGAACTACCCCTTTCAGTTGAGTGGTGGCATGCGACAGAGGGTTTGTATTGCAATGTCCATTTCCTCTCCTCGAAACCTGCTCATCGCTGATGAACCCGGAACATCCCTGGACGTTACAATTCAGGACCAGATCCTTCGCCTCCTAAAGGAGATTGTGGAGAAGCAAGGGACCTCTATCATTTTAATCACCCACTCTCTGGGCGTTGCCCGGGAAATGACTGACAGGATATACGTGATGTATGCGGGGACAATCGTGGAAACCGCTCCCGCCAAAGACCTTTTTAAGAATCCGGTGCATCCATATACCAGAGGTCTACTGGCCTCCGTTCCTAAAATATCCGGAGGGGGAATAGCCCGGGGCATTCCAGGAAGAATCCCGGATTACCTGAATCCTCCACCTGGCTGCCGATTCCAGCCAAGGTGCGAATACGCTACTCCTTCTTGCCAGGAGAAACCGCCTCAATTGTTCGAGATTGATAAAGACCACTTTGTAGCATGTTATTTGGCTCAGAGGTGAATGCAATGACTCAACAGGGAAATAGTGAAATCTTGAAAGTCGTAAATTTGAAAAAGTACTTCCGCATTGGCAAGGATAAGAGGGGTCCGATTTACGTTCGTGCTGTCGATGGGGTAAGCTTCAATGTCAAATATGGTGAGACTCTGGGATTAGTAGGAGAATCTGGTTCTGGGAAGAGCACGATCGCTTATACAGTTGTGGGAATGTATCGCCCGACATCAGGACAAATTCTTTTTAAGAATCAGAATATCGGCATGGAAGCAGTGAGGAGGCCATTGTCCCTTAAAAAGGAAATCCAGATCGTTTTTCAAGACCCGGGATCCTCTCTTAATCCAAGGCAAACAATTGAACAAATTTTAAGGCTGCCTCTTAAGCTTCACACCAACACGCCAAAGAAACAACTTAAAGAAAAAATGATTGAGCTTCTGGAAAAGGTTGAACTTCCTGCGGATTATCTGTACAAATCACCCCCATCCATCGGTGGTGGGGAAAAACAAATGGTGGCCATTGCCAGAGCTCTGGCCCCTAACCCCTCCCTGATTGTTCTTGACGAACCCACTTCCGCTTTGGATGTCTCAGTGCAGGCAAAGATCATCAATAAACTAATGGATCTGCAAAAAGAACTGAACTTAACCTATTTGTTCATCACCCATGACCTGAGCCTGATGAGAAATGTAGCGAACAGAATCGCAATCATGTATCTGGGAAAAATTTGCGAGGTTGCTGATGCCGCCACCTTCTTTGAAAAGCCTCTCCACCCCTATACCCAGATGCTCATCTCCTCGGTGCCTGTGGTTACCGAAGAGGAGGAGAGACTAAAGCCCAAGAAGGTCGTGTCTATAGGGGAAATCCCCAGCCCTGTCAACATTCCACCGGGATGCAGTTTCCATCTGAGGTGCCCATATAAAATGCCGATCTGCTCGGAGGTTGATCCCGAGATGAAAGAGGTTGCTCCTGAACACATTGTTAGGTGTCATCTTTTCGGGAAACAGGCAAGTGGATAGGAGGCGGATAAATAGTGCAAAGGAAAATTCTCTACATAGAACCCGTTGTGAGCAATATGGCAGCTTCCTGGAAAGAGTATCTATCAAAATTTATTTCCCCGGAGACGGAACTTGAGGTAACTTCTCTGCCCGAAGGTCCCAGGCATCTGGAATATTATTCTTACGGATCGCTGGTCGTGCCTCAACTTTTAAAAATTATAAGAAAAGCGGAAAGAGAAAATTTCGATGGGGCAATCATCGGGTGCTTTTACGATCCTGGTTTAAGGGAAGCCCGAGAAATCGCAGAGCAATTAGTGGTTACTGCTCCCGCTGAAGCTTCAATGCATATTGCTTCTACCTTGGGGCAGCGCTTTTCCATAATCGTTACAGAAAATAAAACTGTACCTCTCATGAGGGAGAATGTCATTAAATACGGGTTTTTGGATCATTTAGCATCCTTCCGGGCCCTTGGCATGGGGGTTCTGGAGCTCCAAGTTGATCCGGAGGAAACCAAAAGGAGAATCGTGCGGGCCGCGGAGCAAGCCATAGAGCAAGATGGAGCGGAAGTCATCATCCTCGGTTGTACTATTCAATTCGGGTTCTATCAGGAATTGCAGGGTACTTTAAGAGTTCCGGTAATAGACGTTGCCTGTGCTGCCTTGAATTATGCTGAATTCCTCATAGATTTGAAGGATAAACACGGCTGGTATTTTAACAAGAAGAACGAGTATCTTCCACCTCCAAGAGAAGAAATAGAAGCCTGGAAACTTTCAGAGTTATTTTAAATACTTTTGATGCAAAATTTTTTGCCCCACGGATTACTTCTGCTCCTGAGAAAAAAGACCCCTCGGTTAAATCTTGATCGAGACCTCATGATTATTGAAAACGGAGAAAAATAGGGCCCTTTGATAAGAGAAAATGGATCCTTGAGGTTTAAGATCTTAAAACCTTTTCCCAATTTAAAGAGTTTTCTCGGGGATTTATTGCTGCTTCTGGCGGCTATGATCTGGGGAATGGGTTATGTTGCAAGGAGGATTGGAAGCCTGGAAGCCCCGCCATTCACTTTTAATGGATTGCGGTTTTTGATCGGAGCGGTTGTCTTAATTCCTCCTCTTTTTATCAAAGGAATTAAAAATCAATTGAGAGCTCAGGAGATCTATGCCGGGATTATTACCGGTTTCTGCCTCTGTATCGGGACAAATTTGCAACAAATTGGCCTAAAGTGGACTGACGCGGGAAAGGCCGGCTTCATTACAGGTTTGTATGTTGTCTTGGTTCCCGTTATCGGGCTTTTCCTGGGAAGGAAAGTCAATCTTTTTAATTCAATTGGAATTCTTTTTGCGCTTTCTGGCCTTTTTTTCCTGAGTCCCTGGCAAGGGGGATCAATAAATCAGGGGGATTTAATCATGATCCTTTGTGCCCTAATTTACGCAATTTATATTATCATTGTTGGAAAATTCTCCCCGGAATGCAACCCTTTGGGTTTTTCCTTTGTTACCTTTTTATCCTGCGGGATACTGAGCCTCTTCCCAGGAGTTTTTGAAAGATCCCAGTGGGGGACCCTCCAGGAGGTAATTTGGCCCCTGTTATATTCCGGGCTTTTTGCGGTGGGAATTGCATATTCTTTGCAGGTTACGGCACAAAAATTGACCCTTCCCAACCATGCTGCGATTATAATGAGCCTTGAGGCGGTTTTTGCGGTCATATTTGGGGTTTTGATACTTCAGGAAAATCTGAGTCCACGGGAATTGATTGGGTGCTTTTTGATGCTTTCCAGTTTTGTCGTTGTCCAGGGGGACAAACTTAGAGGGAACTTTGAATTGAAGTAACTTTCAGGCCAACTTTCCTCTGAATTTTTTAAATTTTTTGCCCTTTGCATTTTTCCGGAGTGGGTTTACATTTACCAGACTTTACTTTATCTTAAATAAAATCTAAAATTTTAAACAAGAGATATGCTGCTCTTTATAAGAGGGCAAGAAATTTCTCAGATTCTGACGATGACAGAGGCCATCAAGGCAGTGGAGGATGGGTTTCTCTCACTTTATCAAGGCAAGGTGTTGATGCCTCAAAGGACGGTCCTGAATACCGGAATCAACGACGGTACCCTCCTCACTATGCCAGTTTTAGTCGCAAGCGATTCCCCCTCTATGGCGGTCAAAGTGATCACAGTCTATCCTCAGAACCCCGTACTTTTCAGCCTCCCCGCAATTCAGGGTCTTGTTATTCTTTATGATCCGGAAAAGGGAAAGCCCCTTGCTATCATCGATGGTGCTGCCTTAACCGCTATCAGGACTGGATCTGCAGGAGGGGTAGCAGCCAAATATCTGGCACGGCAGGATTCCCGGACAGTTACCCTTTTCGGTGTGGGAGCCCAGGGGGAGACTCAGCTTGAGGCCGTTTGCACCGTTTGCCTCATTAAGAAGGCTTTTATCATCACGAACAATGATCCTCGCGAGCGACCTTTCCTTGAAAAAATGAAAGAAAAATTAGGTATTGAGCTCATTCTCACCGGGGATAAAAAATCAGCCCTGGAGCAGTCGGACATCGTAATCACGGCTACTAATTCTCGCATTCCCCTTTTCGATGGAAGGTGGGTAAGACCGGGGACGCATATCACGGCCATTGGTTCTTACAAACCAGATTTCAGGGAGCTGGATACAGAAACCATTAAAAGAAGCCGGATCTTCGTTGACAGCCTGGATGCTGCAAAAGAAGAGGCGGGCGATTTAATTATCCCCGTCTCCGAAGGAGCAATTACCTGGGACTCCGTCGCTGGAGAAATTGGGGCGGTGATTGCAGGAGAGATTCCCGGAAGAAAGAGCGAGAAGGAGATAACCCTGTTCAAATCGGTAGGCCTGGCGGTACAGGATGCCGTTGTGGCCCAGGAGATATACCGGAGAGCACTAAAGGCTGGACTGGGAACAAAATTAGATTAGGAGGGAGAAACTTGGAGATCACCTGGAAACCGCCGAAGGACTGGATGAAGATCAAGACCATAGACGCCCACGCAGCTGGGGAACCCCTGAGAGTTATAGTTGAGGGTTATCCCCCTATTCCGGGAAAGACCATCCTGGAAAAGAGGCGATATCTCAAAGAGAACCTGGATTTTCTGCGCACTGCCTTGATGTGGGAACCTCGGGGGCACGCCGACATGTACGGCGCAATTATCACAGAACCCGTGAGCCGGGAAAGCGATGTAGGGGTGATTTTCTTGCATAACGAAGGGTACAGCACAATGTGCGGACACGGGGTGATCGCCTTAGCCACCGTCCTCCTTGAGACCGGGATAATCGAAAAGGAAGGGGATAATCCGGTGATCAAAATGGACACACCGGCTGGTCTGGTGACTGCGGTGGCACACAGGGAGGGAGGCGGGGTTAAAGAAGTTTCCTTCCAGAATGTTCCCTCCTTCCTCTATTTGAGGGATCAGGTTGTGGAAGTCCCGGGAATTGGTAAAGTGAAATACGATGTGGCTTTCGGAGGAGCCTTTTACGCCTTTGTGAATGCTGAGGAAATTGGGATCGGGTTGGGCCCGGAGGATTTCCGCCAGCTGATCGATAAAGGTATGCGCATAAAGCATGCGGTCATGGATTCCGTGCCCATCCGGCATCCCTTTGAGGATGATTTAAGCTTCCTCTACGGGACGATCATTGTGGGCAAAGCGCAGGAGCCTGAACACCACAGCAGGAACGTTTGCATTTTCGCTAACGGAGAAGTAGACCGCTCTCCCACCGGGACAGGGGTGAGCGCACGCGCAGCGATCCATCATTTCAAGGGAGAGTTAAAAATGAATGAGCCCTTTACCGTGGAAAGTATTATCGGTACCTGTTTTACAGGGAAAGCAGTCGACAAAACCAAATTTGGTCCTTATGATGCGGTGATCCCCGAAGTAACCGGAAGTGCCTCCATCGTCGGGCTTTGTGAGTGGTGTATTGACCCACAGGACCCGTTGCGCCACGGCTTTATTCTCCGTTAAGCGGTTACAGAATAAATTGAAAATCGTGGTAAACTACTTTTGATTTCCTCATACCGGGATGAAAGGAGGGGAGAAAAGGCAACAAATTCTTGATGTCCTCTAAAAGTAACCTAAAAAAGGAGGTAAATGGAGGAAGGGCATGAAGAAAACTATAGTTTGGTTGTTAATTAGTGTTTTGTCAGTGGCGCTTTTAATCACCGGGTGCGCACAGCCGAGCACTCCCACTCCAACTGCAACCACAAGTGCTTCTCCCACCCCTACACCTGCGGAAACAATCAAGATCGGACTTCAGGCGCCATTAACCGGTAATTTTGCCGCTGAAGGCCAGTGGGCCAAGCAGTGCGTCGAGGTAGCTGCTGATCTGATCAACCAAAAAGGCGGCATTTTAGGAAAAAAGGTTGAGATTGTCATTGCAGATGACGGTTCCAACCCCAAGGATAGTGCTCTGGCCGCCCAGAAACTGATCTCCCAGGGCCTGAAGGAAGTGATCGCTTCCTACGGTTCCTCAGTTACCGCTCCTGCCGCTGACCTCTATGATGCCAATAAGGTCGTCTCCGTGGGTTACGGTTGCACTGCTGTCCGTCTGACCATGGAGAAGCAGCGTCCCTACTTCTTCCGCACAGCCGGGCGTGATGACACCCAGTCCGAATTCTTCGCCAAATTTGCGGTGGAAGTTCTTAAGGCCAAACGCATTGCCATCATGCACGACAACCAGGACTACGGAAAGGGAGTTGCGGAAGACGCCAAAAAATACCTCCAACCATATATCGATAAAGGAGAGTGTGAAATCGTCTATTACGATGCCATAACTCCTGGGGAAAGTGACTACTCCGCAGTGGTCAGCCAGATAAAAGAGATCAACCCAGATGTCTGGTTCTTCACCGCCTACTACCCTGAAGCGGCTCTGCTGCTTAAGCAAGCGCGTCAAGCGGGAGTAACCTGCACCTTTGTGGGCAATAACTCCGTTCCTACTCCTGAGTTCGAGAAGATTGCGGGTGTGGATGTCATCAAGGGGTCTATCCACCTCAACGAGCCCATGCCCCAATTCTTGACCACCCCCGAAGCTAAGGAATTCATGGAGGCCTACAAAGCGAAATACAATGAACTTCCAGGGTCTATCTGGGCAGTTTACGCCGCTGACGCCTTGAACGCCCTGGCAGCCGCTATTGAGAAGGCTGGAAGCACTGATCCCGATGCTGTTGCCAATGCTATGCGCACCATGACCGATGCCAAGGGTATTACTGGACCCTTGATGTTTACCGAGCGCGGTGACCGCAAGAACATCCCTTACTATGCTTACATTTATAACGAAGAGGGTAAATTAGAGCTCTACTGGCCTAAAGATTAAAGGTTAAAGAGGAAGGCCCGCGCATGCGCATATTCCTTGAACAGTTCCTCAACGGCCTTACCATAGGCTCTTTTTACGCCCTCGTAGCTCTGGGCTATTCCATGGTTTACGGGGTGATGAAGCTGATTAACTTCGCACACGGCGACCTCTTCGCGCTTGGCAGTTACTTGGGCTACACAGTCCTTGTGATCGGTGCGGGCTGGATAACTCAAGTTTTGGGAGTCTGGGGCGGTGTGGCAGTAGCTCTCACTGCGGCGATGCTCGGAATTGGCATAGCCGGTTTGGTAGTGGAGCGGATTGCCTACCGCCCCGTCTATAAAGCAGGTCGCCTTCCCCTCGTGGTCTCAGCTCTGGGAATGTCCATTTTTATCTCCAACGGGATCATGGCTATCTGGGGCCCCCGCTTTCAGGCATATCCCCCCGATGCCATCCCTTCCGCTATCCTTTCCTTCGGTGATATCAAAATCACCGTGATTAAATTGGTTACCCTCATTGTTTCTCTGGGATTGATGGCCCTAATCTACTGGATGGTAGAGAAAACCCTGTTTGGTGCCGCGGTGCGCGCCACAGCTCTGGACAGGGACACGGCCACCCTGATGGGGATAGATTTCCGGAAGATCATCCTTTTTGTCTTCTTTGTAGGACCAGCTCTGGGTGCTATGGCGGGTGTGTTCGCTGGTTTGAACTACGGGCGCATCATCTTCAACCTGGGATGGACCTACGGCTTAAAAGCTTTTACCGCCACTATCCTGGGAGGAATTGGGAACATTCCCGGCGCAATGATCGGTGGATTACTCCTGGGAGTAATGGAATCCCTATTTGAGGGATTTGTTTCTGGAGCCTGGAAAAGCGTTTTCGTTTTCCTGGTCTTAATTGCTATTTTGATCGTCAGGCCTACTGGCTTGATCGGCGAAAAGGTCGCGGAGAAAGTGTAAACTATGGCTGATGTAACCCGTAAAGTAACCCAGAGAATTCTGAACTCCCAAAAAAGCAGAAAAATGCCCGTCAAAATCGCACCGGTTCAGCTCGTTCTCCTGGCCGCGGTAATCGTTCTTCTGATCGCTTTTCCCTTTTTCCCTTTTGTGAACAATTACTGGATCGACGTCGGCTTCTTTGTTGGTATATATGTTCTTCTGGGTTTGAGCTTGAACATCGTTTTAGGCGAGGTTGGACTCTTCGATTTAGGGCACGCAGCTTTTTATGCCATCGGGGCCTACACCACGGGTATTCTCTATGTGAAACTGCACGTTCCTATCCTGGCCCTGCTTCCCATTAGCGCCATTGTCGCTGGCGGTTTTGCTTATCTAGTGACCTCCCCCATTATCCATCTCAGAGGTGACTATCTCTGCATTGTAACCATTGGTATCGGAGAGATTGTGCGCATCACTGCTCTGAACAATCCTTTTGGATTGACCAATGGCCCAAACGGGGTCACAGGAATAGGTAATCCGGATTTGGGCCTTTTTGCCATTCGTACACCTACCCACTTTTATTACTACATCTGGGTGATCATTGCCCTGGTGATCATTGGCCTTTTAAACCTCCAGAAGTCCAGGGTGGGCCGTGCCTGGAACTTTATCCGGGAGGACGAAATTGCTGCTGAGGCCAATGGCATCGATGTCCGTTCTTACAAGTTATTGGCTTTCGTTTTAGGAGCTGCCTTGGCAGGTATTGCAGGAAACATCTACGCCTCCAAGATGATGGTCATCTCCCCTGATAACTTCACATTTATGGAATCGTGCTTGCTTTTCTGCATTGTGCTTTTGGGTGGATTAGGTTCAATTCCCGGAAATATGTTAGGAGCAGCCGCGATTGTAATATTCCCGGAGATCTTCCGGCAGTTCGCCAGTTATAAGCTCCTCTTCTTCGGAGCGGCTCTGGTGGTAATGATGATTTTCCGTCCGGGTGGAATCTGGCCAAGGAGGAGGGAGGGTGTAGGCTTCCGCGGTCTGGGCATTTCCGGCTTGCCCAAAGATGAAAACGAGTTTCTGCTGAAAATTCCCAAGGAAGCGGTGCTCGTTCCCCACGGAGCGGACCCTGCCCAGAGCACAACTGTAAAAGCCGAGGTAGCCCAGGAAAAAACAATCAATAATATAGTGCTCGAGACCCAGAATGTGACCATGCAGTTCGGCGGTCTCGTGGCCGTTAATCACTTCGACCTGAAAATCAGGGAAGGAAAGATTACCTCCTTAATTGGCCCGAACGGCGCCGGCAAGACCACTCTCTTCAACGTGATCACAGGAATCTACCGCCCTACTACCGGCAAGGTTATTTTTATGGGCAAGGATATTACTGGACTTAAACCGCATACCATCATTGCCAAAGGAATCGCCCGTACCTTCCAGAACATTCGCCTCTTCCCCTCACTGACTTGCATCGAAAACGTAATGTCCGGTCCCCACTGCCATGCTCACAGCGGCACATGGTCCTCAATTTTACGCCTCCCGGTTCAGAAGAAAGAAGAGCGCAAGATCTTGGAGATCGCCTCTTATCGTTTAAACCAGGTAGGCCTCTGGGAGTACAGGAATGAGCTGGCAAAAAACCTCCCCTACGGCAAGCAGAGACTTCTGGAAATTGCCCGAGCCCTGGCCACAAGCCCTAAACTCCTTGTTTTGGACGAACCCTCCTCCGGTTTAAACGATAAGGAAACTGAGGAGTTAATGGAATTCCTGAAAAGTTTGATTACCGAAGGATTCACCCTTCTTTTAATCGAGCACGATATGAACGTGGTGATGGGAATCTCTGATTGGGTGACCGTGATGGACATGGGCTCCAAAATTGCGGAAGGCCCACCCTCAGAAATCTACAACAACCCCAGGGTTATTGAAGCTTACCTGGGGAAGGAGGAGTGAAATGGGCACACTCCTTTCCGTGGAAAACCTCGTCGTGAACTATGGTGCGGTGGAAGCTTTAAAGGGAATTTCCCTGGAAATGCAAGAGGGAGACATTGTGGCTGTTCTGGGGGCAAACGGTGCCGGTAAGACTACCCTGCTTAAAGCTATCTCCCGCCTGGTTCACATTAGAAGCGGGACGATCAAATTAAGAGGTGAAGATTTAAGCAAGTTTCCTGCTCATCAGCTGGCAAGCATAGGGGTGGCTCACGTTCCTGAAGGGAGAAAAGTTTTCGCCACCCTGACAGTAGAAGAAAATTTAAACTTAGGTACCTGGGGGGTACGAAACCAGATCAATGCCCAGGAGATTCAGAAGACCAAGGAGTGGATTTTCCGCCTCTTCCCCGTTCTCAGGGAAAGAAGAAGGCAGCTTGCCGGAACCCTATCCGGTGGAGAACAGCAGATGCTGGCAATTGGTAGGGGGCTGATATCCAAGCCCAAAATTCTGCTTCTTGATGAGCCCTCATTGGGCCTGGCACCAATTTTAGTACAGGAGATATTCCGGGTGATCAGACAGATCCACGATGAGGAAGGAGTTTCCATACTGCTCGTGGAACAAAATGCCCGCAAAGCTCTTGGTGTGGCCCGGTACGGTTACATACTGGAGACCGGGAAGATTGCCATTCACGGTCCCGCAGCACAACTTAAAGAGGACGAGCGCGTAAAAGCCGCTTATCTCGGTGGAACTCGCGTTCAACCAGCAAAATAGTTGATTGGAATGCAAATGAACCAAAAAGGGCCAGCTTGAGCTGGCCCTTTTTGGTTTGCGGATTCAGGCTACTTCGTCCCGTAATTATGAGTGATTTCCACAGTCTTTTCCTCCAGGTTTTCCGTGATGTATATCGCATAGAACTGAGCCTGAGATGGAGACTGTAGCATCACCACGTAGGTTCTCGCCCCATCCTCGTCGGTTTCCTCATGGTCAAAAACCTTGACGAACTCCGGAGGAGTGTTTACCTGATAATAAGTTTTGACTTTCTCATAAGAATCCGTGGTCGAAAGCCTAACCATGGTCCAGTTGGCCTCCTGACCATTGGGTCCGATTCCACTCCACTGGCCTGTATCCAGGACTTCCGCACCGGGATAGGGTTTCACTTTCCCGGTTTCTGGTGCACCAGTGGTGGGGGTTTCCCCAGCCTTGCCCACTGAGTGGTTGATGGAAACCACGTTTTCCTCAGACAAGGCAATGATGAAATTAACCCAGGTATCCTCAGAAGGGGACTGGGCGTAAACTACGAATGTTTTTTGGCCGTCTTCTCCCGTTGTTTCAGCACTGCTTATGGTTTTCCATTCAGCGGGGACGATCCCCTGGTAATAACCCTTAACCTTCTCATAGGGATCGTTGGTGGTTAAAAAGTAAACGGTGACGGTGCCCTTTTGACCGGAGGGGCCGGTATCCGAAGTAACTACCTTGCTTACCTGGTTAGCTCCAGGATACGGAGGGAAGGCTTCCTCTCCTTGAGGTGGGGGCGTTAATGTAGGTTTCTGGGTGAGGGAGGGAGAGGTCGAAGGTGGAGGTGGTGGCGTAGCAGTCTCTGTTGCCGGGGGTGAAGAAGGGCTTGAAGGAGCTGGGCCACCGCATCCTATAAGCGTCAGGGCAAGAACCAAAATTCCCGCCAGTAAAAAAATTAACTTTTTCATTTTTTTCCTCCTTGCCTGATATTATTTATTATTCTACTAAAGCCTTGGATTGTAAAATTTCTCAAGATAAGGATAAGGAAAGAGGGTCAAAAATGAAAATTACGCCATTAGGGGCGGCAGGAGAGGTAACCGGTTCCTCCTTTCTTGTGGAATCCGGAGAAAAAAAATTTCTTGTTGATTGCGGTCTCTTCCAGGGAGATCCGGAGTCTGAGGAGCGCAACAGGAGCTTTTCCTTTGACCCCAGGGAAATTGAGACCGTTTTTTTGACCCACGCACACTTAGATCACTGTGGCCGTCTCCCATTGCTTTTCAAGAAAGGCTTCCGGGGAAAGATTTACAGCACGAAGGCCACCCGGGATTTAGCCCAGTTTATTCTCCTGGATGCTGCTAAGGTACAGGAAGAGGATTTCTTAAGACAATCCAGAAAGAAGAAAAGGGCAGGGGAGGAGGCTCTTCCCCCTTTGTATTCGGAAGGGGACGTGCTCTTCTCCCTGGCACTCTTTTCCTCTGTTCCCTACAATTCCCCGATTCCTTTAAGCAGCAATTTAAAGGTCACCTTCCGTCAGTCCGGACACGTTCTGGGTTCGGCTTTCCTCATTTTTGAGGAAAAGGGAAAAAGGGTAGTTTTCTCCGGTGACCTGGGCAACCCTCACCGTAACGTAGTACCTGATCCGGACCTTCCTCCGGAATGCGACCTGGTATTCTGCGAATCCACCTACGGGGATCGCTCGCACAAGACCCTGGAAGAATCCATCGAGGAGCTCAAGGAGGCCATTAACTGGGCTTACAACGCCGGAGGAAATGTGGCCATTCCTTCTTTCGCTCTGGAGCGAGCTCAGGATGTCCTCTACTACCTTCGTAATTTGAGAGAGGAAAAGCAGGTTCCCCAAAATCCAGTTTTCCTGGATAGTCCTCTTTCTATTAATCTCACGGAGGTCTATCAGCACTACATTGAGGAACTGGACGAGGAGTTGCGCGCTCTGATTTCTCAAGGAAAGGATCCCTTTCATTTTCCCGGCTTAGAATTTACTCCCACTGTGGAACAATCCCGGGCGATCAACCAGAAGAACAGGATAATTGTGATCGCCGGAAGCGGGATGTGTCAGGGAGGAAGGATCCTCCATCATCTAAAGCACAACCTCTGGCGAGAGGATTCGGCAATTGTTTTCGTGGGCTATCAAGCCCGCTACACCCTGGGAAGGGCAATAGTGGACGGTGCTAAAAAGGTGCACATCTTTGGCGAGCCCATCGCCGTAAAAGCAAGGATCTATACCATTAACGGATTCAGCGCTCATGGAGATCAAAGAGTCCTGCTTGGCTGGCTTAAAAGCACGGGAAGGGCGGAAGTTATTTTAATTCACGGGGAAGAGAATTCGGCCTTCTCTTTGGCCACAGAGCTCAAAGCCACGAACCGCTCAGTAAAAATTGCGGAGCAGGGAAGGGTTTATGAAATTTGAATCCCTTAAAGGAAGGTTAATTGTGGGAGTGATTGGGGAGAGGGAAGCCTCGCGGAAAAACTACCTCCTTGCTTTGAGCCTGGGAAGGGGGTTGGCCCAAAAAGGAGCGATTTTGATCACCGGCGGCTTAGGAGGCGTAATGGAAGCCGCATCGAGAGGCGCCAAAGAAGAGGGAGGGGTCACTTTAGGAATTCTCCCGGGAGATAATCCTGAAGAAGCCAACCCCTGGGTAGACGTGCCCATCGTTACAGGAATGGGAGAGGCGCGCAACCTGATTATCGTACGCACTGCCAGGGTGATCGTGGCCATAGGCGGGGAATTCGGGACGCTTTCGGAGATGGCCTTTGCCTTGAAGATGAGGAAGCCAGTGATTTCCCTGAATTCCTGGATTCCAGAAAGGGAGAGAGTAAAAGCGGAGACACTTTATCCTGTTTCTACTGTGGAAGAGGCAGTATCCCTGGTCTGGAAGTTGTCCGGCCTTACGGGGTAGTTTTATTCTCTTAAGAGGAGTTCCTTAAGGATCCGGTTTAAAATCTCGGGATTGGCTTTACCCCCGGAGAGCTTCATTACTTTCCCCACGAAAAATCCGAAGAGCTGTTCTTTCCCCTGTCGATACTGGCTAACCTGATCGGGATTCTCCTTGATTACTTCCTCCGCCCATTTTTTAATCAGCACAGGATCGGAAATCTGAGCGAGACCCCTTCTCTCGATGATTTCCCGGGCACCATCACCGGTCTGGAGCATTTCCTCGATTACCATCTTTCCTATCTTGGAGGAGATAGTTCCCTCCTTGAGAACCGTCAGAAATTCCACCAACCCTTCTGGAGAAAGAGGGACCTCAATGATGCTCAGGTTTCTGGCGTTCAGGTATTTCATTACTTCGGAGAGGAGCCAGTTGGCTACTTCTTTGCCCGGTGCCCCCAGAGAAAGGCAGGAATCGAAAAAGTTGGCCAGTTCGGGGTTATTGGCGATAGTAGCGGCCTCTTGTGGAAAAAGCCCCAGCTCCTTGTACCTTTTTCTTTTATCTTCGGGCAGCTCGGGCATGCGACTCCTTACCTCCTCTATCCAGGGAGGGTCAATTTTTAAAGGAACCAGGTCTGGTTCAGGGAAGTAGCGGTAGTCCTCGGCTTCCTCCTTGGTCCTCATAGAAAGGGTGACTCCGGCACGCTCGTCATAATGCCTGGTTTCCTGAATCACCTGCCCCTTTTCTTTGAGAACCTCCTCTTGCCTTTTTATTTCGTATTCCAGCGCTTTCCTAACGGAATGGAAGGAATTCAGGTTTTTGATCTCGGTTCTTGTTCCTCTCTCAAGGGAGATGTTTACATCACAGCGCAGCGCGCCCTCCTCCATATTAGCCGTGGATACCCCAAGGGTGCGCAGGATGGAGCGCAGTTCCATGAGATAAAGGGTAGCTTCCTGGGGGGAGGAGATATCCGGCCGAGAGACGATCTCTAAAAGCGGTACCCCGGAACGGTTGAAGTCAATCAGGGAGTAGCCGCTAGTGCGCGATATGCTCTCGCCATGAATCATTTTGGCTGTATCCTCTTCCATGTGTACTCTCTGGATGCCGATTCTCTTTTCCCCCTCCTCGGTCTCAATGATTAAATAACCGTTCCGAGAGAATGGGAGATCGTACTGCGAAATTTGATAACCCTTGGGAAGGTCAGGGTAAAAGTAATTTTTCCTGTGAAACTGGGAAAAGGGCTGAATCTCGCAGTGCAGTGCTAAGGCCACAGCGATGGTGTATTCCACCGCCTGGCGATTCAAAACGGGAAGCGAACCGGGAAGCCCTAAACAGACCGGGCAGACTAGAGTGTTAGGTTCTGCTTTGAACTCCACGGGACAGGAGCAGAACATCTTGCTCCGGGTCTTCAGCTGGACATGAACTTCCAATCCGATCGTGGGCTTAAGCACTTAACTCCTCCACAATGGGCGGTTTGAGGTTTGAGAGCCCTGATTCCCTTTCAAAAAGGTAAGAGGCCTTAAATATCAGGGACTCCGATAAGGCAGGGCCCACAATTTGCATCCCAACGGGCAAGCCGTTTTTCAAAGCAATAGGGATGGAGATGGCGGGCAGGCCGGCCAGGCTGATAGGAATGGTATAAAGATCGGACATGTACATAGACAGGGGGTCCTGGACTTTTTCCCCTAATTTAAAGGGCAGAGTGGGGGACGTGGGTAGGGCAATCAGGTCTACTTTGCGGAAAGCCTTCTGGAAATCCTGGCTAATCAGGGTGCGCACTTTTTGCGCTTTCACGTAGAAGGCGTCCCGGTACCCCAAAGAAAGGGCGAAAGTTCCCAGCATAATCCTCCTTTTGACCTCAGCTCCGAACCCCTCGCCCCTCGTTTTCTTGTAAAGGGAGATAAGGTTCTCTTCACCTTTGGCTCTCAACCCAAAGCGGATGCCATCGTATCGGGCCAGGTTTGCAGAGGCCTCGGCGGGAGCAATCAGGTAATAGGTGGGAATCCCGTAGGAGGCGTGGGGCAAGGAGACCTCTTCAATCGCGAAACCAGCGCGCTCAAAAATCTCGAGCGCATCCTCAAAGGCTTCTTTAACTTCAGGAGTCAATCCTTCCTGGAGCAGGTCCCAGGGAACGCCGATGCGCAGGGTTCCTACTGGGGAATCCAGTTCTTTTGAATAGGAGGGCACAGGCTCCGGTAACGAGGTAGAGTCGCGAGGATCGTGCCCAGAAATCACTTCCGTGAGCAGAGCAAGGTCAGGCACATTGCGGGCGAATGTGCCGATCTGATCAAGAGAAGAGGCGAAGGCCACCAGTCCGTAGCGAGAGACTCGGCCATAGGTGGGCTTCATTCCGAAAATGCCGCAGAAGCTCGCGGGCTGGCGCACGGAACCCCCCGTGTCTGATCCCAGGGCGAGAAAAACCTGGTAGGAGGCCACGCTTGTCGCAGATCCCCCAGATGATCCCCCGGGAACCCTCTCTATGTCCCAGGGATTTGCCGTTTTGAAGAAGGCTGAATTCTCAGTAGAGGAGCCCATGGCGAACTCATCGCAGTTAGTTTTACCGATAATAATCGCACCCGCGCGCTCCAGCTTCTCCACCACAGTAGCGTCATAAGGAGGAAGAAAATTTTCCAGGATCCGGGACCCACAGGTGGTCGTCATCCTGCGCGTGCAGATGTTGTCTTTTACAGCAACGGGAATCCCGGCAAGGGGACCGACTTCCTCTCCCTTTTTGAGCTTTTCCTCGAGCATTAGAGCTTTTGCCAGTGCACCTTCGGGATCGAGTACAAGAAAGGAACGTAGCTTTCCCTCTAATTTCTGGGCCCATTCGAGCGTTGCTTGAATGACCTCGACAGGGGATAAATTTCTCTCCCGGATTTCCTTCAGGATCTTATGAGCTGGTTGGAAGATCAATCCTCTGCCTCCAGGATAGTGGGAATTTTGAAAAATCCTGATTCTTCTTCCGGGGCGTTCTTTAGAGCTTCCTCTCTGGGAAGCGTGGGACCAGGATTATCCTCACGCATCACGTTGTAGAGGGGAAGGATGCCGGAAGTGGGGGGGACGTTTTCCGTGTCCAGCTCGGAAATCCGGGCGAAATGATCGAGGAGCTCTACCATCTGCTGGTAAAATTGCTTTAACTCCTCCTCGGAAAATTCCAGACGGGCAAGGTGAGCGATGTGCTTTACGATTTCTAAAGTGATCTTCATGGGATTAAGGAACCAAAAAAGTAAAGGGCGATCCCGGAAATGAAAATCGCTACCAAGCTCGAGCCCATAGCGTATCTGGCTTTAATGGAGTGTAAAAGAGCTAACACCCTATAGTAAAAGAACCAGCCGTAAATGGGGCCAAGAAAGCTGAAAATGAAATCCAGGACCCTGGTCCATCCAGAGGGGTTACCTGCTTCAAGAAGAGGGACAACAAAAAAGCGGCTCAGAGTGAAGAGAATGATACTCAGGATTACAGGAAAGAAGAGCGCCAGGGGGGTGGAAATGTAAGTCTCCCTCCAGGTGGCTGTCCCTTTGGAATTGAAGCACCAGACGTGAGCGATGCCCCCACAGATGAACCAGAGAAGGAAAGCCAAAGGGAAATAGAGCAGGGAAGAGGGGCGAAATCCGTAAGAAAGGAGACTGGAAATAATCGCCAGCCCGGCAAGGAAGATGACTAAAAATACATCCAGCCACAGCAGGTTTATCTGAGCCGATCCTTTAATCATCCAGACGAGATCCTGGGGGCTTAAAAGTGAAGCTCTCAGAGTGTCAAGGTAATCCTTCAACGCCCATCTCCTTCAGCATTTTCAAAAATTCCTCTTCGTTTATAGTTTTCACATTAAGTTCACGGGCCTTATCAAATTTGCTTCCGGGGTTCTCGCCAACCACCACGAAGCTTGTGCGCCTGGATACCGAACCTGTCGCTTCTCCTCCCAGCTTGCGTACCAGTTCCTCGGCCTCTTCCCGCTTAAAACGGGACAGGGTTCCCGTGAAGACGAAGGTTTTGCCCGCAAGCGGCTTGACGCCCTCCTCTTTGAGTTTCTCCTCGGCCAGGCGCACTCCGGCTTTTCTCAATTTTTCGATCAGGGCCCTGGTCTCCGGCTGACGGAAAAAGACTACAATGCTTTCTGCGGTGGAGGGGCCAATTCCCGGTATGGTCTGCAGCTCCTCTTCGGTAGCCTGAAAGAACTCGTCGATAGAATGATACTTTCTAGTGAGAAGATCAGCAACGTGTTCCCCTACCTGAAGGATCCCTAAAGCGGTAATTAGCTGTTTTAAGGGCTTGTTCTTGCTGGCTTCGATCTGCCCCAAAAGTTTCTTCGCAAGAGTTGGTCCCATGCGGTCCATCTGAAGCATTTTCTCCAGTGTCAGATAGTAGATGTCCGCAACGTCCTTCACCAGCCCTAACTTGTGGAGCTGAACCACGATCGCCGGACCCAGGCCCTCAACGTCCATGGAGCGACAGAAGTGCAGGATTCTCTCCACGACCTGAGCAGGACAGGAAATGTTTGTGCACCTCGTGACCGCCTCCCCGGGTAAGCGCAGGGTTTCCGCCCCACAGACTGGACACCTCCTGGGCATCTCAAAGGCCCGCTCTTTGCCGGTACGCCTTTCCTTTAAGACTGAGATAATCTCCGGGATCACCGCCCCGGCTTTGTGCACTACTACCCAGTCCCCGATGCGCACGTCCTTCCTTTTCACTTCATCCTCGTTATGTAAGGTAGCACGAGAGACAGTCGAGCCATCGACCTCCACCGGGGTAAGGTGCGCCACCGGGGTAAGGGCTCCTGTCCTCCCCACATAGACCTTAATGTCCTCTACTTGGGTGATTTCCTCAGCAGCAGGGAACTTATAGGCGATGGCCCAGCGGGGGCTATGAGTGGTAAACCCCAACCTTTCCTGATATTCGAAAGAGTTTACCTTGATCACAGCTCCGTCCACGCCAAAGGGCAGATCGCCTCTTTTTTCCTGCCACTCTTTGCAATACTCAATGGCCTCCTCGATGGATTTCACGAGACGCACCTTATCGGAAACCTTCAGGCCGCACTTTTTGAGGTATTCCAGGGCTTCCCAGTGGGAGGAGAAACTCCTACCCTCGCAAGCGCCCAAACCGTAAATGAAGATATCCAGTTTGCGTTCCGCAGTGATCTTGGGGTCTAACTGTCTCACGGAGCCAGCGGCCGCATTCCTGGGATTAGCAAAGAGGGGTTCCCCACGGGCAGCGCGTTCCTCATTCAGGCGCTCGAAATCAGCGTAGGTCATAATCACTTCCCCCCTGGCCTCAAGCAAGGGCGGAGGATCCGGGCAGAGGAGGTGAAGGGTCAAAGATTTCAGGGTGCGCAGGTTATTGGTGATTTCCTCTCCCTCGTAGCCATCCCCTCTCGTGGCCCCTACGGTGAGGAGCCCATTTTCATACCTTAAGGAAACCGCCAGGCCATCGAATTTAAGCTCGCAGACGTATTCCACAGGTACTTCTCCCAGAATTCTCTTCACCCTGCGATCGAAGGCCAGAAGATCCTCAGGAGTGAAGGCGTTGTCCAGAGAGAGCATGGGCAATAGGTGCTGTACCGGACTGAATTCCTTGGCGGGAGGGGCGCCCACCCTCTGGGTGGGGGAGTTGGGGGTAATCAGGTCGGGATATTCCTGCTCCAGCTTCTGGAGCTCCAGCACGAGCTTGTCGTACTCCCGATCGGAAATCTCGGGCTGATCGAGGACGTAATAGCGCCAGCGATGATACTCGATCAGCTTCCTTAATTCATCTATGCGCTTTTCCGCCTCTTTTTTATCCATCAAGGTATAGAATATCCCAAAGACGGGCCTTTGTGTACAGTTTTTCCCACCCAAATATTCCTTAGCGGACTTCCCCGAGGACTTCCTCCAGGGCTTTAATCAACCTTTCGTTTTGTTCCCTCGTTCCCACCGTGATGCGCAAATGTCGGGGCAGGCTGTATCCCCCGCAAGGGCGCACTATTACCCCCTTGTGCAGCAACCGGTTCATTACTTCTTTAGCGCCCTCACCAACTTCTAACAGTACGAAGTTGGTGTAACTTTCGACGTAAGGAAGCCCAAGTCGGGAAAATTCCCGGTAAAGGTATTGCTTTTCCTCGTTCACCAGTTGCACTGTGCGCCTCACGAAATCCTGATCCTCCAGGGCCTTGATCCCGGCAACCTGGGCCAGGAGGTTCACGGCAAAGGGCTCTTTGATACGGTTCAGGGTTTCTATAACTTCCTTAGGGCCTATCCCGTATCCCAATCGCAACCCGGCGATCCCGTAGGCTTTCGAGAAAGTCCTGAGGATTAAGATGTTCTTTCTTCCCTGGCGCAGATATTTAATCGTATCCGGAAAATCTTCCCCGCAGGCAAACTCGTAATAGGCCTCGTCAAAAACCACGAGCACGTCATCCGGAAAGGACTCCATAAATTCTTCTACTTCCCTCCTCCGCAAAAGCGTACCCGTGGGATTATTGGGGTTACATACGAAAACGATAGCCGTCCTCTTTGTGATCGCCTGGCGCATGGCTTTCAAATCCAGACCGTAATCCTTAGTGGGAACCTTGACCACTTTAGCGCGCATGGCGCTTGCGAAAATGTCGTACATGGGGAAGGAATGCTCGCTCACCACCACTTCGCTGCCCTCGTCCAGGTAGGCCATGCAAGTCTCAAGGATCACTCCATCCGCTCCATTTCCCACGATAATCCAGTCTGGATCCACGTTTAAATACCTGGCCAGCGCCTGGCGGAGCTCGTAGCTCTGACCGTCAGGGTAAAAATTCACAGAATCCAGCGCTCCTTTAACAGCCTCTATAGCTTTTGGGGAAGGGCCAAGGGGGTTTTCATTTGAGGCCAGTTTTACGATATCGGTAAGGCCCAGTTCCCTTTCTACTTCTTTAATGGGTTTCCCTGGGATATATGGAGCGACTCTGTCCATTCCACTTTGCGGTTTAATCGGGCTCATGATTTCCTCCTCGTTTTTTGATTATCCTTGCGTCTCCTATTAAAACTCCTTTTTCCAGGAGGAATACCGGGTTTAAATCCATCTCCTCAATTTCGGGGTAAAGGAAGGGCATAAGGGAGACTTTTATAAGGAGATCGATTAAAGACTCCAGATCGCAGGGTTTCTGTCCTCTTGCCCCCCTCAGGATTTGGGAAAGTTTTGTTCCTTCGACCAGAGAGAAAGCATCTTCCCGGTCCAGCGGTGCTAATTTTAAGGAGAGATCCCGCACGATCTCGGTGAAAATTCCCCCCAGGCCGAAAGCGACCACGGGACCAAACTGTGGATCCCGGTAAATCCCTACTAAAGCCTCATGGAGCGGATGGATCATGGGGAAAAGGGTGACCCCTAAAAAACGCATTCCTGCGGCTACTTCCTTTAACCTGCGGAAACTATCTTGAGCACCAGCCTGATCCCTGATGTTGAGGATAACGCCTCCCAGGTCTGATTTATGGATAACGTCCGGCGAGACCACCTTCATCACCACGGGGTAACCTATTTCCTCTGCAGCCTCTGAGACTTCCTCCTCGTCCCTTGCGAAGCGAAACTCGGGAACAGGTAGGCTATTTTCTTTGAGAAATTGGAACACTTCGGGCTCCAGCTCGGGAAATTTCCAGCTTATCCCTTTTCTTTTAGGTTCAGGCGGGGGCAAGGGCTCCTTTATTTTTGCCTTTCGCGCTTCGTACTCGCTCATCCAGTAAATTACCTTGATCGCTCTTTCCCCGGTGAGGAAATTGGGAATCCCGTTCTGCTTCAGGAAGCGCACTCCCTCTTCCACGGTTTTTCCCGCAAGGAAACTGGCCAGGATCGGTTTCCCGGTTTCCCGAAAGGCATCCACAATCCCGCGCGCCAGGGCTACGGAATCCAGGAAAGGCGTACCTACGTTGATGGCAATCGCGGCATCATAGCCTGGAAACTCGCCGGTTTCTGTTAATCCCAAAATCAGGCTGCGGCGGAAGTTCTCCTCCGTCCCCTCAACGGTCAAATCCACAGGGTTTTTCAGGGAGCACCTCTCGGAAAGGATCTGTCCTAACTTTTCCTTCAGGGGAGGCGTTGGTTCTGAGACTTCCAGGCCAAGCTCTTCCGCTTTGTCCGCAGTGAGCACTCCCGGTCCTCCAGAGTTTGTGACGATAAAGACCCTCTTTCCTTTCACGGAGGGAAGGGTGGAGAATCCCTTGCAGAGGTCGAACATTTCCTCAATTCCTTCCACACGGATGGCACCGGTCTCTTTGATAGCAGCGTCGAAGACCTCATCCGATCCTGCCATGGAGCCCGTGTGAGACAGAGTAGCCCTTTGCCCGGCCTGTGATTTTCCAGATTTGATCACCACCAGAGGTTTACGCTGGGAAACCTTTCTCATGGCCTCAAGGAGTTTCCTCCCCCTCCTGGCGCTTTCCAGATAAAGGGCGACCACCCTGGTTTCAGGGTCCTCTCTCAAGTAGTCCAAAAGTTCAAGATCATCGATATCAGCACCGTTCCCGTAGCTCACGAATTTAGAAAAGCCCAGCCCCTGTTCCTCTGCCCAGGAAAGTACTGCTCCTCCTAAGGCTCCGCTTTGGGAGATGAAAGCCGTGCATCCTGAAGGGGGTCTGGTTTCCAGGGTGGCGAAAAGTTTGTGGCTTGTATTCACGATTCCCGCGCAGTTGGGCCCCACAAAGCGTAGGGAGTACTTTTTGGCAATTCTGAGGAGCTCTTTTTCCCCCTCCACGTTCCCGATTTCCGAAAAGCCCGCGGAAATGATCACAGCATCTTTCACGCCGTTTTTGCCGCAATCCTCAAGCACTTCCTTCACAGTAAAAGCAGGGGAGGCGATGACCACTAAATCCAGCTCTTCCCCGATTTCCCCCGCGGAGCGAAAGCCGGGGACTGATAATGCTCCTTGGCCTTTAGGATTCAAGGCGTAGACTTTCTCAAAACCGCCCTCTAAGAGCTGCTTGATTAAAAAGTAACCCAATTTGCCCTCGGAGACCGAACCTGCTACAGCCACCGAGCGGGGGTAGAAAAGTTCTTTAAAGCTCATAATTCCAGATTATAACCTGCTTTCAGGGCAAAGAGGTTCCTTGAGGTGAACCGCTTAAAGCGATTCTTCAGAGCTTCCTCCACAGCGGAAAAGGTTACCACTTTTCCCAGAGAGGTTCTCCTCAGGGCGATCCCTAAAAGGAAGATATTGTCAGGAGCCGGGTTTCCTTCAAAATCAGCGAGGAGGGAGGGAGAGACAACGATGAATTTCCCCTGAGCGGTTTGAACCTGTTCCTTAACCACCTCTAATTCCGGATAGAAGGCCTGGCCGAGCATAACCGCGGTGGGCGCCCAGATATAGTCCCAGAGGAGGAAATCCCCTCCGGGCTTCAAATACCTGACAGCTTTCAGGGACTCCGAGCGCTCCATGGCCAATACCAGGTGGGCACCCTTTTCTGGAATGGCTGGCCCCACGAGGTCCTTTCCAATCCTGAGCTGGGCTTTTACGAAGCCTCCCCTCTGGGCCATGCCTTTTGTGGGGTAGAAATTCACGGGGATACCCTGAAGGTTAACGGCCTGGGAGACGATTTCCCCGATTGTCAGGATTCCCTGTCCACCCACTCCCACAAGATAGATGTTGTAGGGATATTCTGGATTCCCGATCGCTTGCATGATCAGGCCTCCTCTCTTTCTAAGGCCTTGTACCCGCAGGTGAAAAGGCACAACCCGCACCCGTTGCATAAAGTCTGGTCTATTTCCATAGCCTTTTCCCCGATGCTCAGGGCCGGGCACCCCGTAATCGTGAGACACGATTTGCAGAGGGTGCACTTTTCTGGATTTACCTGTACTTTTCCTGTCCTTTCCCCTCTCCTCATAGCCTGGATGGCGCACTCCCTGCGGGCAAGGATCACCTTCACTCCTTCTAACTTCAGGGCCTTTAAGATAATTTCGCTCATCTTCCGGTAATCGTAGGGATCCACCACCCAGAAATTCTCTACCCCTAATCCGGGAATCAATTTCTCCAGATCTACCCTTCTTGATCCTTGAGGCAAAAATTTTTCACTGGTCCCGGGATTGAACTGCATTCCGGTCATGGCTGTCCAGCCGTTATCCATGACGATTAAGGTGAGGGGAACCTGATATTGGATGGCGTTGATTAAAGGGGGAATGCCCGCGTGGAAAAAGGTGGAATCGCCGATCGTGGCGATCACTGGTGAATTTATGCCCGCATGCACATAACCCTGGGCGATGCCAATGCTTGCTCCCATGGAGACCTCGTTCCAGACAGTGTTAAAAGGGGGGTTCATCCCCAGAATTGTGCACCCGATGTCTCCGGTAACCATTACCTGATCCTTTTTAAAACCGGCTTTTCTAATTCCGTTATTTATGGCCATGAAAGTTCCGCGATGAGGGCAACCTGCACAGACGGTGATCGGACGAGGAGCTGCCAGCTTTTCTGCCTGAATTCCGTAAAAAAGCTCAGGGGGAATCTTGAGGCCAAGGGCAGCGCTGATCCCGAATAATACCTCGCGCACGCTGTAATCCCCGATGCGCTCTAAAGTTCCGTCCAGTTTCCCCACGATCTTTCTTCTAAGCCCCAGTTTGTGGGCGAGGAGGATCAGGTTCTTCTCCATGTAAGGTTCCAGTTCCTCTAAGACCAGGATCAATTCGGAGTTTTCAAGAAGGAGCTTGGCCTCCTCTTCCGGGAAGGGATTGACCGAAACCACCTTCAAAATTGAGACCTCCTCAGGATCCAGCCCAAATTGAGAAGCCAGAAGAAGCCCCTCTTCCAGGTAAGAGTAGGAGACACCGCTAGCCAGAATTCCCAATTTGCCCCTTTTCTTGGAGAGCGAAAGTTCGTTCAGCCTCATTTCCCTGACGAGCTCTTTTGATTTTTCCAGGCGCTGGATCAGGTCCCTGTGCTGGGCCATGCAGATTAGAGCTCCGGCTTTGGTATACTTCTGGATATCCCTTTCGAGGAGAATCTCCCTTTCCAGGGGGAGGTAATATGGTAACTCCAGCTCCACCGGGGCATGGGATTGAGAAACTGCTGTGGTTAGCCTCAGAAAAACAGGGCTTTTTGTTTTCTCTGACAGTTCGAAGGCTTTGGGCACAAGTAGATAGGCTTCTTTAACGGAACACGCCTCGAGCATGGGGAGGTCGGACATAAAAGCGAAGCCCCTGGTATCCTGCTCGGCCATCCCCGCGCTCACTCCGGGGTCATCGGCCACATAAATCACCAGGCCCCCGTTGATTCCCGAGTAGGCTATGGAGATAACGGAATCGAAAGCCACATTCAAACCTGACATCTTCATGGTTACGAGAGCCCTCTGACCTGCCCAGGCTGCTCCCGCTGCGATCTCAAAGGCCACTTTTTCGTTTGTGCTCCACTCCACATGGACCCCTTTTTCCTTCCAGAGTTCCGGATGGGAAAGGAGGAAACCAATAGCTTCTGAGGATGGGGTTCCTGGATATCCTGTGATTACTTTCGCTCCGGCCCTGAGTGCTCCCAGCGCCAGAGCCTCATTCCCGGTGACGATTTCTTTGCTCAAGAAATGCCCTCCGAATTAAGGTTTCTATCGCTAACAGACTATTACAAGTCTAAGGATTTTTGGAATCAATAGTCAACACCCAGGGGCGCTACTTTAGGGGTATAAAAGGGGATCAGCCTAAGGATAAACCTCCGTCGATGATAAAAACCTGCCCGGTGATATAGGATGCCCGTGAGGAAGCCAGGAAACAAACTAGATCGGCTACCTCCTGGGCCTGACAGGCCCGTGAGAGAGGAATTCGACCAAGGTATTTTTCCCTTAGGGAGGAAGGAAGGCTGAAGGTCATTTCCGTTTCCACAAATCCAGGAGCTACAACATTGACCAGAATCTGGCGGCGGGCTAACTCCCTGGCCAGAGAGCGAGAAAACCCCACGATTCCTTGCTTACAAGCAGCGTAAATGCTTTGTCCCGCTGAACCGATAACACCAATAACGGAGGAAATATTGATGATCCTTCCCTCCTGCTGGCGAAGGAGATATCTGAGTGAAGCGCGGGTAGTGTAAATTGTGCCAAGAAGGTTAACTTCAACCTGGCGAGCGATTTCCTCCTCCGGAGCTTTAAGGAGCAAGTTATCCAGGGAGAGGCCAGCATTGTTCACAAGAATGTCCAGGCGGCCAAAGTGATTCATCACTCCCTGGAGCATGACCTCCACTTCCTTGGGTCGGGAGACATCGGCTCGGAAAGCCCGGGCTTCTTTGCTTTCTTTCAATAAAGAGGCTACCACCTCCTGGGCTTCTTTCTCGTGAGAACAAAAATTAATAGCAACCCGGGCTCCTTCTTTCCCTAAGGATAAAGCGATAGCTTTTCCGATCCCCCTTGAGGCACCTGTCACTAAGGCTACTTTTCCTTCAAGACCTAATTCCATTTAATCCTCGAATCTCCTTAAAATTAAGCAGGCATTATGCCCTCCGAAACCATAAGAAAGCTTCATGGCGCATTTGACCTCCTTAAAAATGGCTGTTTGGGGAACATAATTAAGGTCGCAATCTGGATCTGGATTCTCCAGGTTAATCGTGGGAGGGATGATGTTCTTTTCCAGGGGAAGAAGAGTGGCGATAGTCTCCACAGCCCCTGCGGCTCCCAGGAGGTGACCGATCATACTTTTAGTAGAGCTCACCGGTATGGCATAGGCCTGATCACGGAAGACCTCCTTTAAGACCATAGTCTCAATCTTGTCATTTAGAGGGGTCGAGGTACCATGGGCATTGATGTAGTCAATCTCCTCAATGGAGAGCGCCGCTTCTTTTAAAGCCTTTCTGATCATGCGAACCACCGCCTGTCCGGAAGGCTCCGGCGCGGTGATATGATAAGCATCTGTAGAGCAGGCATAACTGAGGATCTCAGCGTAGATGTGAGCTCCCCTCTCTAATGCGCTCTCCAGGGACTCCAGGATGAGGATTCCTGCGCCCTCTCCCATGACGAAGCCGTCTCGGTAGAGGTCAAAAGGGCGGGAGGCTTTCTGGGGTTCCTCATTTCTGAAAGAGAGGGCCTTCATATTGGCAAAAGCTGCCATTGCTAAAGGAACGATGGGAGCTTCGGCCCCTCCGGTGATGATCAGGCGTGCTTGTCCCCGCTTAATCGCCTGGTAGGCCTCTCCTAAAGCATGAAGGGAGCTGGCACAGGCGGTGACAGGGACGGAGGAGTAGCCTTGAGCCCGAAAGTGTATAGCGATCTGCGCGCAGGCGGCATTAACGATCATCATAGGAACCAGGAAAGGGCTCACCCGCTCTGAACCCCTCTGGGAAAGAATTTCCTGCTGAGCCACAAGGGTTCCTAATCCTCCCACACCGGAGCTTACAATCACCCCAACATCCTCTCCTCCTTCACGGAGATTAGCATCATGGGCTGCCTGGATCGCTGCAGCCAGGGCGAATTGGGTAAAACGATCCAGTCTATTAGCTTCCTTTGAAGAGAAATAGTCTTTCCAGCAAAAATCTTTCACCTCGGAGGCGATGCGCACCGGAAAGGAAGAGGGATCGAAGAGGGAGATCCGGGTAACGCCCGAGTGACCCCGGATCAGATTCTCCCAGAAATCTTCCTTGTTCTGGCCTATGCTGGTGATGACCCCGATCCCGGTGATAACCACGCGCTTATAATCCATTAAGCCCTATCCTCTAAAGCCTTCTTCAAATAATCCACGGTCTCCTGGACGGTTTTAATCTTTCCCGCATCGGAATCGGGGATTTTAATCTGAAAAGCGTCCTCAATGGCCATCACCAGATCCACCACATCCAGGGAGTCGGCGTTCAAGTCCTCCTGATAGCGAGCCTGAGGAGTTACCCTCTCGATTTCCACTCCCAAGCGTTCAGCCACAACTTCTTTTACCTTTTGTAAAATTTCTTGCTCTTGCATTTTTTATCCTCCTTTGGCTGTTGATCTTTAGACCGGTACCGTTTCTTTTTGATAGACTTCTTCTACTGATAGGGCTCGAATCCCAGGCAGGGTCTTCTTGACCAGTCCTGTGAGAACGGCCTTCGGCCCTAATTCCCACATATCTTCTACCCCCAATAGGTGTAGTGTCCTTAAAATTCCTACCCAATTTACTGGATGATCGATTTGGAAGGTGAGGGCTTCCCGAATAACCTCTTTGTCCCTGGTGGGTTGGAGGTTGGCGTTCAGCACCACAGGAAGGCGAGCATCTCTTAAGGAAATTTTTTCCAGTTCCTTAGAGAACCGCTGGGCTACTTCAGCCATCATGGAGGAATGGAAAGGGGCGGAGACGGGAAGAAACTTAACGAATCGAGCTCCCTTTACCATGGCTATCTCCTGTGCCCTCTGTAATGCAGTTAATTCCCCGGAAAGGACTACCTGTTCTGGAGAGTTGATGTTGGCCAGCTCTATTTTCCCAAAAGAGCAAGCTTCCTCCACCACCTCTTCTGTTTTTTCTTTACAAAGACCTATAATTGCTAACATCCCTCCTGGTATTTCTGCCATTGCTTCCTTCATTAAAAGGCCCCGCCTGTGAACCAGCCATAAACCTTCCTCTAAATCCAGAGCCCCGCTTAAAACCAGAGCTGAAAACTCCCCTAAACTATGACCGCTGAGGAAGTCCGGTTGCACCCCTTCTTGCAGGAGGAACCGGGCCCAGGCCACAGAAACCATAAGGATAGCGGGCTGAGCGTTTTCAGTAGAAGTCAGTTCTTCTTCCTTTCCTTCTCCTGTTAAGGCATAAAGTGGAAAACCCAAGACTTCATCAGCTCTCTCGAAGATTTCCCGGGCCAAGGGGTAAACCCGCTCCACCTTTTTTGTCATTCCAACATATTGGGAACCTTGTCCCGGGAAAAGAAATGCACAGGTCATCTTACTCCTCCTCTCCTACAATTTCTAAGATAATTTCTCTTACTGGCTTGATCTCCTTAATCAATCCCGCTATCGCTCCTGCCATCACGGAGCCGTTCTCTACATCTCCCTCCACAGTGGCCATCCTCAGCCTCCCTTGGCCCAAGAGGTCCAGTTCCTCAGGAGAAGCTCCTGCCCTTTCCTTTTCTGCGTAGATGCGCGAGAAAGCATTTTTGATTACGCGCACGGGGTGACCAGTGGAGTAGCCAGTGACCACGGTATCCCGGTCTCCAGCTTTAAGGATTCTGGCCTTGTAAAGAGGATGCACCTCGCACTCTGCGGAACAGATGAAGCGCGTACCCACCTGTATGCCTGAGGCACCCAGGGCCAAAGCGGCCCGAAAACCTCTATTGTCAGCGATCCCTCCTGCGGCGATGACGGGGATTTTTACGGCGTCGACAACCTGGGGCACTAAGCAGAAAGTACTAACGTCCCCTACGTGTCCACCAGATTCCCACCCCTCGGCTACCACTGCATCCACTCCCTGCCTCTCAAGCCTTCTGGCCAATGAAACGGAGGCCAGAACAGGGATCACTTTAATTCCTCTGGTTTTGAGCTCCTCAATATACGGTGAGGGATTTCCTCCTCCGAAGAAAACAACCGGAACCCACTCTTCCAGGATGACCTTGATGGCTTCCTCAACAGTTGGAGAAAGAAGGACTATATTCGCCCCAAAAGGTTTGCTGGTAAGTTTTTTAGTCTCCTGGATCTGCTGACGAAAGAGCTCCGGGGGCATATTTCCTGCTGCCAGTACACCTAACCCTCCTGCTTCAGAAACGGCCGCTGCCAGACGGGGAGAGGAGACCCACGCCATACCTCCCTGGATGACAGGATAAGTTATGTCAAGAAGATGACAAAGCTTATTCTCGCTCATTTTTTCCTCCCGACCAGCGAAGAACTGCTCCGCCCCAGGTAAAGCCGGCTCCAAAACCTAAAAGGAGCAGAAGATCGCCATCCTTGATTTTTCCTTCCCTTAAACTCTGGGAAAGGGTGAGGGGAATAGAAGCCGCAGAGGTATTCCCGATCGTCTCCAAAGAAAGAAGAACTTTTTCCATGGGGAAGCCTAAACGGGAGGCCACGGATTGGATGATACGGATATTTGCCTGATGAGGAAGAAGCCAGTCGATCTCCTTTAAATCCAAACCCGCCCTGCGCGTTGCTTCGAGACCGGAGAGGACCATTTTCTCCACAGCCCATTTAAAAACCAGACTCCCGTCCATCTTGATGTAGTGGAGCTTCTTTTCCACTGTTTCCAGAGAAGCCGGGAGATGGGAACCACCAGCGGGAAGCTCTAAATATTGGCCTCCTGTCCCGTCCGCTCCCAGGTAGAAGGAGAGGAGTTGGCTTTCACCATCTGTTCTTTCCAGAACCATAGCACCTGCTCCATCTCCCATGAGAACGCAGGTGGTTCTGTCCTTCATGTCGATAAACTTAGAAAGAGTCTCTGCTCCGATAACCAGAGCTCTCTGGAAGAGGCCATTTTCGATAAACTGGGAAGCGCAAGCTAAAGCATAGATAAAACCGGAACAACCGGCAGAGATATCGAAAGCAGCAGCTTTCTTTGCCCTGAGCTTCTCCTGCACGGTGCAAGCTGTGGATGGAAAAAGGCGATCCGGGGTGGCGGTGGCAACGATAATAAGATCAATTTCATCTGCCTTTAGGTTACTCTTCTTTAAGGCTTCTTGAGCTGCGAGAGTAGCAATGTCAGAGGTAGCCATGCCGTCCCGCACGAAGCGCCGCTCCCTGATCCCGGTGCGAGTCCTGATCCATTCGTCTGTTGTCTCCACATACTGTTCGAAGTAAAAATTGTTATAAACGTCCTCTGGCAAGTAAGAGCCGAGTCCTAAGACTGAAGTTCCGTAGCTCATTTAATCACCGCTAAAAGTTGGGCGGAGGCCACAAGCTCCCCCTGCACATGGATAGTGCTTTGACAGATCCCGGCATTTTCATGGTTGTGAGTCAAACGGCTCGTGATCACCAGCTGGTCTCCGGGGTACACGGGGCGGTGGAAGCGGGCTTTCTCCACTCCCCCCAAGAGGACCTCCTTTCCCTGGGATCCCTCCGCGCTCAGGAGGGCAATAGCCGCTACTTGAGCCATGGCCTCAAGGAGAATGACACCGGGTACAATGGGGTGTCCCGGAAAGTGACCATTAAGGAAAGACTCGTTAATGGTCACGTTTTTAATCCCCTGGGCGTATTTTCCAGGCTCTATTTCCACTATCCTATCCACGAAGAGAAAGGGAGGACGGTGGGGTAAAATTTTCATAATCTCTACTACATTCAGGGCCATGGGTTCCTCCTGTTCTTTTAATTTTTTTGACGCCAACGAACAGGTAGAAAGTTTCTCTTTAGAGGGGATTTCAATGATGACTTATCTCTTCGCCATGCTGGGAAAAGAGCCGAGATTCGCTTGGAGCTTATTCCATGGTGATCAATGGGGATAAGTTAAAGAATTTTTAAGGGTTCAACTTATCCAGGATTTCCTGGTGACTTCTGTGCACTAAATAAATTCCCACAAGCACGCAAATCCCAGCAAAGACCTGCTTGAAGGAGAGAGGCTCCCCTAATAAAGGCCAGGCCAGGATGCCGGTGAGCAATGGCTGTCCTAACATGGTAGGGGAAACAAGGGAGGCAGGAAGGTGTCCTAAAGCGTAATTCAGAGACATCCAGCCAATCACCTGAGTGAAAACGCCGAAGCCCAGGAAGGAGAGGTAACTCTTTAAAGGATAACCAGTGAAGGATTGCCCGGAGATTAAAACCACCAGGGTTAAAAGGACTGTGGAACTCAAGGCCGCGATCCAGAAGTAGCTCAAGGAGTCCAGATATTCCCTTCCTTTTTGAGTGAGGAGCCAGTAAGCAGCGTAGAAGAAACCGGCAAGAAGTCCTAAAAAGGAGCCTATGCCAATGGCGCTACTCCTTTTAAGGTCTATCCCCAAGAGGAAAGCTGCTCCTGAAAGGGCGAGGATTACTCCTATCCAGAATCGGGGTTTTAGCCTGCGGCGGAAAATGAGCACCGTACCCAGTCCTACCCAGAGGGGAGCCGTGTTCGCCAGCAGCGTAGGGTTAACTACTTCCCCCATCATCACACCAGTAGTCCATAATCCGAGATCACAGGCAAAAGCCAAACCGCCAAGGAGCGCAAGGATAACCCCTTTCCGGGAAGGCCTGGTATGAGAGTTCACTCTTTTTAAAAAGGGAAGGGCCATAAGGACTGTGGCGATAGCCATGCGGTAAAAGCCGGTGACAATCCCAGGAGCATTGGCCCAGCGTACAAAGAAGGCCGCCATACTGAGCGCTAAAACCCCGACGATCAGGGAGGTATAAATCAGGGTTTTGGATGAATTCCTACCCATATCGTGTCTAAACGCTTTCCAGGTGCTCTTCAATAGTTCCATCGGCCTCATACCCTGATTACGGTATCCCTGATGTGGTTTCTCTGTATTATAGTAGATCGGTCACTGATTCCACTACCTCCTCTTATGCCCTCCACTTCGCCTGTGGGAAGAACTCATCCAGGATGGCCCTGTTGAAGTACTCGATGAATCCATTGGTCTGGGGATAGGCACATGGGTGTTACGATGCTCTATTCCATTTAAGACCAGATAGGGTTAGTGAGGGTGGGCGTCCTTTCTTTCAGAACTCCTTGCCGTTGTCCGTTAGGATAGCGGATACCAGGATCCTCGCCCCTTAAAGAAAGGCAGTACCTGACTGTGGAAGAGAAAAATAGCGGCTTCCGAAGCACACTTCACGAAAACTGCGGAAGCCGATGAATTCTCTTCTAATTCCTATTTTGCAAGAGATACCATCTATCGGCGGGAAGGACTTTCTGAAGAATTATCTTCGAGCTTCTCAGCAAGAGGGCAATCGGGAAAAGAAAGGTCAGGCCCGCATTTTACCTGCTTGTCTGGACGTACAACTCGAACACCCGCCGAAAATGAAAACCGTAGATCGCCAATGTAATAGCTGTGGCGAAAGCCCGCGGTCGATGAAATAGGGTCCAGCGAGCGATCCGCCAGAACTGCATCCGTTCCACGCCGCGAATGCCCAGCCTGTAGATAGCGCGGAGGAAAGCTTGAATGTACTGCGGGGCAGACCTCCAGTCAATGAGCGTCTTGAGCCCCGGCACTTGATAATCTTGCAGGAACGTGCGAATTCGCTCGTAATACGCTTTTGGAGCATAGATCTGTTGCAAAATGTAATGGTAACCACGCAGAAGTACCGAGAGATTCATCACGGGAACAATGTTCGTGGTACCATCCACGTTATCTCCGGATGACCCACCCGCCAAACGGTTCTCCCCCTTTAACCGTTGGTACAGACGAGTGCCTGGCAGAGCCTGCAAAAGTCCTACCATCGCCGTTACGATGCCGCTCTTCTGGATTAATTCCACCTGCCGCTGAAAAATGGAAGGGGGATCGTTGTCGAACCCTACAATAAATCCTCCTTGTACCTGCATACCCGCTCGGTGAATGCGCTTTACGCTCTCCACCAGATCCCGGCCTCTGTTCTGAAGCTTTCCACACTCGATCAGGCTATGTTCCTCCGGTGTTTCAATACCGATAAAGACCATATGAAACCCGGCCTCCACCATCATACGCATCAAATCGTCGTCATCTGCCAAATCGATCGTGGCCTGAGTGTAAAAGGACATCATCCTCTTTTTCTCCTTGCGCCACCGAATTAAAGCAGGAAGCAGATCATTCTTCACCTGCTGCCGAGCACCGATAAAGTTATCATCGACAAAAAATACGCTACCGCGCCACCCCAGGGAATAAAGAGCATCCAGCTCGGCGATGACCTGGGCCGTAGTCTTTGTCCGTGATTTACGACCAAACATAGCGGTAACGTTGCAAAACTCACAATTGTATGGGCAGCCGCGAGAGAATTGAACGCTCATGGAGTTATATTGATGGAGGTCAAGCAATTGCCAGAGAGGGATGGGCGACTGGCGAATGTCCGGGAATTCTCCACTGGTATACACTCGCCGAGTCTCCCCACTTTCGAGATCCTTGAGAAATTCAGGCAGGGTTGACTCAGCCTCATTCAATACGAAGGTATCGACCTTATCAAACTGCTCCCAATCTCCCATGAACAAAGGACCTCCAGCCACCACCTTGACCCCGGCGGCATGACAGCGGTCGATGACCTGAGCGGCGGATTCCCTTTGCACGACCATGGCACTGATCATAACCAGATCCGCCCAGGCCAGATCCTCATCGTTTAAAGCACGAACATTGAGATCCACCAATTTTTTGGGCCAATCTGCTGGCATCAGGGCGGCAACGGTGAGAAGACCCAATGGGGGCGATGCGGCTTTCTTTCCGATGAAATGAAGAGCGTGCTTGAAACTCCAGAAAGTGTCAGGAAACTCAGGGTATACCAGCAGGACATTAAAACGCTTTTTTCCCAATTATCAATGCCTCCAGTCGTCTAGTTGATACAGTATTAACTAGACAAGTGAAAGTGTCAAACATTCCCCTGCTGAACTATTTTCATTTCGAATTTTATGTGAGACAACACGGGGTTTTTAAAATTTCCCTACTTGAAGTCCAGAGCCCGGAGCATTTTGGCGTAATTCAAGGTGCGGTTCAACTTCCCGCCGGGGATTCTTGCTCTTGTTTTTACCAGGTAGTAGTAGAGCCCGCTTTCGTTTGTTTCTCCAATCAAAGTGGCGCCAATCAGTCGCTCTTTCTCATCCAGAAACACTCGTCGGTAAATGCCGGTTTTGGGGTTGAAGTAGGCATAGGTCAAAGGAGCGTCCTCCCGGTTATAACCTACTACGGCTACTTCGCTCCCGAAAATGTTGGTGATATTGTGCTTCAAGCTTCCCTCGTACTTGAAATCCAGCCCCAGTATGCTTTTGGCGGCAGCCTCTCCCTGCTCCACAGCGGTGAACCAGTTCCCCCGAATCACGGATTTCCCGGTGATAAAGTCCTTCCCCCGGGTGCACTATTATAGAATATGAGCTTGGAGAGTTTGTCCGTTTTGGGACTTCTCTTTGCGCCACCTCTTGGAAAAGTTGAAGAAGCCTCACTCTAAAAGTGGAGGTTGTCCTTGAGCCATCTTAAGGCCACCATTGCGGTTCAGGGACGATCAAATAACCTTCCGGCTCCACCTTGAACCCAGCCCTTTTAATCCCTAAGACGAACTCCTGGGCATTCTCTTTCACGTCGAATACTGCAGTGGACTGGTATGGTGGTGCGGAGGGGTCGATAAGCGTCTTGATCCGCTCGGGGTCAAGTAAGGAGAGAAAAAAACCATGGGAGGCAACAGGGTAGTAGACGTTTTTGTTCTGATCCAGGAGCACGAGCTGCCTCCAGTCTGGAGGTCGTGCGTCCCAGGAGAGGGAGCGGGTTGAAAGCTCCAGGATGAGGTATTTTCCTCTGGGAACGGAAGGGGCGTTATAGCCTTTTGGTAGATCCTTGGTGAAAGTGGCTTTTTCTACTTTCCAGACCAGACGGTTCACCTCTAATTCAGGCTTAGCGTTATAGGTTTGCTCGAGTGGTGTGAGTGTAGGGGAGGGAAGAACGAAAGGTGGTTGAGTTGGCGAAGGCGTGGGACTGGGAGAGAAGGAGGGTAAGGGCGAAGCCGTAGACCCGGGCGGCGTGAGAGTAGGAAAGATAGTGGGTGACCCTGGTTCCGTGCAGGAAGAGATAAGAAGCACCAAAAGGAGTATCAGGGCTAAAAGCCCTCTTTTTACCGTTTTATTTGTTTTCTTGAACTCTTTTTTGACCATTCTGACCCTCATTGCTTTCTCACCTCCATGTTATAAGGAGCTCGTTACAGTTGAATAGTGCCGTCGTTTTGAAATAATTGTACCTTAAAATTAAGTTTTGATTCTCGTGCTCCTTCTCCTGCGTTCTTGGTTGCGATTATTCAAATGAGCATCGCAGAGAATTCCAGAAACCACAGAGTCGCAATTGTGGCTTATACAAGATCATAATGAACCATGATTGCTCTCTGGTTCCCTATCCCTGAAGGACAAAGAAAAGAGCCAGGAAACAGTAACGCCAAGAACCATAACCAAAAAGCGGGCAAGCCAGATGTGAATTGTGCACAGTTTTCTCCTGAGGGCCCTTTTTCCTCAAGGTGAGGAATCCCAGGATAAGGAGTAATCCGCCTACCAGAGCAAAGGATTTGTGGGGAGCCACAAATCCGGTCATCCTCCTCCTGGAAAGCATAGGGAAAAGAGCATATAAGAGAGCCAGGGAACCAAGAACCATCAATGACGCCTGAAAAGGCCTTTTTCATCTTCAGCTCCTTAATAAAGTTTAGAACCTCAGGATTTTCTCTTTTTCTGCAGAGCGTTTATCTCTTGAAGCACGCGGGGGACAATTTCCTGAGCCCTTACCTTTCTGAAAACGCCAGAGGCTCTTGAAGGGTCAATCCGCCACAGGCTCCAGAGGGCGTGCTGGCGCAGGAGGGATGGGGAATCGTAGGCGAAGGGTTCAATCAATTCAAAAAGAGATCGATCCCTCAGGTTGCCCGCTACCACGATAGCGTTCCTTTTTAAGAGAGTGAGGGCTTTCCCCTTGAAGGTGTGTCCGGAAAAAATCCTGCGGAACTTTTCCTCGTCCATAAGGAGCACTTCCTCAATAGGAATAAACAATCCAGGTCCAGATTCTGGTTGCAGCTTGACCTTTTTCCATTCCCTGTTGTAAGGGCAAACGTCCTGGCATGTGGAACACCCGAAAAGGCGCGCCCCCATAAGCTCGCGCACCCTCATGGGAAGGATACCGTCATAATGGAGGGAGAAGTAATCCAGACAGAGGTCAGGCCGGATCTGATAGGGCTTCCTGATAGCGCCTGTGGGGCAGGCATCCAGGCAGAGCCTGCAATCTCCACACATGCTTTCTTTCTCCTCCTTAAATTCCCCAACCTCAGCGCTAATTAGCAGTTCTCCCAGAAGGAAATGGGATCCCCATTTTTCAGAGTAAAGCAAGCTGTTCTTGCCCCTCCATCCAATCCCCGCAAGTTCCGCCCAGGTCTTTTCCAGAAGTCTCCCTTCCACAAAGACCTTCGCTTTTAATTGGGGGAAGGTTACTACAAGCTCGGCCTTGATCTTCCTTAATTTGTCCTTAAGCAGTCCGTACCAGTCGAGGGCGCAGAAGGGGGCGATTACCCCGGAAGGGAGTTCCGGTTTTTCTTGGGCGGGCAGGGAATATGGTTGGGCGAAGCAGAGGACACTTTTGGCCCAGGGATAAATAGTGCGGGGATCCTGAAGAGCGGGAAGGTCCTTTTCTGACCAACTCAGGGCGCTCGGGAAATGGCCCTTTCGGAAGAGCTCTCTTAAAATTAAAACCTTTTCCCCAAGATCTCTTAAAGGAAGAGCCTTCAGGGCCAGACCATATTTTTCGGCGAGTTCGCTCGCTCTCTCAAGGATTTCTACTTCTGACAGCGGGGACAGAAGTAGGTCCCCCTTCCTTCAATTTCAATTCTTACGATTTTTGTTCCGCAGCGGGGGCAGGGCTCTCCCTCCTTGCCGTGAACGTTGAGGAATTCCCTGATTTCGCCGCGTACCCTATCTCCCATTCTTTTCCGGGCTTCCTCCGTCCCCCAGCGCAGGGTGTCCAGGATGCACTTGTAAAGGAAATCCTTTTCCCTCTCTGAGAGCTCCCTCGCAGGTCTTGAGGGAGAAATCCTGGCGCAGAAAAGGATCTCATCGGAATAGGCATTACCGATCCCGGCAAGGAACTTCTGCTCCATAAGAGCGAACTTCACGGTGCCCCGAAACTTCTGGAGCACCTCGCTTAAATATTCTGGTGTAAAAGCTGGGTCGAAAGGCTCAGGCCCTAATTCCTTGAGCTCTTTGGTTTTCTCAAGTTCTCCCGGAGGAATGAAGTAGAGCTTCATCCACCCCCTCTGGTCAATGAAGTGGATCTCCTGCCCTTCCTTAAAGGAAAGCACAGCGCAGGTTCCCTTCTCGACCGGTGCCCCGGCAGGTTTTAAGTCCAGCTCCCCTTCGAGCATCAAATGGATCAAAAGAGCCGCCCCGCTTTCAAAGTGGAGCACGGTATACTTTCCCCTCCGCGCTATGGCGCTCACTTTCTCTCCCTTGAGGGCCTCCTCCACAAGTTCCGGGGAGGGCTTGCCCACGGATCTCTTTAAAAACTTGAGATCAGCGACCTCAAAACCCAGGATTCTCTTTTCCAGGTTGGATTTTACAACTTCTAAATCAGGGAGCTCCGGCATATCTCCTCCTAAAACAGGCTAATTTGAGTGGGTTCAGGAGGGGTCTTTTCCTCCTCCGCATCCAGGAAGATTTCGATTTTGCCGTAGTTACCATCGTATCCCGGGATGATTTTCACCTTGCCCTCACGCATTGAGGCAATAGCCCTGGCCAGCGAGAGGGAGGTCATTTTCTCCAAATAAGAGACGGGAGCATCGAGGAGCACGGCGAGCTCGTTGGAAAAGGTCTGCACCAATTTCAGGTATTCGTTCTGGACGGCCACGCTTTCCGGGGCCTTTTTTAGTACCTGGGCGATAATCTCATCTAAGGGAATCAACCTTTTATAGGGAATGGCGTTCTCCGGCTCAAAGCCGTCCTTGCGGTCTGCCAGGTCCTCGACCCTGTGCATCACTCCCACGGTCAGGGGCTTCCTGCATACCGGACAGATCAGGTTATGCTTGCGCGCTTCCTCCGGGGACATGAGCACGTTGCAGAAGCGATGGCCGTCGAAATGATATTTCCCTTCCTCCGGGAAGAACTCAATCGTGAAGAGGAATTTCGACCGATCTTTATTCTGGAGAACCCTTCTGATTTCATAAAAGTCCATTTTCTCAGAAAAGACGTTGGCCTCCCGTCCCAGCTTAGAAGGAGAATGAGCGTCGGAGTTGGAAATAAGGGTTACCCTGTCCAGAGCACTGAGCCTCCAGTTCATGGGAGGGTCTGAGGAGAGACCGGTCTCAATGGCGAAGACCTCGGAAGAAGCCTCCCCGAAACACTCCTCAATGGAGTCAAATCCTGAGCGGGAGCCAAAAAGGGAGAACCAGGGAGTCCAGGCGTGAGCGGGCACAATATAAGCATCGGAGGAAATATCCTTCACTATTTTCAAAAGATCCAGGGCGGAAATGGAGAGAGCCGGGCGCCCATCCACGGAAAGGGAATTGAAGCGCCTGAGGCGCTGATTTATGCGCAGGGAGACCTCAAGCGAAGGGGAGAAAATCAAGTTATGCATTTTGTGGGCTTTGCCATCCACCTGGAAGAAATTGGCCACCTCTGCTGTGAGCATGAAGTAGACTCCCTGGAACTCGTAAAGGCCATTCAGGTCCGAGGGTTTGAGCTTCTCTTTGAGTTCCAGAAACCAGGCAGGGTGAGTGAAATCCCCGGTGCCTAAAAGGCTAATCCCTTTAAGCTTCGCCCAGCGAGCCATGTGTTCCAGGCCCATATCGCTGGACGTGCCCCGGCTGTATCTGGAATGAAGATGGAAGTCACAAACAAAACGCACAATAAAAGTTTATCACGGTTTGAATTATTGGTGAAAATTTCCCCGAAAATTAGATTCCTGAAAGTGGTGGCTCAGGCACTGCTTCCTTTCCGCCCTTTTTTATTTTAATTTTTTAAACTTTCATTTCCTTGTCCGAGAAAACTCTGCCCTTGTTTGAGTTTGCGCTCTGGTCCTCTTCTTTCCTTACGGTTCACTTTATCCTTTTTCCTTCTCCTTGAAGTAAGCCCGGAACTAATTTATAATCGAAAGCGCTTCCGGAGAGGTGGCTGAGTTGGCTGAAGGCACTCGCCTGGAAAGCGAGTAGACGGGGTTAAAACTCGTCTCGCGGGTTCGAATCCCGCCCTCTCCGCCAGTTTCATCCCTTTTATAAAAGAGAACACGACAACTTCGTGCTCCCTCTCCGATTTTCATCCACATTCCCTGTATTTATGGTCTTCCTTTTTAATAATTAACGAAAAAGCCGAGCTATCCTCTATTTTACGGAGCGAGTGAGGAAACCGGGCGCAGAGGAATTCTCCGGGAGGTTTTAATTCTTTTAAGGAGAGAGAGGCTTTTTCAGTCCCTTTGAATGCTAAAATTATAAAAAACATCTGGAGGTGCAGCGTGGAGTTAGAAAAGGAGTTTCGCTCGCTCAGGCGTTTTAACCTCGTGATGTTCTTTCTGCATTTGATCCAGGGCGTTGCCATGCTCTTTATCAGCCGTGATTTCAGACTTCCTATAACCACAAACTACCTGAGCTATGATGTTGGAGCAAAGAGGCTGATCACGGCAACTATGCCCCTGTTTCAGGTTCCTTTTGTCTGGCTGGTAGTCATCTTTCTTTTTCTCTCCGCCCTTGCCCATTTGCTTATCGCCACTGTGTACAACAGGCGTTACAACGAGGATTTAACCCGGGGGATGAACAGGATGCGCTGGTTCGAGTACGCTCTTTCCGCTTCCACAATGATGGTGGCCATCGCCATGCTCGTGGGAATTTACGACCTCGGCAGCCTGATCATGGTCTTTTCCCTGGTGGCGCTGATGAACCTAATGGGCCTGATGATGGAAATCCACAATCAGACCACTCAGAGGACGAACTGGACCAGTTTCTACATCGGGTCGTTTGCCGGCCTTATCCCCTGGGTGGTAGTGGCCATTTTCTTCTGGGCAGCTAATTACTACGGTTTTGGGAAAATCCCTGCCTTTGTTTACGCCATTTACGGCTCGATCTTCGTCTTCTTTAACTGCTTCGCCATAAATATGGTCTTGCAGTACAAAAAAGTGGGCAAATGGAGGGACTACCTTTTCGGGGAGAAGGTTTATGTGATCTTGAGTTTGGTGGCCAAATCGGCTCTGGCCTGGCAGGTCTTTGCGGGAGCCCTGCGGCCATAAAAGGAAGAAGAGAACCGTCTACCTTTTCGTTCTTCAATTCCCCATTTGCCAAGAACCAGCCTGTCCCTCATTTTTACTCGAACTTTCTTCGCAGGAGCCCGAAGGCGGGATAAATGAAGATCAGGGAGAAGCCGACTAGCACCAGGGCGTCTATCAGCACGGAATAAATTGAGCCACCGGTGAAAGAATACCTCAATCCCTCAACCGTATATGTGAGAGGCATGAGATAAGCGATATACTGTAAGGCTTTAGGCATTGCGGAAACAGGGTAAACAACGCCACAGAGGAAAATCATCACGAACCGGGGCAAGTTGAGTAAAGTTTGAGCTTCGAACACCTCCTTCACGGAAACGCAGAGCAAAGCCCCTAATGCGGCGAAAGTAAAAAGAGAGGGGAGTACGATCAAAATCAGGTAGAGTACCTGAGGATGGGCTCCCAGGATAATAGCTGATCCTGTAGTAACCACCGTTGTCATCAACAGTCCGAAGAGCGCACCTCCCAGTATCTTTCCTAAGAGAACGGCGGGCAAGCTAACAGGAGCAAGAAGCAGCCTTTCCAAGGAACCCAACCTGAGCTCGAAATTGATCACCACGGCTTCAGCGGCCGTGGTGCTGAAGAGAATAGTCATCGCTACCAATCCGGGCAGTAACTCCTCGAAACTCTTTGGATTTCTCAGGTAGAAAGCAAGGATCCAGACAACAGGAAAGGCAATCCCCCAGCTGATAGCGGGAGGCTTGAGGTAGTAGGTCCTCATGTCCTTTAAAACGATGTAAAAGATGGCCCTGAGATTATCCCGACGCATTTGTTCTTTTTTCCTTTTCCACCCTCATCACCGTGGGGCTCAAGCCAGTGATCTTGATGAAGGCGTCCTCGAGGGTGGGCTTAATGCTGTTAACCGAAAGTACCTCCAATCCTTTTTCTTTTGAGAACTCAAGCACGCTCTGGAACACAAAGGAAGGGATGCCCCCGTAAATCCTGATTTTCGTTTCCTCTACCGGGACCACTTTAAGTTCTGGGAGCCTTTGGGATAAGTCCTTGACAAACTGGTAATCCCCCTTTTTGAAAGAGAATTCGATAATGGACTCCTCCTCGGCTACGGCTTTTAAGGAATCAGGGGTGCCGACTTTTAAGATTTTCCCCCTCAAAAGTATAGCCACCCGATCGCAGAGGAAGTCTGCTTCTTCAAGGTAATGGGTTGTGAGGAAAATGGTAATCCCCTGTTCTCTGAGATTATGGATCAGGTTGCGCAGGGAGTGAGCGGCGAGCACGTCCAGACCGGCTGTAGGCTCGTCCAGAAAAAGGATTTGGGGTTCATGTACCAGAGCGGAAGCGATAGTTAAAGAGCGCTTCATGCCCCGGGATAAAGTTCTAAAAAGGCTATTTTTTCGCTCGAAGAGCCCGAACATTTTAAGCAGGGCTTCCACCCTCTTCCTGCGCTGGCTTCGGGGGACGCCGAAAAGCTGGGCCATGAAAAGCAGGTTATCGAAAGCTGAAAGCTCATCATAGAGATTGGAGATTTCCGGAACAACTCCAATGTGTTTTTTGATCTCCAGGATTTTAGAGCTGACTTCCAGGCCAAGGACTGAGACTTCTCCGCTTGTTGGCTTGGAAAGCCCGGTGATGGTCCTGATGGTCGTGGTTTTCCCAGCTCCATTGGGTCCCAGAAAGCCGAAGATCTCGCCCTTTTCCACTTCAAAGCTAATGTGGTCCACGGCCAGGGTTTCCCCATAATATTTTGTCAATCCCGATACCTGAATTGCTTTCTGATTATTCATTTGGGTATGCCGGGTGCTTCCTGCGTTTGATTTTTCCATCCTTTTTACTTCTTCTTCTTCATCACTTGCGCCAGAGCTTTGGTAGGATCAGAGAAACAATTGTTCTAAATGCACAGCTCCTGCTTGTAGAGCATACATCAATCCTGATGGTTTAGGTGATGTGGGTAGAAGATGCTGGTCGTAGCGAGAATTCATAGCGATCCCGAAGCTGCAATCGGTTTCGCCATATTTTTAGTCTAGCCGCTCGGTATGGTCGACAAGCCTACCTTCGAGATAAGCGCTCACTGCATCGTCAATATTTGGGATATCCGTGATGATCGGTTGGATACCGGCGTCTTTCATATTTTCGTATGCCCCTGCGCCCATCCCTCGGGCAAGCAGGACCTGACAGTCAGCAATTGCCGCCGCCATGAGTGCGTGCCGGGATTGTGATTCAGCACCGAAGCCATGTCCGCGAGGACTGGTTTCCTCGACATGAGGCTCGCTTCGGAATTGCGCATGCCCTAACTTCTCTCGCTTCTCACGTGCGACAATCTTTCCGTTCTCTATGGTAATAACAACATAGAAAGGTGCTCGTCCGAAATGCTGACTTATGGTTATTCCATCCTCTGATACCGCTGCGATTTTCATTTTTTCTTTTCTCTCCTTTACTTTTTATTTAAGTTGGCTTTAAGCCAAAAAGACCGAGTTCGTGAGCTTACGCTTAGTTTGCCATCAGAGATAGTGCCAGAAATTGAATAGATCTCCTTCAATTTTAGCTGTCAACGATGGCTGTTTCATAATTGTCAGGCTTTTCCTGGCTGACCCCCGCTGTGGGCATTGTTCCCGGGAAGGTGAGAAACGATCAGCACCGGGCAATAGGCGCGCCGGGAAACGCTTTCAGCGGTATTGCCTAATAAAACATCCCAGATGTTGCGGCGGCTATGCGAACCCAAAACAATCAAATCGGCATCCACATCCAAGGCCGCTTTGTTGATCTCCTTTACCGCATTCCCATGGCGGATCAGCGTTCCAGCCTGAATTCCCCGCTCCCTTGCTTCAGCAGCCAATTTTTGAAGCTTCCGTTCGGCTTCTGCCTGGGAGTCAACCCACAAATCCGTTTCTTTCTCACCCGAGGAAGGGATTACAGTTAAAAGATAGAGGTGATGTTTTTCCTCTTTTGCCAGACTGAGAGCTACCTTATATGCAACCTCAGCGTGGGGTGAAAAATCGGTAGCAAAAAGGACGCGCTGGTGCGTCATGCCAGGATGCGGAGGACGGTGGGAAACAATTAACACCGGGCAGGGTGCCTGTTTAGCAACTTTCTCCGTAACACTGCCCAGAATTACCTCCCAAAATGTGCGATTGCTGTGTGAACCCATCACTATCAGGTCAGCGCCAAACTCTTTAGCAGCAGCCAGTATTTCCTCCGCTGGATCTCCCCAGCGCACCACAGGGGTAATATTTATTCCTGCAGCTTCTAATTCAGCTATATCTTGTACAAGGCGTTGGCTGCGCTCCTGCTCCAGTTCTTTCTCACTTAAAGCCACGGCATTTTGCCATGCCTCTGTTTTTACCATTGGAGGCTCGCCCACTTCAGCCAGTGGCTCTTCCAATGGCTCTATTACGCTCAGCGCCCAGAGCTGTTTATTTTTTCCTTGCGCCAGCACCTGGGCTATTTGCTTGGCGACTTCTGCGTGAGGCGAAAAATCGTAAGCCAATAAAATTCGCTGGAACATATTTGCTCCTTTCTCTATTGAGTATTAGCGGACACGGATTTTGCGCGGCGCCCCTCAAAATAGCCGCGCACCCAGTTCGCCATCTTCACGTAAAACACCAGAAACAAGATTTGGAAAATGGGCATGATGGCGGCAGGGATCGCTACCAGGGGTGAGAAAGCCACAGTGGCAATGGCAATCGCCGTGCCGTTATTCTTGCCCGTGCTGGCGAAGACCACTGCCATATGATCCCCGTAGGACAACTTCAACCGTCGGTTCAACCAGGTCAAAACCGCGAGCGTAATACCGATAAAGAGAGCGTTGGGCAATATTAACTCCAGCACTA